>NZ_JAFBID010000070.1 GCF_016811235.1 Microvirga arabica
CGGCCTCGCTCATGGAGCGCATGGAGCAGGAGGGCATCGTCGGACCCGCAAACCACGCCGGTAAACGCGAAATTCTGATGACGCATCTCGACATGGATGACTGATCAAACAAGGGTCGGTTTCAAAAGAAAAGGCGGCTCTCAGGAGCCGCCTTTCTGGTTTCTGGAACTGTCGTTCGATCACTCGATGACCTGGACCACCGTCCGGGTCTGAGGATCGACCAGCACGGTCTGATCGTTCACGACCGTGTAGCTGTAGTTGCTGCGCAGGCCGACGGTCGGCGGGACGGAATAGAGCCTGACGCGGGGCGGAAGAGGCTGGCCGACCACCACCTCGTCGGTGACTCGGATCGAGGGACGGCGCTCGGCGACCACATAGCTGCGGACGCGGGTCGATTCCTCAGCGCTGAGAACGCTGCCCGCCGCCGCACCGGCTACACCGCCGACCACGGCGCCGACTGGACCGCCGACGATGGCGCCCGTGACCGCGCCACCTGCGGCGCCTGCGGTCGTGCCGCTCTGGCAGGCGGCAAGGGGAAGAGCCAGGAGAGTCAGAACTGCAGCCGAGCTTAGGACATGATTGCGCATGACGGATTCCTTTCCGAGTGGCACCTTCCGAACGCGGGACAGCTTGGCTGGTTCCCTCAAAGAATGCGGATCGGTTTCAGGGCTGCTAACGAAAACTGTGCAGTGTTGGCGTGCGTCCTTGCCGTTTCCGCCTCCGGATGCATCTCTCTAGTCAGACGTGGCCGTTAGATTGAGGAGGGGATCATGGCGGAACGCTCCAGGATTGCGATTGTGACGGGAGCCGGGACTGGCGTGGGCAGGGCCATCTGTGAAGGGCTCCTGAAGGGCGGTTACAGCGTCGTGATGGCAGGGCGGCGTCGGGAGGCTCTCGAAGACGCAGCGCGCGAGATCGGCGGAGATGAGAAATCCGTCCTTATCGTGCCGACCGACGTGACGGATCCAGCCTCCGTGGCGGCTCTTTTTGCCGCCACAAAGCAGGCTTTCGGCAGGCTCGATCTGCTTGTCAACAATGCGGGGATCGGCTCCCCTGCCGTACCATTGGAGGAAATTCCCTTCGAGCAATGGCAGACGGTCGTGGCCACGAATATCACCGGCACGTTCCTCTGCACGCAGGAGGCCTTCCGGATTATGAAGGATCAGAACCCGAGGGGCGGGCGTATCATCAATAACGGGTCGGTCTCGGCCTATGCCCCGCGTCCGCTCTCTGCGCCTTACACAGCCACCAAGCATGCGGTCCTCGGGCTGACGAAGTCGACCTCTCTCGACGGCCGCGCCTATGACATTGCCTGCGGCCAGATCGACATCGGCAATGCGGCGACCGACATGACGGCGAGAATGACCGAGGGCGTTCTGCAACCGAACGGAACCGTAGCCCCGGAGCCCAGGATCGATCCCAAGCACGTGGCCGACGCGGTGGTCTACATGGCCGGCCTGCCGCTCGATGCCAATGTCCTCACCATGACCGTGATGGCGACCAAGATGCCGTTCGTCGGGCGCGGGTGAGACACATTGCCGTGACCGCACCGGCTGTATCTGGGATGTAAGCTCGGCCGCCCCATTTCTTACCGATGGCTGTTCTAAAAGAGCCGCGGTGTACGGCTTTCATTCATCCGGGCTTAGGCAAGGTCCGATTGGTCCGCGAGGGCGCGGACAGCTTATCCATACCGATGATCTTCTCGTGGGGTGAATGATGTGATGATGGCGGCGGTATGAGCGCAATCCTCGTCAAGATCTTTGCAACGGCCCTGACCTTGAGCCAGGTGCTCGTCGATCCCGAGACGGTCAAGACGAGCTTCGATCCTGCTCGGGATCAGGGGCAGGTGGCTGAGATCCTCAAGAGCGGCTGCACCCACATGCGCCGGGCTTTCGATATCGAGGACATCAATCTCGACGATCTCATCGCAACCGCCATGGACGATCCGCAGGCCGTCACGGGAGACCTGAAGGTCCTGCAAGGATTGAGCTTCAACGATCTGCACGCGAGCTACCGTCAGTTCTGCAAGGGGGAGACGGTCGAGCCCGCGCCGGTCGATCTCGGCGAGGTGATTTCCTATTACAATGCCGCCGTGGCCGGGCTCCCCGATGCCGGGAAGCTCAAGGGCCTAAAGCTGCCGGGCGTCAGCGTAGTTTTGGACGGGAACGGCAAGCGCTTCGCCGAGGTATTCGAACCCGACCACCGGCGCATCTGGGTTTCCTTGGCCGATATCCCGCAGAGCGTGCGGCAAGCTTTCGTTTCGGCGGAGGACAAGCGTTTTCACCAGCATCGGGGCATCGACGAGCGCGGCGTGATCCGTGCCTTCATGGGCAACATGGCCAATCCCGGACGTCCTGCGGGCGGCTCGACCATCACCCAGCAGGTGGCGAAGAACCTGCTCGTGGGCGACGATGTCACCTATGACCGCAAGATGCGGGAAATGATCGTGGCCTCGCGCATCGAGCGGGTGTTGAGCAAGGCGGAGATCCTCGAGATATACCTCAACTTGATCTATCTTGGACGCTCCTCCTGGGGCATCGAGATGGCGGCGCAGAGCTATTTCGGGAAGAGCGCCAAGGCGCTCTCGGTCTCCGAGGGGGCACTTCTCGCCGGACTGGCCAAGGGGCCGAACTACTACAATCCCGACACGAAGCCCGAGCGCGCCCAGGAGCGCATGGCCTATGTGCTGAGCCGCATGCAGGAGGACGGATTCCTGAAGCCGGAGCAGGTGCAGCAGGCGGTCGCCTTCCTTCCGGGGCGAGCGCCCTACGAGCGCACCAGGCGGACGATGGGTTTTCACTTCGTCGACCACGTCAGCCGCGATGCGCGCACGCTTGCCGGTATCGAGAGCCTCACCGCAGGCGGCTACACGGTGCGCACGACCATCAATGCGGCCCTGCAGCAGGAGACGGAAGCTGCATTGCAGGACGGCCTCGCGCGCTATGAACTGAGCATCGGACGGCAGCGCTATCAGGGCCCCGAGGCGAACATTGCCGAAGCTGTGAGGGCGCTCGAAGGCAGCAAGGACCCGGAAGAGAAGATGCCGGCCTGGCAGCGCGCTCTCAAGGCGGTGCGACTGCCGCTCTATGACGTACATTGGACGGCCGCCGTGGTGATCGAGAAAGGCCGGGATCGCAAGACGAAAGCGAATGTCCTGCGGGTGGGGCTCGCGGATGGGCGTGTTCTGCCCCTGAACGCCTGGGAGGCGGCCCGCCGGGAGCTCAAGCTCCATGACGTGGTGCGGGTCCGGGTCGTCGAGCAGAAGGGCAAGGGAGCCATGCGCGCCGACCTGAGGACGCCGCCTTCGGTGCAAGGTGGCGCCGTCGTCCTGGAGAACAGGACCGGCCGCATCTTGGCGATGACGGGTGGCTTCTCCTATCCCCTCAGCCAGCTCAACCGGGCCTCGCAGGCTCACCGCCAGCCGGGTTCGGCCTTCAAGCCGCTGACCTATCTCGCGGCCCTGTCGAAGGGGTTGCAGCCCAACACGCTGATCTGGGATGCCCCTCTCACGCTGCCTCCCGTGGGCGGCGGTGCTCATGCACGGGCCGGAGATTATTGGAGCCCGAAGAATTTCGACGGTGGGCGCTCTGGCATCATGACCCTGCGAAGGGCGCTCGAGAACTCGAAGAACCTGGTCACGGCGCGTCTGCTCGACGGTGCTATCGAAACAAGGCCGGAGGAAAGCCTCGAACGGGTCTGCGAACTCGCCCTCGAGGCGCAGCTCTACCTGGAATGCACGCCGCATTATCCGTTCGTGCTCGGCGCGCAGCCTGTACGGATGCTCGACCTCGCTGCGTTTTATGCGGCCATTGCCAATGAGGGCGCCATGCCGGTGCCGCATGCCATCGAGGCGGTGGAGCAGGGCGGGCAGGTTATCTATGGTCGCAAGGCGCGTCCCCTGACGCGTCTGGGATCCGCCGATGCGGCCGCCTTCTATCAACTGAAGAGCATGCTTCAAGGCGTGCTCGAACGTGGCACGGCACGATCCCTGAAAACACTTGCTCCCTATGCTGCGGGCAAGACGGGAACCTCGGACAAGGAGAACGATGCTTGGTTCGTCGGCTTCACCAACGATGTCACGATTGCCGTATGGGTCGGCCATGACAATGCCGACGGCAAGCGCCGCACGCTTGGTCGCGGACAGACAGGCGGCAAGGTGGCGGCTCCCATCTTCCAGGCGATCCTCCAGGCGGCCTGGGAGTACCACGCGCCGAAGGCGCCGCTCAGCCCGCCGTCACCGCAGGCGGCCAAGCAGCTCATCGCCATGCCGATCGATCTGAACACCGGCGACCGGCTGACGGATGGGCGAAAGGGCTTCATGGAGCATTTCCGCCTGAACTGGTTCGGGCGTCTGGCCGAGACGCAGTTCCGCCTCGTGCCGCAGTCGGAAGTCTTTGCGTTCCGTAACCCGGACCCCTGGAGCGACGGGGAAGATCGGGGAGGACCGGATTATTATGAGGACGGACCTTATGCGCAGGGCCCCGGCTGGCTCGAGAGTCCGCGCCAGTCTGCTCCTCCCGCACGCCGCCAAGCCGAACCTGAGCGCGATTTCCGTTGGTGGGAGGACGAGGCGCCGCGCAGACCCAGGCGCATCGATCCGGATTATTTCTGGCGCAACGGACAGGTTTACTGATGACATTGCAGGTTCACGTGAGGCGCTCGCTGATCGCCGCTGCGGCTCTTTTCGTCTCCGTCGGAGGATTGGCGGCCCAGGAGTTCCGGATCGAGGAGGTGCCGTCCGTCACGGCCGTTGCTCCGGCCAGGCTGAAGCCCAAGACCATCGTGTTCAGCGATCAACGGGACGACAAGCTGACCGATCCTGGCACCGGCCTGATCCGTTTCGAGGATTGGGGCCGCGAGCGGCCCGTGCAGAAGCAGTTCCTGAGCCTTTTTCCAGGCTATGCCGAACCGAACATCAAGGTCTCGGTGCATGGCATTCCGAAAACCTACACCGAGAAGCTCCACATGTACGTGGTGGAGGCTCGCTTCCTGATCGGCAAGGCGCCGGGTTCGATCGATCTCGCCCGCTTCGCCCGTCTCGATACGCTGGAAAAGATTGACCCGTCGATCAAGCACCGCCGCATCTCGGCCGAGCAGGCGGTGCCGCAGGTGGATTCGCAGAGCGCCCATACCCGCCACCCGGATCGCCGCTGGTGCGAGGCTCCGGCGAGCGTTTGCATTGAGTCCCGCTATCCACTCGAAGGCAAGCTGCCGGTCGGGATCCGCCTGGCCAACAAGCTGGAGGAGGGCGGCAAGAAGATTTCGGAGTTCATGGAGTTCCAGACCGAGATACGCGTGCTGCCGCCGGAGGAGATCGATCGTCCAGGTCTGACGAAGCTGACGGCCCTGGAAGCGCCCGTCGCCGGGGTGCTTGAGCAGACGATCTTCAGCGTGAATCAGGTGATGCAGTTCGGGAAGCTGCTCGCAATCCTTCAGGAGCATCCTGCCAACCCGAACAGCACGGTTGCGACGGTGTTCATGGCACTGGCCGTCGAGACCGATGTGCTGGAGCGCAAGAAGGAGTTCGAGAATGTTCCCGTGCTGCGCAACCTCATCCCGGCGCAGGTGCTCATGGGGAAAAGCTCGTTCAATTCCGGGGATTCCATTAGTGCCGGGCTGCCCGATTACGTCCGCAACCGCATCCGCGCCATTGCCGATCTGATCGAGCGCTAAGCTGAACAGTCGGGTTCCCGACCAGAAAAAGCCCCGTCCACATCAGGCTGAACGGGGCTGCAAGTCTGCGGAGGCGACAAGGGGTTGCGGGGAATGGTGCCTCCGTACCAAACCAAGTATTCATCTTGTTCAATGTTCCTTGGCGTTCCCCATTTTCGAACCTTGGCGGGCATCAAATTTCCTTGATTGCGCCACGTTTGAGGCTCTGACTCACTTTGCTGGTTTTACCAGCAGGTGTGGTGGAACGCCGCACAGGCGTAACAACCGCATTCGGTGGATGTTTGGACCGGGCAGTCTGCGTTTCTTCCTCCCGAACTTGCCTTCCTCAGGTCCTCCTGGGGAAGGCTTTTTACTGAGCTGTGGAGGAGCGTCCGCTGCTGTTCTTTCGTTCTGGCCCACCCACTGCTATCTCACCTGCCGACAAGTTTGATCAGGATCGTCTCCGCCGCGCCTGCGGAGCGACCGACAATACAGAGGTGTCCCGTGGCCAAGGCCATTCACTCCATGATCCGCGTGCTCGACGAGCAGCGCTCCCTCTCGTTCTACGAGAAGGCTTTCGGCCTCATTGTGGCGGAGCGCTTGGCGTTCGAAGGCTTCACGCTGGTTTACCTGAGCAGTCCCGAGAGCGAGTTCGAACTCGAACTCACGGTCAACCACGGCCGCACGGAACCCTACGTGCTGGGCGACGGCTACGGGCATCTCGCATTCTCCGTGGACGATCTCGAGGCCGAGCATGCCCGCTTCGAGGCGCTCGGTCTCAGCCCCACATCTCTGAAGGAGCTGAAGCTCGACGGCAGGCCTCCGGCACGGTTCTTCTTCCTGCAGGATCCGGACGGCTACAAGATCGAGGTGCTTCAGCGCGGCGGCCGCTACAAGTAGCTCAGCCAGCATCCTCACCTATAGCGTTCCGAGAACCACCACGTGGCCATCCGTCCGATCATCCGCTTCCCGGATCCCCGCCTGCGCCAGAGGGCCGAACCGATCGTTCAGATCGACGAGGAGGTTCGGGCACTGGCAACGGATCTGACGGAAACAATGCATGCTGCGCCCGGCATCGGCATCACGGCGCCGCATGTTGGCATTCTGCGGCGGCTCGTGGTGATCCAGCTGGAGAGCGATGCTAGACCTCACATCTCGATCAACCCAGAGATCGTCTGGTCCTCCCCGGAGATGATCCGGCACATGGAGGGCAGCGTCTCCATGCCGGGCGTCAACGACGAGGTCGAGCGTCATGCCCGCGTCCGGGTGAGATACAGGGGCCTGGATAACATGGAGCGCGAGGAGGAGGCGGAGGGACTGATGGCGGTCTGCTTCCAGCACGAGATCGATCAGCTCGACGGCATCTTCTGGATCGACCGTCTATCGAAACTGAAGCGGGACCGTTTGATCAAGCGGTTCGAGAAGCTGCAGCGTCTCAAGGCATGAAGGCGCTGACAATGGAGTTCTGTGAACGTGGTTGAAGTCTATCGCATCGAATCTGTGGCGTCTGAGGAAGCGGGCGGCGGGATCATCCGCCGGATCCTGGTTCGCACCGACTCCGTCGAAAAGGCAAAGGAGCGAGCGCTGAAGGTGTTCTCCCTCGCGCGGCGGCCCCAATCCCGCGACCTGGATGTGGAATCGGTCCGCGTGCTCGATGGGGCCGGCTACGAGGTCTTCTCGATCAGCACCCGGGACTGACGTTCTCAGCGCGGCGTCCGCCTCTGGGGATAATCCAAACACCATTTGACAGCGTGCCCAATCACCGGTACGAGCGCGCCTCCATCGCGAGAAACGCTCCTCTCGGGCACGCGATGCGAGAGAGATGCGCGGGCGTAGCTCAGTCGGTTAGAGTGCCGGCCTGTCACGCCGGAGGTCGCGGGTTCGAGCCCCGTCGCCCGCGCCACTCTCCTCAATCTGCAATTGGCAGCCTTCCTTGAAAACTCGTCCGTTTGCCGCGGAAGCCTCGAGAGCACCGGCTTCGACGGCTTCCTGAACGAGCAAAGGAGCCGCTGGGGCTCCTTTGCCGTTGCTGCATGACGCTGCCGCGCGCCGTCAGGCGATCTTGCCGCCGCCCTGTTTCGTGATGACGAGCACGGAGGGGCGGGTGGGCATGCCATCCTTGAAATCCGGCCAGCGGGTGATCGGCTGCTCGAAGGTGGAGGTAGTTCCTTCTTCCGCCTCACCTGGATGCTGCACCGCCAGGAAAAGCGACTCATCATTGGGCGTGAAGAACGGGCCGCACAGCTCGCCGCCAACTGGCACCCGGAAGAAGTGCTTGGACGTGCCGCGCCGCTCGCCTTCGGTTTCGAGAGCCCAGAGGCCGTCCGCCCGGCCCGTCGCCTTGGCATTGTTGCCGTCGGTGGAGATCCAGAGGCGGCCCTGGCTGTCGATGGCGCAGTTGTCGGGCATGCCGAACCAGCCGTTCTTGGTGGTCTCCGACGAGAAGGTCGCGCCGACGGCGGCCACGGAAGGATCGCCGCACTTCACGAGAACCTCCCAGGTGAAGGCGGTCGCCGCGTGGTTGTCGCCTTCCGGCATCATTTCGACGATGTGGCCGAACGCGTTGTTGGCGCGCGGGTTGGCCGCATCCACCTGGTCTTCCTTACGGCGCGTGTTGTTCGTCAGCATGACGTAGACGCGGTTGGTCTGCGGATTGGCCTCGATATCCTCAGGCCGGTCCATCTTGGTGGCGCCGAGAAGGTCTGCCGCCCGGCGGGTCTCGATCAGCACGTCGGCCTGGCTCCGGAAGCCGTTGGCCTCGGTGAGCGGTCCCTGGCCATGCACCATCGGCAGCCAGGTGCCGGTGCCGTCCGGGTTGTACTTCGCTACGTAGAGAATGCCCTCATCGAGCAGGCCGAAGTTGGCGGCGCGGTTCTGCGGGTCAACCTTGCCGGCAGTGACGAACTTGTAGACGTAGTCGAAGCGTTCGTCGTCGCCGAGATAGACGACATAGCGTCCGTCGCTGTTGGTGATGCCGGCAGCGCCTTCATGCTTGGTGCGGCCCAGCGCCGTGCGCTTCTTCGGCACGAAGTTCGGGTCGAAGGGGTCGATCTCGACCACCCAGCCGAAGCGGTTCGGCTCGTTAGGCTCCTTGGCGAGGTCGAAGCGGTCGTGGAACTTGCCCCAGGCATAGGCCGGGGTGCCGATGCCGTAGCGCTTGTAGTTCTTGGCCTCGGGATGGTCGTCGGAGAGCTTGCCCCAGAAATAGCCGTTGAAGTTCTCCTCGCAGCTCAGCCATGTGCCCCAGGGCGTCACGCCGCCGGCGCAGTTGTTGAGCATGCCGCGCACGCTGCGGCCGCTGGAATCGGCCGATGTCTTCATGCGGTCATGGCCGGCGGCCGGTCCTGTGATCTCCATGGGCGTGTCGGCCGTGATGCGGCGGTTATACTTCGAGTTCCTCACCACCTGCCACTTGCCATCCACGCGGCGGATCTCGACGACGGCGCCCCCATGGGCCGCGATCTCGATCGCCACCAGATCCGGGGTCATCTTGGAGAAGTTGGCGTCCTTGGAATCCTGCACGCCCACGCCCGGGAACATCAGTTCCTCGTTGGTGTATTCGTGATTAGCCACGAGCAGGCCGTGATCGGCGGAGCCGTTGATCGGGATAAAGCCGATAAAATCGGTGTTGTAGCCGAACTGGCGCGCCTGAGCGTCGGCGGTCTGCTTCATCGGGTCGAACTCGGGAGCATCAGGGAAGAGCGGATCGCCCCAGCGCAGGAGCACCTGAGCATCGTAGCCCTCGGCCATATGATGGGTATGGTCGACGCCGGCCTCGATTTCCTTGAAGTCGAAGGAGATCGGGTTCGAGGCTTTCTTGGCCGGCTGCTCATTGGCCGCCAGAGCCCGATGGCCGACAGTCGCCGAGATGGCTGCGACGGCCAGCGAGCCCCGCAGGAGGTCGCGCCGGTTGAAGCGGGTCGCGATGATCTCACCCATGGTGAGGTTGTGCGTCGGATTCACCCCGACATCGCCTGAATCTTCCAGTTCGCTGGCTCGAAGGCGGCCCTTGTGCTCGTCCATATCGGCTTCTCCGTCTTATGTGACGATCACGCCTTAGAACCATTCTATGTAAGCTACGTGACAGTTCCGCAAGGCGAGGCGCCGGAGCGCGACAACCGGCACGGGATCCTGTATGGTCCCGGCATGAGCAACGAAACTACTGAAATCCGCGAACAGCTGTCCGACCAATGGCAGAAGGTGGCCATCGACCTGATCCGCAAGGGGCTTCCCGCCGAAACGGTCTTCGAGACCCTTCTGACCGTCGGATTGGCCGGTCAGGTTGAACTGCACGGCAAGCACTTCATGGCCGGCAAGCTTGTGGCCATTGCCGAGCAGCTCTCCGAACAGGTCAGGCGCGAGAAGGAGGCTCTCCAGGAAGCCTCCACGGCCACGAAGAACTAGCATCCTGTGTTCCTGGCGGCCTTGTTCATCATAGACGTTTTTCCATTGCAACGTCTGGGGCAATTGCCGCGTTAGCTCGGCGAACCCTTGAAGCGGCTCAGGCCGCTTCTTACGCCCAACAACCACAATGGGGTGGTGCCTCATGCAGCAGGCGCTCGACAGCAATACCCTGGACCGACTGATCGCCCTGGGACGCCAGCAGGGACAACTGACGACCCTGGATCTGGAGACCAATCTGCCGATCCATTCCATGAGCGCGGAAGACATCGCCCTGATTGTGGTTCATCTCGAGGAGGCCGGTGTTCCGGTCGAGCTGGACGACAGCCTGATGGCTCCCCATCCGCAGCCGGCCGCATCTCCAATGAGGAGCGCCGAGATCATCCCGTTCCCGGATCGCGCCGCCGCCAGTCGAATGAAAAAGCGGACTGCCCCCCTCCAGAAGGCAGCTGCCCTCCAGGCACCAGAGCCCGCCTTCGTCCAGCAGGAGAAGCGAGCAGCCCATTGGGCGGTGGCCATAGGGGGTCTTCTCGTCCTGGCGCTGATGGTCGGCGCTCTTGTGTTCTTCGGCATCTGACAAGCCCTGAAAGGCCGAGCGCTAGAGTTCGGCCTCTGCCTGTCCAATAACGGGCAGCGGCTTGACGGCCGGCCCGGTAAACTGCGTCACGCTCAGCTCATGCTGATTGCGGGAGGCAAAGCCCAGATCCAGAAACGCCGTGCGGGGATCGAACAGGGCTCTGACCGCCGCCTTTTCATCATACCCCAAGATCGGTTCCGGCGCTGGTAAGCTAGCCGTAACCGGGAGGTTCTCCGAGACCGCATATGATACTTGGTCGGGCAGGGCGGCACTGGCGAGCCTGATCTCCTTCGGACGCTGCGGCGGCAGAGGAGCAGGCGTCATCGGGGTGGCCATGCTCTCAGGATCGGCGGAAGCCACCAGGGTAACCGGGCTCTCCTGGGATTGCGCGGGCTGCGGTGCCGGCTGAGCATCCTTCCGCCCGAAGAGATTGGCCAGAACATTGCCGATCGACGGACCGCCGCCAGCCGAGGCTTGCGTTGCCAGGGCGCTGTTCCGCGCCAAGACCTCGGCCTTCGCCATTTCATAGCCAGGCAGCGGCTTGCCGTTCGAGGGCAGGTGCAGCGTCTTCCCGTCCGGGAACAGCTGCACGAGCTGCTGCTGGGTCATGCGCGGCCAGGCGCGCACATTGCCCGTATCCACATGAACGAAGGCGGAGGAGGGGTAATAACCCACGCCGCCATACTGCATCTTCATGGCAATCGCCCGCAGGCGGCCGGTGTCCACGTCCGGCAGGCGGATGTCCATGGCCTTGCCGAGCATGTGCTGGCTGTGCTCCGCCACGCCGCTGGATCTGCGGCGCAGGGCACCGTTGGTTTCCGGCGAGCGGTAGGCGGAGATGATGTTGATGGGCTGCGACGATCCGGATTCCCGGTAGACCTCCCAGAGGATGTCGAAGAGGCGCGAATCCATCTGGGCAGGCTTGTCGACCCGCCAGTCCCGCAGGAACCAGTTGAGCTGGCTCAGGGCGCCCTCGTCGATCCGACCGTTGCGGCGGAACGTGACGGTCAGGCTTTCCCTGGTATGGGTATGAAAGAAGCTGAGCGTGCGCGTTTCGCCGAACGCAGCCGCCCCCTGCATCGGAGCCAAGCAAAGTGTCAGGAGGGTAGAGGCTGCGGCCGAGAGGCCAATGATGGAACGAAGGGCTCTCTCTCCACCGGACAGGCGGCCGCTCTGCGGCACGGAGGCCGCCTCCCATCCGCCAGCCGATCGTTTGGATCGGGCGAAGATTCCCGCCATGGTTCGTAAGTTCCCGCGTCCCTGAGCGACGTGTGATTGTTAACCATGGCAAAAATAGGCACGAACCGTGCCTATTTGCTTAATCCTAGGAGCGTGCGGCAGTCTGATCGCGCTTGCCTCGACCGGATGGCGCGTTCAGAACGACGACCTTCGTGCCTGTTGGCGTGTGATTGTAGAGGTCGATCGCGTCCTGATTGATCATGCGGATGCACCCGGACGAGACATTGGTGCCGATGGTCCATGGCTCGAAGGTGCCGTGGATGCGGTAAAGCGTATCCTTGTTGCCCTGCCAGAGGTAGAGGGCGCGGGCGCCTAACGGATTTCCCGGACCGCCGGGCATGCCAAGTCCACCCGGCAGTTCGCCCATTTGCTCCATGAGATCGGGTTCACGGGCGAACATCTCCTTCGGTGGATACCAGTCGGGCCACTCCTGCTTGTTCTTGATGGTGGCGGCACCCGACCAGCCGAAACCCGACCGGCCGACGCCGACGCCATAACGCACGGCCATCCCATCACGCATGACGAGGTACAGATAACGGCTCTGGGGATCGACCACGATGGTGCCTGGAGCCTCCGTGGTGTCGTACTGCACCACACGCCGGAGAAAGGCCGGATTGATCCGCGAGAGCTCGATGCCAGGAATGGGGTAGAGATCATCGTCGACGGGCCCGTACATGCGCTGATAAGCGGACATATCGCGCAGCGACTGGGCGAAGGTGCTGCTGGACGGCAGGGTGGCTCCTGCGGCAGCGGCTGACGCTCCAAGCAGGAAGGTTCGGCGGCTGAGGTCCATGATGCTCTCCCCGGTGTTCTTTAACTCGACAATAAGAAGACGCGGGACCACGCATGCCGGTTTCATGCTAGCTGCTATGCTTTGTGGGCAGAACAAAGCCTGGCCGTTCACGTTTGAGCGGGTGCAGGGCAGGGGCGAAGCGATATGACGATCGAAAATCTCTCGTGGTCATGGCTGGCCGGCAGCGCCGTGCTCGGCATCCTGCTGGTGCTCGTTCTCTTCCTGACCCGGAAGCCGCGCTACCGCCGCGCTGCGGTCATGACGGAGAACGAGCGGGAGTTTTACGGTCGCCTTCTCGCCGCATGTCCGGACTGCCAGATCTGGCCTCAGGTTCCGATCCTCGCGCTAGTTCGGCCCGATGCGAAGGAGGGCAGCCGTGCCTTCTGGATGGCGTTCAAGCGAATTTCCAACACCCGCGTCGACTGGGTTGTCGTCCGGGACATGGAGGTGCTGGCGGTGGTCGAGCTGGACGACCGTTCTCACGATGCCCGCAAGGATGCGCAACGTGACAGGATCCTGAAATCCTGCGGCTACCGCGTCGTCCGGTTCAATTCCAGCCGCAGGCCCGACCCGCGCCAGATCCATGAGGCGATTTTCACTGATTGAAGTCAGGCAGAAATTGCCTTCCGGTCTGCCGCTCCGAAGCTCGCATAGAGCTCATCCCGCAGAACATCAGGCTCCGACAGGTAGCGGGCCGAATGATGGAACGGCGTGACATGCCGGACGCCAGCCTCACGGGCGAGAGCGCCGGCGGCCCAGGCGGTCAGGTGCCGCGATGCCACTGCGAGCGGGCGGTCGCATTCCAGAAACACGGCCTCGATGAAGAGCTGATCGGCTTTGTCGGCAAGCCGCAGGATCTTGGCCCAGTTGTTCGCATGGGGAGCAGCATCTGTCACATAGGCGACCACCTGTCCGGGAGCCACCCGCAGGGCCCGGTGCTTGAGATCCCCGAGAGGAATGGATCCGCCGCCCGGCAGACTGACGATGTTGTCATCCGGCAGACCCAGTCGGACGGCGCGCTTGGCCTCGTTCAGCCACGGGCCGGGTGCAAGATCCATCTCGGCCAGCACGCCGCGCCAGACATTCACCTGCAGCACCTCCCGCAGGGCGAAGGCGAGCGACGGGATGCCATGGTCGAGCGCGACAGCTTCGATCCTGAACTCGTCTTCCATCCAGGCGATACCGTCCGGAAAATCGGGCGGCGCAACATTGCGTCGGGCGAAGGCTTCACGGGCATGGAACTCAGCAGCCCCGGTCAGGCGAGAGCCGTTGTAATCCATCGCGCAGAGGCAGAAATCGACCGAGTTCTCGTCGAGCAGATTCCAGGTGAAGCTTCGGATGCGATGTTCGATCTGAGCAATGAAGCCCGGCGGGCCGATGAGGGTCAGCGGGTGAGGGCGGTGAAGGCAGAGACGGAACAGCCGGTCGAAGCCGGCGATGTGGTCCACATGCATATGAGAGATGAAGACTTGGCTCACCCGCAGCAATTCGCGGGATGAGAGTGGGCTGACGTCGCCAAGATCGAACAGGATGGCGCGGCGGCCATAGCGGAAGTCGAGGTAAAGGCCCGGATCGCTGAAGGGATCGTTCACAAGGCGGGGTTGAACAAGCCAACTCATGCCGGGCCAACGGCGCGAATCCTGGAGTGTTCCCGCCTCGTCAGGCTTCGCGGCTCCCGATGTAGCGTGCATAGGTCCGCTGTCCGGAGGGACCGAACAGGACCACCTCGTAGGTGTCGGGCTCCACGCCCTCGACCTCCATGCCGGGTGATCCGACCGGCATGCCGGGAACGGCCAGACCCTTGCCCTCAGGCTTCTCGGCCAGCAGCCGCTTGATTGCGGCAGGCGGAACGTGGCCCTCGATCACATAGCCGCCGATTTCCGCCGTATGGCAGGAGGCCAGCGCCTCGGGCACGCCGAGACGCGCTTTCAGGCGGTTCACCTCAGAGGATTCGAGAACCTCGACGTTGAAACCTGCCGCCCGCACATCCTTGACCCACCCGGTGCAGCAGCCGCAGTTCGGGTCCTTGGTCACCACCATCTTCGGCAGGGTCTCAATGGCCAAAGAAGCCCGTGACGCCGTGATCAGGCCAGACGCGGCAAAGCCTGCAAGCAGTGCCCGTCGGCTGATCGGCAGGGTCGAACTCATGAAAGTCTCCTCCTGTGCGTCGGCCCGGATACCCGGACCGACGAAGCTTGAACCCTGCCATATCAGCAGGGCTTTCGAACCTTCGGGGTGTTAGCCCTCATCGTCCTCATCGGGATCGGTCACATCGACCAGGAACATGATGTAAGGGCCTTCCTCCTCATCATCATCCTCTTCGTCCTCGTCGAAATCGGCTCCCTCGAACTCGGCCTTTTCTTCCTCGGTCGCCGGTCTGACGTTCAGGCTGGCAAAGCCGTCCCAGAGGGGAGCGCCCTCACTCTCGAGGACCTTGAGATCGTCCTTGAATTCCTCGCTCATGAGGAGTTCGCGGGCTTCTTCCTCATTGGCATTGGTGATGGCAACAGGCTTGTCGCTGATCGTAAGCGTGAACATCGTTCTTCCTTTCCATTCGCCCGCAGGGGATATCCACTAACGCTTCACCCGCCTGTTCGTGGCAGCATCCTGATACAGAGGTCAGGGAGAAAAGCCATCGCCTGCCAGGCTTGATCTGGGCGTAACTACTGAACCCCTTTGTTTTTGAGCCAAGCCTGCATCTCGGCGATCTCGCGCTCCTGCTCGCGGATGACATCCTGGGCCCACCTTCGGACCTGTTCGTCCTTCGCATGCTGAAGAGCCACCTTCGCCATGTCGATGGCGCCCTGGTGATGGGGAATCATGCCGCGCACAAAGTCGATATCGGCATTGCCGCTGAAGGCAATGTCCATGTTCTTGTGCATTGTTTCATTCGCCCGCTTATAGCCTTGGGTTGCGGACGTATCAGGCGAACCTGCCGTCTGCGCGGGAGTGGAGTGGCCGGAATGGCCGCCATGGGTACCCTGAGCAGCTGCAAGGGTGGGCAGGACTGCGATGGCCGTGGCCAGAGCAATGATGCGATATTTCATGATGGTTCTCCTGACAATGAGTTCATGATTTAGGATCTATGTCCGTGAATTGAATGTACGACCGCATGACCCCGTCCGCGGGCAATCAGCCAGCGGTTGAGCGGGAACGCAAACGCGCCGGCGATGAGAAGGGCCACGGTAAGGCTTCCCCAGAACAGAGGGCTGGTGAGGCCGGCATTCATCGCGCCCGGAATTGCCAGCATGATCAGATTGTCCACGATTTCCATGATGGTGATGGAAGCCGTATCTGCAGCAAAGGCGAGGCCCAGCGCAGTCCCGAAGGGCAGGCCGCTCCGAAGCAGTGGCAGCATGGTCAGAGCGTAGCCGAACAGGAAGGCGAGGGCGATAGCCAGGATGATGGTCTGTGCCGTTCCCCAGCCGAGGGCTGTGCCGATGACAAGGCCGAGGATCTCGCCGATGGCGCAGCCCGTAAGGCAATGGATTGTGGCGCTGAGGGCGGTGCGGTTCAGCGAATTCTTCGACGGGGCGCCGTGATGATGGTGCAAATGGGCTTCGGCAGGCATGTTTGCCTCCTCATGCAGCAGGACGGGCGACCGGCTCTGCCGGGTAGCCCCCGTTGCTCAAGACGTTGAGAAGCGCAGCCTCACTTTGCCTTGAAGCCACCTTGATCGTGCGGGTCTCCAAGTCGGCTTCAACTCTTGCTTGAGGATCGAGGGCCTGGACCGCTCGTGCGATGGCGCGAATGCAGCCACCGCAATTCATGCCCGGAACGTGAAAAAGATGCATGGCCGGGATCCTTTCATCTCAAGGGCCCAGAATCTGTAGGCGTTCCCACGATGGTAAGGTCAAGCGCCTTGCAGGCCCGTTCGAGATTTATCCGGAATGAGCATAAAGGATTGGTCCGGAACGGCTTATCTTGAGCGTATAGCTCTGCTATCGCGGACTTGTGTAATCGATACGGAGTAGCCGACCCTGGTCGGAGGAGAGCGATGCGGATAGTCACCCATAGCGGCACGTTCCATGCCGATGACGTTTTCGCCTATTCCGTCCTGCGCGATGCCCTGGAGGCGTTCGATTTTGTCCGGACCCGTGACATGGCGATGATCGAGTCTGCCGACATCGTCTTCGACGTCGGGGGGACCTACGACCCTGCCCAGGGCCGGTACGACCACCACATGCGGGATCTCCCGCGACGGGAGGACGGGACGCCCTACAGCTCGGTCGGCCTGATCTGGCGGGATTTTGGGCGCAAGGCCCTGCCGCGGCTTGTGCCAAGCATCAGCGAGGACGTGCTGGAATCCGTCTGGCAGGATATCGACGCGACCTTCATCCTGGCCATCGACCAAGCGGACAACGGGGTCGCCACCGCAAGCCAGAGCCATTTTGCCCTGCTGATCGAGGCCTTCAATCCGACGTGGAACAGCGGCCAAGGCTATGACGACGCCTTCCTCGAAGCGGCCGATTTCGCCCGGGGAATCCTGGTCCGGGCCTGCTGGCAGGCCCATGCCGAGGCTGAGGCGCTCTCTCTCGTAATGGCGGCAGCCAGGAGGGCGCAGGATGCCCGCGTGATCGTTCTCGACCGCAAGCTGCCCTGGGAGAAGGCGGTGTTCGAGGGCGGCTTGAGCGATCTTCTCTTCGTCATTTATCCGAACGAGGATCTGAGCGCCTGGTACTGCCGCACCATTCCGCCGGAGCCGAATTCCTTCGGCCAGCGGCTGTCCCTGCCCGAGGCTTGGCGGGGCCTGCAGGAGACGGAGTTCTCGAAAGTCGCCGGGATCGAGGACGGCGTGTTCTGCCATCCGAGCGGATTCATCTGCGGAGCGCGCTCCCGGGAATCGGCCGTGCGGCTTGCGGAGAAGGCCATCGCCGGAGGCTGAGCCATGAAGCAAGTGCCTATCGTCTCCCACACAGCATACGTGGCCTCGCTTCCTGACGATCATCGGTTCCCGATGCTGAAATATGGACGCCTGGTGGAGGTGCTGGCGGAGAAGGGCCTTGCCCCAAACGGATTCGTGGTCCCGGGTGAGGCCTCGGCCGATCTGATCGCGCTGGCTCATGATCGTGCTTACGTCGATCAGGTCTTCGCCTGCTCGGTGCCTCGCGAGATCGAGCGGCGCATTGGCCTTCCGGTCGGCGAGAGCGTCGTTCGCCGCGCCAGGGCATCCGCTGCCGGGACGCTGCTTGCGGCGCGGCTTGCGCTCCAGCATGGACTTGCCGGCAGCACGGCCGGAGGCTCCCATCATGGGCAGAGGGAAACCGGAGCGGGCTTCTGCGTCTTCAACGATGTCGCCATCGCGGCCAAGGCGCTGAGGGCAGACCGCACGATCCAGCGGGCTCTCGTCGTCGACCTCGACGTTCACCAAGGCGATGGCACGGCGGACTGCCTGCGCGACGAGCCGGATCTCTTCACCTTCTCCATGCATGCGGAGAAGAACTACCCTGTGCGCAAGATCCCGAGCGACTTGGATATCGGCCTGCCGGATCACATGGAGGACGATGCTTATTTAGACGTCCTGCGGTCCCATCTGCCGCGCCTTCTCGACGCGCTTGAGCCGGAGCTCGTCTTCCTGAATGCAGGGGTCGACCCGCATCGCGACGACAGACTGGGACGTCTCGACCTCACCGACGGCGGGCTGCGCCGCCGGGACGCTTATGTGATCGAGCAGGCTCGCAGCCGTGGCATTCCCATGGTCACCGTCATCGGTGGCGGGTACTCCACGGATATCGATGCTCTGGCCAGGCGGCACGCGATCGCATTCGAGGCGATGGCTGCCTGGAGCGAGGTGAACGGCTGATCCTCAAGACCTAGAACGGACGAGGGATGCAGCTAGCTGCGCGGCGAGCGCCGCGTTGTTCTTGACCAAGGCGATGTTGGTCGCGAGGCTTCGTCCGCCGGTCCGCTCAAACAGATTGGACAGCAGGAAGGGTGTCACGGCCTTTCCGGAAACACCCTGGGTTTTCGCTTGTGCAATCGCGGCATCGATGAAGGCGCTCATCTCATGGGCCGGAATCTCGTCGGTGCCCGGCACGGGGTTGGCCACGAGAACGCCGCCGCCGAGGCCGAGCGCCTCCTTGGTGCGGATCAGGTCGGCGATGGCCTCAGGCGTGTCGAGGCGCAGGGGAACGGGCAGCTCGCTCGTGCGGCTCCAGAAGGCGGGAAAGCGGTCAGTTCCATAGCCGACCACGGGCACGCCGCGGGTCTCCAGGTATTCGAGGGTGCGCGGCAGGTCGAGGATGGCTTTCGCGCCAGCGCAGACCACGGCCACCGGCGTGCGGGCGAGTTCGTCGAGATCGGCCGAGATGTCCATGGTCGTCTCGACGCCTTGATGGACTCCGCCGATGCCGCCCGTGGCAAAGACCCGGATTCCGGCCAAGTGGGCGCAGATCATGGTGGCGGCAACGGTCGTTGCGCCATGGCGCCGGGAGGCGACCGCGTAGGGCAGGTCGGCCCGGCTCAGCTTCATCACGTCCTTGGCGGTTCCGAGCCAGTCGAGTTCCGCATCCGATAGCCCGATCTTGATGCGCCCCTCAATGATTGCGATCGTCGCCGGCAAGGCGCCGTTCTCGCGCACCACCGCCTCCACCTCCCGTGCCGTGGCTACGTTCTGAGGGTGCGGCATGCCATGGGTGATGATGGTAGATTCGAGCGCCACGATGGCCTCGCCCGATGCGAGAGCCGTTTGCACATTGGGAGCAATGTCGAGGAAGCGGCCGGCGGTATTGTGAGTCATGAGGGCTCCCGTTCAAACGTTGGGTCGGCTCTAAGGGACAAAGTGGTTTCCAGCAAGGCGAAGGACAGGTCGGGCCGGACGCTTGTCGTGCTCTCCACCGTCAGCGCCGCGGCTGCCGTGCCGAGGTGGGCGGCCTCCGTGAGGGAGTGGCCCTTCAGGAGGGCCACGAGGGTGGCGCCAATCAGGGCATCGCCCGCACCCGTTGCATCGACGATCTGAGCACCGACGGCGCCGATCTGACTGACGCCTGATCGGTCCGCCACGACGAGACCGGTCTTGCCGAGGGTCAGGACGACACGCGTTGCTCCACAGGCAAGGAGGCGTGCGGCTGCCTTCTCTGGGGCTTCCTCGGATGCGCCAAGATAGGCGCAGGCCTCGTCGAGATTGAGGAACAGCAAGCCGACGCCGGTCAGATCCCGCGGCAGGCGTGCGACCTTCGGGGTCGAGACAGCGTCGATGGCCAACGGGAGCGGCTGTCGATGAGCGATGTCGACGAGGGCATGTAGAGTCTCGGACGGCAGGTTGCAATCGGCAAAGAACCAGCTTGACTGGAGATCGGGCTCGATCCTGCGCAGCAGGGCAGGGGTCATCTCGTCGAAGATCGTCATGTTGGCCAAGCCAACAGCCAACTCGCCGTCGGGCTGGAGGACGGCCACATATTCTGCCGTGGCATGCCGATCCGAGATCGTCATGAACTGTGTGCCGATGCCGAGACCTTCGAGATCGTCGAGAATGGCTCGACCGTTCTCGTCCTTGCCGAGGATCGATGCCAGTGAGACCGTCACGCCGAGCCGGGCCATGTTTTCCGCTACGTTGCGGGCCACTCCTCCAAAGGAGCGCTCAGACAGGACGGGATTGGAGGTTCCCTGCCGGATCGCATTCAAGGCCCGGTACTTCCGGTCGACGGCCGCGCCGCCGATGCATGTGATGCTGATCCCGGGTTTCATGCGTCAGACGTGCTCCATGAACGCTTGCGCAGTGGGTATGCCGAAAGATCGGGCATGCTGCAATGGCGGGGTCTCGCCTGGAGATGCCGGTTTGCGATGGATCAAAGCGCGTGTGCTTCCGCTCCCGTAATCTCGCCCGGAACATGGAGGAGGCGACCATGGGTTTGGGCGCGACGATCAGGCAATGGCAGGCGAATTGGGCGCAGGCGCATGAGTTCGATGCGCTGGACAAGGATCAGAGAGATGCGCTGGCCCGCGACATCGGGGTATCGGCGGAGATGCTGCCTGTCCTCGTGGCGCGGGGTCCTGACGCCGCAGCCGAGCTGCCGCGCCTCATGGAGGCGCTGTCTCTCGACTCCGAGCAAATCCGGCAGATCCATGCCGCCCTCATGCGCGACATGAGCCTCACCTGCTCGGGATGCACAGCGGCCGTGCGCTGCCGGGACGATCTTGCCCATGGGCAGGCGTCGGCTCACTCCGCGGAATATTGCCCCAACGCCGAAACCCTGCATGAACTGGGGGCGACTAGATCCTGACCGTTAGGCCCTCACTCCGCGTCGTGAAACAGCAGCGTCGTGTTGCCGCCGATCTCGCTTGAACCTGCTGGACGCTTCCTGCTCAGCACGGCCTCGGCCTCCGGCGAGGGGCGGCGGCTCTGGTGTATTTCGAGCCAGGCGATGCGGGATGGCGGCACGGTGCCGTCACCCGGATAGGCTTCCTGCTTGGTGCCGGTAGCCTTTTCGAAGAATGACGGATCGTTGAGGGAGCCCAGCACCCTGTCCACCAGCCGCTGGAGGGCTCCGCCGTTCTCCGCGTAGAGATCGATCCCCTGGCTGCGCGCCAGCTCGGCCGTGGTCACGAGAGGTTCGGCGGCGAAGATGTGGTAGTCGCGGGCGCGCTTGCCGCGTTTGATCTCAAGCGGGAGGGTTCCGTCCGGCGTGATCTGCGCAAGACCGACGCGGGCGCTGTCGAGGCCCCAGCGGATAAGTTGCTTGTCGTCGGAAGCAAGCCCGGCCGCCGTGGCGCCCAGGCCCGCCCAATACCGATGATTGTTCCGGCTGGATGCTGCGTCGTTCTTGTCCATGAACCCGACGATCTGCTGGCCCAAAGTCTTCAGCCAGGCTTCAACCCGTTGCTTCTGATCGTTTGCTAGACCCGGCGCGTTGCGAACCTGCAGATAGGCCAGCGCGAAGCCGCCGAGAGCTTGGCCCAGATTGAAGTGCGCCTGCTTCGAACGCATGTCGGTCATGGCCTTCGCAGAGGCCCAGGCGTCGAGCCAGATAAGGGTGCAGGAGGCTGCAGCGGTGTTCTTCGGGTTCGATTTCACATAGGCGTTCGCGATCCTGACCAGATTGCGGCCATAGACGCGCAGCGGCTCGACGGCCTCTGAATAACTTTCCTCGGCATCCTCGTCGATGTTCGCACGCTGTGCGTCGTCCTGCTTGTATTTGCTCTGCGTGTCGAGGGTGACCACGGGTGCATCGGGCGTGCCGCAATCGTATTTGGGCTTGGACTGCACATTGTCCTTGGCAGGGGCAGGCAAGAGGTAGCCCGAGCCCTGAGCATGGGCGGCCCCCACGGATGCGCTGAGCAGGGTTGTGGCAATGAGGAAGGGCCGCAGCGCATATTGCGCAGCATGCCACCTCGTTCCCCGTTTCACATCCTGCACCATACCGCTCCTCCTGTGCCGCCGTCCGTTCAGGAACTAGGCGCACAGGGTCGCAAGGCCAGGGGCGGCGGCTTAGATAGCGCGAGCGACGCGGCGGGACTGGGCGGTGCGGTTCCCTGCCATCGGAGGCAGCAGGTCCTGCCCGCGGCCTGCGGTCACGACCAGGCGCTTCACCTCACCTCTGAGGTACGCCTGGAGGAACCTATCGTAATCCTTGAATGAGACGCATCCGTTCGAGTCTCCGCGCGGCCCGAGCAGATAGGAATGGGCCAGGATGCCATCGCGGCCGTAGATGGCGCTGCTCCCGCCCACCGGGTTCATGCGGATGGCGCGCACCCCATGGAAGAGCGCCTCGCGATCAGTGAGGATGTATGTGCCCGGCGGCGTCGAGCCTTTCATGCGGACGTTCACGTGGCGCGGGTTGTCCATCATGTCGCCGAGCCCGGAATGGGCTTCCAGCTTCTCGCCGTTCGGCATGTAGACCGTCTGGGCAACGATGTCATAGACGGCCGTGCCTGGGCTCGCGGGATTGTTGCCGAGACCGAAGCGCGCGGTTGGCGCGATGCTGCCAGTGCCCCGATCCAGCGCCGCATAGCTCAGCGCCGCGTCAGGCGGGTTGGACGGACGGACGCCAAAGAGCTTTTCAAGGAAATTTCGGTTGTCCACTGGTGCGGCAGTCGGCGCTGCCGGCTCACGAGGCGCAGCAACGGTCGGCGCACTGGCCACCTGGGTGGAACTGGATGCTCTGGGTGCTCTCAGGTCTGCCGGCCGCGGCACTGGCAGAGGCACGATCACAGGCGCCGGAATGTCCGCCTGGGCCATCGCCGCGGGCGGCGCCGGATCAGGGGTGGGCTCTGGAGGCGTGGTGCGGGTCTCGCGCTGAACGGACGAGCGGAAGCCGGGTGCAACGGGGGCTTCCTGTCTGAAGGCGAGGGCGCCGAGCCGGAGGGTGGGGTTGGGGTTGATGAGCGCTGGGTCGAGGGACAGCGCTGTCTTCACAGGCTCAGGCGCCGCACCTCCGGCGGTGCTGATCGGGAAGGCCTCGGGGGCGATGCCGCCGGACTGCTCGAAATCGACGAAGAGGGCCACGGGACAAAGCGAGATCGCCACGAGAAGAGCCGTCGGAAGCAGGCTGCGGTTCCGCCGGAGAGGGGCGTGACGAAGGGACGAATAAGGCTTGTGCGCCATGGCAAACTCTACGCAACAACTCGGGCCCCTCCCGACACGCCGGAGCCTGCGATCAGGCTTGGAGGCGCTGTGAGGAAGCGATACTCATAACTGTGGCTGATTGAACGGCATTTTGGTTAAGATCAGGATAACCCGTAGTCGGCGTCGGCGCCTTGCCGCGGCAATGATCGCAGGTCACTCTCCGAACGGCCGTTCCTCACCGCGACTGTCGCGGCCCAAGTCGCTTCACATGCAAGATGTTGAGAGGAGTTGCCGCTATGACAGCTGAGATTGCGCCCTCCCTGCACGGCCGCTCTATCGTAACGGGGTTCTATGAGAAGCGTACCGGGAGTGTGCAGTACGTCGTCGCGGATCCGGACACGAAACGCTGCGCCATCATTGATCCGGTGCTCGATTTCGAGGCGAAGTCCGGTGCGACGACGACATCATCCGCGGATGAACTCCTCGCCTATATCGAGCAGCAGGGCTACAGGCCTGAATGGATCCTCGACACCCATCCGCATGCCGATCACTTCTCCGCCGCAGGCTATCGAAAGGACAGGACTGGCGCACCGACCGCGATCGGCGAGAAGGTGGTGGAGGTCCAGAAGCTCTGGAAGGCATTCTACAACTGGCCCGACAGTTTCCCCACGGACGGTTCGCAATGGGACCGGCTGTTCCCCGACCGGGAGAGGTTCAAGATCGGAAACCTGGACGTGGAGGTGATGTTCTGTCCCGGCCACACGCTCTGCTCGATTACTTATCTGGTGGGCGATGCCGCGTTCATTCACGACACGCTCTTCATGCCCGACAGCGGGACGGCCCGGGCCGACTTTCCCGGCGGCTCGGCCAAGGCGCTGTGGCACAGCATCCAGCGCATCATGGCGCTTCCCGACGACACGCGTCTCTTCACGGGCCATGACTACATGCCTGGCGGCCGTGCTGCGCAACGGGAGAGCACAGTGGACCAGCAGCGCCGGGAGAACAGCCATCTCCTGAAGGCTGCCACTGAGGAGGAGTTCGTGGCCCTGCGTGAAGGACGCGACCGCGAGCTGCCGATGCCGAAGCTTATCCTGAGCGCGTTGCAGGTAAACATCCGCGGCGGTCGTCTGCCGGAGCCGGAGAGCAACGGCAGACGCTATCTCAAGATCCCGCTCGATGCCCTTCCGAACGCCCCTTGGGGTGATTGAGCTTGATGACAAATTCCGAGTTTTCACCCCTTGCGGACGCCAACTCAATCCCCATATCAGGCTGACCCAGCGGACATTGTTGTGGACTTCGAAACGCGGCGGGCGTCACCGCCCGCTTCGATGAGGCCGTGTCAGGACGGATGTAATCCGGCATGGCCTGTTCCTGCGCTCGCCTGACGATGCGAGTGCCCGTCTGGACCCGATCAGCCCAGGCCCGTAGCAGGCGAGGCGAGAGATGCGAAGGCATCCCGCTCGTTCGCCCCGGAGCCTGGGCTTTTTCATGCCTGCCGTCGGCAACCTCTACTGCGACTTGCGCGGATCGTCCGCCGGATTGACATAGGCGATGCCCCAGGGGCCGCGCGTGCTCAGCTGCACCACGGTTTCCTGGTTGATCTGCACGTAGTGCTGGGTGCCCGGCGCCATGGCGATCACGCCGCCGGCCGCGATAGGCTTCATCTGCGCGGGATCGACGTTGGTTCCCATGCCGATATTGAACTCGCCGCTGATGACGGTGACCACTTCATCGACCGGATGGGTGTGAGCCGGGATCTTGTAGTTGGCCGGGAGCTTCAGCCGCATCACGAACACGCCGTCCTTCGCAGGATCCCCGTAGAGAACCGACATCTGCGCGCCTTTGGGCAGGGACGGAGGTCCATCCTTCCAGGCGACGTCACCGGGATTGGCCATGACATGTTGATGCTGGTGCTGCTGCGCGGTGGCAGGTGTGAGAACGAAGAGAACAGCCGAAGCGCAAATGGCTGCTTTGAGGGATAAAAGTTGCATCGCGACCTCCCGAATAGGGTGATGTGGCGGACGCATACACAGCGGTCAGGAAGGAAAATCTGCCGCTCGCGAAAGGCTCTGCCTCTTGAGATCGGTTGTCAAGAATATGCGCCGCGGCTCCGCAATCGGCGGCATCTTCGCACGGGCAGTTCACCTCGACGAGCCTTGCAGCTACAGACGTGCAAGCGATTCCCACGAGGCTGCCCATTCAAATGTCCACCTGGCGAGACGAGAAGAACCAGAAGGCCCGTGCGCGGCTCGAGAAGCGCCTCTCGGCTCTCTTCCCGCCCTGTGTGCTCGCCCATGCGCTGCGGCAGCCGCTGATCCCCCCGACCCAGCGCCGGGCGGTGGAATCCTACTGGCGGCACCGGCCGCTCCTGGCCGACCGGCTAGCGCGGGCGCTTGCAGCCAGGACCGGACAGCCCGCCGGCTGGCAGTGGAGGCTCGGATCCGACAAGGAGACCGGCCTGCCGCTCACGTTCCGCATGCCGCCGGCGCCCTACCGGGAGGCGGCCTACGCCCGCGGGCCTGGGCATTGCTGCGTGTGCGGGCAGCCGGTGTATCGGCTCGGATGGCACAGCGATCTCTGGGATGACGGCAAGCCGAACCGGAACGCCACTTGGCACGCAGCCTGTGTGGTGGCCTGGCAGCTCTGGACGGCTCCGCCCGACCACCTGAAGGCCTTAAAGCTGCGCCAGAAGCGCAAATGCGCCACCACCGGCCGCCGCCTGCTCAAGACCGCCGAGGTGGACCATCGCGTTCCGCTTTTCGCCGTCTGGTCCGATCACCGCACGAAGCCCTGGCCGGATCTGCTGGCATTCTGGGGTGCGCCCAATCTCCAGGTGATCAACAAGGGAGCGCACCTGGAGAAATGCGCCGACGAGGCGGCCGAGCGGGCGACTCGCCGATCCGCTCTCGTGTCCGAACCTGGGAGCGGAGCCGGGGAGAGCGGGTTGTAAAGATCGCCTCACGATGGGGTGGAGGCCCGGCTGGCGAACGGCGAACCTCGAAGAAAGTCGAGCAGATCGAACACGAAATCCTCCGGCGCCTCCCAGTGCGGATCATGCCCTAAATCGGGGCTGAGCTTGAGTTTCGCGCCAGGGAGGCGGGAGGCGAGTTGCTGCTGCTCGGCCTGCGAGAAGACGCTGTCCCGTTCTCCTCCGAGGATCAGCACGGGACAGCGGATGCGAGCGAGATCCGCCGCGGGATCGGCTCTGAGGAGGCCTGACAGCGCGGCCTTCCATATGCGCGCCGGAAGCTTCAGACTTTCGGCCACGATCCGCTCGAAGAATTCCGCAGGCACGGGACGGCAGATCGTGCTGGCCTGAAAGGCGCGGACGAAATCCTCCCCGACCGGATCCGCCAGCGCCTCGACCTCGCGCATCAGATCCTGCGTGACCTCGTTCTGTGCCGTCACGGCCGAGCCGACGAGGACCAGATGCTCGACACGCTCGGCGTGCCGGGCAGCAATCGAGCGGGCAACGAAGCTCCCCATCGAATGGCCCACCACGACGGCCCTTTCGATGTCGAGACGATCCAGGAGGCGCAGAGCATCCCCGGCGAAATCGGCCGGCGCGTAGCTTCCATCGGGCCGGTCGGATTCCCCATGCCCGCGCTGGTCAGGCACGATCACGTGCCAATCCTTCGGGAGCAGCGGGAGGATGCGGCTGTAGGAGAACCAGGAGTCGGAATAGCCGTGCAGCATCAGCACGGCAGGGCCGTTCCGCAGACCCTGTTCGGCCACGTGCAGCCCAAGGCCGGATGGAAGACGATGCTTCGCGAAGCGCAGCTCGTTCGACATGCGTCAATTGTACCGCCGAAGCGGCCGGCACGGCAATGGCGATGCCAGCCTTGAGGAGCCCGTGCCGTGTTTCACCGGGCGAGGACGACCGCGGCCTCCTTCGTGGTGCTGACGGCTTGCGACACGCGGCCGACCGCCGATGAGATCGCCCCGATGTTGTTGGAGATGCGCGCCACGGAGTGAGCGGCGCCCTGCATGTTCGACGACATCTCCTGCGTCACCGCGCTCTGCTGCTCCACCGCTGTTGCCACGCTGATCACGTGGTCGCGCATGGTCTCCACCGACCCTGGATCTTCGCCAACGCCTCGACGACGCCGCTGGACACGTTCTGAACCGCGTCGATCTCCGTGGTGATCTGCTCGGTGGCGCGGGCCGCCTGAGCGGCCAGGTTCTTGACCTCCGTCGCCACGACGGCGAAGCCCCGGCCGGCTTCACCCGCGCGGGCCGCCTCGATGGTGGCGTTGAGGGCCAGCAGGTTGATCTGCCCGGCGATGTTCTGGATCAGGCCCACGATGCCGCCCATGGCCGCGGTGGCGGCCGACAGCTTGTCGGTGAACTCGCTCGCGCTCCTGGCCTCGTTGAAGGCCGTCTCGGTGGCCGCCCGGGAGTTCGTCATGCTCTGGGAAATCTCGGCCACGGAGGCCGCCAGTTCCTCGGCCGCGGAGGCCATCATCTGCACGTTGCTGGATGTGCTGGTGACCGCTGCCGTGGCCTCCTGCGCCTCATGATCCGAATGGTCGAGAGCCGCATCGATGTCCCCGAAACTCCTGTCGATGATCTGGCGCAGGTGGCCCAGCAGGTTGACCTGCTGGGTTACGTCGGTGGCGAACTTGACGACCTTGTAAGGACATCCGCACGCATCGAGGATCGGGTTGTAGCTGGCCTCGATCCAGATCTCCCGGCCACCCTTGCCGAACCGCCGGTACTGGCCCGCCTGGTACTCGCCCGCTTTGAGCTTGCGCCAGAACTCCTGATACTCGCCGCCGCCGCGCAGGGCCGGATCGACGAACATGCTGTGATGCCGGCCTCTGATCTCGTCGAGCACGTAGCCCACGGCTGCGAGGAAGTTGTCGTTGGCTTCGAGAATGTTGCCGTCGAGATCGAAGGCGATCACGGCCTGCGACTTGCGGATCGCCTCCACCTGGCCCCTCATCTCCGCCTGCTCCTGCATCTGGCGGGTGATGTCCGTGGCGAACTTGACGATCTTGAATGGCTTTCCGTCCCGGCCGAGAAGCGGGTTGTAGCTCGCCTCGATCCAGATCTCGCGCCCGCCTTTACCGAAGCGCCTGTAGCGGGCGGCCTGATACTCGCCCTCGCGCCGGCTCCGCCAAAACGCGGCATATTCGGCGCTGGTGCGGAAATTGGAATCGACGAACAGGCCGTGATGCCTTCCCCGGATCTCGTCGAGTGTGTAGCCCACCGTGTCGAGGAAGTTGCGGTTGGCGTTCAGGATGTTGCCCTCAAGATCGAACTCGATGATGGCCTGCGATCGGTCGAGGGCGGCGAGTCTGGCTCCGACATCGGCGTTGGTCTGCGAGAAGAGAGAAAGCGTGAAACCTCGGCTTGACATTCGGAGCGGCTGAAACAGCTAAGTCCAATTGCACTTCTGACGAAGTGTCGCCGTATCACCATGAAAATTCAGTAAATACTTGGCTCCCTTACGTCATCGGCCAATCTTATCATTCGGCATCAGGAGTTCTTTGCTTGCAGCCAGCACCTCGTGGCCCGCAGCGTGATCTGCGAGCCTGAAGGTTGTCGAGGGGGGCGCGTGGGGCAGCCCGGTTCGATGGTGTGAGTGAATGGAAGAGCCAGACTGCCTCTTCGCGCACGGTTTGTATCAGCGGACCTGGTCAGAGCCAGGATCGGCACCCGCCATTCCAGGGGTGTGAACCCTGCGGCGGGACCGTGCCTGCTCCCACACTGGGACGCCTCGCGAGCGCGCCCCTTGAAAGGAACAAATCTACGCAACTTTATAGCCAAGGTTTGACGGGCTATCAAGAACAAAAATGGAACATTAGCTCGCCCTCTTACCGCGTTATGGCCGGGACAAGCCAATGGATGCTGCAGAGGCGGGCAGAGCTCATGACGGGTTACATTTCATGCACGAGAGGAAACACCAACCCGTCAGCGGTGATCCTGCGGTTGAACGGAGCGCACCCTTTGCGGCCGCAGCAAAAGCCAAGGGGATAAAAAACGGGCGGCTCTTGCCGGGCCGCGTCTTGCTTGGTTTAAATAATACAACCAACAGTAGAGGGTGGGCCGATGGCGGGCAAGAACATTCTCATTTTCTCCGATGGCACCGGCCAGGCTGGCGGGCTGCTGCCGGACGAGCGCCGTAGCAACATCTATAAGCTGTTCAGGGCCACGCGGATTGGGCCCGATTCCTCCATCGATCCTTCCGAACAACTGGCGTTTTACGATCCTGGTCTCGGCACGCAGGCGCTCGGGTCCACAACCCCGGTCCGCATTTGGCGATGGGTCTACAACAAGGTGAGCCAGGCGATGGGCCTGGGGCTGACCGCCAACATCATCGACTGCTACGCAGCCATCCTGACCCTGTGGGAGCCGGGGGATCGCATCTATCTGTTCGGCTTCAGCCGCGGTGCCTACACGGTGCGGTGTCTCGGTGCCGTGCTTGGCCTCTGCGGTGTGCCGACTACCATGAAGGACGGCACGCCCCTGCGGCGCGATCCGAAAAGCACGCGCGCCATTGCGGACGAGGCGGTCAAGACAATCTACCAGCACGTGAGTTCCCCGAAGGACGAGGCTTATCTCGATCAGAGGAGGGCCCTTGCCGCGCGCTTCCGGGCGCAGCACGGCTCGGATGCTGCCGGCAAGGCCAACGCCATTCCCTATTTCATCGGCGTGTTTGACACGGTCGCGGCCCTGGGCAGCTACGGCCTCATGGCGCTGCTGGGCCTTGGTGCCATTGCGGTCATGGCGGCGATTGCGGGGCTCCTGTCGCTGCTGGCCTCCACGTTCTGGGTCTGGTCCGGGCTCCTTGCGGCCGCAGCTTTATTTCTCGCCGTGGCGGGCTTTCTCAGAACTTACGTGAAATACGCCGTCGGTCTTGAGGGCTACACGTTCTGGGAGACGCTGCACGTCACCCATCTCAAGATGAAGTTCTACGACAACCAGCTCAATCCGGATGTGCTCTACGCCAAGCACGCCCTGTCCATCGATGAAAACAGGGCCGATTTCGCGCGCGTACCCTGGACCAACGAGGACATGGACAACGAGGGCGGGCGTTTCGAGCAGGTCTGGTTTGCGGGCAACCACTCGGATGTGGGCGGCAGCTATCCGGAGAACGAATCCCGCCTGTCCGACATCGCGCTGCAATGGATGGTTGAGGCCGCGCAGGCCGTGCCCCACGGCATCAGGATCGACCCCGATGTGCTCCAGCTCTACCCGTCCTCGGCCGGGCCGCAGCACGACGAATGCAAGACCGGCCGCTTCGGCCATTTCTGGGAGAAGGGGCGTCGGGATGTGCCCGAAGACGCGGTGCTCCATCCGTCCGTCAAGGAGCGGTTCGAACACGGCTTCGTGCTTCACTACGACGAGATGAAGCCGTACCGCCCGGAAAACCTGCGCCGCCACCAGGACGTGAGGCACTACTACGACCGCCCGGTCGCCGTGTAGCCTTCACTGGGTCATGGCCGCATGCATTGCGGCCATGACCCGGTGTGCAGGAAGTGCCATCCACCGCGCGGTCGGCGTCTCGCCCAGAAGATTCCGTTCTGGCCGCCCCCTGAGTGGCGAGGAGGGTCGCATCGGGTGAGGTAGGGCAGATCCCGAATCCCTTCTTCAGGACCGCCCGGCAGCAGCTCAGACCATAGGAGCAGAATCTTCGGAGCGCCGTCGAGTCGGAGTTGTGTTTCGCCCCCGAGGGTTCCGTTCATTCCATGGTCACCATGTTGTAACTTGTGCTCCTGACCCTCCTCAGCTTAGCCTTGCCGCTGCTGGGGAGATGCGGAAGACGGGGAAGCCCCACCATCACGGTTCTGAAGTGCGTCAGTGCAGACGGGATCAGGTCCCGGTCCGGCGACGAGCTTCGATGACGTAGCCGGACGGGGACAAGGAGGGAGCCTTGGGCCTCGGTAACGACACGCCTGAGTCGGGAGCGGTGCCTCCGGGTGCAGGGCAGCAGCCTTCGCCCCCTGCGCTGCCGTTCGCCGGGTTCGGGCCATTTCGATTGTTCCCCGCCGAACGGCGTCTGGTCAGGGACGGAGAAACAATTCCGCTGGGGGGCAGAGCCCTGGACATCCTCATCGTGCTGGTCGGCAATGCCGGGAGGGTGGTGACCCGGCAAGAGCTCATGGCTCAGGTCTGGCAGGAGGTCACGGTCGACGAGAGCAGCTTGCGGTCGCACATCGCTGCCCTCAGGAGGGCGCTCGGGGACGGGGCCGATGGCGTGCGTTACATCGTCAACGTCGCTGGCCATGGCCATAACCCGAGCCGCCACTGCGACGGCATCCATGCGTTCGCTCTGGTGTTCGACAAGCCGCTTGATTGGACGGCATTCGGCATTTGGCTGACCATGCTGCTCAATCGCCACGGGACAGCGGTCCTGCGCGTCAAGGGCATCCTCAACGTTGCGGGTTCGCCCGCGCCCGTGGCCGTCCATGGCGTGCAGCATTTGGTCCACCCTCCCGTGCACATGGCGGTATGGCCGGACGAGGACCGCCGCTCGCGCCTCGTCCTCATCGTCGACGGTCTCGATCGTGCTCTGATCGAACGTTCCCTGTCTGCCTTCCTGCAATCACATGGGTCGCTGGACGTGATGACGCGTGCATGACCGAAGCCGGTGTCCTGAAGAGCACCTGCGCGCGACTTCTCGACCTCATGCGCGGATGCTCGCATGGACACCTCCGCCGAACGTGAGTCAGAGCCGGACGATGCATCTCGTCCGGCTGTGCGCCAGCGTAATGGCTCTCGTATGTAGGCGAGCGTGGATCGGGGCCATAAACCCGTCTTGGCCCCTGCACTTACCTAAGATAGTACCTGCTCAACCCACGCTGGGACGGCCTCGCTCGCTGGACCATACCGTCCCTCATCGAACTGTCTGGCGTTGTCGGAGGGCTCCAGATTGATCTCACAGGTGCGGATGCCATGGCCCCGTGCCTCCGACACGAACCCGGCAGCCGGATAGACCGAGCCCGAGGTGCCGATGGCAACAAACAGGTCTGCCTCCAGGAGGGCATCATAGATTGCATTCATCTCCATAGGCATCTCGCCGAACCAGACCACGTGAGGTCTCAATTCTCCTGAACGGCGGCAGGACGGGCAGGGGACCTCGACGCTCAAATCCTCATGCCATGTCATCGTTCCACCGCAGGCGGTGCAACGGGCCTTGAGCAGTTCGCCGTGCATATGGAAGACCCGCTGCGAGCCCGCCCGCTCGTGAAGGTCGTCGATGTTCTGGGTACACAGAAACAGGCTACCGCCGCGCTCGGCTAGACCGCCCTCCAAGCGGGCAAGCGCCCGGTGAGCGGCGTTGGGCTCTGCTGACAGGAGGTTCTGGCGGCGCATGTTGTAGAAGGCATGCACCTCGTCCGGATTGTGAGCAAATGCCTCTGGCGTAGCGAGCTTCATCGGATCAAAGCGGGACCACAGCCCATCCTTGTCCCGGAAGGTGCCCAAGCCACTCTCGGCCGACACGCCAGCCCCCGTCAGCACGAAGATGTTCATGGCTCCTCCCAGGATCAGTGTAGCGTTGAACTTCGCTGCGTCGGGAGTCAGCATTCAAGAGGATTGGTCAGGCTGCCTTGTCGATCTCGCGACGCATCACGAACTTCGTTCTTGTTTCCTGTGCAATCGAGAACCCGTGCCGCTTGTAGAACCGAAAGGCAGGATTATTCTTCAAAACGAAGAGAGCCATGGTCCTCGCTGTCCCCCGAAGCCCCTCCATCAACCGCTGCATGACCCTTGAGCCAATCCCGCGCCGCTGATGAGCAGGGGAGATATATAGTTGCTTCAGGAAGATTTCGTCCCCAGTTAGGCGAAACTCCACCCAGCCGATGTCCTCTCCGCCACTGAGCGTGATGATCCTCGTATCGGCTGGACGCCAGAGGCTTGCAAACTGGGCCAGCTGGTCCTCCTCCCTCCACTCGCCCCAGGTCCCTGCGAGAGGTTTGATCGTCTCGACATAAAGACTGAGAGCAAAGGCGTAGTCGTCTGAACAGGCAGATCGCAGGTCGATAGTCATTGGTTGTTAGGAAATAGAAGGGTGGTCGTCTAGGGCTGCTGTCGCTTCTTGTTTGAAGGCATAGGTACTGCATCGGGCGGTCGATTTTATCAGGGCATCATCTCGATCAGGGGCACGCCCGCTTGCTCTATGGCCTGTATTGCCCTAACGCCAGCCCGTTGCGGGAGTTGTGGATGGGTGAGAGGCTTGAACGGCCTCTCCAGTCTCGCTGTCGGTCTCACGTTCATCGTGGCGACTTGGCATGATGAGGTCTCAGCCTGAGACTGCGGTCCCAGGAGGATCAACCAAGCCGCTCTGTCAGGAGCGGCTTGACGAGCCAGCACTAAGCTCCCCGACTATCCGCTGATTACGCTTTTTGCAGGTTGGTTGCAGACTCTTTGCCTGTGCGGCGGTCAGCCTCCACCTCGTAGGAGATCTTCTGACCTTCAGCGAGACCGCGCATGCCGGCTCGCTCAAGGGCTGTGGCATGAACGAAGACGTCCTTGCCTCCGCTGTCCGGCTGAATGAAGCCATAGCCCTTTGTCTCGTTGTACCACTTCACAGTACCAGTCGCCATTGCATGTTCCTTAAGTCTCGTCAGGTGCGCTTTCGCCAGGTTATCCTGCCGTGTCTGGCCACGGGGTCAAGTGTCGGGGTTAACTACGCGACCTTCTTGCAATTCAAGCTGCTTCCGCTCTTGAACCCTGCGCCCTAATTCCATGAGCAGGGTGCTAGGACCAATAAAGGCACCGGTGGGAGTACAAGCCTGATGAGCACGCATCGTCACTTTCTCATTGCTCCGTCTCTGGCTCGCCTGATCCAGAAGGAGAGGGGAGGTGAGCGGGTGCTGGAGGGCTACTTTCCCGACCAGCCGCAGCGCGGCATCTTTGTGCGGATCGAGGAGCCCCGGAGCAGCCTGATCCTTGAGGCCATGGAGGGTGAAGCGCCCAATGAGCAGGCCAGCGTGCCTCTGGCCCATGCCCAAGCCCTGCTGGCCGTCAGCCATGGCCAGGTGGAGTACGTGCGGACCAAGCTCTTCATCGGCTCACACGAGATCCAGACCCTTCATTTCGTCAGGCCCGGTCCTCTCGATCTGGTCGCGGTTGAGGTTGCGCCGGAGGGTGAGCCGGACTTGCCTCCGCTGCCCTGGTTTGGACCCGAGGTCAGCAAGGAGCCCACTTACCAGCGCCGGCGCCTGGCTCTCGATGGTGCTCCGGAGGCTCCGGAAGTGGATGTCACGAACGCCGCCCTCAACAGCCTGCTTGACCTGCTCGAGGACCGATTCACAACCTGGCCGGTTCAGGGGAAAGCCGGGGAGCCGGACGCACCTGCTGCTGATGTTTCTCTGGCCTTAGCCGCTCCTGTGCGAGCGCCGGACGCCGAGGCAGATGGGGAGATCGATGACCTCGGCATCGAGGATGCGGTCATTCGCGAACTGGCGCGGGCTCTGCAGCCGCGGCGGGGCTGATAGATTGTGATGCATCTGCTCGGATCGGGAACAGCCTAGTTCTTGTCACGGTCCTCCGCTCGAACCCTGAATTCTGATTAATCGGCCGTCTCGGTCGTGCTGCCGTAGTTATGGCGATAGTCTCACCAGGCAATCTTCACCAAAAAATCCAGTGCGATGCACGCGTAGTGGCAATCGTTCCGGAAATTGTTTCAGAGCCAAGTTGACCGTTAGATGCCGTAATGGGCCTGCCGCTCACGAGCTAGCGGAGCGGGGTGGCTGTCCCTCAAAGTGATGGTGTTGAAACG
>NZ_JAFBID010000071.1 GCF_016811235.1 Microvirga arabica
GCCCAGGAGCTGTCGCGCCACTCCAACGACCTCTCCAGAGAGGTCCAGGACTTCCTCCAAGGCGTCAAAGCCGCTTAAGGCACCTGCATTCTCATGAAGAGCAAAAGACCCGGCAACGTTTAGCCGGGTCTTTTTCTTTGCCGCTACGCTGAAACAAGCATCCGTTGAGTGCTTTACTCATCATGACGGGTCGTGATCCAAACCTGGAAGTACCCGTCACGGAAAACGGATCGGCATGACGTTCTAGTGGGTTCTTCACGGACGCTGATCCCGCAGCCTGATGAACCGGGCACCCGCCCCGGCCTGAATGGATGGAGGTTCGCATAGCGATCTCGAATGGGCTGACCGCCCCCTCCACGTTGCGAAGTTGAGCGTCGGAGGCAGCCTTCAGCCCGACAATCTGACATATACCGCCGGTTCAAACCGGATGAACGTCAATGACGCGTGACCTCGAGTCACCGCGGGCCCATTTTCCTTCATGGAATGGGCCCGTTTGCTTGGGCGGGCTTGAAAACACGAAAGGCGCCCGAAGGCGCCTTGTCGATGGATTTCCTTCATGAAGGAATTGGAGCGGGCGAAGGGATTCGAACCCTCGACCCCAACCTTGGCAAGGTTGTGCTCTACCCCTGAGCTACACCCGCACGCTCCTTCTCAGATCCAACAGGATGGTGGAGCCAGGCGGGATCGAACCGCCGACCTCTTGCATGCCATGCAAGCGCTCTCCCAGCTGAGCTATGGCCCCCTGCCATTCCTTCCCCACCGCCGGCCAATGCCGAGAATGGGAATGGTGCCGCAAGAGGGATTCGAACCCCCGACCCCCTCATTACGAATGAGGTGCTCTACCAGCTGAGCTATTGCGGCATCGCAAATCTTGCGATCCGAGAGGTCGCCCTCTTACCCCCTCGCCTGCCGGTTGGCAAGGCGGGAAAGGTTGGAAAGGCCCTACCAGACCGAAAAAATGCTGCGGCGCGCGGCCGCCTCTTCCTTCGGCTTCGGCACGTCCGGAGGCGTGGCCGGGAAGACCACGGGCTCCCGCAGAGGCGGCGGAGGCGGCGTTTCCTCCTTCACAGGCTCCGCATCGCTCAGGGCGGCTTTCAACTCGCTCTTCAGCACATCGTCTTCCGGATCGAGGACCGGCTCATTTAGGGCCACGGGTTCGGAGACAGGCGCAGGAGCAGACACGACTTCAGGTGAGGGCGCGGCCACGGCCGGCAGCGGCTTCGGCTCGTCGTCGAGATCCGCCGTTACATCGTCATGCAGGGTGAGTTCGGGGGCGACCAGCACGTCCGGCGGCGCCTGCCAGACGAAGGCGTCGAGGCGGCCGGTGACGGGCGAGATCGGCAGCCAGTGATCGGACACGATCCCGTCGGCGATCCAGGCCGGGTCCCGCGGCGCGCGGGTGGCGCGGGCAAGCCATTCGCGGCCCTTGCCGGTGGAGCCGTGCTCTGCCTGCTCCAGGTCGGACATGAGGAGGCAAACCCGCATGCTCGGCCGCTCCTGCAGCAGCGGCTCCAGCGCCTCGCGGGCACGGGCGAATTCGCGCGCCTCAAGCGCCGCGCGGGCCACAGCCAGCCGCCCCTCCGGCGCACCGCCGGCGAGCTTCATCAAGGTTTCGGCCCGTTTCAAACGATCGAGGCCGGAATCGCCCGGGCGCAGGTTGAGATAGACATCGGCGAGATCCGGATGGGGTAGGCTGCGCCAGGCAGTCTCCAGCACCTTGGCGGCCTTGCGCAGATCGCCCTTGCGCGACAGCATGCGGCCGGCCATGGCCGCAGCCAGCACGAGATCGGGTGCGAGCCTCACCGCATCCTGGGCGCTCCTGAGAGCGCCGTCGGGATCGTGATCCACTCGCTCCAGGGCATCGGCTGTCAGCAGGACGGCCCGGTGGCGCTTGGCCGTGGCCTTGTTCAGGAGACCCAGCGAGGCGCGCCGCTCGACCGCCTCCAGGGCCCCGCGCCAATCGTGATCGGCACAGCGCGCTTCAAGAACAGCATCGCTCGCCCAGGCGGCGGCAGGCGCCAGACGGACCGCCTCGGACGCGTATTGCTGGGCCGCCCCCGTATCCCCACGGCGCCGGGCCTCGACGAAGAGGCCGCGCAGGCCGAGCACACGGGTTTCGTCCTCCTCCATCATCTGGCCGAAAGCGGCCTCGGCCGCCTCGCGGTTGCCAGAAACCTGGGCCGCCTGCGCCTTGAGCAGCAGCGTCAGGGGCTCACGGCCTAGAAGCCGCTCGGCCTCGTTGGCGTAGCGGCGGGCCGCGATGGTGTCGCCCGCGCCCACGGCCACCATGCCGCGGGAGATCGCCTGATAGCCGCGGGAGCGGCGGCGCGCCCGCGACGCGAAGGTCAGGCGGGAAGGCAGGTGCAGGATGCCGGAGACCAAGGACCAGAGCAGCGCCAGGAAGAGCGCGAGGCCCGCAAGCGCGATGGCGGCGACCGCCACCGACATCTGGATCTCGTAGCCCGCAAAGGTGATCAGAACCGAGCCGGGCCGGTCGGCCAGCCAGACGGCACCGAAGGCCGCCACGCAGAGAAGACCGATGAAGACGAGAGCGCGCCACATGCTGGGCTGATCCTTTTCTTATTGCGTCGTACGGTTGAGGGTGGCGAGGGCATCAGAGCTGATGGCTTGGGCGGCCCGATGCGCATCAGCGACGGCCTTGACCTGCCGGCCCCATTCCTCGGACACCCGTCGTGCCGGCTCCGGCAGAGCGTCCCAGGCGGCCGCCGCCTCCACCACGTCGCCGCGCTCCAGGGCCTGTCGGATACGGGTGACGCTAGCAGAAACGCCACTGCCGCCGGGTTCGTTCACGGGCCGGACCGTCACCACCTTGTCGGCCATGCGCAGGATGCGGTCGGTCCAGCCCTCGGCCGGGCCGCGGCTCTCACGCAGGATCGCCGTCTCAACGGGTTCGAAGCTCTGAGCCAATTCGGCCGGGGTCGGGGCGCCCTCCTGGGCAAAAGGTTCGAGGGGCGCCACCCGGGCGGGGTCGGTGCCGGCCTTCCTCACACCGTCGAGCACCTCTGCGTAAGGGGTACCGCCCTGCAGGGCTTCGTTCAGGCGCCCGGCCAGCACCACGCGGGTTCCGGTCTGGCTTGCCGTGGTGACGTTCCTGGTGTTCTCGGCGGCCTGCTGGGACAGGGCGGCAAGGCGCTGCTCCTGCTCGCCGAAGCGACGGTCCGTGTCGGCAAAGCGCCGGTTGCTTTCCGCCAGCTGGCGGTCGAGATCGGCAAGACGCCGGTCCGTTTCCTGGAAGCGTTGCTCGCGCTCGCCAAAGCGGCGATCGAGGTCCGCGAGACGGCGGTCGATCTCCTGCGTGGCATTCGCCGCGTTCGTGGCGTTCTGCGCATTCGCCCGCACCTGCTCGTCAAGAGCGCCGAGGCGGTTGGAGAGTTCCGTCAGCGCCGCCTCGGTCTGGAGAGAGGCTTGAGGTTGACTCGCCTCCGGCACCGGACGGTTCAGGGCCTCCTGCGCCTGGGACGCCGCCTGCTCGGCAGCGCCCTGGATCGCCTGGAGCCGCTGGTCGAGCTCGCCCCGGGCCGTCTCGATGGCCTGAATCCGCCCCTCCAGTGCCCCGGTGTCGCCCGGCGGCTGGCCTCCTGGCGCGGCCGGCTGCTGGCGCAGTGCGCTCACCTGCTGTTCGAGCTGGGCAATGCGGGGATCTTCCTGCGCAGGAGTTTGTCCCTGCCAGGTCTGCAGCCCATAGACGAGCCCCGCCCCGACGAGGCCGCCGAGGAGGCCCGATCCGATGAGAGCCCCGGCGGAGCTGCGCCTCTCGGGAGCGGGCGGCGGAGGCACGGAATCCGTACGCGTCTCCGACGTGGAAGGATCCTGGTAGGAGCTGCCGCTCGAACTGGTATCCTGCCCGGCCATCTGCTCAAGGGAGGACTCCGAGGGCAGCGTGTCGGTGCCCGAACCCGAATCGAGGGTCGCTTCCGGAGACGCCACCACGTCCTCGGCCGGGGGCTCGCTGCCGCTGGCGATGGTCTCGTCCGCCTGCGCGCCCGACAGGGTGTCCGTCATGGCAGTCTCCGGCACGCGGGTCTCCTCACCGACAGTATCTCGCCCAAGGGTGTCCTGGCCGACAGTCTCCTGGGCGGCCGCCTCGGGATCGGCCTGAACCGTGCCGTCGTCGATCACGGTGGCCTTCAGGTCGATGGTAGCCGGCTCGCGCGAGGGCTTCTTGCGGGAGGATTTGGGGCGTCGGGGGTCAGATGGATCGGTCACGGGTCTCTCTTGCAGGGTCGCCAGGAAAACATCTCCCTGGGGCGAGGTCTTCAAAAGGGCAGTGTGATAGGCAATTGAGGCAAGCTTGGGCGCTCAGGTTTCGTTCCCTCAAGAGCCGGTGATTGTCCAAGATCGGCAGACCCACGGGACCATGATCCTCTCCTTATGACAAAGATCCCCTGGGGGATCGTAGCCGAAGTCACGGCCAAGGTCATGGGACCCGGTCGAGAAGCCCGAGCAGCGCTTCTTCCGACGGCTCCTCCGCCACGAGGGTCGTGGCGCCTGCCGATGCCAGGGGCGCGGCTACGTCGGCCGACAGGCAGAGATGGAAAATCCCTAAGAGGCGCGATGCCAGACCTGCCTCTCCTGCCAGCCGGATCACGAGATCCGCGCTCCGTCGGGAATAATGGAGCGCGGCGCCGATTTGGCCAGAGCGCATGGCCTCGACGGCGCTGTCCGGCAGCGTACCGACAGCCTTAGCCTCGTAGGCTTCCCATTGCAGGATTGTGAAGCCGGAAGCCCTCAAGGAGGCCGCCGGTTCCTCCTTGTGATGGCGCGCGGTCACGTGGAGCAGGGTCAGGCCGGGTTCCAGCGTGCCGCGAATCAGCCGCGCGAGAGAGACCGCATCGCCCTCCGCCACGGTGATGCTGGCAAAGCCTGTTGCCCGCACCGCTTCGGCCGTGCGCTCGCCGACGGCGAAAACGGGGCTCATTCGGTCGAGGCTCGCCAGGGCTGCCGCTGCATGGGCGCTGGTGACGATCAGTGCGTCGTAAGGCCCCGACGGCATCGGATCGCCGGTCGGCACGATCCGGGTCACAGGCGCCAGCAACGCCTCGTGGCCGCGGGCCGCGAGCTTTTCTGCCGTGCGCGCGGCATCGTCGGCCGAGCGGGTGACCAGGACTTGCATCACGCTTTGAGGAAATCCGGCGGCATGCGGGAACGCAGCTCGCTTCCGGCATCTCGTCCGAGGGCGACGGCATCCTCGGGCAAGCCGCGGCGGACAGCCTCCAGGCTCTCCGACCCGTCCGGGCGCAGCACGAGGCCGCGGAATTCGAGTTCGCCGCCGACGAGCCGCGCGTGGCCTGCGATGGGCGTGCGGCAGGAGCCGTCGAGGATGGTGAGAAAGGCTCGCTCGGCCGCGAGCGCCTGTCCGGTCGGGGCATCGAGAATCGGGGCAATCGCCTCGCGAACCCGCTCGTCCTCGGCCCGGATCGCAATGGCGATCGCCCCCTGCCCCACGGCCGGCAGGAAGTCGTCCGTCTCCAGGGTCGTGGTCACGTGATCGGTGAGGCCGAGGCGGCGCAGGCCCGCCATGGCGAGCAGCGTCGCGTCGACCTCGCCGCGCTCCAACTTGGCGAGCCGCGTCTGCACATTGCCGCGCAGGAGCGTGACCTGGAGATCGGGCCGCAAGCGGCGGATCTGCGCCTGGCGCCTGAGCGACGCCGAGCCGACGACCGCGCCCTGCGGCAGGTCGCCGATGCTCTTGAACCGGTGGCTGATGAAGGCGTCGCGCACGTCCTCGCGCGGCAGGAAGCCGGCGATCACAATGCCCTCCGGCAGGGTCGTCGGCAGGTCCTTGGCGGAATGGACCGCGAGGTCGATGGAGCCTTCGAGCAGCGCGATGTCGAGCTCCTTGGTGAAGAGCCCCTTGCCGCCGGCCTCCGACAGGGGCCGGTCCTGAATGGCGTCGCCCGTGGTCTTGATGATCGACAGGGGCAGGTGCTCGACAGCCCAGCCATGGGCGGCGACCAGCCTGTCTTGCGTCTCGTGGGCCTGGGCCAGCGCCAGCGGGCTGCCCCGCGTACCGATGACCAGGGTGGGTGAAGCGGCCATTCCGGTTCTGCTCTCCTGAAGAATGATTTCGGCGTTTGATCTTGTGCGGCGCGGCGGACTATAGGGGGAGGAGCGCCGGGCCGAAACCCCGGACAACACCTTAATTCGAGCAGCCAGAGATCATGCGCATTCTAGGCATCGAGACCACCTGCGACGAGACCGCGGCCGCCGTCGTGGGCGTCGGCTTCGACGGACGGGGCGAGATCCTCTCCAACGAGGTTTTAAGCCAGATCGCCGAGCACGCCCGCTACGGCGGCGTGGTGCCGGAGATCGCGGCGCGCGCTCATGTGGAGGTGATCGACCGGCTGATCGCCCGTGCGCTGAAAAACGCGAACTGCTCGGTCAAGGACATCGACGGCATCGCGGTCGCGGCCGGCCCCGGCCTCATCGGCGGCGTGCTGGTGGGGCTCACCACGGCGAAAGCCATCGCGCTCGTGACCCGCAAGCCCCTGATGGCGGTGAACCATCTCGAGGCCCATGCACTCACCGCGCGGCTTACCGACGGCATCGGCTTTCCCTACCTGCTGCTACTGGCCTCCGGCGGCCACACGCAGCTCGTGGCGGTGCGCGGCGTCGGCGATTACGTGCGCATCGGCACCACCATCGACGACGCCATCGGCGAGGCCTTCGACAAGGTCGCCAAGATGCTGGGGCTGCCTTATCCCGGCGGCCCGCATGTGGAGCGCGAGGCCGCGAAGGGCAATCCCGAACGCTTCGCCTTCCCGCGCCCGATGCAGGGCCGCAAGGAGCCGAACTTTTCGCTCTCCGGCCTCAAGACGGCCGTGCGCATCGAGGCGGAGAAGATCGCGCCGCTGACCGCCAGCGACATCGCCGATCTGTGCGCCAGCTTCCAAGCGGCCATCGTGGACGTGGTGGTGGACCGCACCCGCGTGGGCCTGCGCGCCTTCCGCGAGATCGCCGGCCATCCGGCGGCCCTCGTGGTGGCGGGCGGCGTTGCCGCCAACCAGGGCATGCGCCAGGGGCTGCAGCGGCTCGCGGTCGAGGCCGGCCTCAAGCTCGTGGCGCCGCCCGTGAATTTGTGCGGCGACAACGGCGCGATGATCGCCTGGGCCGGACTCGAGCGCATGCGTCTCGGCCTCATCGACGACATCGCGGCGCCTGCCCGCGCCCGCTGGCCCCTCGACACCAGCCGCGACGAGGCGGGAGCGAAGGCCTGATGGCGTCGCAGCCGATCGGCATTGCCGGAGCCGGCGCCTGGGGAACGGCACTCGCCAACGCGGCGGCAGCCGCCGGGAACGACGTGGTGCTCTGGATGCGCTCGCCCGAGCAGGCGGATGCGCTGGTGGCGACACGCACGAATGAGCGCTGCCTGCCGGGCGTGAAGCTCCATGAGCGCATCAGGCCGACCGCCGAGCTGAGCGCGCTTGCCGCGTCCAGCGCCGTCCTTCTCGTCACGCCCGCGCAGACCACGCGCGAGGTGACGGCGGCGCTCGCCTGCGTGCTGCCTGCTTCGGTGTCGCTGGTGCTCTGCGCCAAAGGCATCGAACGCGGCAGCGGGGCCTTTCTCTGCGACGTGGTCGCGGAGGTGCGCCCCGGCGCGCCCGTGGCCGTGCTGTCGGGCCCGAGCTTCGCCCATGACGTAGCCCGCGGCCTGCCCACTGCCGTGACGCTGGCCTGCCGCGATACGGCGCTGGCGGAAGCGATGGCCAATGCGCTGTCCGGCCCGACCTTGCGCGTCTATCACCGGAGCGATGTGCGCGGCGTCGAGATCGGGGGCGCCGCCAAGAACGTGCTGGCCATCGCCTGCGGGGCCGTGGCGGGCAAGGGCCTCGGCGAGAGCGCCAAGGCAGCGCTGATCGCCCGCGGCTTCGCCGAGCTCCTGCGCTTCGCCCGCGCCTATGGCGGGGAGCCCGAGACGCTCATGGGGCTCTCCGGTCTCGGCGATCTGGTGCTCACCTGCTCCACCGCGCAGTCGCGCAACTTCGCCTTCGGCCAGCGCCTCGGCCAGGGGATGAGCGTCGAGGCGGCCGCCGGCGGCAAGCTGGTGGAGGGCGCAGCCACCGCAAGCGCCCTCGTGGCGCTGGCGCGGGCAAAAGGCATCGACATGCCGATTGCGGAAGCGGTCGAGCAGATCCTGTCCGGCGCATGGACTCTCGATCAGGCTGTCGATGCGCTGATGAACCGACCGATCAAGTCTGAGCATTGAAGCATCGGACCCAAAAGTGGATTTGCACTTTTGGGTCCGATGCTCAATGTGATGCGCTAAGGCGAAACGAAGATTTCGCGATGCAAGTGAAGGGGTAAGCAGAACATGGCCCATTGGCTCTACAAATCCGAACCCTCCGTCTGGTCCTGGGATCAGCAAGTCGCCGAAGGCGCGAAAGGCACCCATTGGAACGGCGTGCGCAATCACGTCGCCAAGCAGAACCTGATGGCCATGAAGGTCGGCGAGCAGGGTTTCTTTTATCACTCGAATGAGGGCAAGGCGGTGGTGGGCATCGTCGAGGTGATCCGGGAATACTACCCCGATCACACGGACGAGACGGGCAAGTTCGGCATGGTCGACATCAAGGCCGTGAAGGCTCTGCCGAAACCCGTGACCCTCGACGATATCAAGAAAGTGCCCGGGCTCGAAAAGATGATTTTGGTCAACAATTCCCGCCTGTCGGTGCAGCCGGTGACGGACGAGGAATGGGCCATCGTGTGCCGGATGGGCGGGCTGTGAAGAAAAAGGGGCTGTGACGCCATGAAGGTTACCGTCTGTCAGATCGATTGCCGCCCGGATCATCTGGACGAGGCGCTGAAGGGCCTCGCCGCGCATGTGGCGAAGGAGGCGTCGGATTTCCTGCTGGTGCCGGAGATGTGCTTCGGCGAGTGGCTGGCGGCCGACCCTGAGCCGAATGCCGCCCAGTGGCAGAAGGCGGTGGCTTTGCATGAGGCGCGCATCGCGCGCATGTCGGCGTTGAACGCCAGGGCCGTCATGGGCACGCGGCCCATCGTGCTGCCCCACGGCAGCCGGCGCAACGAGGCGTATCTCTGGACGGAGGAAACGGGCGCCGTTCCCGTTCATCAGAAATACTACCTTCCCGACGAGGAGGGCTATTACGAGCATACCTGGTACGAGCGCGGTCCGGGCACCTTCGACATCGCCAGGGCACTGGGCATGCGCATCGGCGTGCAGATCTGCACCGAGATGTGGTTCTTCGAATGGGCGCGCCATTACGCGGCGAGCCGCGCCGATCTCCTGTGCGTCCCGCGGGCGACGCCGCATGGGTCCACCCGCAAGTGGCTGGCCGGCGGCCAGGCGGCGGCCGTCTGCGCGGGCGCCTATTGCCTGTCATCCAACCTGTGGGCGCCAAAAGGCTACAAGGCCAATTGCGGCGGGCTCGGCTGGGTGGTGGACCCGGAGGGCAACGTGCTGGCCGAGACGACCCCGGAGGCGCCCTACGCCACCGTGGAGGTCGACATCGACTTCGCCCGCGCCAGCAAGACGACCTACCTGCGCTACGTGCCTGAATAAGCCTCGGCCATCCGGCAGGATAGCCCTGCCGCTCGTCAGTGCCTGCCAAGTTTGGATGTCGCGGGGGGAAGATTAGGTCCGGGAGAGACGCTGACCGATCCAATCCCTGGCCATGTCCAGGCTGGAGAAGGTCGGTCGGTCGATCCCTTCGAGACGGCCGAAGCCTGCCTCCAGGTACCACTGCCCGGGAGCCACCTCGTTCTCGTCCGACAGGCGCACCAGCACCGCCACCAGCCGCTCCTCCTCGTCGAGGACCAGCATGCCTTCCTCGTCGAAGCCGGTCGCCACGCGGATAGGGTGAAGCGTGAGGGTCATGCGGCGGCCTGATCATTCTCCAGGTGCAGGTAGGTGGGGTCGAATTCGCCCACCTGCTTCAACTTCTCCCAATCAGGAATGTTCAGCCTGGATCCTTGGGTCACGATCAGACCATCGGTCCGCATCTGCTGCAGCACCCGGTTGACGTGCACCGTGGTGAAGCCGAGGGCATCGGCGAACTCGCTCTGGGTGATCGGCAGATCACAGGCATGGTCCTCGACAAGGTCCACGGCCCGCAGGCGCACCAGCAGCTCGCACAGCACATGGGCCATGCGGCTCACACCTTCGCGCCGGCCGACATTGGTCACCCACTCCCGGAAGATGGCCGCATCGATCAGGGTCTCGCGCCAGAACGCACTCGTGATCCGCGGATGGCGGGCGCAGAGGTTGCGCAGGTCTTCGTGGGTGACGAAGCCGACACGGCACTGGCTGATGGTGGCGACGCTGTTGTCGAGCACCTTCAGATGCAGGCTCTGGAGGTCGGGAATGTCGCCGGGAATGTTGAAGGAGACGATCTGGCGCTTGCCCCCAGCTGTGATCTTGTAGGTACAGGTAAAGCCGCTCAGAAGCAGGCAGGAGCGGGAGGGACGATCCCCCTCGCGCACGATGTCCTGATCGGCCTTGATCACCTGCACTTGCATCGGCAGGGTCTCAAGCGCCTGCCGCTCGTCGCCCGTGAGCGTATGGGCACTCTCGATCTTGCGGATGAGCGGATTGTAGTCAGGATGAAAAGGTGAGTGCATGATGGCGCTCCCTCGTTTGCAGGCGGGAGCACGTCGTATCTCTCAGGTATCAGCGCCCAAGACCAGTGGCTGACAATGAACCCTCCATAGCACACAAACGAATGCCCGTCACTGTTTTATGTTAATCTCCAAGATTAACATCATCGACGAGATGCACCTTTTTAGAATTTATCCGAGTGTTTCGCATCAATATACTTGTTTAACAGCCAGATAAAGCTATGAAAAAGGGGCTGAAAGTAAATTGCTTTATCAGGATGAATTTTTCTAGGGTGTCCGGCCACTTGGCACGGACCTTTCGCCCCAGCCTGGAAGCCGAAGGCGATGGTCCTCGACATCACATTTATACCTATGCGCGTGCTCATCGACGGTCATGACACAGATGGCAGGCTTGTCCTCGCGGACAACCAGTTGGCCGCCGTGTTCGTTCGCCTCGAGGGGACGCACCACGACCCGGAGCACAAGGGCTGGTGGCACCTGGAAGCCGGGTTCGGCAAGTGCAACAGCCAGAACGCGCCCCTGTTCAGGACGCCTGAAGAAGCGGGAACTTGGGTCGAGCAAACCCTGACGCGCAAGGCCGCGTAATTCGCGGAGGCCATCCGACGAACGCGGCGGCCGTCAGGATCGGCAGCCAGAACAAGCCGGTGCAGGTCCTCGGCCCCGACCTGACCGGGAGGTGATGGCGGCGGCGCGAGAAGATGCGCGCCTCGCCAAAGATCCCGATCGTCGCCGTACACCGTCCGGGACGACGATGCTGCACTGCACCCCGAAAGTAGCAAAGACCAAAGTGCGATCCCGGCCCCGCTTGCCCGACCCCTCTCTCTTTCCGTAAATCTAGCGCTAAATTGATGAGCGCATCGGATGGTCCCGAAAGTGCAAATCCACTTTGGGTCCGATGCTCTAGGCCAGCGTCTGGGAGAAGCGCCATGGAAGAGAAGATCTACGACGTGCCGTCCGAGTGGACCCACCGCGCCTATCTTGATGAGGCGGGCTACCGGGCCAAGTACGAGGCCTCGATCAGGGACCCGGAGGCCTTCTGGGCCGAGGAAGCCAAGCGCATCCATTGGTTCAAGGCGCCGACCCGAATCAAGAACACCAATTTCGGCCCCGAGACCGTCTCGATCCGCTGGTTCGAGGATGGGGTCACCAACGTGGCCTATAACTGCATCGACCGGCACCTCCACACCCGCGGCGACCAGGTGGCCATCATCTGGGAAGGCGACGACCCGTCCGAGTCCAAAAAGATCACCTACCGCGAACTCGCCGCGGAGGTGAACCGCATGGCCAACATCATGCGCAACCGCGGCGTGGAGAAGGGCGACCGCGTCACGATCTACATGCCGATGATCCCGGAAGCGGCCTATGCGATGCTGGCCTGCGCGCGGTTGGGCGCGATCCACTCCGTGGTGTTCGGCGGCTTCTCGCCGGATTCGCTCGCCAGCCGCATACAGGACGCGAAATCCGCCTTCATCATCACGGCCGACGAGGGCCTGCGCGGCGGGCGCAAGGTGCCGCTGAAGGTGAACGTGGACGCGGCCCTCGAGCGCGTCGGCGCCGGCGTCGTCGACCACGTGCTGGTGGTGCGCCGCACGGGATCGGCCGTCAACATGCTGCCGGGCCGCGACGTCTATTACGACGAGGCGGCGGCGCAGGTTTCCGACGAGTGCCCCTACGAGGAGATGAACGCGGAGGATCCGCTGTTCATCCTCTACACCTCGGGCTCGACCGGCACCCCGAAGGGCGTGCTGCACACCACGGGCGGCTATCTCGTCCATGCGGCGATGACGCATCAATACGTGTTCGATTACCACGACGGCGACATCTACTGGTGCACCGCCGACGTGGGCTGGGTGACGGGCCATTCCTACATCCTCTACGGACCGCTGGCGAACGGCGCCACCACGCTCATGTTCGAGGGCGTGCCCACCTATCCGTCGATCTCCCGCTTCTGGGAGGTGATCGACAAGCACCAGGTCAACATCTTCTACACCGCCCCCACCGCCATCCGCTCGCTCATGCAGGCGGGCGAGGAGCCGGTGAAGATAACGTCGCGCAAGTCGCTGCGCCTGCTCGGCTCCGTGGGCGAGCCGATCAACCCGGAAGCCTGGGAATGGTATCACCGGGTGGTGGGTGACAGCCGCTGCCCCATCGTCGACACCTGGTGGCAGACGGAGACCGGCGGCATCCTGATCGCGCCGCTGCCCGGCGCCACCAAGCTCAAGCCGGGTTCCGCCACGAAGCCCTTCTTCGGCGTGCAGCCGCAGGTGGTGGATGCGGAAGGCAAGGTGCTGGAGGGCGCGGCCGAGGGCAATCTCGTGATCGCCGATTCCTGGCCCGGCCAGATGCGCACGGTCTACGGCGACCACGAGCGCTTCGTGCAGACCTACTTCTCCACCTATCCCGGAAAGTACTTCACCGGTGACGGCTGCCGCCGGGATGCGGATGGCTATTACTGGATCACCGGCCGCGTGGACGACGTGATCAACGTGTCCGGCCACCGCATGGGCACGGCGGAAGTGGAATCGGCGCTCGTGGCGCACCCGAAGGTGTCGGAAGCCGCCGTCGTGGGCTATCCGCACGACATCAAGGGCCAGGGCATCTACGCCTACGTGACCCTGATGGCCGGCGAACAGCCCTCCGAAGAGCTGCGCAAGGAGCTGGTGGCCTGGGTGCGCAAGGAAATCGGCCCTATCGCGTCCCCGGATCTGATCCAGTTCGCCCCGGGCCTGCCCAAGACGCGCTCGGGCAAGATCATGCGCCGCATCCTGCGCAAGATCGCCGAAGACGAGTTCGGCTCGCTCGGCGACACCTCGACGCTCGCCGATCCCGGCGTGGTCGATGATCTCATCACCAACCGCCAGAACAAGCGCACGCAGGCGGCCTAGCACAACGCGTCATCCCGGACGCGCAGGCGGTCCTGGTCTACGTTTAAACTCACCACGTCATGGCCGGGCCTGTCCCGGCCATCCCGATGCTGAAGAGCACGGCGCTCCAAGCCATCGAGATCACCGGCAAAGGCCGGTGATGACCTGGGAGGATGTCATTCCCGGCCGGAGCGTCAGCGGAGGGGAAGGGAATCCACCCGCACGCTCTGCGCTATGGATCCCCTTCCCGGTCTACGGCCGCGGGGATGACAGCGCCGCCGCTTTCTGAACCACACGGAACCGTAGCCTTATCTTTCGCGTCTCACCCTCACGCTATCCGCAGGAGGGTTCGAGACATGCGCATCCTTGCCGCCGTCGCCATCATCGCCATCGCCGTGACCACCATGCCCGCCTCAGCCCGCGAGGTCGTGCCGTTTCAGGCAAGCGTGTCGCCCGGCACCATTGTGATCAAGACGGCCGAGCGGCGGCTCTATTACGTGCGCGGCGACGGGACGGCCCTGCGCTACCGCGTGGCTGTGGGCAAGCCCGGCAAGCAATGGTTCGGCGAGGCGCAAATCGACGGCAAGTATGTGAGGCCCGCCTGGTCGCCGCCGGCGGAGGTGAAGCGCGACAACCCGCGCCTGCCCGACGTGATCCCCGGCGGCGCGCCTAACAACCCTATGGGCGCGCGCGCGCTCACCCTCAACCTCGACGAATACGCCATCCACGGCACCAACCGCCCGAGCTCCATCGGCACCTACGCGTCCTACGGCTGCATCCGCATGCTCAACGAGGACATCGTGCACCTCTACGATCAGGTGAATGTGGGCACACGAGTGGTGGTCGTGCCATAAGACGGCGCATTTCATAAGCCCTCATCCTGAGGAGGTCGCAGAGCGACCGTCTCGAAGGACGAGGGCGCCTCCAGTGCTCTCTGGAGCCTCCTTCGAGACGCCTGCTGCGCAGGCTCCTCAGGATGAGGTTCAGGCAGGTTTGACGTTCAAGATTGATACAAATCCGCTCGGCTCGGCGGCAAACCCGACGCTCCCCGCGTGCGCTTGGAGGCGAGCGTCTGGTTCACGCCCACGGCCCCGCGCTCGAAGGCGAGCGAGCAGCCGGCGAGGTAGAGCAGCCACATGCGGGTTTTTTCCGGCCCGACCAGCGCCTCCGCTTCCTTGCGGCGGGCGTTGAGATTCTCCCACCACAGGCGCGTGGTGCGCTGGTAATGCTCGCGCCAGGCCTCGACATCGTGCACCTCGAAGCCGTATCGCTCCAGGTTGGAAATCGACATGCCCAGATGATCGAGTTCGCCGCCGGGAAAGATGTAGCGGGTGAGCGCCCTGTATTCGGGCTTGAGCTTGCGGAACGCCCGCTCGCTGCGCTTGGCGCGCCGGGCGATGGTGTGGTGGAGATACAAGCCCCGCGGACGCAGCAGGCGATGCACGGCACTGAAATAAGACGGGTAATTGGCGATCCCCACCTGCTCGAACATGCCGATGGAGGAGATCTTGTCGAACTCGCCCTCGACCTGCGTGAAGTCCTTCAGCAGAACCTCGACGCGATCCTGCAGACCCAAGCGCGCGATCTTCTCCCTGGCCAGAGCGGCCTGCTCCTCGGACAGCGTCACGCCCGTGGCCTTCACGCCGTAATGCTGCGCCGCGTGGCAGATGAGCGCCCCCCAGCCGCAGCCGATGTCGAGCAGGCGCTCATTCGGTTTGAGCCGCAGCTTGCGGCAGATCATGTCGAGCTTGTCGCGCTGCGCCCTGGCGATGTCGTCATGCCAGTCCGGCTGAAAATACGCGCAGGTATAGACCATCTCCGGATCGAGAAAGAGCCGGTATAAGTCGTTCGACACGTCGTAGTGATAGGCGACGTTCTTCTTGTTGGTCTGGGGCCTGCCGTCGCGCGCGTCCGGGTTGTCCTTCACCCGATCGAGCGGACGCGGCATGTCGGCGGGAGCGCGCAGGAAATGATAGGCGACCTTCAGCGCCTTGCGCTTGCTCACCGCTTTCAGGCGGCGCGCGACCTTCTGCGGCCGCTGGTCGGCCAGATCGAACAGGGTGCCGTTTTTCAGGTCGATGAGCCCCGCCACGACGGCGTTGAGCACAGTGTCGAGATTCGGGCGGCGGATCAGGGCGGCGATCACGCTCTCACGGCGGATCACGAGGCGCATGGCATAGGACGGCAGATCCGCCGGAATCGTCGAGCCGTCCCACAGCTCGAAGCCGAACTGGAGATCGAGCGCGCGATGCGCGTCGCTCAGAAGATCCCGGAACATCTCCAGCCGTGCCGCCCCGCTCATGCCACCTGTCCTGCTGCACGAGCAGCCTAGAACCGGCGCTGCCGCTGCGCAACGTCGTGACATCCATCGGGCGTGGATGACCACCCTCTCTGAACGGAGGGGAGCGAACGCTCCTGCTGCCCTGGTCAGTCTGCCAGATCCGCCAGGTGCCGGAGCTTCTCGGGATTGCGCACGATATAGACTCCAACGATGCGTCCGTCCTCGATGTCGAGCGCGGTGGTCTGCACCATGCCGTCCTGTTCGAGCGTGACGAAGCCGGGCAAGCCGTTGATTAGGCCCTTATAGAGAACGGTGGGCAACTGACCTCCGCTCTTGCGCGCCACCCCCAGAAACAGGCCGGCGACCCTGCGAAAACCGAACAGCGGATTGAGCGCCGCATTCCGGATGCCGCCGCCATCCGTCTGGGCCACGACGTTCTCCGCCAGGAGATTCCGCAGAGCCGTCAGGTCGCCGCTGCGAGAGGCCGCGAAGAAGGCATCGGTCACCCGCTCCCCTTCCTCCCGGTCGATGGCGTAGCGGGGTCGCTCGGCCCGCACGTTCTTGCGGGCTCGCGCCGCAAGCTGGCGGCAGGCGGCCGGGTCGCGGTCGAGGGTTGCCGCGACCTCGTCGAAGCCGAGCCCGAACACGTCATGCAGGAGAAAGGCGGCGCGCTCCAGAGGCGACAGCCGCTCCAGCGCCATCATCAGGGTCAGGGAGAGGTCCTCACCCATCTCGCCCTCCCCATCGGCCTCCAGAACCGGCTCGGGCAGCCAGGGTCCGATATAGGTTTCGCGCTTCACCCTGGCCGATTTCAGGATGTCGAGGCACAGGCGCGTGACGGTCTTGGAAAGGAAGGCGCCCGGCTCGCGGATTGTGGTGCGGTCCGTCTGGTGCCAGCGGATATAGGCCTCCTGCACCACATCCTCGGCCTCCGCGATGGAGCCGAGCATGCGATAGGCGAGGCGGACCAGCCCCGGCCTGAGGGGCTGGAACCGGTCCGCGGCATCGCCGTCAGGCGGCAGCACGGCCAGACTCGACCGGATGGATGGATCGGAAGCCGATGGCCAGCCGGTTCCAGGCGTTGATCGCGCCGATCAGCAGGGTCAGGTTGACCTGCTCGGCCGGCGTGAAGTGCCGGCTCAACTCCGCGTAATCCTCATCGGGCGCATGGGTCTCGGCCACGAGCGTCAGGGCCTCGGTCCAGGCGAGCGCCGCCCGCTCGCGCTCGCTGTAGAGGGGCGATTCCCGCCAGGCGCTCAGGAGATAGAGCCGCTCCTCGGTCTCGCCGTTGGCGCGGGCATCCTTGGTGTGAATGTGGATGCAATAGGCGCAGCCGTTGATCTGCGAGGCGCGGGTCTTCACCAGCTCGATGAGCTTGAACTCCAAGCCGCTGCTCTTGAGCGTCTTTTCCAGCTCGATCATCGGCTTCAGGGAGCCGGGGGCGACGTCAAAGGGAATCAACCGGGCTTTCATCGTCTTAGGTCCTCATGGTCAGGTTGCTGACGATGCTAAGACGAGACGGGACAGCCGGATGTGACATGCGCCCCGAAGATTCTTCTAAAAATCGCTCGCCAGCCCCTTCACTTCCCAATCCTCGTAGCGGACGGGCTCAAGGCCGCCGCGGCCCTGGAGTTCCTTCTGCTTGGCGATCTCGGCCGCGCGGGCGTCGATGTCGAGGCGGCGCTGGGCGGCCTCCTGCAGAGCGCGCTGGGCGGCGGGAGAGAGAGGCTTTCCGGGGGCCGCGCCGTTGACGGGGCGGTCCGGAGGGGTGTTGTCGTTCGTGCTCATGAGAAGCCTTATACAGGGTCCCGCACCTCTTGGGAGGGAGCTGAACCATTCCCACATAGGGGTTGGAGGATGGATACCGTGTTGACCACGAGGTGGAGACCCCGATGAACACCGTCAAGACCGGAATGCTGCTCGCAGGCCTCATGGCCCTGTTCGGCGTCGTCGGCTATTTCCTGGGCGGCGGCACCGGCATGATAATCGCGCTTGGCTTTGGCCTTGCGACCAACCTCTTCGCCTATTGGAACTCGGACCGGCTGGCGCTCGCCGCCCATCACGCGGTCGAGGTGGACGAGCGCACCGCGCCGGAACTCGTCGCCATGGTGCGCGATCTGAGCCAGCGCGCGGGCCTTCCCATGCCGCGGGTCTATCTCATCGACAACCCGCAGCCAAATGCGTTCGCCACCGGGCGCAACCCGGAGAATGCGGCGGTCGCCGCCACCACGGGCCTGCTGCACATGCTCTCCCGGGACGAAATCGCCGGCGTGATGGCGCATGAGCTCGCCCACATCAAGAACCGCGACACGCTGATCATGACCGTGAGCGCGACGGTTGCCGGGGCCATCGCGACGCTCGCCCAGTTCGGCTTTCTCTTCGGCGGACGCGGCGACGAGCGGCCCAACCCCATCGTGATGCTGGCCACCGCGCTGCTGGCGCCGATTGCCGCCATGATCATCCAGATGGCGATCAGCCGCTCGCGGGAATACGACGCCGACCGGATGGGCGCCGCAATCTCCGGCCAGCCCCTGGCGCTGGCCTCCGCGCTCGCCCGCATCGCCGGCGGCGTGGCGCATATCCCGAACCCGGATGCGGAGCGTCGCCCTGCCACCGCCTCGCTCTTCATCATCAACCCGCTCTCGGGCCAGGGCGTGGACAACCTGTTCTCCACCCATCCCGCGACGGAAAACCGGATTGCCGCGCTCCACGCTTTGGCGCAGGAGATGGGCTCCACACCGCAAGGCGGCTTCTTCACGCAGAGTTCAGCGAGTCCATGGGGTTCTCTTGGGAGATCCTCTGGGGGCTCCGTTTCAGGTTCGACCGGCACCCGCCGCGGGCCCTGGGGATAAATTTTGAGTCAGTCGGACGAACAATCGGGCCTCGGCCCCCGCCGCCTCGCCTGGATGGCGGTGACGGAGACCCTCAAGCGGCGCGTGCCGCTCGACGATGTGATGGAGGAGCTCGCCCGCGCGGAGAATCTCTCCGCCCGCGACGAGGCGCTGGCGCGGGCCATCGCCATCGTGACCTTCCGGCGCCTCGGCACCCTCGGGCGCGCCCTGCGGGAGCGGCTCAACAAGGCGCCCAAGGACGAGCGCCTGATGCATCTGCTCGCCACCGGGGCGGCGCAGATCCTCTATCTCGACGTGCCGGACCATGCGGCCGTCGACAGCGCCGTGCAGCTGGCGCAGAACGACCCCAAGCTCCATCACGCCGGCGGCTTCATCAACGCCGTCCTGCGCCGGGTCGCCCGCGAGCGCGAGGCCATCCTGGCCGAGGACGATCCCTGGCTCGATACGCCCACCTGGCTGGAGGAGCGCTGGATCGCGCAATACGGCGAGCCGCAGGCCCAGAAAATCGTCGAGGCGCACCGTTCGCTCGCCTCCGTCGACGTGACGGTGAAGAACGATGCGGAATCCTGGGCCGAGCGCCTGGGCGGCGTTCTCCTGCCCACCGGCAGCATTCGCCTGAAGGAGCGTACCGCCATCCGCGAACTCCCCGGCTTCGAGGAGGGCGAATGGTGGGTGCAGGATGCCGCCGCCGCCCTGCCGGCCCGCCTGCTCGATCCGAAGCCCGGCGAGCGCATCGCGGATCTCTGCGCCGCGCCGGGCGGCAAGACCGCCCAATTGGCCGCAGCCGGCGCGGAAGTTCTGGCCGTCGACCGGTCGGCCAAGCGTCTTGTTCGGCTGGAGGAAAACCTCGCCCGCCTGAAGCTCAAGGCCGAGACCCGCGCCATCGATGCGGAAAAGCTCGACGCCGGGCCTTTCGACGCCATCCTGCTCGATGCCCCGTGTTCTGCCACCGGCACCATCCGCCGCCACCCGGACGTGGCCTGGACCAAAGGCGACGAGGACATCCGCAAGCTCGCAGGGCTCCAGAGCCGCCTCCTCGACAAGGCCGCAAGCCTGCTGAAGCCCGGCGGGCGGCTCGTCTACTGCACCTGCTCGCTGGAGGCCGAGGAGGGCGAGCGGCAGGCGGAAAGCTTCCTGGCGCGCCATCCTGACTTTACCCGCGTGCCTGTCACCGCCGGCGAGATTGGCGGCTTTACCGAGTGCATCACGCCGCAGGGCGATGTCCGCACCCTGCCGAGCCAGATGGCGCTGGCCGGCCACGATCGCTCCGGCCTCGACGGCTTCTTTGTCGCACGGTTTGTTCACAGGCCATCGTGACGATGGTGAATGGTCTCTTACCGGGTGTTAACCAGTCAGCAGGAACTCCTCACCTAAGTTGACTTGAATTCAGCAGCATTGAGAGGAGCGCCACGGGTGGATTTCGGGCCGGATCGCTGGCGTCTGTATAGGCTTTGCCTTCGCGAGGCAGGCCGCGCCACGCGTGAAAGCATGGTCTGGAGCCTGTCCCGGATGTCCGGCGCCCCCGTACCCACGCGGCTGCTCTTCGCCCCGCAGGACCTGCGCACCGCCGATCCCACGGTCGCAACCGATATCTATTCCGGCTTCTTCGCCTTCTCCGGCCGCGCCATCACCACGGGCGGGCGCTCGCCCTTCGCCTTCAGCCCGCCGAGCCGCGCCTGGGGCGAGGCGCTCTACGGCTTCGGCTGGCTGCGCCACCTGCGCGCCGCAGGCACCGCGCTGGCCCAGGCCAATGCCCGCTCGCTGGTTGACGAGTTCGTCACCTCCAAGCTCGGCGACAAGCGGCTCGCCTGCAGCACCGAGATCACGGCGCGCCGGCTCATGTCCTTCATCAGCCAGTCGCCGCTGATCCTGGAAGGCGCCGACCACGCCTTCTACCAGCGGTTTCTAAAAATCATCGGGCAGCATGTGCGCATCCTGGAGCGCCAGATCCGCGCCGGCGCCCTGCCCTATCAGCAGCTCATGGCCGGGATCGCGCTGTGCTATGCGGGCCTGTGCTGCGAAGGGCTCGACCGCACCTTGCGCCGCGCAAGTCGTTTGCTGTCACGGGAACTCGACCGGCAGATCCTGGCCGATGGCGGGCATGTGAGCCGCAACCCGCGCATCGTCGTCGAGTTGCTGTTCGACCTGCTCCCCCTGCGCCAGATGTTCGCCAGCCGCGAGGTCGACACGCCTGAGGCGCTGCTGCGCTCCGTCGACCGCATGCTGCCCATGGTGCGCCTGTTCCGCCACGGGGACGGCACCCTCTCGCATTTCAACGGCATGGGCGTGACGGCGGCCGATCATCTCGCAACCCTGCTCACCTATGACGACATGCGCAGCCAGCCGATCCATCACGCGCCGCATTCGGGCTATGAGCGCTTGGAGGCCGGGCGCACCCTGGTGGTGGCCGATGTGGGCACGCCGCCGCCGCGCCCCCTGTCGCAGGAAGCAGGCGCCGGCTGTCTGTCCTTCGAGTTCTCGAGCGCCGCGCAGCGCATTGTGGTCAATTGCGGTATGCCGCAGATCGCCGCTGAGCCGATCATCCAGGCCTCGCGTTCGACTGCCGCGCATTCCACTGCTTCCATCAACGACATCTCCTCTTGCCAGATCGTCGACAAGAAGGGCACCTGGCTCCAGCGCCGGATCTCCGCCTGGCTCCTGCGCCGGGTCGGCCCGGTGATGCTCAGCGGGCCGGAGCGGGTGACGGCGGAGCGCAGCGAGCGGGAGCACGCGCAGCTTCTCACCGCCAGCCACGACGGCTACAAGGCTCGCTTCGGCCTCACCCATGAGCGGCGCTGGCAGCTCGCGCCCAAAGGCAACGTGCTCGAAGGCGAGGACAATTTCTGGAGCGAGGGCGCCACTACAGGCACGGCCCAGGCCATCATCCGCTTCCATCTCGCGCCCGGCATCAAGGCAAGCCTCGCGCAGGGCGGCCGCGTGGTGATGCTGGTTTTGCCCAACCGGGAGGCCTGGCAGTTCTCGGCCATTCCCATCGAGGCGCAGATTGAGGACAGTGTGTTCCTTGCCACCGCCGACGGCCTGCGCCGCACGGAGCAGATCGTCCTGACAATCCGCCCGAGCGAGACTCCATCCGTGCGCTGGCGCTTCGAACGCCTGGCGCGCACGTTCGAGCCGGGCCAGCCGCAGGAGCAGGCGGAGCTGATCTGAAGACAATCTTGTGAAACGGCGACTTGCGAACCCGTGAGTTTTTAGGTCCCTTGCGTCTACGGTTTCTGCGCGGCGGGGAAGGGCCGCGGAACTCCGATAAAGCCGTTTACGGAAAGCAGGCGGCCCAACCTTCAGGACAGGAGTCTCTTGCGGTTTAGCCACCGTGCCTCATAAAAGCAGGCCATGAAGACAGCAGCAGAATACAGGAAACACGCCGAAGAGTGCCGAGTGCTTGCCCGACAGGTGCCGGATGGGGAACAGCGGGACCAGCTTCTGGAGATGGCCCGAACCTGGGACGACCTCGCGGACACCCGGGAAGGTCTGGTGCGCAATCACCCTGAACTCTCCACCGGGGATGCCGATATGGCTGAGCAACCGCCTTCCAAGCGGTAAGCCAGCGCCAGCAAGGCGGCACAAGCACCGAGCAGCCTCAGGGGCTCCACATCCCCTGAGGCCTTGCAATTCTCGTTTTCTCAAGGCGGCGGGTTCATTTTCCACCATTCATCGACCCGGCTTTCGGGCTCGCGCCACAGACCGATGTCGCGCAGCGCATGATTGTTGAGATGCCCCAACCTCTGCAAAGCCCGCAGCTCGGTGAAGCGGTTCCACGATGCAGCAATTCCAGCCATCCAAGACACGGCGGTCCGGATGCTGGGAATGGCCGGGTAGAAGCGGGGCTTGTGTTTTGGCGTATGAAAGAGAGTGTTCATGCTTGCTCTCCACAATCGGCATGAGGAGAGCAGAGAACCTCAGGACCCTACCCGCCTCGGGAGGGTCCTCGGGAATGATCACGCACGCATCAACGCAACACCCATCCCGCGCACCCCGTGAGGTACGTGAAGCGATGAGTAAGCCAGGATGCGCGCTTGATCATGACAGGAATCCTAGCAGAGGTTATATCATCCGCCAAGCTTTTTGGATGTGAGGCAGGCGGTGCCGACCGCATGCCCGCAGGGGCTAGACCTTTTGTGGGCCACATCGATTCTGTCGCCCTCATTCTCTGAAGGCAAACAGCCCGAGGCCGTCGCGAAGCTCGTCGAGGGTTGCCTGCGTCTTGCCCCTTGCCCGGCGTGTTCCTTCGCGCAGGATGTCGAGCACATCGGAGCTCTGGCGGGCCAAGGCCTGCCTGCGTTCCCGGATCGGCGCCAGCAGAACCTGCAGGATGGTCTCCAATCTCCGCTTGAGCGCCATGTCCCCGAGACCGCCGCGCCTGTACTGCGCCTTCAGGTCCTCCACCGCCTCCCGATCATCATCGAATGCGTCGAGGTAGGTGAAGACCACGTTGCCCTCCACCGTTCCGGGATCGGAGGCCCTCAGATGGTTCGGATCGGTGTACATGCGCCGCACGGCGGCGGCGATCTCCTCTGCAGACGCGGAGAGCGGGATCGCATTGCCCTGCGACTTGCTCATCTTGGCCTTGCCGTCGACGCCCGGCAGCCGACCGACCCGGGGGATCAGGGCGGTTGCTTCCAGAAGGACCTGACGGCCGATCTGTCGGTTGAGGCGCCGGACGATCTCGTTGGTCTGCTCGATCAGGGGCGCCTGGTCCTCCCCGACCGGCACGAGGGTAGCCTTGAAGCCGGTGATGTCCGCAGCCTGCGCCACGGGATAGCACAGGAAGCCCGCCGGGATGTCGCGGCCGAAGTCGCGCGCCTGGATCTCGTCCTTGATGGTCGGGTTCCGCTCCAGACGGGCGACTGTCACGAAGTTGAGGTAGAGCTGGCTGAGTTCGGCGAGAGCCGGCAGGCATGACTGGACGCAGATGGTCGTGACGGTCGGATCGATCCCAACGGCGAGGTAATCGAGGGCCACCTCCACGATATTGCGGCGCACCCTCTCGGGATTGTGCGCATTGTCCGTCAGCGCCTGAGCGTCGGCGAGAAGCAGGAACTGACGGTGGGTGTGCTGAAGGGCGACGCGGTTTCTGAGGGATCCGACATAGTGGCCGAGATGAAGCGGCCCGGTCGTGCGGTCGCCGGTGAGGATGGTCGGTTTTTGCGTAAGCTCGATAGCCATGGCAGGCCTCCTGAAGGGAGCCGCCGCGACGGAAGAGCGATCGAGAGAACAAGACCAAGCCTACCGTTCAACGGCGGCAAGGGTCGAAATGAACATGACGACGTGCCGCTCCTAGAGGGAGCGCCACCAAACGATTTGGGTGAGATGAGCACGTTGCGTCATTCGAGAAGGATGACACAAGCAATCTGCTGTTGGCAACAATCTTTCAATCGTCACCCTCCCCGGTTCCCATCCCCTCCCCACCATGCTATCGCGCCCGCATCATTTTCCTCCAAGGGAGCGGCCGTCATGCCGAGCGACCTGAAGCGCGTTTCCCGTGCTTTGCTTTCCGTATCCGACAAGACGGGTCTCGTGGACTTTGCCCGGGCGCTTCATGAGCGCGGCATCGAGCTGGTCTCCACCGGCGGCACGCATAAGGCCTTGAGCGAGGCGGGCCTGCCTGTGAAGGACGTGAGCGAGCTCACGGGATTCCCTGAGATGATGGACGGGCGCGTGAAGACGCTGCACCCCGCCGTCCATGGCGGCCTCCTGGCGATCCGCGCCAACCCGGAGCACCAGGCGGCCATGCTCGCCCACGGCATCCAAGCCATCGACCTCCTGGTGGTGAACCTCTACCCGTTCGAGGCGACGGTGGCGGCCGACAAGCCCTATGACGACTGCATCGAGAACATCGACATCGGCGGCCCGGCGATGATCCGCGCGGCCGCCAAGAACCACGGCGATGTGGCCGTGGTGGTGGACGGCGCCGATTACGCGGCCGTTCTCCACGATCTGGCGCAATACGACGGCACGGTGACGCTCACCCTGCGCCGGCGGCTGGCGCAGAAGGCCTATTCGCGCACGGCCGCCTACGATGCGGCGATCTCCAACTGGTTTGCGAACGAACTCGGTGACGCCACCCCGCCGTTCCGGGCGCTCGGCGGCGCGATTGCCGAGGTGATGCGCTACGGCGAGAATCCGCACCAGTCTGCCGCCTTCTACCGCACGCCGGAGAACCGCCCCGGCGTCGCCACGGCCCGCCAGGTGCAGGGCAAGCAGCTCTCCTACAACAACATCAACGACACGGATGCGGCCTACGAGGCCGTCGCCGAGTTCGACCCGAACCGCTCCGCCGCCATCGTGATCGTCAAGCACGCGAACCCCTGCGGCGTGGCGGAAGGCACGAGCCTTCGCGAGGCTTACGAGAAGGCGCTTCGCTGCGATCCGGTTTCGGCCTTCGGCGGAATCGTGGCCATGAACCGGACGCTCGACGCGGAGGCCGCCAAGGCCATCACGGAGATCTTCACCGAGGTGATCATCGCGCCCGATGCAAGCGAGGAGGCCATTGCGATCGTCGCCGCCAAGAAGAACCTGCGCCTGCTGCTCGCAGGCTCCCTGCCCGATCCGCGCGCACCAGGCCTGACCCTGCGCACGGTCGCCGGCGGCTTCCTGGCGCAGAACCGGGACAACGCGGTGGTCGACGCCATGGACCTGAAGGTGGTGACGAAGCGCGCCCCCACGGAGCAGGAACTCGCCGACCTGCGCTTCGCCTTCCGGGTCGCCAAGCACGTGAAGTCGAACGCCATCGTCTATGCGAAGGATCTTGCCACGGTGGGCATCGGCGCCGGCCAGATGAGCCGCGTGGATTCCTCCCGCATCGCCGCCTGGAAGGCCGCGGAAGCGGCAAAGGCGGCCAACCTTCCGGAGACTCTCGCCAAGGGCTCGGTGGTGGCCTCCGACGCCTTCTTCCCCTTCGCCGACGGCCTGCTCGCCGCAGCCGAAGCCGGCGCTACCGCGGTGATCCAGCCCGGCGGCTCCATGCGCGACGACGAGGTGATCAAGGCGGCCGACGAGGCGGGGCTCGCGATGGTGTTCACCGGGCACAGGCACTTCCGGCATTGACGATAAGTCACCCCGGACGCCGCAGGCGATCCGGGATCGCTTTCCGAGTACTCCTCGTCATGGCCGGGCTTGTCCCGGCCATCCACGTCTTCTGTGCGGTTGAAAGACGTGGATCCCCGGAACAAGCCCGGGGATGACGGAAAGAAGAACGCCAAACCCTGCACCCGATCCCGGATCGGCTGACGCCGTCCGGGATGACATTTCGCCTCACCCTTCCCATCTGAAGCGGTGCAGCAGGAGAAACCCATGATCATCACCACGACGCCCACCGTCGAAGGCCGCCGCATTGCCTCTTATCGCGGCATCGTCTCGGGCGAGGCGATTCTCGGCGCCAACGTGTTCCGCGATTTCTTCGCCTCCATCCGCGACGTGGTCGGCGGACGCGCAGGCTCCTACGAGCGAGTTTTGCGCGACGGGCGCGACACAGCCCTGCAGGAGATGATCGAGGAGGCGCAGCGCCTCGGCGCGCACGCCATCGTGGGCGTTCACCTCGATTACGGGGCGCTGGGCAAGAACGAGGGCATGATGATGGTGTCGGTCAGCGGCACGGCGGTCACGCTGGAGTAAGTCCTGCTGTCATCCCCGCAAAGGCGGGGATCCATAACCGCTGGCATCGCAGGATGAAGAGCCGGAGCTGCAGTACTCAGGCGAACAGCGTCGTGGATATGGATTCCGGGCTCCGCTGCGCGGCCCCGGAATGACAGTGGAGGGTTTCACACCCGCCTCACGCCGCTCAACAGCCAGAAGCCTGCGAGCAGGAACAGGATCAGCACCGCCGGTCCTGCGGCCTGCGTCTGAAAGATCGCGGTTGCCACGGCGACCGCGAGCGGCGCGAGGAACGACGTGACTTTTCCTGACAGCGCCAGCAGGCCGAAATAGCGCCCTGCTTCCTGCGCGGGCACGAGGCGAGCCAGGAGGCTGCGGGACGATGCCTGCAGCGGCCCCGCCACGGAGCCGATGACGAGGCCGAGCAGCACGAACAGCTTTTCGGGCGCTGAGCCGTAGAGGCCATCGTCGGGTGAAGGCGGCGCGGTGGGCACCGCGAAGAGGATGTGCTCGCGCCCGAGCGACAGAACGCCGAGGCACACGAGGGCCAGGATGACGATGGCGCCGAGGATCACGGGCTTGGCGCCCAGGCGGTCGTCGAGCCGCCCGCCGATCAGCGCCCCTATGGTGCCGGTGATGGTGAGCATGATGCCGAAGAGCCCGAGCTCGATGGCCTGCCAGCCGAACACGCCGGCCCCGTAGATGCCGCCAAAGGCGAACAGAGCCACCAGGGCATCCTGATAGACCATGTTGGCGAGAAGGAAGCGTCCAACGCTCGGGTGCCGCCGCGCATCCGCTACGGTGTTCTTCACCTGCTCCAGACCTTGTCGCGCCGCGTTTTTGAGGCTCATGCCTGTGCGAGGCAGGTCGGGCGTGAACAGGAAGAGTGGCAGAATGAAAACCAGGAACCACAGGGCCGAGAACGGGCCTGTGACGCGGTCGCCTTCGCGCGTCGCCGGATCGAGGCCGAAGAGCGGGTCCAGGCCGAACACGGTCTTCATCGACACGGGATCGGCGGCGAGGAAACCCAGCACGATCACCAGCGACACCAGCCCGCCGAGATAACCCATGGCCCAGCCGGTGCCGGAAAGACGGCCATAGCGCTCCGGCGGCACGAGATGCGGGATCATGGCATTGTTGAACACGGCAGCCACCTCGACGGCGACTGTCCCAAAAGCGAAGCCGATCAGCGCGATGGGAATGGCATAGGATTGCCCGGGCGTGGCGTACCACAGGGCGAAAGATGCGATGACCAACACGAGGCCGCTGGCGGCAATCCACGGCTTCTTCGGCCCCGTGGCGTCGGCAACGGAGCCGAGCACCGGCGACAGGATGGCGAGCACGAGCCCGGCTGCTGCCGTCGCATAGCCCCAGAGACTCTGTCCGCTCACCGGATCGGAAGCCAGCACTGATGCGAAATACGGCGCGAATACGAAGGTAGTGACAAGCGTGAAGAAGGGCTGGCACGCCCAGTCGAACAGGAGCCAGCCCAGGATCGCGGGACGCGAGGCTTTTCGTGAAGGCGCGAGGGGATTGATGTCTCTCACTAGGCTTTGTTTTCCCTCGACTTTAATGGTGGCAGCACTTCCCCTCCCCCTTGTGGGGAGGAGGACTGGTTGCGCCTCGTCTCGAACGGAATGCCTCAGGTGGTGCGCGCAAGATCGCCCAGCAGGCTCGCCGCCACGGTGATCTTCGACAGGGTCAGGCCCGACGACACGATGCCGTCGACCGCGCCGCGGATGCGGTTGACGTCGGCGCCGCGCTTCTCGCTCCAGGCCCGCACCGCCTCGACGCCGGATTCGTCCTGCGAGGCCACCTCGGCGGTCAGGCCGCGATGGGCATAGGCGATGCTGTCGATGGCGCGGTCCAGCGCCAGGCGGTCGAAGTAGTCGCTGACGCTGATCTCCTGCGCGGCACCGATGAGGGCGCCGAGACGGAACGAGGCTTCCAGGGCGAAATGCGTGCAGGCGATGTCGGCCACGGGCTTGCCCGTCTTCTGCGCGGTCTGCACGATGTCGGGCGCCGCCACGAGATCGGGCAGGGACGCGATGCGCCGCGCCAGGTCCTCGGGGACACCCTCGTCTACCAGCGCCTTCGTGCGCGCCTCCCACACGGCCTTGGCTTCGGGCGAGAGCGCATTCGAAAGGCTCTGCTCGACTTCCGTAATGCCGGCCTGGTAAGTGCCGATGATCTGGTCCAGCGAGTGGTTGGCGAAGTCAACGTTGCGGATGAACCAGACGATCCGGTTCATGAGCAGGTCCTGCAATTCGCCGTAAAGCCGCAGCTGCACCCGGCCCGGCACGATGCCGTCGAGGGCATCGATGGCGATGTTCATCTCGGTGAGGTTGAAGGAATCGCGCGTGGCCGCATAGGCCGCCGCGATGGTCGGCGCGTCCGCCCCGGTCTGGTCGACGAGACGGGCTACCATGGTCGGGCCGCCGCGATTGATGATGGCGTTGGCCAGTTGCGTGGCGATGATCTCGCGCCGCAGGCGATGGCCGGCGATCGCATCAGGGAAGCGCTCGCGCATTTCGGCCGGGAAGTAGCGGTCGAGTTCCTTGCCGAGATACGGATCGTCCGGCACGGGGCTTTCCAGCAACGCGTCGTGCAGGGAGAGCTTGGCATAGGCCAAGAGCACCGCAAGTTCCGGCCTGGTCAGCGCCTCGCCGCGGCGGGCGCGCTCGGTGAGCGTCGAGTCGTCAGGCAGGTATTCCACCGCGCGGTTGAGGCGGCCTTGCGCCTCCAGCATGTGCATGAGCCGGCGGGCGAAGCCGAGATCGGCAAGGCCGCGCTGCTCGGAGAGCGACAGCGCCAGGGTCTGGAGGTAGTTGTTGCGCAGCACGAGTGCGGCAACGTCCTCGGTCATGTCCGCGAGCAGCGCGTTGCGCTGCTCGTCCGAGAGGCGTCCGTCGCGCTCCGGTGTGGTGAGCGCGATCTTGATGTTCACCTCCACGTCGGAGGTGTTCACGCCCGCCGAGTTGTCGATGGCATCCGTGTTGAGACGCACGCCCTTCTGGGCCGCCTCGATGCGCCCGCGCTGGGTCATGCCGAGATTGGCGCCCTCGCCGATCACCTTGGCGCGCACGTCCGGGCCGGTGATGCGGATCGCATCATTGGCGCGGTCGCCCACCTGCTCGTCGGTTTCGGTGGAAGCACGGACATAGGTGCCGATGCCGCCGAACCAGAGCAGGTCGACGCGGGCTTTCAGGATGGCGTTCATCACCTCGGCCGGCGTGGCTTCCGGCTTGTCGAGATCGAGCAGCGCGCGCACCTCAGGTGAAAGCGGGATCGATTTCGCATTACGCGGGAAGATGCCGCCGCCCACCGAGATTAAAGCCTTGTCGTAATCCTGCCAGCTGGAGCGCGGCAGATTGAACAGGCGCTCGCGCTCGAGATAGGTCGCCTCCGGATCCGGGTTCGGATCGAGGAAGATGTCGCGATGATCGAAGGCGGCCACGAGCTTCAAGGCCCGCGACAGCAGCATGCCGTTCCCGAACACGTCGCCCGACATGTCGCCCACGCCCGCCACCGTCACCGGGGTGGTCTGGATGTCGATGTCGATCTCGCGGAAGTGGCGTTTCACCGCCTCCCAGGCACCGCGGGCCGTGATGCCCATCTTCTTGTGGTCGTAGCCCTGGCTGCCGCCGGACGCGAAGGCATCGCCGAGCCAGTGACCCTTCTCGATGGAAAGCGCATTGGCCGTGTCGGAGAAGGTGGCCGTGCCCTTGTCGGCGGCGACCACGAGGTAGGGATCGTCACCGTCGTGGCGGACCGTATCCGGTGGCGGGACGATGCTGTCGCCCACGATGTTGTCGGTGAGCTGCAGCATCGTGCGCACGAAGATGCGGTAGCTCTCGGTGCCCTCGTTGAGCCAGGCCTGCCGGTCGCTCGCGGGCGGCAGGAGCTTGGGCACAAAGCCACCCTTCGCACCCACCGGCACGATGACGGCGTTCTTGACCTGCTGCGCCTTCACGAGGCCCAGCACCTCGGTGCGGAAATCCTGCGGCCGATCGGACCAGCGCAATCCGCCGCGCGCCACCTTGCCGAAGCGCAGATGCACGCCCTCGACGCGGGGCGAGTAAACGAAGATCTCGTAAAGAGGCCGGGGCAGCGGCAGGCCTTCGACCTTGGCGCATTCGAACTTGAATGCGATGGTCTGGCGCGGCAGGCCATTGTCTTCGAGCTGGAAGAAGTTGGTGCGGGTTGCCGCGTCGATCAGGTTGATGAAGCGGCGCAGGATTCGGTCGTCGTCGAGGCTCGTGACCTGCTTCAGCTGCTCCTCGATCCGCTCGCGGATTCCAGCCTCGGCAGCCTCACGGCCCTTCTCGTAGCGCGGGTCGAAGCGGGCATAGAAGAGCTTCACGAGATCGGCCACGATCGCGCCGTGGCGCGCGAGCGTTCCGGCAATGTAATCCTGCGAATAAGTAACCTGGATCTGGCGCAGGTAGCGACCGAAGGCCCGGATCATGGCCACATCGCGCCAGCCGAGGCCGGCTTCGAGCACGAGGCGGTTGAAGCCGTCGGATTCCGCAAGACCCCGGAACAGGGCGAGCAATGCCGCCTCGATCAGCGCCTGGATCTCGTCGATCTCAATCGTGCCGCCTGCGGCGCGCTCCAGGGTCATGTCGTGGAGCCACACCCGGTCGGAGCCCGTGAATGCCACGCGATAGGTTCGCTCGTTCACCACGCGGAAGCCGAGATTTTCCAGGAGGGGCACGCGGTCCGACAGGGGCATCGACTGGTTGAGCGAGAACACCTTCAGGTTCACGCGGGTGTCGCCATCGCCTTCGCGGCGGTAGAGATCGACGGCGCGGGGGCGAGCCTCCGAGAGCTGCTCCAGCAGGCTGATGTCCTGGATCACCTGCTCGGCCCCGAAGGCCTCGCGATAGGCGGCGCTGAACGCCTCGCCATAACGATTTGCAAGCGCCCGCGCCTTTGCGCCTCCGACAGAGGCGTCGAGCGCGTCGCGCAGCGCATCGCTCCAGGTGCGCACGATGGCGGAGATGCCCTTTTCCAGGGTCTCGCGGGAAACCTGCGGGGTCTGCCCCTCGTCACGCCCGATGATGTAATGGGTGCGCGCGAGCGGGCCTTCCGGATAGGACGGATAGGACGCGGAAACACGCCCCTCGAAGATGCCGGCAAGGAACTGGCCGATGCGCAGGCGGGCCTGCGTGTCATAGCGGTCCTTCGGCACGAACACGAGCACCGAAACGAAGCGGTCGAACTCGTCGGCGCGCGCCAGCACCCGCACCCGCGGCCGCTCCGACAGGTTCATGATGTCGATGGCGAAGTGATAGAGCGTGTCCTCGTCGATCTGGAACAGCTCGTCGCGGGGATAGTTCTCGAGCACGTTGAGAAGTGCGCGGCCCGCATAGCTCGACGGGTCGAAGCCTGCGCGGGCCGTGACCTTCGCCACCTTGTGGCGCAGATACGGCACTTCGCCGGTTGTGTTGGTGTAGGCGCTCGCTGTGAACAAACCGACGATGCGCAGCTCCCCCTGGAGGTGGCCGTTGCCGTCGAAGAGCTTCACGCCGATGTAATCGAGATGCGCCCGGCGATGAACGCGGGACTTCACGTTGGCCTTGGTGATGATGAGCGCCTGGGGACGCGCCAGGAAGGCGCGGATTTCCGGCGACATGGAGACCAGATCGCGGCCGCGGCGCAGCACGCGTACGCTCGGGTCGCGCAGGAGGCCAAGTCCCGAGCCCTCTACGGGATCGGCCGCGGTGTCGCCGGACGGCAGGCGATATTCGCGAAGGCCGAGGAAGGTGAAATTGTCCCGTGCGATCCAGTCGAGAAAGGCGATCGCCTCCTTCACCTCGTCGTCCGGCAGCGGCGGAGGATTGAGGCGGTAATTGTGCACGATTTCGGTCACGCGGGCGCGCATGCCCGGCCAGTCGTGCACCGCCAGGGACACATCGCTGTGGACCCGCCGGATGGCCTCGATGATTCCGGTGCGGGTTTCCGCATCGTCGATGCGGGGCAGGTGAATATGAATGAAGCTCTCGCGCTTTACGCCGAGCCGCAGGGCCGCCGTGGCCTCGCCCACGAGGCGCACCAGGGCCCCGCTCGCGTCGCGCTCCACGGCCAGGATCGGATGGGCCACGAGCAGCGGGTCGTAGCCCTGGTCGACGATCTCGGCCAAGGTCGAGTCGAGCAGGAAGGGCATGTTGTCGTTGACGATCTCGAGCACCGTCACGTCCTGGCGCCTTCCCTCGCGCTCGACCTCCACGTCGATGAGGCGCACATCCGCGCCGTCGGTGGTTCGGGACGCCTTGAGATGCTCGAAGGCTTCCGCTGCGAGATCCGCCAGGGATTGAGGCGAGTAGAAGGCGAGATCCTCGGACGGCACCCGCCCGTACAGATCGCGCACAAAGGTCGGAGGGGTGGCCTTGTGTCCGGCTTCCAGCACGGCGACGGCTTCCGCCGTCAACTCGCTTCCGCTGGTCGGTGTATCCAGCTTCATGCGCGCATCCTCTGATTGTCGTTGTTGCGGGAGCGTTGCCACAGAGCGGCAGGCGGCGCAAGAACAGCCTGCGGAAGCGCGCTGCGTAGGGTTAAGTTCTTGCAGTGCACGAACACTTTAGGCTGCTTGAGCACCTTGAGACGAAAGATTCGTATCGCCCCATTCCTTCATGGCCATGAGCACCGGCTCGAGACTCCGCCCGCGGGCCGACAGGGAATATTCGACTCGGGGCGGGACCTGGGCATAGACCGTGCGGACGATGAGCCCGTCGGCCTCCAGCTCGCGCAGCTGATGCGTGAGCATGCGCTGGGTGACCAGCGGCATCAGCCGCCGCAGCTCGTTGAAGCGCAAGGTGCCCTTCAAAAGCTTGTAGAGCACGATGATCTTCCACTTGCCCTCAATGAGGCTCAGCGTGCGCTCGACGGCGCACCCCTCAACCCCAGGAATTCTCGAAGACACCCTCGGCATCACGGTATCCTTTTTGACACTATGGGCTGTTTTTGTGCGTTCTTGCAGCCTCAGACACTATGCTCAACTATACCTCTAGAGCATCGGACCCAAAAGTGGACCCCACTTTTGGGATCTATTCGATGCTCAGCTTTGAAATTGCGCATCGTTGAGACCGGAAAACCGGGACCACTTTTCCGCACGATGCGCTAACAGGAGACAAGTCATGCGCGCCGTCGGCTATCAACAATCCCTCCCCATCGATCAGGATGCCTCCCTCATCGATGTCGAACTGCCCCGGCCCGAGCCGGGACCGCGCGACCTTCTGGTCGAGATCAGGGCGGTGTCCCTGAATCCGGTCGACACCAAGGTCCGCATGCGGGCCCAACCCGAGGCGGGCGGCGTGAAGGTGCTGGGTTTTGACGCCGCCGGCATCGTGCGCGGGGTGGGCTCGGAGTCTTCGCTCTTCAAGGAGGGCGACGAGGTGTTCTATGCCGGCGCCATCACCCGGCCCGGCACCAATGCGGAATTCCATGTGGTCGACGAGCGGCTGGTGGGGAGAAAGCCCAAGTCCCTCAGCTTCGAGGAGGCGGCAGCCCTTCCTCTCACCACGCTCACCGCCTGGGAGACCCTGTTCGACCGGCTCGATGTGAAGCGCCCGGTCAAGGGCGCGGCCAATGCCCTTCTGATCGTGGGCGCGGCCGGCGGCGTGGGCTCCGTGGCCCTTCAACTGGCGCGCCACCTGACGGACCTGACCGTGATCGCCACGGCGTCGCGGCCCGAAACGCAGGAATGGGCCAGAGAACTCGGAGCCCATCACGTGATCGATCACAGCCAGCCGCTTGCCGCGCAGGTGGAAGCTCTCGGGATCGGCGCGCCGGCCTTCGTGTTCTCGATCACCCACACGGAAAACCATTTTGCGGAGATCGCGAAAGCTATCGCCCCGCAAGGCCGCTTTGCGCTCATCGACGACCCGAAGGCGCCCCTCGACATCAGCCTCCTGAAGAGCAAGAGCGTGTCGATCCACTGGGAATCCATGTTCACCCGCTCGACCTTCCAGACCGCCGACATGGAGCGGCAGCACGAAATCCTGAACGAAGCCGCGCGCCTTGTGGATGCGGGAACGATCAGAACGACGCTGTCGGACGTGATCGGACCGATCAACGCGGCCAATCTCAAGCGGGCTCACGCGCTCATCGAGAGCGGCCGCACGCGCGGCAAGATCGTGCTTTCGGGGTTTTGAGGATTTTCAATCCTCTTCCGTCATCACCGGCCTTACGGCGGTGATCCCGCTTCAACTCACTCTCACCTCATCGTGAGGAGGTCACGCAGTGACCGTCTCGAAGGATCCTCCAGAGGGCGCTGGAGGATCCTTCGAGACGCAGCCTCACGGCTGCTCCTCAGGATAAGGGGGCGTGTTTCCTGATATGAGGACGGCCATGACGTGCAGGGAGTATGG
>NZ_JAFBID010000072.1 GCF_016811235.1 Microvirga arabica
AGCCCCGGTACCTGACCCACTGGCCGCAGCGGCATAGTCCCGCTGGACACGGAGGAGGCCGTGGTCTGTTCCAGCGCCTTTTCGGCTGCTCCGGGCATGCTCTATGAGCTGTGAGAGGACGCCGCTCGCTTTTAACCCATCAGACCATCACCAACAGTAACTTCATCTCATGAGGTGAACACTGGTGAGAAATGAACGTCTTCAGAAACAGTGTCGTTTCAGGACGGGGCAACACAGTGCAAAGGCAAGCAACAGGAAACCGGTCTCTCCGTCACCAGCTCCGCCAATCTACCTTTGGCGGTAGATTTATCCTGACAGCCCACCTAGGTGGAGCGATTTGCTCAGCCCAGTGGCTCTCCTGGAAAGCGCAGGCCGAAGCGTTCGACAAGCACAGGAACACTCTCGGGCTTCATCTCAAGACTGTAGCGCTCACATAAGCTAGATAACGTAAGCGGCTCAGCCTGGGTGACACCACCCAGGCTGACTAGCTCGCGGAAGAACTCCTCGAACCCAGCCGGGGAGATGATCTCCAGGATGCGGGCGGGCTCATCGCCGGCATTCCAGAACGTATGCCATTGATTGCGTGGCTTGAAGATCAGATCGCCAGGTTTGCCGATGAGGACCTCGTCTCCCAGCAGCGCGCCCACCTGCCCCTCCAGCACGAAGCTATACTCGTCCTCGCGAAGGTGCCGGTGCAGGGGAGCGGCCAATGCTCGTGCGGACATAGGGTGCTCGACCATGGAAAACCGCTGGCCCGCCTCCTGTCCGTCGATCATGAACCGCACGCCGATACTGCCTAAGAACCCGGCCATGCCATCGTGTGGGCCGACAACTATCGCCTTCGTTGCTCCCATGGCTTCCATGGTCGCCTCCATCAAAGTTACGGAGCACGTGCAGGATACCTACTCCAAGCGCTGCAAGGCAGAAGCGGTTATCCTTCTTGCTAAGCGGAAAGCAGAAACTCCAAACCGTTCCTCTTGCCGATCTCCAGGACACGAGGAATGTTTGGCGCACCAGATGGCGGCGGAAGTTCGCGGGTGCCGGGCGGCATGGGGTCTCCTGCCTCACTGAAGAAGCCATCGTGTGCCTTGCCTGGCGAGTTGATGATCAAAAGGCGCCCGGGCGTCTGGCCCACATTCTTGAAGGCATGAACGGCCCCATTGGGCACCTTTACGAAGCTGCCGCTGGAAGCGGGGATCGTCTCCCCGTTGATCATGAACTCAAAGGTGCCGTCGAGCACATAGAAAGCCTCGTCGTCGGAGGGGTGCCGGTTCGGAGGGGCTCCGGCCCCAGGAGCGGTCAGGGCCTCCACGAGGCAGTATGCCCCGCCGGTATCTGGGCTGCGGGCGTGGAACTGCAGCAGGTTGCCGAGGAGATGATAGGTGTCGGTCTGGGGAGTGGTCATGGTGGTCCTTCCGGTTTCAGAACGGGACAACTCTTGCTCAACTCACGGGACAACGGTATCATAATGAGATGCTTGTCTCAAGAGGGTTATTCCCGTTGCGTCTCGATACCGGACGAACCAACCAGAAAAGCCGTACCCGGCAGGCGCTCCTGGAAGCGGCTCGCCGGGTGATGGAGCGTGGTGAACCCGTGACCGTACTGGCAGCAGCCAACGAAGCCGGCATCTCGAAAGCTACCGCCTACCGCTACTTCTCCGCCTCGGAAGCCCTGGTTCTTGAGGCTGCCCTTGATGCGAAAGTCCTCTCACCCGAGGAGATCGTCGGGGATGCTCAGGACGTGCGGGAGCGGGTGCTTCGTGTGCAGCGCTACCTGTTCACGCTCACCCGCGAATCCGAGGCCACGTTTCGTCTCTTTCTGGCGCGGGTTCTTGATGCCTCCGTCGCGAAGGGAGGGCAGGCCAGCCGAGAGATACGGGGCGGACGCCGCCTGCCGATGTACGAGCACGCGCTTGCGCCTGTGCGCTCAAAGATGAAGCGGAAGGAGTTTGAATTTCTTGTTTTCTCGCTCTCTGCGGCGTCAGGGATGGAAAGCTATCTGGCCTTGAAGGACGTGTGCCGGGTGGACGACAAGATGGCGGACAGGATTGCGGCATCCACCATCGAGGCGATCTTAGACAAGCTCCTGCCGCAGGCATGAGGCCGCACCGCTCCGGCTATGCTCCCAGGAGCAGCAGGAGTATCCTAGGGCAGGTTCAACTCTGTGCTGAGGGAGGACCAATCGATGGCAGAGGCATCCCGCCACGATGCTTGGCAGGCCGGAGATAGTTATGAGGCCTATATGGGGCGATGGAGCCGCCAGGTTGCTCCGCAATTTCTCAATTGGCTTGCCGCACCCGCCAATTTGGATTGGCTGGAGGTTGGTTGCGGGACCGGTGCATTGTCCGCCGCAATTGTTGCGCAATGCAGGCCGAGGAGTCTTATTGCCATAGACCCATCCGAAGGCTTCATCGCCAAAGCCAAAGCCAAAGCCAAAGCCAAAGCCAACGTTTCAGATGAATGCGCCGAGTTTCGGGTCGGGGACGCACAATCCCTTGCATTGGAGGACGCCAGCCAGGATATGGTCGTGTCCGCGCTGGTCCTGAACTTCATTCCCGACAAGCAGAAGGCTCTGGCCGAGATGAAGCGGGTTGCTCGTCCAGGGGCAATCGTTGGCTTTTACGTGTGGGATTATCCTGGTGGAGGCATTGAGTTCATGCGTGCCTTCTGGAATGCCGCAACGGCTCTGGACCCCAAAGCTCTGGACCTCACCGAGGGCAGGCGCTTTCCCTTCTGCACGGGCGATCAGCTAACCGCTATGGCAGAGGAAGCAGGTATGGCTTCCGTGGAGTGCAGGATGATTGAGGTCGCGACGGTGTTTGCCGATTTCGAGGACTACTGGCGTCCATTCACTCTGGGGACAAGGCCGGCGCCTGGCTACTGCACCAGCCTTGATCCCGGGGCCCAACAGCGCCTGAAGGTGAGGCTTCAGGACACCCTTCCTCGCCAAGCGGATGGGTCGATCCATCTCAAGGCCAGGGCATGGGCGATCAAGGCGCTGGTTCCTTAGCAGCATCGAACTGTGTTAGATCCCGCTTAGACGGCGGGTTATGCTTCCATGGAGGTGCTCTGCGGCAGTCTGCCGCCGGGGATCCGCCAAACTGGAAGAGGCTTGTGGGGGTTGCCTCAACCGAGCGCAGCCTCCTGAAAGGAGCCTACCCATGCACCAGGTCAAGCCGGAGCCGCCGCAAGCCCCTCGTTACCAGCCTAATGGACCGTCAAAACCCTCCCAGATGGAGGATTTTCGCGAGATGGCACAACCCGAGCAGGGCAGCCGTGCTCAACCTGTGCGCGGGCTGCCGAGCGCCGCCGCGCTTGCTTTACACCCTCGGGCAGACTTGAGATCTCCTCAAGAAAACGCTGCACTCTGAGGAAGCCCGTCAGGTCTGCCACCGCAAAGCGCCGGCCGGAGCTGAGCAGAAAGTCCTGTGTGATTTCCCCCTCATGCTCGCTGAGCATCCGACCTGGTGCGCCGATGATCTTGAGGGCAATCCCCCGTGGTGTGTGGATGGTGTCAGCCAGAAGCTCCCCGGGCTCGGTGGAGAGACGAGCAACCAGGGGGTAAGTGCATGGCACGGCAAAGAGCCCCTGCGCGAAGGGCTCTGGCAAGTCGCCGAGAACCGTAAATGTCCCCTTTAGCAGGCCATGGCTTTTGCCATGCGAGGGACGAACCGCATGTTCGTATCGTTTGGCGAGGGTTTGGCTCACCCGGGCAAGCGAGGCAGTGATCTCCTGGATGGTGTGGTCCTCATCAGGTGGGGTCGTTCTACGTTGTCGTCGTACGCGGGATAGCGCGGTGTGGGTTGAGCGGTCACATTATTCCCAATCGAGGGATCAGACGCTACCAAGAAGCCAAAAGTAGCGTGCCTGCAAGGCATGTAAGTCACGGTGTGTCGCCCAGGCGAACGTCGAGCACAGGTCCGGTGAGAGGAAGAGATAGCCCCGAGATCCGTTGACGAGCTGACGTTGAAAGAGCACGCACAACTTCCATAAGTTCATCAGCCGCGTGGGCATCCCGCTCCAGCGTAGCGCGCCTGGCAGCATGAGTGAAAAGGCGCTTACGCTTTTTTGAGTTCACCAGGTTTGTGGGCTGCAGTCTTTCCCGATTTGTCGCTCTTTACAATGTACTCGGGGTTGTCCTTTGAGGCTGCAACCTTGTGACCTTTGATCTGCGTTGGGGTAGTCTGCTTCTTGATTACCTTACCGGTGCTGTGACCACCCGAGGAGTCCCAAGACACCTTGTCGCCGGCTTTGAGTGACTTCGCCATGGTAGGCTCCTCGTGATGGCCTGTTCTCATGCAGCAACTCAGGTCTGATCGCCCTGTTCCACAGAGTGTCACCCTGACGCGGCTGGCTCGTGTTCAAGCCATGCAATCATGCAGCCTCACGCGGGTAGGTTCTCTGGTGTGAGTTCCTTCAACTGCCCTATGCACTTAGCGTGCTGGCTTGGAGATCCCTCCTCAAAGACCAATCGCAGCTGATATGTAGGTACTTCGAAATGATAGTATCCAAGACGCACAAGGCTAAGAGGCGTCATGTGCATGCTTTTACAAGCCCTAACGTTAGAAATCGCTTGGTTCGTTGCCCATTGGTTGCTTAGCCTGCTTGCCCTAACTGCTTGTTGCTGGATCCGCGGCTCATCGCGCTCAAGGGGGTCTCCATGTCACCTGCCCCAGTCAGACTTTCGCTGAAAGTGGCCCTTCGTCTGCTGGCTACTAGTGGCTTGGCTGTTGCCGGTCTTAGTGAGCCAGTCTGGGCACAACAAAAAACGATCACGGTCGCAACACACTATACTGACGAGCAGATGCGGCCCCTGACAGCCTGCTTCCGGCGCTATGAGGCCGAGAACCCCAACATCAGGATTGTTCATCAACAGGCGACCTTCCGGGACTTCCTGCAAACGATCCTGACTTCACGCATCGGCGGCCGTTCGCCCGATATCTACAACGTCTACAGCATATGGGGGGTCCAGCTCGTCTCGAACGGCGTCCTCGCCGAACCGCCGGCCGACATCGTCGATTTCGTCCGGCGCGAGTACGAAGCCCGCACCGTCGATGCGGCGACCGTCGACGGCAAGATCTGGGGTGTTCCGGCTGAGGTCAGCACCTATCTGCTCGTTTATAACAAGAACCTCCTCAAGCAGGCAGGTTACGATGCGCCCCCGAAGACGTGGGACGAGCTTGCCGAAATGGCGGCCAGGATCTCGAAAGCGGATGCTCAGGGCAAGCTCACGGTGGCCGGCTATGCGTTTGGTCCCACCCCAGCCAATGCGGTTCACCCTTTCCGCACACTGCTGTTTTCGCGGGGGCGTTCGCTGTTCACCGATGACTTACGTTCAACAAACCTGACGACACCGGAAGCCGTGGAGATCGTCGCCAAGCAGGCCGAGATGTTCCGCAAAAACGTCACGAACTCATCCATCCAGGTGCGTGATTTCCCGAGCGGTTCGGTCGGCATGATGATCACAGCCAATTGGTTCAAGGATACGCTCCGCCAGGGGCTGGGTGACAAGTTTGAAAGCACGGCGGGGGTCGCCCCGATCCCGGGGGGAGACGATTGGCGCACTTATCAGTACTCCTTCTACTACGGGGTTGATGCGCGTAGCCCTTCCAAGCCGGAGGCCTGGCGCTTGGTACGCTGGCTCAACACACCACCCGAGCCGGGCAAGCGCTCATGCGTCGGCGACATGCTGATGATTATGGGAGGGCTCACTGCCAACAAGGCTGACATCGCGGCGTCGCAGGCCGAGGTGAACGACCCCTTCACACGACCCTACATGGAGGCGATCAGCTCGGGCCGGGCAATCTCGGAAAAGAACGTGCCGCAAGCCTCCGAGATCGAGGTCACCATCCGTGGTGCCATCGAGGAGGCGTGGCTTGGGCGCCAGGACCCGCAGAAAGCCCTCAGTGCCGCCAATGCGCAGATCGAGTCGATCCTGCGGGAGGCGCGGTGAATGCAGTAGGCCGGTGCCGTGGGAGCCTTGTTGACCTGTGTCGCCGCTCAGCCTCAACCCCGCAAAAATGTTGACCCAGAAGACGGCGCCGTATCTGTTTCTGGTGCCTGTGCTTTTGTTCGGTCTTGTCTTCTTCGCCTTGCCGCTGGCTGCCTCTCTCTACCTGAGCTTCACCAGCTGGAACTCCCTTGTGGCCCCTCGGTGGATCGGGTCGGCGAACTACGAGCACCTTTTCACACGCGACCCCCTGTTCCTGAAAACCCTCCTTAACACCCTTGTCTTCACGGTTGGCGTGGTCGGCATCGGCGTGCCAGCCTCGCTTCTTCTCGCCGGTGTCTTCTCGCGGAGCCGATACCAGGCGCTGTGGCGCTCGATCTACTCCCTGCCCATGGTCACCAACGTCGTCGCAGTCGGCTTCATCTGGTGGTTTGTCCTGGCGGACCCATGGGGCGTTCTGAACCGTTTTTTGGCGCTCATCGGGATTGCCGGGCCGGCGTGGCTCAACGATCCGTCAACGGCCATGATCGCGGTTGTGATGGTGTTTGTCTGGATGCACCTTGGCCAGAACATGCTGCTGTTCTCCGCCGGACTGGGGGCCATTGACGAGTCCCTGCATGAGGCGGCGCGGATTGACGGCGCGGGCGAAGCCCGGATCTTCTGGAGCATCACCCTGCCGCTGCTGCGACCCACTATCCTGTTTGTGCTCATCACCAGCGTCATCACCGCCATCAGCTATTTCGCCTTGATCCTTGTGCTGACGGAGGGCGGGCCCGTGAACAGCACGAATGTCACTGCACTCTACATCTATGGCATGGCCTTCACAGACTTGCGCCTGGGCCGCGCATCAGCGGCGGCTTACGTACTGCTCGTCGTCATCTTCCTCGTCTCTCTCCTCCAACTGCGTGTCCTGCGGCGCGGCGGTGTGGAGGCCTACTGATGAGGATGCTCTCGCACGAAACCAAAGCCGCTCGGACAGACCTGCCCAAGCCCACGGATGCAACGAATGCAGGGGCAACAACGGCGCATCCTCGAGGGGTGCGCAAGTGGGCGGTCTGGACGTTCAAATACGGCATCCTGAGCCTCGGCGCCGTGATTATGATCCTGCCGTTTGCGGATATGCTGATCGGTGCGCTGCGCACGCCAGCCGAACGATTAGCCCGGCCTCCTGTCTACTGGCCCACAATCCCGCAATGGCACAACTTCATCCGGGCATTCACCGATCTGCCCATGCTCGCTTGGCTCACGAACAGCGTTATCGTGACAGGATCCATTACGGCGGTGCAACTAGCTACCAGCGCGCTTGCGGGCTTCGCGCTCGCCAAGTACCGCTTCCGGGGCCGGAACCTGATCTTGCGCTTTGTTCTGGTCGCGCAGATCTTTCCGTTCTTCCTTTTCATCATCCCGATGTTCTTTATCCTGCGCTATTGGCCGTTTGCGGGTGGCAATGACTGGCTGGGCCAAGGGGGAACAGGCCTGCTCGACAGCTATCTTGCCCTGATCCTACCCTTTGCGGTGTCCTGGTACGGCGTTTTCCTGATGCGCCAGTTCATGATGACGGTGCCGGATGAGCTTCTGGATGCCGCCCGGATCGATGGTGCCAGCGAGTTCGGGCTGTTCTGGCGCATAGCCCTGCCGCTGGTGCGTCCTGGCATGGTGACACTCGGACTCCTGGTCTGGATCTATCACTGGAATGAGGTGATCTGGACCATGACGGTCACCCGGGCAGCCCCCGAACTCCAGACCGTGACCGTGGGGATCCAGCTTCTGCGCAGCGAGTTTTTTGACGAACGCAACCAGTCGCTGCAGCAGGCGGCCCTTGCCGTGTCCGTTATCCCGGTCATCGTGCTGTTTTTGTGCCTGCAGCGCTTCTACGTTCGGGGCCTCAGCATGGGCAGTTTGAAGGGGTGAGCCCACGATGCGATGGCAGATCCCAGAGGCAGTAATGACCGATGACTCGGATTGCAGCGACCTCCACACGGCTCTCACCCTCCTGTCTGACCGGAACTACGGCGAGGAGGGCATCCCGATGATGCTGGTGTTGGAGAATGTGTCCGGTGCTGTTGCCGGAGTGGACCCATCGGCGAGCTGTCTCGGGCCATCGCTCCGCGAAGCTGCGAAGGGAGTTGGTCCCCGCGAAAGCGGGCACGGCTCTGTCGACATGGCGCGCTTGATCGAGTGGGTTGCGGATCGTGCGTTCGGTCCGGCTGCGCTCGCTCAGGCTGGCGATGAGGCGCGTGATGCTTGACGTTGAGGCAGTCGCAGCGGCTTTCGAGGCAGGAGCCGTCATTCGCACGGTCAACTTCCATCTCACGCCGGAACGGCGGAGAGCGGAGTACGAACGGCAGTTCGCCCTGTACGCCCGGCACTTCGATCCGGTCACTGCCGAGGATCTCGACCAGGTGATGGCGACCGGCCAATGGCATAAATCCAAGCCAGGTTTGATCCTCGCCTTCTATAACGGGTACCGCAACAACTTTCACGTGGCACGGCCGCTTCTTGACCGGCACGGACTGGTGGGCTGGTTTTTCGTGGTGACAGGGTTTGTGAATGCGGCCGATCAGTGGAGTTTCGCTGCGGATCACAATATCACCCGCGGGACCGATGAAGTACCAGGCGGTCGGATCGCCTTGTCGTGGGACGAGATTGCCGCCTTGGATCAATCCCATGTTGTCGCGAGCCACACGCGAACCCATAGCCGCGCGACTGTTGACCGGAAAAGGCTTTGGGAGGAAGCCTGCGGATCACAGGATGATTTCAAGCATCGGTTGGGGCACCCTGTCCGCGCCATCGCCTGGAACGGAGGCGCAGCCTATGGCGAACACCCGGAGGCTGATCAGGCTGTTGATGCAGCAGGCTTCCAGTTTGTTGTATCCAACCTACGGATTCAGCGTCTGCGAGACTGGACTTGATCACGTATGTGCGGTGGCTGCACCGGGATCTTTCCAGGTTATGGGCTAACCATTGAGATTCCACTCAAGAGAACGATACCCACAAGGACGATGAAGCTGACAAACACTGTCGGGAAGCCATCCCGCCTGTGGTGGGCGATGCCTGTCCTGAGACCGCTTCTCCATCGGTGAAAGGTCTCCTGACGCCGGGCCCAGGCAAGCTGTGCCGGGGTCAAGGGCGTCCCGGAGGCCTCCTCGCACGTGCCCAGCATGGCCATGCCAGGATCAAACACCTCCGTCTTGTCGCCGCTTGCCCCACTATCGATATCGGCCTTGAGCATGGCGGCAGTCGGGGCATCCGAGTCCGGCGGCTGGTCGATGGGATTGATCGTGTGGGTCGGAGGGATGTCGGATTTTGTCATGGATTGATCCTGACAGGGTGGAGCGAGCAGGGCCGCGGGCTCCCACACGCAAGTGATGTCCGACAACCCAGCTGTTCTAGGACGGTTCCGAAGCTCAGTGCCTCAGATACCCAGAACCTCCGCAACGTGGTGAGCCTCGGGCTCGCGGTAGAGCGGGTAAAGAGGGCCGACCATCCGATCCACGGCGGCGGTGTCGAGGAGGGGCTGGCGACCGCCCAGACGGTCAAGGGCCTCAGGCGTCAGGCGAACAGGCTGAAGTTCATTCGTTGGCTCGCCAAACCGGATCAGGGGACTGTCACGTTCGAGGAGCTTGCGCGTGTTTCGCTCCCCGATGCGGTAGTAGCTCATCGTTTCCACCTCCAGCCCCGGAACGATGACCTTCACAACTGCAACGGACCGGTCACGAGGGGAACAGTCGACGTACAGCACGTCAAAGCCTGCCGCCTCCAGATGATTTCGGGCGACGCGCCCGCGCGCGCGGGTATCAACGCAAAGGTTTGCAGGCAGCTCCCCAAAGCTCTTGAGACCTTTGTTCGAGAAGACAGTGCTCCGAAGGGTATCCTTGAGCTGGGATGAACTCATCCGAGCCCATTCGAGCATTTCGGTTAAAGCCCGGTTCTCGGCGTTCTCCAGGCTTGGGCCAGCGGTCTGCAGAAAGGCCTCGATATAGCCCGGCGGGGCCACGCGTTCAGCTACAACACGCGGGCCATGCGAGTATGCCTTGCGCACACGCGATGAGCAGAATTCCAGCAGCGCCTTGCGAAGCGCACGCTCCCGGTCCGGGTCGCAGGCCTCTCCGCAGGCCGACAGCATGATCGGCACGGGTGGTTCGTACCCGTCGCGCTCGAAGCCGACAACGTAGAGGTTGGCGAGACCGAACTCATCCGTTGCGTACTTCGCCTGAACCTCAATGCCGAGATCATCGAGATGGCTAAGGAGCGCTCGGGTCTCAGGCTCAAGGTCTGGCGGCAGGTCCAGAAGAATGCCCTGGTCGAGAGCGCGGAAGAGGAGGCCGTTGCCATCCCGCTGAAGACATTCCAGCAATCCGTGACCAAGCGCCCAGTCAATATCGGGGCCGGCACCGAGGCCATTGGTGATCAGGGTTGTAAAGGGCTGGTAGCCTGGCGGCAGCTCGAAGTAGTCCAAAGCACCCACATCCATGGGCACAAGGACCGATTCGCCCGTCCGCGCCCGGACGGCCTTGATCCAGGCCAGTGGTGTGTCCCGGTCAACGGGGCTGCCTGCGGGCAGACACAAAGTCAGAGGGTCGGTGATGCAAGCCTTACCGACCTTACGGATTAGATCGTTGTAAGACCCCATCCAGTGGGGCTCGCCGACAAGCCGCAATGTTGGACAGATCATCTCCGCCATTTCGGCAATGGCGCCGATCAGTGCCTCTCCGTCCGTGGTACCGTACCCGTAGCCCGAGGGCATGGCGCCGGGAAGATCCGCAGCATTGTCGAGGAACAGCGCGACTTCCCAGACTGCGACGCCCGTCTGGTCAAGAGAAGTAAGGGGGAAGGCGGTATACCGCCCCTTTGGTAATGCCTCGGCATAGCGCCGAGCTGCGTCAGGAAGATCATCGGGAAGACCAAGGATGGGCATGAGGGCTCATGTGATTGGGTGGCACGTGTCCTCTGAGTAAGCTATTGCCCACCCGAACAGAGGAGTTAGTGCGCCGGTCTCCGCCGTAAAGATACATTTGGTCCTAAAGCCGCCTCTGTGGGCCTTGCCTCAGTCCAGCGGCTTTCGCTTCATGCACCTGGGTCACATCTGCCCTTAGAATGCATAACGAACCCCGCAGTAGGGGAGCTTGTTCGCCAACAGATCCTGAAAGCGCGTAAGCCACTTCTGCTTCCAAGCTACCTTGTAGCGCAGGTTCAGCATGCCGCCCTCGGAGCGCTTCACCTGCTGCAGGTCAGGACGCCACAGGTACTCCTCGGCCTTCGAATGCCAGCGCAGGTTCACCTCGTGCAGTTGCTCATTGTGCGTGAGGAAGATGATCTCGGCGCGCAACTGCTCCTTGGCCTCAGGCGAGAGGGTATCGTCGATCTGCTCGAACAGGGGGTGATAGTCCTGCTCCCAGCCCTCATAGACGATCACAGGCGAGAAGTTCAGGTGAACCTCGTAGCCGGCCCGCACGAAGTCGTTCACCGCTGCGATGCGCTCGGCGATGGGGGAGGTACGTACATCGACAACCTTGGCGATCTTCTCCGGCATCAGCGAGAAGCGGATGCGGGTCTTGCCTTGCGGGTCATACGAGAGAAGGTCGCGATTCACGAACTTGGTCGCAAACGAGCCCTTGGCCTTCGGCAGACGCCGGAACAAGTCAACCAGATCACGGACATTGTCACAGATCGATGCATCGACCGAGAGATCGCCGTTCTCGCCGATGTCGTAGACCCATTGCTGCGGATCGATCTGGTCGGGGGCGGGCAGGGCACCCTGCCGCCCCGCATGCCGCTCGATGGCCGCGCAGGCCTCGCCGATGTTGACGAAGATGGAGATCGGGTTGGCGTAGCCCTTGCGGCGCGGGACGTAGCAGTACGCGCAGGCCATGGCGCAGCCATTCGACGTCGAGGGGGCAATGAAGTGTGCGCTGCGGCCGTTCGGACGCATCGTGAGGCCCTTCTTCACGCCCAGCACGAGACTGCTGCGCTTGATCCTGAGCCAATCCTCGGCATTGCCCTCGTTGCCGTGCAGGGATGGGATCTTCCAGTGCGACTCAACGTAGGTGCGTTCAGCCTGCGGGTACTTGGCCAGGATCTCCTGGCCGCGCGCATAGGTCTCTGCCGCCGGCTCAAGATAGATCCGCTCAATGTCGATCAGTTGCTTCGGGAGCGCCATGTGGGTTCCAGCAACCCGCATCTTCGATGCGCCGTGCGCCACAAGAAGCGGATTCGTTTGGGTAGGTTCAGAACCTTATATGGCCATTCGCACCTGAATATTCAGCTTTCTACGGGCCTGCATCGCACGAAAAGAAACGAAGAATAGGTCCTATGATCGAAGGTTCGTCTTTATGGAGGATCACGCGCCGGCATCGGGCTCGGTTTGAAGCAACGCGGCCTCCTCCTGCTCCAGGAGAGGCGCTTGGAATGCGCTCAGACCAAAGCGCGCCGCCACATCGGGAGCGTAGCGTAGCAGATCGGGCCGCAACCGGATGAGCGCCAAATCCTTCACCTTGGCCTCAAGCATCACGTCAAACTCAAGGCCCTCCACCGTGCGCATGAAAGTGATGAACTCGAACGGATTGCAGAAATCCGCATGGCCGGTCCACACGGGGGCGACGTTCACCATCGTGCTCTTCCGGGTCGCCCGGTCCGTGCGCTTGACCTGGCGGAGTTCGGTGCGGGGTGACGAGAAGTGGATCTTGGGTTGCTCGTCCTGGGGCCAAGTCCTGAGAATGGCCTCGACCGTCGGGCGCAGCTCCAGCCCTTCCGGGTTCAGGCACCAGAAGTGCTGATGGTCGAAGACCAGCCTCACCCCCGTGTGCTCGTGGATCCAGAGCACGTCGGCTGCACTGAAGCGGATGTCGTCATGCTCCAGAACAAGCCGCCGGCGGACCGGCTCGGGAAGGGTCTTCCAGGTCTCCACCCAGCGCGCGGCACTGGCCTGCCGGTCGCCATAGGTGCCGCCCACATGAATCACCAGCACTGCTTCCGGGCCGAGCTCCATGAGGTCGAGCATCTCGGCCTGGGACAGGAGATCCCAAATCCCTTTCTCCACCAGCTTCGGGTCGGGGCTGTTCAGCACCACGAACTGCGAAGGATGGAAGGAAAGACGGACGTCCAGGCGCTTGGCTTTTGCCCCGAACGCCTGCAACTCGGCGGCGCTGTCCCGTACCATGCCGTGGAACTGCGGCATGTCCGGATGTGTAGCGTACGGCGCGATGTCCGACGACATCCGGTACATCCGGATCTGGTGCCGGTCCAGGTAGTCGAGAATCGCGTCGAGGTATTCGAGCGAGACCTTCAGATGCGGATTGCTGCCCGAGCGCCGGGCATCGTTGCTCTTGAGGTCGGGTTGGCCCATGATCTTGACCGGGAAGCCGAGGCGGGCAGGCCGGGCGCTCATGGTTGCACCATCAGGTCGGATCCGAAGCCGAGCTTCTCGACGAACATGTTCCAGGACTCGGGGCGCAGCGCACCGCCTGTCGCCTGCCTGTGACCGCTGCCGTAGTTCTGGTCGGCCCCTGGCGGGGCGTTGTCCCTGAGAAAACCGATGAGATCCAGATCAAGCGCTGTGCGGGCGGCAAAGTGGATCCAACCCGGCCGGTAGCCCGTGTTGACCGCAAGAACGATGTTGTTCCTGAGGCGACCGCGCCAGGCTTGTGCCACCAGCGGATGGATCTGGCACGGCGAGTGGAAGCAGATCAGCGCCACGTTGCCCTTCACCTTTGGAGGCACACGCTTGGCCATTTCCAACTCCTGCTTGACCTCCTCACGAGCCTCTCGGAGCAGAGCCGTCTCCGGGTGCTCGCCGGAGAGGAGCTCCTTAGGGCCACCAGCTTTCATGAGGAGGTCAAGAGCCGGCTTTGCGTCTCCGCTGGCACTGCGTCGCGGCGCATTGAGCAGCGCGGTTGCTTCCCGCAGCACCGTGATGCCGTAGCGCTTGCGCGCGTCTTCCATTTCCGCGAAGCCCGCTTTCTCGGCCATGTCGCCGATGATGCCAAGCGCAGCGATCCAGAGCAGATCGTCAACCTCGGCCAATGCGGCGGCGCACCAGTAGGCCAGCAGGCTGGATGTGGGCACCGGGTCGATGTGGAAGCCCGAGATCACGGTTGCCGATCCCGGAGTGCCTGTAGGCACGTGATGGTCGATCACCACCGTCTCGGCTCCCGCCAGGATCTCGCCCTCGCGCACTCCCAGATCGGTGACGATCAAGCCGCCGACTGCAGCGTCGGACAACTCCGTGCGCATTTCGTCCGACCAAGGGTTCTCGCCCCGCCCCAAGATCCGAACCCGATGGGGGCAAGCCTGCTGAGCGAGCACCCGCGCCAGGAGGGCGCTGGCCGAGAGGCCGTCCGCATCGTTGTGCCCGAGGATCAGCACCGGGGCATCAAACCTGAACCTGTCCATGACCGTGCGGAAGGTTTGCTGAACAACGGGGATCGGGTTTTCGGCAGTCACGGCATCTCACCTGCAAAGGGACATCCACTCCAACGAGCAGTGTGGGCCAGAGTTCGTTCCCATTGAGATCGCCTCTGCCTTGGCCTCAAACTCAAACCGGCAGGCCTGTTCCTGTGTTCGCGCTGTGCGTTCCTGGTGAGCCCCCATTGTGTCCTGGGGGGCTCCGGAACATCCAGCTCAGGCGCGGATTGGTAATGCGGCGAGTCCTGGAGACCTCCCATGGGTACCTATCACCGGCACGGCGTTGAGAGCACGGCCGCCGTCTTTCGTCACCCAATCCATCCGATGCTGATCCCTTTCCCGATAGCATCCCTAATCGGCGCTCTGGTGACCGACATAGCGTTCCGAGCCACCAGCAACGTGTTCTGGGCTGATGTGTCGTTCTGGCTGCTTCTGGCCGGCGTTGTCACAGGCGCAGTTGCAGCCATCCCTGGCATGATTGACTTCTCCACCATCGACCGGGTGCGCAGCCTCACAAGCGCTTGGGTCCATGCCGGCGGCAATGTCGTTGCCCTGACCCTTGCCATCATCAACCTGAGCCTGCGCTGGAGTGATCCGGTGGCAGGGGCGCAGGGCTGGGGCTTGGCTCTATCATTGGTCACAGTTGCCTTGCTGGGGGTGACGGGCTGGCTGGGCGGTGAGCTGTCCTACCGGCATAGGATTGGCGCCATCAACGACGAGAGCGGGGTCGCCGACAATCACAGTGTAGAGGTTGCACGGGCTGAGAAACCGCGGGTTGCGAACGAAACCCGCTGACCATTCCCAAGCTTCTACGTACATTTGGTCCGTGGCTGAGGTTGCTCCATGAAGCGATTTGAAATCGTCGGCGGCATCGGTGCCGGCAAGACAACACTTGCCCGTGTTCTGGCTGAGGCTTGGAGCTCGCACGTGGTGCACGAGGACGTGCTCAACGTCCCCTTCTTCAGCAAGTTCTACGCGGCTCCTCAGATCTACGGTTTTGAGAAGAACATCAGCTTTCTTCTCTCGCATGCCGATCTCATCCGGGATGCCGCAGGCAAGAGCGAGGACTTGATTGTCTGTGACTTCGCCCTCTTCCAGGATTTGTCCTACACCGACATCGGCTGCTCGCCGGCGGATGCAGATGCCGTAGAGTCCGTCTATCGCCGCCTCGTGGACCGTGTTGGTCATCCTGCGCTTGTGGTTCACCTGCGATGCACGCCCGACACCCAGCTGCGACGGATAGCGCGCCGCGGCAGGAGCCAGGAGACAGGCGTTGGACGTGCCTATCTCGTTGATCTATGTACAGCCATCGACCGGCGGCTGGAACAGCTGCGATCAGAGGCTCCCGGCCTGAAAGTGGTCGAGGTTGATACGGATGAGGTCGACTACGCCACAAATCCTGCGGCAGCCCATGTACTGGCAGGGGAGTTCATTGCTTCCCTGGGAACTGCGGCCCCGATGCTCCCTGGCCGTGCAGGCGCAGCCGGAAGGCAGGCCTGAGCATTTCCTGCCGATTGCTGTGTTACCGGCGTGCTCTGCTTACCGCAGCAAGCCCAAGCGCCAAGCCGCCGAGGATCGCCGCTGTCGCGGCCGGATGCATCTGAACCTGCAGGTAAGGACTGTTCTTGAGAACCACGGGATATCCCAGGCTGCTGCGCTCGGCTCCATCCTCTCGGGGGCGATAAAGATTGTCCCGGCGCGTGGGGATCCCCGGGTTTCTAGTTTCTTGGGCCCAGTACCCGACAGCCTCCATCAGCCGGTCGGTCAAGCGCGGGAACAGTCTGCCCATCAGCGGAGCCATCTTGCCGCCAAAGCCGACGGTCAGTTCGCGCCGGGGGTGTTCGCAGGCAAAGAGGATCGCCTTTGCGACGAGGTTAGGGGAGTAGACCGGAGGCGGAACTTGGACGCCAGTCCTGAGATAGTTGCGGGCATGCTCGGGAAAGGGCGTGTCGATGGAGCTCGGCTTGATGTGGGTGATGGAGACAGGCGCGCCTTCCCGTTCAAGCTCCATCCGCAGCCCAGTCGTGAAGGCCCGGACCGCGTGCTTGGTTGCGCAGTAGGGGCCCTGAAGAACAACGGTGCGCTCGCCCAGCACACTGCCGATGTTAATGATGGCTCCACCCCGTCGGCGCAGATGCCTGGCGGCTTCGAGTGAGCCGTACACCACGCCCCAGTAGTTGACGTCGAAGACCCGGCGATGATCCTCGATGGTCACCTTGTCCAGTTCGCCGGCTGTGCCCACAGAGGCATTATTCACCCAGCTGTCAAAGCCGCCGAAGCGCTCGACCGCAGTTCGGGTGATCCGCTCATGGTCCTCCTGGCGGCTGACGTCAGCGGCAACAAAGTCGACGCGGGCTCCGTCCGCCCGCAGCTCAGCTGTGATGCGGCGCAATGTATCCTCGTTGCGGGCGACGAGCAGCACACCGGCTCCCGCTCTCGCAGCCATCCGCGCCGTGACTAGGCCGATGCCGCTGGACGCGCCGGTGATCACGACTACCTGCTGGTGGAGAGGCTTCAAATCGGGATTACTCATCGCCTGCCTGCCAGGATCACATGGAAGATGATCCCCAACGCGCGGCGAACACTTCAGTTCAGCATGTGACACATCGGCTTTGCCTTCCCTCATTGCTTACAATCGGCTGCTCCAAAACCCACATAAGAAGTCAGCAAAGCGGGCGGCTCAAGCCGCCATCAGCCTGAGTTGTGAAGGCCGCATCCATCCCAAAGTACCCGAGTCCGCTGACCAGCGGACTTCCATCAGAGGCATGTTGTCGTGTTAACCGATCTTGTGAGGGCTGCCGCACAAAGTCCTGAACCACGAGCCGACCAGTCGTCACCCAAGCTCTGGCGTCCCAGGCGCGTGCTCGTTACTCCGGCCGCGCTGGAATGGGAACACGGGCGGGCCATTCTGGAGCGGGCCGCCGCTCTAGGATCCGAGATTGTGGAGCTCAAGAGCAATCGCCTGACCGGTCTCTCCGGCGAGAATGACCGGAAGGCCTACGTCAACGCCAAGACAACCCTTGCCGTTGTGGTTGCGCCTCCCAGCAAGCGCCGCCTGCAGCCGATCCCACCCAGCGCGGACTGGCGCGTGGATCTTGCAGAGGGTTGCCCGGCTCACTGTCAGTACTGCTATCTCGCAGGCTCACTCTCGGGCCCTCCAGTGACGAGGGTCTATGCCAATCTGCCGGAAATCCTTGGGGGCTTGTCCGAGTACATTGGAAGGGGTGGCGTAACTTCCGTTTCTGAGGAAAGAGCGCACGAGGGCACAACCTTTGAGGCGTCCTGCTACACGGATCCTCTCGGTATTGAGCACTTAACCGGCTCCTTGGCGGAGACGATTGCGCATTTCGGCTCTTGGAAGGCGCCTGTGCAGCTGCGCTTCACGACGAAGTACGATGCGGTCCAGCCCCTGCTTACTCTCTCTCATCAACGCCACACCCGGATCCGCTTCTCGGTCAACGCCCAACCGGTGGCACGTTTCGAGGGCGGCACGGCACCTGTTGCAGCCCGCCTTCGTGCCCTGCGTCAGGTGGCTCTCGCAGGGTATCCGGTGGGGCTGACGATTGCTCCCATCATGCCGGTGGAAGGCTGGCAAGAGGCTTACAGTGCCCTTCTGCAGGAGGCGGCTCAGCAGATTGCCGACATTCCGGATCTGGACCTGACGGTGGAGCTGATCACGCATCGTTTCACGCCGGGGTCAAAGAACGTGCTGACCGGGTGGTATCCCGGCTCCGACCTCGATATGGACGAGGCAACGCGGGCGCGTAAGACGACCAAGTTCAATACGGTCAAGTATGTGTACACGCCCGATGTCATGAAGGAGATGCGCGCCTTCTTTGAAGAAGCAATTAGCAAATACCTTCCTGCAGCCCAGGTCCTGTACTGGACCTGACCCGAGGTCTACCGGGGCGGCTGGAACCTGGCGGAAGACTGTCTGTTACTGTTGACGAACTCTTGGAGGAGCACGTTCATGGCCACAGACGCCCGCTCGATCTATGTCACAGCATTGCGCAACACCCATGCGATGGAGCATCAAGGCCTGCAGCAGATGGAGGTTCAGGTCTCACGCCTGGAGCGATATCCGGACTACGCGGCGCTCCTTCAGCGACATATCGAAACCACACGCCAGCAGCTGGCTCGCCTCGAACAGGCTCTTCAATCCGCAGGCGAGAGCATCTCGTCAATCAAGGAGACTGTCACCACGGTGGCCGGCACCGTTGGCGCGACCGTGCATGGGCTGTTTCAGGACGAGACCCTCAAAAACCTCTATGCGGGCTACGCGTATCAGTATGAGCAGATCGGGGCCTACCGGTCCCTGATTGCCATCGCGGAAGCTGCCGGCGAGACGGCGCATATCTCGGCATTCCAGCAGTCGGTGCGGGAGGAGGAACAGGCGGCCCAGGAGGTTGCCGCGATCATCGAGCCCGTCACCCGCCGCTATGTGGAACTGACCACCAGCGGGGATAAGGCCGACCGCTGAGCGACCTACTTCCCTTCGATCCTAGATGCCAGTCGTGTCGCCGCCCAAAGGGCGGCGACACGCATTCTACTTTCTGGCGGCCAGCCTTAGTAGTAGCGCAGATCCGTCGCCTTGCCCCAGAAGATGCGATAAGCGAAGGCCGAGTAGGCGGCGATAATCGGCAGGACCACCAAGGCCCCCACAAAGATGATCATCAGCGACTCGGGCGCAGCGGCAGCCTGCCAGACCGTCAGCTTGTCCGGCACGATGTACGGGAAGAAGCTATAGGCCAAGCCGTGGAAGCCTAGCATGAAGATGCCAACAGCTCCGGTGAAGGGCAGCCAGCAGAAGCGGTCCGTCCGCGTCGGCAGGTGCCGCAGCACGATGCTGAGCCCCACGAAGAGGCCTGCGGTCACAAGTGGAACAGGAGCAAGGAGAACGAAGTTCGGCAGGCTCAGCCACTTGTCCCAGATGCGTTCCGATACAAGCGGCGTGACGATGGACACCGCCACCATGCCGATCCCCGACAGGAGGAGGGTGCCGCGAGCCCATGCTACAGCCCGACGCTGCAGGACGCCTTCCGTTTTGATGATGAGCCATGTCGCTCCGATGAAGGCGTAGCCTGCCACAAGGCAAAGGGCTGTCAGCAGGGCGAACGACACGTTAGCGGCGGTGCGCTCGAAGCCCACGATATAGAGCCCAAGCATGTAGCCCTGCATGAGGGCAGCCAACGTGGAGCCCGCCACGAAGGCGCGGTCCCACCAGACCTTGTGATCCACAGCCGACTTGGCCCTGAACTCGAAGGCGACGCCGCGCAGGATGAGCCCGAGCAGCAGGCCAGCGACCGGGAGGTAAAGCTCTCCCAGAATCGCGCCGTGAGCCTGCGGAAACGCGACAAGGAGCAGGCCGACGGCGAGCACGAGCCAGGTTTCGTTGGCGTCCCAGAACGGGCCAATCGAGGCGATCATCCGGTCACGGTGCTCTCCTTGTACGGTGCCGCTGAGAATGCCCACGCCAAGATCATAGCCGTCGAGTACCACGTAGAGAAGGACGGACAAGCCCATAAGTCCCGCAAAGGCCACGGGCAGCCAGGTGGCAGAGGTGAGATCCATTATGGTGTTCCTTTACAGAGCCGCCGCCACGGCGTCGCCTGCAGCTGTGGCGCCGCCGGCCCGGACGGGCTCTGCGGGGCTGTGGTGGACCGGCACGGCAGACTTGCGCGCAAGGTAGAAGATCGTCGCAATGTAGGCGGCCAAGAGGCCGGCATAGACGAGCAGGTAGCCGATCAGCGTCGAGGCGATCATGGGAGCTGCGACGTTGGACGCAGCCTGCTTTGCAGTGAGGATGCCTGTCACGAGCCAGGGCTGACGGCCGATCTCGGTGACATACCAGCCGGACAGGGTGGCGATCCAGCCGGCGAAGGTCATCGCGACCAGCACGCGGGCCACATGATGGTGAACCTCGCCGCTGCGGCGCAACTGCCATGCGGCAAGCCAGGACACTGCAAACATGAGGAGACCGATGCCCACCATGATCCGGAACGCGAAGAACACAGGTGCAACGGGCGGACGGTGATCGAAGCTGTTGATGCCCTTCACCTCACCCTGCCAATCGTGCGTCAGGTAGAACGAGGCAATGTTCGGGATCGCAATCTCGAACCGGTTGGACTTCGTTGCCTCGTCCGGCAGGCCGAAGACCACCATGGGTGCGCCCTTGCGAGTCTCCCAGATGCCCTCCATAGCGGCGATCTTGGCCGGCTGGTGCTCCAGCGTGTTAAGGCCATGCATGTCGCCGATGAAGATCTGGATCGGAATCAGGGCCGCAGCCAGGAAGACGCCTGTACGAAGCCCCGCTATGACGCCCGGCGAGCGGTCGCGGCGCAGCCAGCGGAAGGCGGAAACGCCGGCCACGAGGAAAGCCGCGGTGAGGCCGGAGGCAAGCAGCATGTGCGTCAGGCGGTAAGGCATGGATGGGTTGAACACGATGGCCCACCAGTCGGTCGCATGAGCCACCCCGTCGCGCATCTCGAACCCGGCCGGCGTCTGCATCCACGAGTTCAGGACCAGGATCCAGAAGGCCGAGATGGTAGTGCCAACGGCAACGAGAACCGTCGCGAGTGTGTGGACTCGGTTCGAGACCCGGTTCCAGCCGAACAGCATGATGCCAAGGAAGCCCGCCTCCAGGAAGAAGGCCGTCAGGATCTCGTAGGCCAGCAGCGGGCCAGCGATGTTGCCGACCGTGTTCATGAACCCCGGCCAGTTGGTGCCGAACTGGAACGACATGGTGATGCCGGACACCACGCCGAGCGCAAAGCTGAGGGCGAAGATCTTCACCCAGAACTTGTAGGCGTCCATCCAGGCGGCATCACCGGTGCGGTTGAAGCGCAGCTTGAAGAAGAGCAGCACCCAGCCGAGCGCAATGGTGATCGTTGGAAAGAGGATGTGGAAGGAGATGTTCGCGGCAAACTGGATGCGCGCGAGAAGGAGAGGGTCGTCCATGATGTCTACTTGTCCTTGCCGCTGCCGCCGCGCTTCTTGGAGCCTGATGTCAAGAACAGGCGGTCCTTGACGTCCAGGATCTTCTGGACCTTCGTGCCGAGTTTCAGGAGCTGCACGAGGCGCTCCGTCTCAAGGCGCTGCATCTCGGCGTACCAGTCGGTGAGCAGTTCGAAGAGGTCATGCATGTCCCGCATCCGGGTCTGTGCATGGCGCTCCTCGGCGCTCGCCGGCTCCTGCATAAGCACCTCGCGCAGGAGGGTCAGGGTTGGGTCAATCTCCCGCTTCTTGCGCTCCTCGACCAGAGTGCGAACGATCTGCCAGATGTCGTCGGGCGTGGAGAAGTAGTCCCGCCGGTCCCCGGGCCTGTGCTGGAGGCGCACCAGGTTCCAGGCTTGGAGTTCCTTCAGGCCCATGCTCACGTTGGAGCGCGAGACGCCAAGCCTCTCAACGATGTCCTCGGCGTTCAGAGGTTCGCTGGAGAGGAAGAGCAGGGCGTAGATCTGCCCGACGGTCCGATTGATGCCCCAGCGCGACCCCATCTCGCCGAAGTGCAGCACAAAGGTTTGGATGAGAGGTGGAAGGTTCATGTCAGTTTCGTAATTTCAGTATTTTCTGAAATATCGGGTATCAAGCCTTCGGTAACAAGGGGCAGGATGCCGCGGCTGAGCAAGTCTGCTCCCGTATGGAAATCGAAACCAACGACCAAACCGGCACTCGGAAAACCTCATAACATGCGGTTCCGCAGGGAGTTCGCTCGGCCCAGTACTGCTTATGGAACTGTCGCAAACCGTTCAGTAACTGAGTTCGGTCTACGCCTCCGGGAAGCTCCGGAGGTATCGATGTTCAAAGGCCGCCATTTCGATCGCTCAGTGATCCTGCTGTGTGTCCGGTGGTATCTCGCTTACAGCCTGAGCCTCCGGAACCTGGAAGAGATGACGGCCGAGCGCGGCATCTCCGTCGATTACGCGACCGTGCATCGCTGGATTGTACGGTATTCACCCGAGTTGCTGGAGCGGTTCAATCGCCGAAAGCGAGCTGTCACCAGGAGGTGGCACGTGGATGAGACATATATTAAGGTGCGCGGGCGTTGGGCGTATCTCTACCGCGCCATCGATAGCGATGGTGACACGGTCGAGTTCTGGCTCAGCGAACGACGCAATCTAGCAGCGGCCAAGCGGTTCCTGCGCAAGGCGCTCAGTCACCATGCTCGGCCTGAGCGGATTGTCATCGACGGCAGTCGGACGAACAGAGAGGCCATTCTAGCTTGCGATATGACAAGTCGGCTCCGAAATCGATCAAGACGCGAGCTGAAACCAATCCAGAACCAGGAAAGTGCCTACCTCAATAATCGCATTGAGCAGGACCATCGCGCCGTCAAGCGGCGCATTCGACCGATGCTCGGGTTCAAGTCGATGGCGTCCGCTCGGACGATCTTGAGCGGCATCGAGATGGTTCACATGATGCGCAAGGGACAGGCGGAGTATGCCTGCAATTCGAACCTCTCACTTGCAGAGCAGTTCGCTCGGCTCGCTGCCTGAATCCGCAATCACTCGATCACTCCTTTCGCATCTCCGCTCCGAGTTTGCGACACAACCGTTCTACGAGGATATCCGGACCAAGCGCCTCGCGGCCGTAGAGCCGGATCTCGTTTCGCACCTCCCGGGTGTCTCCGATGAGACGCTAGCCGTTTGGCAGGCCGAGGCCCGCCGCGTCGATGCGCCGGCTCAAACCAACCTTCTCGACTTTCTCCTCGAAAACTGAACCTGCACCTGGATAATCCCGACGTGTCAGCGATCAAGGTAAGAGGAAGCGGTTGGTAGATGCGGCCTCCCTCTTAGTGTCTTTAGACTTTAGTCGCATTGGAGGCATTCTCATATTGCATGACTAAAGAAGCAAATCGAGGTTGCATTGCAGCAGAGGAATAATACATTGGCTATAGTGCAGCGCACAAGAGATAGGGTTGATTGCTATGTTGGTTGCTATTCTGAAGAGTGTTGGGACGAACGTTTGGAATGCCTTAGTCCGGGTTGGTGAGGCCCGTGCTGCTCGCGTTTTGGCTAGTGTTAAGCGAGGCATTTACATCGACTGAGGTCCTATCGAGGGATCTGGGCGATTGCCCAAACAAAACCCGCCTTATGGCGGGTTTTCTCATTTCTGGGGTCTTATATTCAGTAGCCGACCACTTGAAGGATCTCACGGCACCTTCGGGTGCCGTTCTCATTCAACGGGTCTTCTTTCCTAAACGCCCTTCGTGTATACTCAGCGATGACTTTGGTCAGCCTGTTGTCGACTGCGTACAACCAGGGAGGCCTCCATGGCCGCAAGAAAGCAGACCGCCCGATCTGAAGGCAAGGTTACCACTCCCAGATCCCGGCGGGTTAAGACCCTCCCAAGTGGACCCGGCACCACCATTCACTATGAGGGCGATAAACTTGCCGTGGTGGTCTTCAACAAGAAGCCAAGTGGGGGCGGGATCGAGCGGCCCACCATCACTGTCTGTAAATGCACCGCGACAAAATACGAATGCACGCTTACTGAAAGCGGCAACACCATCTGCAAGGAGGTGTGTACCGCGTGGGACTGCCAGGAAATAAAAGTGGCGCAATGAGTGCCGGTCCCAGTTAAGCTTCTCTCGCGATCCCCGGATCGCGGGCGCACCGATATTCGTAACGTACTGCTGTCCGGCGCCGGCGGTGATTGAGATGAAACCTTCTCTTCATCTCCGGCTGGCGTATCGGCCGCATGAGCAACGCCAATTACTCCCGCGACATCACTGCCATCTCCGAGATCATAGGCGAGCCCGTGAACACCTAGTCGGAGGCCTGGTAGCACGAATGCTAAGCGCGAGCCGTCCTCAGTTGCTCAGGCAGCGAGCCGATCGAACTGCTCGGCAAGTGAAGGCAGCGGATTGTAGGCATATTTCGCCTATCCTTTCCGCATCATGTGAACCATTTCGATGCCGGCCAGTACAGCGCGGACGCTATTTGTAGACTTGAAGCCCATCATCGGTCGAACCCGTCTTTTGACGGCACGATGATCCTGCTCAATGCGATTGTTGAGGAATTGGCTCTGCCGGATCCTAATCGGAATGAGCGGACATCTTGAGCCATCCTGTAGACGGCTTTCCGCATCGCACGACAAGATCGCTTCCCGATTGGACTGGCTGCCGTCGATGACTACCCGCTCGGGACGGCCATGCCTCTTGAGGGCCTTGCGCATGAACCGTTTGGCGGCAGCGAGATTGCGCCGCTCGCTGAACCAGAACTCGACCGTGTCGCCGTTGCTGTCAATAGCTCGATAGAGATACATCCATCGCCCACGCACCTTGATATACGTCTTATCCACATGCCATTTTCGGCTGACGGCTCGCTTGCGTCGATGGAACCGTTCCAGCAATTCGGGCGAGTACCGGATGACCCACCTGTGGATCGTAGCGTGACCGACGGAGATACCCCGCTCCGCCACCATCTCCTCGAGGTTTTGGAGGCTGAGATTGTAAGCGAGATACCACCGCACGCAGAGCAGGATTACCGATCGGTCAAATTGCCTGCCCTTGAACATCTCGCGTCACCCTCTCTCACCAGCACAGGGCATAACCCGCGATAGGAAAGAAAGAGTTGCCTCGAGGTGCCGGGCACGCGCTGCGAGATCGGGCGTACGGACCCCGGGATAAACGCGGCGGTTGGTGTATCCGGCAATCTGGGAGCGAGCTTTGCGCCTCTCACCCTTGCGAATTTTCCGCGGGTCGATGGTTCGGATCAGGGAAACGGGGCCGAAGTCCTGGCCGCGGCGGGTGAGGGTGTCCTGAAGGAACGCTTGCCCGGCCGGGGTGACCACCATGCAGGTGACCCGCTTCCGCCCGCCGGCGGAGTTCCGGGAGCGGCGGAGATAGCCGAGTTCCTCGAGGGCCGACACGTCCGGCGAGATGGTATAGCCCCACTTGACCTGGACAGCAAAGCCAATGTCCCCGCGGGAAGCCGCTAGGCGGGGATAGGCTGTGCGGCGGGCAAGGCTTCTGTGCTTGTCGGCTGACATTGGCAGCACCTCATTTCAGGGATTGATCGAAGAAGATCTCAAAGCGGCAGCGCCACAGAAAACGGGTGGGAAACTGGCGCGCTGGCACAAAAGCAAAACAGGAAATGCTATATCCAAGGCAACAGCAGCGGTCGGCCGTGAGAACCATGTCTGTCATCGACCTTAATCCAGCAATCGAGGCTCCGGGGACGGAAGATCCGGACCTGCGTCAGGCCATGGGCGACCGTCGCATCGTCCATGTGGACCTCGACGCGTTCTATGCCTCTGTGGAGCAGCGGGATAATCCGGAGCTGCGCGGCAAGCCTGTTGCGGTGGGCGGCTCGCGGGAGCGGGGCGTAGTGGCCGCCGCCAGTTACGAGGCCCGGCGCTTTGGCGTTCACTCTGCTATGCCGTCGGTCACTGCACGGAGGAAATGTCCTGACCTGATCTTCGTAAGGCCGCGCTTCGATGTCTATAAGCAGGTGTCGCAGCAGATCCGCGAGATCTTCTTCGAGTACACGCCCCTGGTGGAGCCCCTCTCTCTCGATGAGGCGTATTTGGATGTAACCGACAACCTGAAGGGCATTCCGTATGCGACCCAGGTTGCGCGGGAGATCCGGGCGAAGATCTTCCAGGAGACCGGGCTGACGGCCTCGGCGGGTGTGAGCTACTGCAAATTTGCGGCCAAGATGGCGTCGGACCAGAACAAGCCGAACGGGATGTTCGTCATCACACCCGAAATGGGGCCGGCATTCGTCGAGCAACTTCCGATCAAGAAGTTTCACGGGATTGGTCCGGCAACCGCTGCGAAGTTTAATTCGCTGGGGATTTTCACGGGCCTTGATCTGAAGGCCCAATCCTTGGAATTCCTGCAGGAGCGGTTCGGTAAGGCAGGGAGCTACTACTACTGGCTCTCGAGAGGAATTGATCGTCGCCCTGTGCAGCCGGACCGCATTCGTAAATCTGTGGGTGCGGAGAATACCTTCGAGAAGGACCTAGCGAGCTTAGAGGAGATGACGGACGCCCTGCAGCCGATCATCGACAAGGTCTGGCGCTACTGCGAGAACTCCGGCGTGCGGGGTCGTACGGTCACGCTGAAGGTGAAGTTCTCCGATTTCCAGCAGATCACCCGCAGCCGCACCCTGCCGGGAATGGTCGAGAACCGGGCGACTCTGGACCAGACAGGAAAAGATCTGCTTGTCGGTCAGTTCCCCTTCGGGAAGAGCGTGCGCCTCTTGGGCGCATCTCTGTCGAGCCTGAATACAGACGAGGAGCCGGAGAGCCCTCAGTTGTGCCTTGGGTTCTAACGTCTGCCCTATGCAGCCCGCTCCCAAGCGAAAGTGGCTGTTCGTGCGTCAGCGACCATCGTTTCGGGAGCAAATTGGATCGCAAGTTTGGGGCTTTCGCAGAGAGCCTGCACACCAAGATGGGTCAGACGCATGCGCCACGTCTGACGCGTGACGGGCTCCGGACGGTCAAAGACCCCGCAAGAGAGCCAAGTAAGAGCTGCACCCCGTTTGGGGCAGCGGACTGACAGGGAGCGAAGTCCCGTCGCGCCGGCGGCTCTGGCAAGGTCGGCAAAGGCCTGAGACGCGCTGTAGTCGCTGAGATGGGCGAGGGCAGGGTTCTGGCGCTCGGTCAGGTCGAGCAAGGCATCGGTGGCGATTGAGACGGAAAATGCCGTGTATTCGGCAAAATCCGGCGGGATCAGAGCCTCGGGCGCCTCGGCATAGAACAACACCCGATAGAAGGCCATCTCGGCGATCGCCGTCTCCACATGCTCAGCCGTGTAGAAGGCACCGTCCCGCTGTCCCGCGCGACGGAAGCGGGACCCATGTCTGGGCGTATAGCGAAAGGGCGTATAAAGTAGCGGATGGAGATGGCGGCAGGCTGGCGGCACCGGCGGCTTGGTTTCGTCCAGGAGTTCTTCGAGGCGTGCCTGCTCATCCAGGGTGTCGACGAGCGGGACGGTCGAGATGACGTACTGGGACTCGACGACGCGCCAGCAATGGCCCTTAAACAGGCGAAACTCAGAGCGGAGCGCGTCGGGAGTCGAGATAGTCGATGACATGCACGAGACCGGAGATGGATTGGACGGCATCGACTGGACGGACATCCAGCGCGGTGTTGTGGCTCTTGAACCAGGACGCAGCAGCAGCGGCATTGCCGCCGACGATGGCATCCAGGGAGCGGTAGAGCCTCACAAAGAGGAGCGAGAGCTGAAAAGCGTTCCGATCCCGATCCAGGGCAAATTCGCCTGTCTTCATACGGGAGACCGTCGCCTCCGACACGCCAATGATCGCGGCAAAGATGCGCCCCGGGATGTCGAGACGCTCGGCGGCTCTTACAGCAGCTTTTGAGACGATCGCCGCGTCCTGGCTGATACGAGCGGAATGTGCTGTCGTGACCATGCTTCACCGCCTTTCCATAGATAGAATATGCCCATAAACCTTTCTGTAAAGAGAAAAGTTCCGGAGAGAACCTTAGCTACAGCTGATAGCAATCGTATTGAGGCGGTACTGACAATTCACCGCAGTTCCCTATTTGTTCTGGTCATCCGCGGCGGATTAGGATACGTCATCGGCCAATCCAAAATACTGACGTGCGGAGCCTCTATGAGCTTGGACAAGAAGAAGGCGATCGATACTGCGGTCGCCCAGATCGAACGCGCCTTTGGCAAGGGCGCCATCATGCGCCTCGGTGGTGACCAAGTGGTCGAAGTTGAGACGATTTCAACCGGCTCACTAGGCCTCGACATCGCCCTTGGCGTGGGCGGCCTCCCCAAGGGCCGTATCATTGAGATCTACGGACCGGAGAGCTCCGGCAAGACAACGCTGACCCTTCACGCCATTGCGGAAGCGCAAAAGCTGGGTGGCGTGTGCGCCTTCATCGATGCCGAGCATGCGCTCGACCCGGTCTATGCCCGTAAGCTGGGGGTGAACCTGGATGATCTGCTCGTGTCGCAGCCGGACAATGGCGAGCAGGCCTTGGAGATCGCCGACACGATGGTGCGCTCGGGCGCGATCAACGTCGTGGTGATCGACTCCGTGGCAGCGCTTACGCCAAAGGCTGAAATCGAAGGCGAGATGGGCGAGAGCCGCCCGGGCCTTCAGGCCCGTCTGATGAGCCAAGCGCTGCGGAAGCTCACCGGCTCGATCAACCGGACGAACACGCTGGTGATCTTCATCAATCAGATCCGCATGAAGATTGGCGTCACCTACGGCAGTCCGGAAACAACGACAGGCGGCAACGCTCTGAAGTTCTATGCCTCGGTGCGCCTGGACATCCGCCGGACCTCGACCCTGAAGGATCGGGATGAGCCGATCGGCAACCAGGTTCGGGTAAAGGTCGTCAAGAACAAGGTCGCTCCGCCTTTCAAGCAGGTCGAGTTCGACATCATGTTCGGCGAGGGCATCTCGAAGATGGGCGAACTCATCGACCTTGGCGTCAAAGCTGGGGTGGTCGAGAAGTCGGGTGCCTGGTTCTCGTACGACAGCCAGCGGCTGGGGCAGGGGCGCGAGAACTCGAAGACCTTCCTTAAGGAGAACCCGGAGATTGCTGGTCAGATCGAGGCGAAGATCCGCCAGAACGCAGGCCTGCTCATGAATGACCTGCAGGCGAATGATACCGGTGATGCTGGGGCCGAGGACGCAGCATAGGTCAAAGGAAGGGCCGGTCCGATGGACCGGCCTTTTCCTTACGAAACAAAGATGAGCTTACCGGGATCGAGTTCCGCCTCTCCATCCCATAGGTACGCCGCGAGGTGGCCTCCTTTGGCGACAGAATAGTCAAGGCCGAGCCGGCGCCGGTCAGTCAGGATAGGTTCGCCCTGAAGCCAGTAGTGGCCAAACAGAATGGGCTTATCCTGATCATAGGGAAGGCGGTCTTCCGGCCCAAGTTCGATGTCAAGGAGGAGGGCGACGGTGTCCTCATCGACGAGGGCCGCGCTCTTGTAGGTGGTGGCCGCCTCGTCCCACCAGGGGATGCGAGTGTTAGTGCGGGCGTGGCCATCCTTGTCCAAAAACGAAACGCCTTCCGGCAGTGCAATCTCAAGCCCCTTCAATAGAATCTCGACTGCATTATGTGCCGGGTGCCCTTTCGTGAGAGAGGCGTAAACGCCTTCCTCGGTGAAAGATCCATCGGCATTGACATAGGGACCGATGTTCGCGATCTCGCGAGGGTGCCAGCAGGCGTGGATCACCCGCAGCCCGAGGTTCTCGTACCAGAGGGGCAAGGTCGTGAACCAGGTGACGAGTTCACGGTGGAGGGGCGAGCCTTCGCCGACGGCGTCGAGGAACGCTTGGTGCTGCTTTCTGTTCTTGGCGCTGTGGGCCCGCATCGGCTTTGCGGGATCCGCCGGATCCGAAAGAAACCAGCCGATGGCGTTGTGCTCATGACTTCCCATGGTCACGTGGGCGAAACCTTCATCGCGCATGCGGCGGAGGATATCGACCGTCTCCAGCTGCTCCGGGCCACGGTCGATGAGATCACCGACGCTCACCAGGGTCCGGTCCTGATGCTGCCAAGTACCATTCTTGAGCTTATAGCCAAGCTTAGAGAGCAGGGCAGTCAGTTTGGATGCATGGCCATGAACGTCGGCAACAATATCGAAGCGCAAGTCGAACTTCTTTCGAGCGCTCTGCAGCGCTTAAAGCTTGGCCGTTCGCAGTGAATGAACGGGCGCGGGCAGGTTGGTTACTTTTCGGGGATCAATCTTTTCCAAAAAGCGACGCTCGGAGGCGGAAATTGAGACCCATCTTAAGATTTATATTCGCAGCGTTAACCGGATTTTAGCCATACTGGCATTACCAAGGCGTCAACCGGGCTGGGAAAACTGGTTGGCGAGTTCGGGAGAGACGCGGATGTACCGTCCTCCCGAATATTGCACCAGCGATCATATCACTCGCGGCTGTAAGCCAGAGAGATGCCGATCGGCAGAGCGCCAAGGTCAACGTCACCTGCGGCCTCCACCAGTTCGGTACCATTCTTTATCAGAGCGTCCATAAGGACGTGTTCGAATTCAACGACGGTGCGTTGCTCGCCTTCGATGCAATCGGACCAGCGGCGATCCTGCGCTTCCGGTAGCTGTTACCGGCGAGCTTCCAGTTCAGCGAAATATTCTCGAAGGGTCGGCATTGTCTCGGGGATCTTCTGGATTCCTTAGCCCAAGACAAAAAGGGAGGTCTGAGACCTCCCTTTCAGGCTTAGAGCAGGAAGTAGTCCGCCTTCATCGAAGTGATGCCCTTCACGCCGATGTAATGGTCAGCGACCCTATCTCCATTGGCATCGATCACGAGCCTATCGGAGGCGGTGTTGTAGTAGAACTGACCGGCCTTGCCGGCGTTGAGTTTCCAGTCGCCGGTGGAGTTGCCGAGAAAGGTCATCTTCTGGCGACCGGCAACTTCGGGATTGGCGTCGAACGACTTGAAGTCGATCTTGTCGTCCTTCCTGAAATCGAAGATTTGGTCAAAGGAAGCGAGGTCGCCAAGGTCGCCGTAGGCGTTGAACTTGTCCTTTCCGGAGCTTCCGTAAAGCCGATCTGCATCAGCTCCGCCTTGGATGATGTCGTCTCCGGCACCGCCCGACAGGAAATACATTCCGGAGCCGCCGCTCAGAAGGTCGTTGCCGACGCCACCATAGAGCTTGTCGTCTCCATAGCCGCCGTAGAGTTTGTCGTTCCCAGCATCTCCATATAGTGCGTCATTGCCGGAACGCCCGTCGATGACATCGTTGCCCGCTCCGCCCTTGATGACGTTCCGGACATCGTTGCCGTAGATCTTGTCGGCATGCTTCGAACCCTTGGCGTTCTCGATGACCGTGAACTCGCCGATGTACACCGGATGTGTCGCAAACTTTTTGTTTCAGAGTTTCGGCTACTCCTCCCTCGGTTCAGGGGCGGGGGCGCAGTGTTCAAGGGCAGGCAATTCGATAAATCCGTGATCCTGCTCTGCGTCCGATGGTACTTGGCCTACAATCTGAGCCTGCGGAACCTTGAGGAGATGATGGCCGAGCGCGGCATCTCCGTTGACCATGCGACAGTGCATCGATGGGTTGTTCGCTAATCCTCCGAGTTGCTGGAGCGGTTTAATCGCCGCAAGCGGGCTGTCACCAGCAAGTGGCATATCGATGAAACTTACATCAAGGTCTGTAGCCGTTGGATGTATCTTTACCGCGCGATCGACAGCAACGGCGACACAGTGGAGTTCTAGTTCAGCGAGCGGCGCAATCTCGCTGCCGCCAAACGGTTCATGCGCAAGGCTCTCAAACGGCACCGAGATCCTTCCGATGCCGACAAACAGCGCCGCCTGATCGCCCCCGTCACCTAAATTCCGTCATAGCTCAATTCTCCGCCTGAAGGCACTTAAGGACTTAGATGCTTCCAAGTAGTTGCCCAATGTCATCATCGACCGAGTGACAGTTTTCGCCCGAATCCACTTCGGCGTGCCGATCTGCCTGGTGAACCTGATCGAGGCGGATCAGGCGCTGGTGGCCTCAAAGCAGGGGCTGGATGCCTCACGCCTGGACCGCAGGATCGCGTTTTGCAGTTACACGATCCTGCAGCCCAGCGTCCTCGTTGTTCCGGATGCTCGCGCTGACGAGCGCTTCAAGGACAATCCGGTTGTCACAGGTGAACCTTGCATCCGCTTCTATGCTGGCGCGCCGTTGGTCTATGACGGCGAGGTGCGTCTTGGTCCGTTGTGCCTTCTCGACACCAAGCCGCGCTCCTTCTCCCGGGGTGAGCAGGCCGAACTGCAGATGCTGGCCGATCAGGTCATCGGCGTCATCGTCAGCCGCATGTTGGGCTTGCCCGAGCCCGATATCAGCGCCGCTCTGTCCATCTAACTGTACCCTGAACTCAGGCCCTTGAACCACTCTGCAGCCATCCTGACGGGCTGTATCGCAGCTTTGGAGTATGGATGCGCGAGCAGGTCTCATCGACCTGCTGTTTGACTGAAGCCTTGAAGCAGGCAGTTTGCAGTAATGCCGCTTTAGTCACACTCGATGGAAAACCTGAGGGTGCAAACCGCGGCCTCGTTCTCATCCGTGACCCGCAACCGCCACTCGGATCCTTTCCAGTCACTGTAGCTGACGCCTTTGAGCAACTCTCCGGCAACGGTGACGGCATGGTCTCGCGCCTCCCTTGGTCCGGGAAGATCGGTCCCATCATTGTCGATGTGATCGCGGTCGCTGTGAACATGAAAAAAGTAGCGTGCCATGGAAATTAACCGTCGCAATAAAGTTGCGCATGCGTCGCAAAGGATCTCTCTTCCGCTGTTACACGTGCGACGAGGAGGCTTCCCAATGCAAGGGGCCGCTGTAACCCTCACGGTTAACTAGGTTGAGGGCTCCGATCAGGCAACACTCGCGCTGCCATTCGCTTTCCCTCATTGAGGGGTGGCGTGCCCCAATATCACAGTCGAGGGGCCTCTCAGTTCATTGCAAGAGCCACTATGACTCTTCCGAGGTGGATATATTGCCGGGTCAATAATTAGTTCTAATCAATGGAAGGACCCGGATCGAACAGGATTGTGATCCTCCCCTATGCCTCAGGCGCGACCACCGAGAGACCATCGAGCCAACCGCCTTTTGGCAGCTCTGGAGCCGGAGGACTTTGCCGCTCTCGAGCCGCATCTGGAGGTCGTCAAGTTGAGAAGGCGGCAGGTGCTCTGCGAGACAGGAGAAACCCTGCGTTACGCTTACTTCCCGCACGATACAGTCATCTCGCTCGTGGCGGTGATGGAGGACGGCAGCTCGGCCGAGATGTCGATCTGCGGCCGCGAAGGCGTGGTGGGGCTTCTGACGGCGCTCATCTCCCGTCAGTCATTCGGGCGCTACATCGTCCAGATAGATGGCACGGCATCCCGGATCGAAGTCAACAAGATGCACGAAATCGGGAATGCCCGTCCCAGCATCCGTAGGGTGTTGTGGCACTTCCTGGAAGCCATCATGGCTCGCATTCTCCAGTCCGTGGCCTGCAATGCCCTTCACAGCGTGGAGGCCCGCTGCTGCCGTTTGATCCTCAGCACGGATGACAGGACCGATCAGGATGTCCTGCCTCTCACGCACGAGTTCTTGGCTGAGCGCCTAGGCGTGCAGCGCTCCACCGTCAGTGCCGTGATGGGAAGGCTCCAGGCGGCAGAGCTGATCCGGCAGGGCAGGGGCGGTATCATCGTGGCGGATCGCGCCCGCCTGGAGGGTGCGGCATGCGAGTGCTACCGGCGGATACACAACACCTTTGAGCGCCTGTTGCCCCGCACCTTCACAAAGGGCTGATCCGTTGGCGCAGCTTTCGCTCGACACCCATGCCGGTTTATGTGTCCTTGGGGTGCCTGATGGCGCCCCCCTGGATAGTTCGCTGTGTGCCGCATACGAACATTGGTATCACAGCTATAAGGAACGATAATGCCCCGAGTCTTGTCAGCTCCTTGCCGGTTCGGTTGCTACTGCGAGGCTCCTGAGAACAGCTATGAGATCCTGGAATCGCGTGTGGCCGACTTCGTTGGCCCATTGCTCCTGCAGCTCACGCAGCGTTGCATAAATTACGTCTGCTACTGTCCAACCCCGCTCCGTCAGGTACACCAGCCGACGCTCGCTCTCAGGCCCTGCGCGCCGCTCCAGATATCCAAGCTCCTCCAGCTGCCCGACGAGGTGGTTGGTGGCCTGCCGGGACATGTGCATCTGGCGCGCAAGGTCTGACTGTCAATCAGCATCGAGTACTGCCCCCGAGCAAATTGACATTAAGCGCATGACGTTGCTGGCGAATGTACAGCAACGGCGGGGTTATCGTTGATCCCGCCAAAGTTGCCAATCTGTGCCGCTAAACCAAAGCTTTGCGCTCCTCTCATGGGGGATCACCTTTGGTGCCGCTCCACAGGTGGTAGGCATAATTGTACAGGAAGGCGATGTCCGGCCTCTAGAGCATCGGACGCTTACACGGACGCATAGCCAGCGGCCTTGAGGAAGTTCCAACATTCTTGCGGCTCAAACAAA
>NZ_JAFBID010000073.1 GCF_016811235.1 Microvirga arabica
GGCCCCGCACGTCCGCGATAACGCCGGGGTGGCGGTCCTTCAGTTCGGCGAGGCGCTGCTTGAGCAGAAGCCCCTTGGGCTCGACCTCCTTCAGGAAGCCAGGCTCCAGAATGATGTCGAGCACCGCGTTGCCCACCGCCATGGCCAGCGGGTTGCCGCCGAAGGTGGTGCCGTGGGTGCCCACCGTCATGCCCTTGGCAGCCTCGGCCGTGGCGAGGCACGCGCCCATCGGGAAGCCGCCGCCGATGCCCTTGGCCACCGCCATGATATCGGGCGTGACGCCGGTCCATTCATAGGCAAAGAGCTTGCCGGTGCGTCCGACGCCGGTCTGGATCTCGTCGAAGATCAGGAGCAGGCCCTGGCTGTCGCAAAGTTGGCGAAGCTCGCGCAGGAAGGCGTTGGAGACCGTGCGGATGCCGCCCTCGCCCTGGATCGGCTCGATCATCAGGGCCGCGGTCTCGGGCCCAATCACGGCTTTCAGGGCTTCGATATCTTCGACGGGAACCTGATCGAAGCCTTCCACCTTGGGGCCGAAGCCTTCCAGGTACTTCGCCTGTCCGCCGGCCGCGATGGTCGCCAGCGTCCGCCCGTGGAAGGCGCCTTCGAACGTGACGATTCGGAAGCGCTCCGGATGGCCGTTCACGGCATGGTACTTGCGGGCCATCTTGATGGCGGCCTCGTTGGCCTCGGCACCAGAGTTGGAGAAGAAGACCACGTCCGCAAAGGTGTTCTCGACGAGGCGCTTGGCCAGCCGCTCCCCTTCAGGGATCTGGAACAGGTTCGATGTGTGCCAGACCTTGGAAGCCTGCTCCGTGAGGGCCTGGACGAGGTGCGGGTGGGCGTGGCCTAAGGCATTGACGGCAATACCGGCCCCGAAATCGAGATATCGCTCGCCATCTCGGCCGAAGAGCCAGGGGCCCTCCCCTTTCTCGAAGGAAAGCTCGGCGCGTGCGTAGGTCGGCAGCAATGGCGATGTCACAGGTTGTCTCCGCCTCCATGGACCCAAAGTCGCACCCGGGTCCGAAAAAGAAAGCGCCGCCCCAGCGGGGGCGGCACGGTCCGGGATTCTACCGAGGTGCAGGACCCTGTCAATTCAAGAGAAGTGAACTGACTCATCACAAGGAATTTTTACCAAAGGTGAGTTCCTTGGGGAAAACGGCAGGGGTTGTTCGGGGACTCTTGCGCCCGAGTCCACCCATCCTGTAACTTCGGGTCAGTCGAGTACATCATTCGTGCGGCGGCAATCACCCTCAGGAGCGACCCTCGCAACGCGGTCGGACATCAAAAATCTGTCCGCGAGGCATCTGGGATTCTGAGTGTTTGAAGGCCGCCTCCGATGGAGGCAGATTGAAAATGATAGATGCGGGCGCAACTTGGACGGACGAGCGTGTCGAGCTTCTCAAGAAGCTCTGGACCGATGGTTTGAGCGCGAGCCAGATCGCCGCCGAGCTTGGCAACGTGACCCGCAACGCAGTGATCGGCAAGGTTCACCGCCTCGGTCTTTCCGGCCGCGCCAAGGATGCCAAGCCCGCCGCCTCGGCCGCCGCAGCCCGCCCCCGCAAGGCCACCCGTGCACCGAGCGCCCCGGCTCCCTTGCCACCTCAGCCGCACATCAACAACGTGGTCGTCGCCCCCATCGCCCTCCAGCCGGTCACCCAGGAGCCGAGCGTCTACGTCGAGGACGACCTTGCCGTTCCGGTCTCCGAGCGCGTGACCATCATGGACCTGCGTGAGTCCATGTGCCGCTGGCCCATGGGCGACCCGACCAAACCCGAATTCCGCTTCTGCGGCGCCCGGTCCATCACGGGCCTGCCCTATTGCACCCACCACGCCCGCGTTGCCTACCAGCCGGTGGCCGACCGCAAGCGCGACCGCAAGCTGGCCCGGGCTTGAACATCACCGCCTTCAAGCAAAAAGGCCGCGCTGATCGTTCCAGCGCGGCCTTTTCTGTTGTCGGGGATCCTTAGGCCTCAGGCCTCCAGCGCATGTTCCTCGCGGGCAAAGGTCTCGTCGAAGGAATAGCCGGCGCCCCGCACGGTACGGATGGGATCGGGCTTGCGCGGCAGGTTGATCGCCTTGCGCAGGCGGCCCACATGCACGTCCACCGTGCGCTCGTCGATATAGACGTCGTGGCCCCACACCGCATTGAGCAGGTGTTCGCGGGAAAAGACGCGACCGGGGCTCTGCATCAGGAATTCAAGCAGGCGGAACTCCGTGGGGCCTAGGTGGAGTTCCTGGCCGGCACGGCGCACCCGGTGGGTTTCGCGGTCGAGCTCGATATCGCCGGCCCTCAGAAGCGTTGCAATATGGGCGGGCTTCGTCCGGCGCAGGAGCGCACGGACTCGCGCCAGCAGTTCCGGCACCGAGAAAGGCTTGACGATGTAATCGTCGGCTCCCGTGGAGAGGCCGCGGATGCGGTCGCCCTCCTCGCCGCGGGCCGTGAGCATGATCACCGGCAGGCGCTCGGTTTCCGACCGGGCGCGGATGCGGCGGCACAGCTCAATTCCGGACAGACCGGGCAGCATCCAGTCGAGCAGAACGATATCGGGCACCTGCTCGCGCAGGCGGATCTCCGCTTCGTCGCCGCGAGACACGCTGTCCACCTCATAGCCCTCGGCCTCAAGGTTGTAGCGCAGGAGGAGCATCAAAGGCTCCTCGTCCTCCACGATCAGAACGCGAGGCCCCATGGTCAGGCTCCCGCCTCGACCGTCGTATCGATGGAACGGTCGTTCTTCGGCCTGTCGATGGCCAGCGTCTCGGCCGTGACGAGGTAGTGGACCGTCTCGGCGATGTTGGTGGTGTGGTCGCCGATGCGCTCAATGTTTTTGGCGCAGAAGAGAAGATGCGTGCAGAACGAGATGTTGCGCGGATCTTCCATCATATAGGTCAGAAGTTCGCGGAAGAGCGAAGTATAGAGCGCATCGATTGCGCCGTCGCGCTTCCACACGTCGAGCGCCTTCGCCGTATCTTTCTGGGCATAGGCGTCGAGCACGTCCTTGAGCTGCGCCATCACCAAATCGTTCATGTGCCGGAGCCCGACCACAATCTTGTGCGGCTGGAAATCGTCGCCGATGGCCAACGCCCGCTTGGCGATGTTCTTGGCCAAGTCTCCGATGCGCTCCACGTCGCCGGCGATGCGGATGGCCGAGATGGTCTCACGCAGGTCAACGGCAAGCGGCTGGCGGCGGGCAATGGTGAGAATGGCGTTCTCCTCGACCTCGCGATGGAGAACGTCGAGGCGCGGGTCGGAGGCAATCACCGTCTGAGCCATGGGCTTGTCGTGGCGAGCCAGCGCGGCGACGGAATCGACCAGCATCTTCTCGGCGATGCCGCCCATTTCGGCGATGCGCTGCCGGAGCCCCTGGAGATCGGTGTCGTAGGAGCTGACGATATGCTCTGACATGGAAGTCCTCCGTGAACCGCTTCGATCAGCCGAAGCGGCCCGTGATGTAATCCTGCGTCTGTTTCTTGGCCGGGTTCATGAACATCTTGGTTGTGGGGCCGAACTCCACGAGTTCGCCCAGATACATGAACGCCGTGAACTGCGAGATGCGCGCCGCCTGCTGCATGTTATGCGTGACGATCACGATGGTGAACTCGGAGCGAAGCTGCTCGATGAGTTCCTCGATCTTGCCCGTGGAGATCGGATCGAGTGCCGAGGTCGGCTCGTCGAGGAGGATCACTTCGGGCTTCTGCGCAATGGTGCGCGCGATGCACAGGCGCTGCTGCTGGCCACCCGACAGGCTCATGCCCGACTGACGCAGCTTGTCCTTCGCCTCGTCCCAGAGAGCCGCCTTGCGCAGAGCCTCCTCGACGCGGCCGTCGAGTTCGGACTTCGGCAGCCTCTCGTAGAGTTTGATGCCAAAGGCGATGTTGTCGTAGATCGACATGGGGAACGGCGTCGGCTTCTGGAACACCATGCCGACGCGGGCGCGAAGCTCGTTCACGTCGATGTTCTGCGAGAGCACGTTCTGCCCGTCGAGCAGGATCTCGCCATCGGCGCGCTGCTCAGGGTACAGGCTGTAGATGCGGTTAAAGGTGCGCAGCAGCGTCGACTTCCCGCAGCCGGACGGGCCAATGAGAGCCGTCACCTGACGGTCGTAGAAGTCGAGGTTGATGTCCTTGAGGCTTCGGAAGTCGCCATAATAGAAATTCAGGTTTCTGACCGCGATGCGCACCGGCGCTTCGGCATTGCCAGCGGCGGCTTTTCCGACGGCGCTGCTCGTGTTGAGGGCAATCGTGCTCATCGGACTTTATCCTTCCTCAGGAGCAGGCGCGCCACGATGGACAGCGCCAGGATCGACATGGTGATGATGAGGGCACCGGCCCAGGCCAGTTCGCGCCAGTTCTCGTAAGGCGAGAGAGCGAACTGGAAGATCATGACCGGCAGGTTCGCGACTCCTCCCATCAGAGTCGGGCTGAACCAGAAATTGTTGTTCAGCGCCGTGAACAGCAGCGGCGCGGTCTCGCCGGCGATGCGGGCGGTGGCCAGCAGCACGCCGGTGACCATGCCGGCGCGCGCCGCCTTCCAGCTGATCTTGATGATGACGGTCGACATGGGCGCGCCGAGCGCGGCACCTGCCTCACGCAGCGATCCCGGAACGAGGCGCAGCATGTCCTCAGTGGTGCGCACGATCACCGGCACGGCGATGATTGCAAGCGCCACGCCGCCGGCCCAGCCGGAATAGCCGCCCATCGGCTGCACCATGAGCATGTAGACGAAAAGGCCGATGAGGATGCTGGGCGCCGCAAGCAGGATGTCGTTCACGAAGCGAATGACTTCCGCGAGCTTCGAGCCCTTGCCGTATTCGGCGAGAAAGGTGCCCGCCAGAACGCCGACAGGCGTCGCCACCACGATGCCGAGAACGGTCAGGATGAGGCTGCCCACGATGGCATTGGCGATGCCGCCACCCTGGGTTCCCGGTCCCGGCGTGGTCTCGGTGAAGACCGCCGGCGACAGGCCGCCGATCCCCTCGACGAGGAGCATGAGCAGGATCCAGCCGAGCACGAAGGCGCCCAGGACCGTGAACAGGGTGCAGATGATCTTGAGAGCGCGGTCGGCCACGTGGCGGCTGCGGCGCACCCGCCCCCATGGCGCGGGGGCAGTTGTGGGTTCTGTTGCCAGCCGATGTTGCAGAACTGTGTCCATCATCGTTTCCTCAACCCACCTTGACCCGAGACACCAGCAGCCTGGCGAGCACGAGCACGGTGAACGTGACCAGGAACAGGATGCAGCCCAGCGCCATGAGGGCGTTCAGCTGCAATCCGATAGCCTCGTTGAACTCGTTGGCGATGCGCGACGCGATGGTCGAGCCCGGATCGAAGAGCGATCCCGACAGGCGGTTCGCGTTGCCGACGACAAAGGTCACCGCCATCGTCTCGCCGAGCGCACGGCCGAGGCCGAGCATGATCGCTCCGATGATGCTGACTCCGGCCTGGGGCACGAGCACATTGCGCACCACCTCCCAGGTGGTGCAGCCGATGCCGTAGGCGCTTTCGCGCAGCACGGACGGGATCTGATCGAGAATGTCGCGTGCGATCGAGGCGATGAACGGAATGATCATAATCGCCAGGATGATGCCGGCCGTCAGGATGCCGACGCCGGAGGGCGTGCGCGCATACAGGATGGTGCCGACGATCGGCATTCCCTCGACGATGTTGGAGACGGGGATCTGCACGTAATTGGCGAAAAGGGGCGCGAAGACGAAGAGGCCCCACATGCCGTAGATGATGCTGGGAACGGCTGCGAGCAGCTCGATGGTCGTGGCCACCGGCCGCTTGAGCCAGGGCGGGCAGAGCTGGGTCAGGAAGATGGCGATGCCGAGCGACAGAGGCACACCGATGACGAGGGCGATCAGCGCCGTCGTCAGCGTTCCGACAATGGCAACCCACGCGCCGTACTGGTCTTCGTTAACGTTCCAGACGTTCGACGTGATGAAGCTGAGGCCGAACTCACTGAAGGCAGGCCAGCCGCCGTAGATCATCGAGCCGATGATTCCGAGGAGCACGATCAGCACCAGAAGGGCCGATGCGAGGCTCGCGAAGCGGAAGATCCGGTCGAAGGTCGGTGGAGAGAACCGGCGAACAGGGGCATCCGTGCTCGAAACGAGACGTTCTTGCGAGAGAGCTACCATTCGCCGATCCGCTATGTTGGTGAGATCAGGTCAGACTTACTGCTTGTAGACCGGCTGGCCCGAGGCGTTCTTGATCTCGCCGGCCCAGGTGGCGCGCACCTGGTCCTTGAGCTGCGCGGGCAGCGGCACGTAGTCGAGTTCGATCGCCATCTGGTCGCCGTTCTTGAAGGACCAGTCGAAGAACTTCAGCGCCTCGGCCACCTGCTCCGGCTTCTCCGGAGCCTTGGGAACGAGGATGAAGGTCGGAGCCGTGATCGGCCAAGCCTCGTCGCCAGCCTGGTTCGTCAGCGAGATGCCGTAGCCGGGAGCCGACTTCCAGTCGGCATTGGCAGCGGCGGCCTGAAAGGTCTTGGCCTCGGGCGACACGAACTTGCCGTTCTTGTTCTGGAGCTGGGCGAACGGGATGCTGTTCTGCTTGGCGTAGGCGTATTCCACGTAGCCGATCGAATTCGGCACCTGCTTCACGAGAGCGGCGACGCCCTCATTGCCCTTGCCGCCCTGACCCACGGGCCACTGCACCGATGCGCCAACGCCCGGTCCGCCCTTCCAGGTCTCGGAGACCTGCGAGAGATAGGTGGTGAACACGCTGGTGGTGCCCGATCCGTCGGAGCGGTAGACTGGGGTGATCGAGGCGTCGGGAAGCTTCACGCCCTGGTTGATCTGAGCGATCTTGGCATCGTTCCACTTGGAAACCTTGCCGTTGAAGATGTCGGCGAGAACCTCGCCCGTCAGCTTCAGCTGGCCGGCGGAAACACCCTGGATGTTGTAGACGGGAACCACGCCACCCATCACGGCCGGGAACTGGATGAAGCCGTCCTTCTGGAGCTCCTCACCCTTGAGCGGAGCGTCGGTTGCGCCGAAATCGACGGTCTTGGCCCGGATCTGGCGGATGCCGCCGCTGGAGCCGATGGACTGATAGTTCAGCCGGTTGCCCGTCTCCTTGTTGTAGGCCTCGGCCCACTTGGCATAGATCGGGAACGGGAATGTCGCGCCTGCGCCGGTGATGTCAGCGGCAGAGGCCGTGGTCGTAAGGCTCGCGACGGCAAGGCCGGCCGCAATGGCGAAGGACATGATCTTCAAGGGTCAATCTCCTGTTCATGCAGTGTGACAGGTGGCTTCGAAAGCCTAAGGCCGCGTCACGCGATGGGACAGCTAGGCCCGACGGATGTCTCCTCTACGACAGTTGGATGACAATTACATGACACCCCTTCAGGATCCCTTGGAACGTCTCATTTTCTGTCCTGGGGAAAATTGCCCGATCAGGAGCGGGCCTCGGGCAATGTCACGGTGAACCGCGCCCCTTGGCCTGGCTCGCTGGTGATGTCGAAATGGCCCCGGTGGCGATTGACGATGTGCTTGACGATGGCGAGGCCCAATCCTGTCCCGCCCTTGTCGCGGCTCTGCGCCACATCGGCCCGGTAGAACCGCTCCGTCAGGCGCGGCAGGTGCTCGGGCGCAATGCCCGGTCCGTAATCCCGAACGGTAAATGTGACATGCGGCCCCTGCTCGCCATGGGAGGCCCCGATGCTGTCAATCTCCACGTCCACCCTGCCACCGCTCTCGCCGTATTTCACGGCATTCTCGATCAGGTTCTCCGCCACGCGCAGGAGTTCGTCCCGGTCGCCGCGCACCAGGATAGGCTGCCCGGACAACTTGGTCTGGATGACCACGCCCCTCTCACGGGCCATGGGCGACAGGGTTTCGACCATCTGGGCCGCGATGGAGGCGAGATCGACATTCTGGGTCGGCGAGAGATGGGCCCGCATCTCGATGCGTGACAGGGACAGGAGATCGTCGATCAGGCGCTTCATGCGCTGCGCCTGCCCTTTCATGATGTCGAGGAAGCGCTCCCGGGCCTTCACATCGTCACGGGCGGGGCCCTGCAGGGTTTCGATGAAACCGAGCACCGAGGCCAGCGGGGTGCGCAGCTCATGGCTTGCATTGGCCACGAAATCGGCCCGCATGGCCTCAAGGCGGCGGGCCGAGGTGAGATCGCGGAAGAACAGGACGACCCCGGCCTGAACCCCTGTGCCGGGCGCATCGGCCTGGAGGGGACCGATATGGACCTCGAAGGTGCGCTCGGTGGGAACCCGTTCCGAATATTCCACCTTCAGGGGCTCGCCTTTGTCCAGAACCCTCTGGATGCCGTCGAGCACGTCGGGGCTGCGGAGTGCAAAAGACAAAGGGTGTCCGGTCTTCAATCCGCTCAGGAGCCCGTAGGCGGCCTTGTTGGCCTCGATGACCACGGCGCGCTGATCCACCAGAATGACCGGGTCGGGGATCTGGGCCAGGACCGCCTCGGCAACGCTCGATTGCTGGGGTTTGCTGGGCTGCGACCGAACTCCGACCCCGAGGCTGCGCTTCGGGCTGGCAACCATAAAGCCGGCGATGATGGCGATGGCAGCCCAGAACAGAAGCCAGGCATCTCCACTGCCCCGGACCAGCGCGACCACCACCATGACGAAGCATGTGACCACTGCGGCCCGCAGGGCTGCATCACGCAGAAGCGTGGCGCCCTGGATTTTGGATTCCGGCCTCGGATCGTCGGGATCGCTCATGGAACGGGAGGTCTCGAAGGGGTTGCCCGCCTTCTTTAAGGCAGGCGCCGGCAGGTGTCATCTCCCGCCAAGCTCCACCCCGGCGACCTCGTCCTCATCGGGCTTAAAGGAGAGCCGGGCCGCCCGGATGCGGTTGCGGATCTCGTAGCCGCCGAGAAGCGCGAGAGCGATCACGAAGGGAATGAGGTAGTAGCACAGGCGGTAGAGAAGCAGCGCCCCCAGGACAGGCTCGCGCGGATAGCTTGAGAGGGCGAGAAGAATCGTCGCCTCGAAGACGCCCAAGCCGCCCGGCGCATGGCTCGCCACTCCTAGCATGACGGCAAAGATGTAGACCGCCACGAAGGTCTCGAAGTTGAGACCATGCCCGCCCGGCAGGAGCACGAAGAGAACGCCCGCACCGGCGCAGACATCGGCTGCGCCGATCAAGATCTGCGCAATCGACAGGCGAAAGCCCGGGAGCTCCAGCTTCCAGCCCTGAATCTTGACGGAGCGGCGCTTGAGCGAGACCCACACCAGGTAGGCAGCGACGAAAACGGCAGCGCCCAACCCGACGAGCTGGTTCATCCAGATATGGGTGTAGACGAGGCTTGCCAGCTCGTCGGCCTTGCTGATCAGGCTCCAGGCGAGCACGAGGGCCATGCCAAGCCAGAAGGTGACGCCGGCGATCACGGTGAGGCTTGCCACCCGTCCGGGCTTCACGCCCTTGGGCGAGTAGATCCAATAGCGGACAGTTCCAGCTGTGAGCAGCGGGAACCCCAGGGTGAAGCTCACCGCATAGCTCGTGAAGGAGGCGAGCGCCGTGGTGCGGTAGGGAATCTGCAGCTTGAGCTGGCGTAGCGCGATGGCGTCGTAGCATGTCAGCAGGCCGTAACTGATGGCGGTGAAGAGCACCGCCAGTCCGATCTGTCGAAGGCTCGCGGCCGTGAACGCGGATTTTAGCTCGTTGACGTCGATATCGGATACGATGTGCCAGAGAACGACAAGCGAAGCGCCGAACAGGAGAATGCTCGCGGCCATCCCGATCCAGGCAAACCGACGGGAGCGGCGCTCCTTCGGATGCAGGGCCTCGGCAGATGACATCTCCGGTGGGGGCACCGGCTTGGGACTCATATCGTTCATGAAAACCGTCAATCAGCCTCAGCGTAGGAAAGGCCGCATGATATGCGCGGGCTGTCCTGCATCTAGGCGCTGGCGAGGAGAACCGCCAGACGCAGGCGGCCTTTTAATGGTTTCGCCGGACTGGCGCTACTCTTTGCGCTGAGAAAATGCACATTGGGGCGGATGTGGGTTGTCAGCCTCGAAAAAGGCCTACAACAATGCTTGCTTAAGCGAAGCCGGTTTGTGAGTGACTTTGGCCCTGTGGATGGCCCGGGAGTTCTGCGTGGATTTCAAGGATACAGAAACCCAGTATGCCGTTCTGGCGGAGTCCCTGCCCCAACTCGTCTGGTCATCTCGACCGGATGGATATGTCGACTATGTCAACCGCCGCTGGCGTGAATATACAGGCCGGTCAGGCGAGCAGATCCTTGGCGACGGATGGCAGAGCTCCGTTCATCCAGATGATCTGCCTCAAGTTCAGGACCATTGGAAGCGCTCCCTCGAATCCGGACAGGCCTACGAATGGGAACACCGGATCAGGAGCGCCGCCGGAGATCACAAGTGGTTTCTGAGCCGTGCGATCCCGATCCAGGACCTCCCTGGGCAGATTACCCGCTGGTTCGGCACAAGCACCAATATCGATGAGCAGAAGAAGAACGAAGAAGCCATACGGATGCTTGAGAGCCAATATCGCCTGGCTCTCGAGGCTGCCCATCTCGGAACCTGGCAGATCGATCTCGATAACCGCCAGATCACCTGGGATGAGGAAAGCTGCGCCCTCTACCGCATTCCTCACAACGGGTTGTATAGCCTTCCGCTCGAAGATGCCTTGAACATGATCCATCCCGAGGATCGGGAGGACGCGAAGGCGCGGATCGCCGCCGCCACCTCGCCGGATTCGGATGGCAAATACGACAACCGCTACCGGGCGCAGCTTCCCGACGGGAGCCTGCGCTGGTTCCGCTCCCACGGACGGGCCCTTCACGTGCACGACGGCGGCACGCGCCGTGCCGTCAGCCTTTATGGCGTGATCAGCGACATCACGGAGCGCCAAGCCCTCGAAGAGGCCCAGAAGCTCCTGACCAGGGAACTCAATCATCGCGTGAAGAACCTGTTCGCCATCGCGAACGGCATGGTGTCGATGACCGCTCGCACCGCCAAGGACCCCAAGGACATGGCGACAGCCCTGAGGGGGCGGCTCAGCGCCCTGTCGCGAGCCCATGAACTGGTCCAGCCGGCCTCCATAGCGGAGCCAGGCTCCGGCACCGATGTCGAGCTCTCCCGCCTGATCGAGGCTGTGCTCGAACCCTACAGGCAGTCAAGTCAGAACAGGATTGTCATTGAAGGCCCCAGCGTTGCCGTGGGGTCCAATACAACGACGAGCCTTGCCCTGGTTCTGCATGAGCTTGCCACCAATGCTGCCAAATATGGCTGTCTCTCCTGTGCGGAGGGCGAGCTTACCATCCGCTGGACGCTCGAGGGCGATGACGTGAGCCTCCTCTGGACCGAAAGCGGGGGACCGACAATTGACGGCCCTCCAGGCTTCGAAGGATTCGGCACGCAATTGTCCCAGAGGAGCATCGCCGGGCAGCTCGGCGGGACCCTCGAGCGGGAATGGCGGCCGGAGGGCCTGCGCGTTCATATGATCATGCCCCTCAACCGGCTGAGCGCCTGACCGGCCATGCCCTCCTACCGTCGCGTCCTGATCCTGGGCGGAGCGCGCTCCGGCAAGAGCCGCACTGCCCTGCAGCTTGCCGAGCAATCGTCATCACAACGGATCTATGTGGCGACGGCGCAGGCCTTCGACGATGAGATGCGCGAGCGCATCGCTCTCCATCGCCAGGAGCGCAACCATTCCTGGCAGACGGTGGATGCTCCCCTGGAACTATCGCAGGCCATCCAGGCTCAAACGCGTCCCGAGAAGGTCGTGCTCGTCGACTGCCTGACCCTCTGGCTCTCCAACATCGTGCTCGCCGAGCGCGACCCGTCCCGCGAGGCCGATCAGTTGATCGGCACGATTCGGGAGGCCCAGGGCCCCCTTATTTTGGTGTCGAACGAAGTGGGCCAGGGCATCGTGCCGTCGACCCCTCTTGGGCGGTCCTTCCGCGACGGGCAGGGGCGCCTGAACCAGCGGATCGCGGAAGCCTGCGATGCGGTCGTCTTCGTGGCCGCGGGCTGCCCGATCCTGCTCAAGCCGGCCCCTCCCCTGGATCTGAGATTGGCCTGAGCACGGCCGCTTTCAGGGCAGCTTAGCCCTCGCTTCAGCTGACAAGGCCTCGATCATGGCAGGCGTCGAGGGGCCTCCGCAGATCGTGAGACGCCCTGGAAGGGCCAGGCGCCGCCCGTGCGGCACGGCGACCGCCAGTGCGGGATGGGCGAACAGGGCCGTGCCGTTGTCGATCGCCTGCTGCGATCCTGCATCCACGAGCATGACGTCCGGGGGATCGGTGATAATCGCTTCCAGGCGCACAACGCCTCCGCTCATTCGGCCGAGAACGTCCTGGTGCAGGGTGAAGCCCATCTGCATCAGAACTTCGCTCAAGGGCGAACGGGCAGCCGTGACCCACCCTCCCCGCCCGTAGACCAGAATGCTGCGCTCTCTCGGGACAGTACCCTTGGCCTGATCCAAAGCTGCATCGATGCGGGCGATCAGGGCCTCACCGCGATGCGCATGGCCGAGCCTATTAGCCAGAAGCCGGATCTGCTCACGTCCCTCCGCCAGCCCTGTCCAGGGACCAAGCTGGAGAACGTCCAAGCCTTGCCGCTTCAGAACGGCTACCCGGTCCTGTTGGCCATAGGTGCCCGTCAGCACGAGATCGGGCCTGCTGAACAGAAGGGCCTCCGCTCCGCCCTCGTTCAGGGGCAGACCTTCTGCCTGCCCGGCCAGGAACGAAATCGACGGGTCGCGGGCAAGCCGGCTCAAGGATGCGATCTGCTGGCGATCGGCCAGTGCCAGCAGCAGCTGGTCCGTGCAGAGGTTGAGGGAGGCAACCTGCTGCGGCTTCGGTTGAGCCACGGCCAGAGAGCCCATCCAAAGGCAGCCGATCAGCAAGGCCCCTCCAATACCGACACCTTGGCGAAGCAGTGACATCATCGAAGCTACCTGTGAGACATGTTTTCTGGATGCTGCGGTTTCACGATCAAAGCAGGCGGCATCACGCCATGGCAACCTGAGCAATTTCCTAGGTGCGGCGGAATGACCCGCGCATCATAGTTAATCTTCAGCCCTTAGCGCGTCTTCGCTGTAATTTCTTTGAGAACACACGAGTTCTTTGGAGATTATCCCCCTTATCCGGATAGTTGCAAAAGGTCGCACATGGGAACAAAGTCCAAATTCACCGTTAAGCTGACCCATTCTGGACATATCTGACACGCACATACTCATCTCACTTGAACGAAGAACAACCGCAAACCTGTCGCGGCGCGGCAGTAAAGCGGCGCATTTCTAGGGGGCTTCTTCATATGCAAATTGCTCTGACGGCGTCTCGCGACGCATGCCAGCAGAAGGCTGTTTGCCTCGACTTCGAGCAGCACAGCGGCGATCAGGGCCGGTGCACGGCCCAGAAGCGTCCCACCCTTCAGGGAGGTCAGACCCTGCTCAACCTGACGAAGATGCTCGGCCTCGGCGCCTGCATGACACTGGCTCTCGGCACCGCCGCCATGCCCCAATCCGCCTCCGCCATGGAGCAGAAATCGGCTCTTCCGGCGGCGTTCGATGCCGGCGAGAAGGCCATCAAAATTCCGGCTCAGCACGGTGGCACGTTTGCCATGCAGGCAGGCGATGCCGCTCCGGCGGACCCGCTGGAAGCCATCGTGGCTGTGGCGTCGGCCGAGGCCAGCCAGGCCGATCTGCAGAGGCAGATCATCCTGACCATCCCGTTGACCAATCCGACAACCCGGGCAGGCAGTGAAGATGACAAACCCGTCTCGCGGGAACTCACGGATTACATGGAATTCGAGGAAATGCGCGTGCCCGTGTGGATCGTGGATACGATCCTGCGCGCCTCCAAGATGACCGGCGCCGACCCCGTCTACATGATGGCTCTTGCCGACAAGGAGTCGAGCTTCCTGCCGGGCAACAAGGCCTCGACATCCTCGGCCGTAGGCTTGTTCCAGTTCATCACGAGCACATGGCTCGAGGTGGTGCGCTCCTTCGGGCCTGCCCACGGCTTGAATGCGGAAGCGCAGGCAATCGAGCGGATCGACGGCAAGCTCACCGTGTCGGACGAGACCATGCGCGAGCACATTCTCGGGCTGCGCCGCAATCCTTATATCTCGTCCCTCATGGCAGCCGAGATGATGAAGCGCGACAAGGCAAAGATCGAGACGAGGCTTGGCCGCAAGCTCAATCGTTCCGAGTTCTACATGTCCCACTTCTTCGGCGTGGACAGTGCCAGCAAGTTCATCGCCCTGGTGGACGACACGCCCAAGAAGAGCGCACCCGCCGCCTTCCCGGCCGCGGCGAAGTCGAACAAGTCGCTGTTCTTCACGAAGGACGGCAAGAAGACCCGCCAGCTCAGCGTGGCCGAGGTCTACGGCAAGATCGACGACATGATCGATAAGCGCCTCAACCGCTATGGCGACGTCTCGACCCGCGTGGCCGGGGACCTTCCCTTCTGATCGGACCCCTCGGCCTCCTCGCTCGGGTCCGGGTGAGGAGGCTGGGCCTCCCCTGTGTCGCGTTCCGCCCGCGGCGCCAAGCCAGCCGATGCGGAACTCGTGGGGGCGATATCGGCAAAGCCGCCTTTAGCCGGCGGGCGCTGCACCCGGATGATCCGCATCACGATGAAGGCCGCGAGCCCTAAGGACGCCAAGGTCGCGTAGATGAAGAGCCCCTGAGGTCCGAGAACCTCCATGGCCACTGCCCCGAACAGGGGGCCGACCGTGACCCCGGCCGCCCAGGAGAACAGGAGGGTGCCGACGGTAGAAACGATCTGCCCCGGATCGACGATATCGCAGGCATGGGCCACGCAGACCGAGTAGATGCACAGGGCGAGGCCACCCCAGGCCGCAAACGACCACAGGATCAGCAGGTTCGCATTCTGCGCACTGGCCCAGAGGATCAGGAGCGACACCAGGCTCGTCCCTAAGGCCAGGCCTGCAATCACGTAGCGCCGGTCGGCACGGTCGGAGAGCCATCCGAGCGGCCATTGCATCGCGAGACTTCCCGCCTGCAGGGCGAAGAGAAGCGCCGCAGCCTGATCCTGGCTCAACCCGATGCTGACGCCGAATACCGGCGTGATGGCGATTACCGGCCCGTTGACGAGACCGACCACGAAGGCTCCGACCACCGCTGACGGGGCCGTGGCAAACAGCTTCCGGACTTCGATGCGCACGCCCTGCGGTGCGCTCGGCTCAGTCGTGGTCGTCGCCGCAATGGGGAGAAGCGAGAGCGTGATCAGCGCGCTCACGGCCATGAACAGCCCGTCGGTGCGAATATCGCCGACGCTGATCCCGAGGGGGGACAGCATCAGGGCGACCTTGGTGCAGATCATGTAGATGGAAAGGATCCGCCCGCGATGGCTCGACGTGGCCCGAGCGCTGATCCAGCCGTCAGTGACGGTGAAGATGCAGGCGAGCGTGATGCCCGTCAGCCCGCGCAGCAGGATCCAGGCAAAGGTCGAATGAGCCTGCGTCATGGCCAGGATCAGCACGGACACAACAGCCGCTAGGCTGGCGAAGGCCCTGATATAGCCCACATGGCGGATGAAGCTCGGGGCGAGGAAGCAGCCCGTCGAGAAGCCCACGCCATAAGCCGCCGCTACGACGCCGATAGAGGTGACGGAAATGCCCTCCGCCTGCATGCGCAGTGGCATCAGAGCCTGCAGAAGACCGTTCCCGGCCTGCAGGAGGGTCGTGGCGGCCGTGATGGTCCAGATCAGAGCAAGGGAGGAGTTCACAATCGAATCGACAATGCGGGGCGGCAGGCGCGAAGGTCACCAAGATAGAGAGCAGGTGACGCCCAAGATCAAGAGTCGATCCGATTCTGTGACGGTCTTTGGTCAGTTGGCATGCCCGGCCCCTTGGCCGGACACGCTCGCTGTTGCGCACAGGAGCCTACTGGCTCTGCCGGTCCTTCTGAAAGCTGGCGAAGAGGTAGAAGCCGTTGAACCGCACGCCTTCCATGGCGGCTTTCCGGTCGAAGCCCAAGGGAGCATCTTGGCTCTGGACTCGCCCACCGAACTGCCAGTTCGGCTCCACGACGAAGGGAGGAACGGTGCGCTCCTCAGGAACGGCACAGACAAGGCCATCCAGTTTCGTACTTCGGAACAGATTATATGCGTACATGTCCTGCTCCTTTTCTCATGACGAATCGTATCCTGCCCGACAACAGTGACAGGAGTGTGATATTGCAGCGCAGCATCAGCAGAATTTCTTCTCTTTCGGTGCCGAATGGAAGTGGCGCAAAGGGATGATCCTTTGTTAGGCTCGCCCTGTTTGACGGAATAGTCAGGGAGCGCGCCGAATGATCACTCAGAGCACCCTTCGCCGAGGCCTCATGGGTCTTGGTCTCCTGGCCGGCCTGCCCTTTGCGCCGCTTGCCTTCGCTCAGGCGGTTGCCCCATCTCCCGAAGCACCGACCGGTCGCACGTCCAAGTCGGTCGGCACCGCCACGAAGGACATGGTCGCGGCCGCCAATCCCCTGGCGGCGCAGGCCGGCCGTGAAATCCTGGCCGCAGGCGGCAGCGCGGTCGACGCAGCCATTGCGGTTCAGCTGGTTCTCAACCTCGTCGAGCCGCAGAGTTCCGGCATCGGGGGCGGCGCCTTCATGGTGTTCTGGGACGGCCGGACCATGGCAGCACTCGATGGTCGCGAAACGGCGCCCGCTGCTGCCAAGCCCGAGCGCTTTCTCGGACCCGACGGCAAGCCGATGAAGTTTTACGATGCTGTGGTGGGCGGCCGCTCCGTCGGCGTGCCTGGAACCCTGCGCCTGCTCGAGATGGCTCACAAGAACTGGGGCAAGCTGAGCTGGCAGCAGGTGATCGAGCCTGCGGCGCGCCTGGCTGAAGAAGGCTTCGCCATCTCGCCGCGCCTCAACGGCTTGCTGACCCAGGAGAAATACCTCCAGAACGATCCGGTGGCGCGCGCCTATTTTTATGAGGCCGACGGCAAGCCCAAGGCGGTCGGAACCGTCCTGAAAAACCCGGCCTTTGCCAGGACGCTGCGCACCGTCGCCGAGAAAGGGGCAGAGGCCTTCTACACCGGCGAGATCGCCCAGGACATCGTGGCGACCGTGACGGGGCACCCGACCAATCCCGGCGACATGACCCTCGATGATCTCAAGGGCTACAAGGTGCAGGAGCGCGAAGCCCTGTGCGGCAATTATCGCATCTACAGGATCTGCGGTATGGGCCCGCCGAGCTCCGGCCAAGTCGCCGTGCAGCAGATCATGGGCGTCCTGGAAACCCAGGACATGGCGGCGATGAAGCCCGGGCCTGATGCGGTGCATTGGTTCGCGGAAGCAGGCCGCCTGGCCTATGCCGACCGCGCCCTCTTCCTGGCCGACCCGGCCTTCGTGAACGTTCCAGTCAAAGGCCTGACCGATCCCGGCTACATCAAGAGCCGCGCCACCCTCGTCGATCCGAACAAGTCCATGGGTAAGGCCAAGCCCGGCGACCCGCCGTTCCAGAAGACCTTCCTCTGGGGACCATCGGACGGCATCGAGTACGGCACGAGCCACATCTCCATCGTCGACCGCAACGGCAATGCCGTGTCCATGACCACCACCATTGAGGACGGGTTCGGCGCGCGGATCATGACGAAGAGCGGGTTCCTGCTCAACAACGAGCTGACGGACTTCTCGTTTGCTACGACGGAGGAGGGCAAGCCCATCGCCAACCGCGTCGAGGCCGGCAAGCGTCCGCGTTCGTCCATGGCGCCAACCATGGTGCTCGACGGCAGCGGCAAGCTCTATGCGGTGGTGGGCTCGCCGGGCGGAAGCCTCATTCCCAACTACGTGGCCAAGACGCTCGTGGGCATCCTGGACTGGAAGCTCGATCCGCAGGTCGCCGCCGATCTGCCCAACATGGGCAGCCGCAACGGGCCGACGGAGCTTGAAGCCGGCACCGAAGCGGAGTCCTGGAAGGCGGCCCTCGAGGCCAAGGGCCATGAGGTCAAGCTGATCGACCAGAACTCCGGCATCCATGCCATCGTTGTCACGCCGGCGGGGCTCGTCGGCGGCGCCGACAGCCGCCGCGAAGGCGTTGCCATCGGCAATTGACATGTCATTGGAAGCTGCTGTCAGACAGCAGCTTCCAGATCGAAGAGGGTTCGGGTTCCATGCGTATCATCGTCATTGGCAAGGAAGGGCAGGTCGCGCGCGCTCTGGCGGAGCGGGCGCGGGCGCATGGCGCGCAGGCCGTCCTCGTCGGCCGCCCCAAGCTCGACCTTGCCGATCCGTCGGGCATCGAGGACGCCCTGGTCGAGACTGGCGGCGACGTCATCGTGAATGCGGCGGCCTATACGGCGGTCGATCAGGCTCAATCCGCTCCGGAGCTGGCTGAGGCCATCAACGGGATCGGCGCCGGCGTCGTGGCCGGCACCGCGGCGGCCATGAACGTGCCGCTGATCCACATCTCCACCGATTATGTGTTCGACGGCACCGCCGACCATCCTTATCGGGAGGATGACCCGGTCGCTCCGCTCGGCGTCTACGGCGCCTCGAAGCTCTTAGGCGAGGAAGCGGTGGCAGCCGAGGCCGAGAACTACGCCATCCTGCGCACGGCCTGGATCTACAGCCCCTTCGGCAAAAACTTCGTCAAGACGATGCTGCGCCTGGCCGGCGACCGCGACGAAGTGAGTGTTGTGGCCGACCAGCACGGCTCGCCCACCAGTGCCCTGGACATCGCCGACGGCATCATCGCGGTCAGTCGCAACCTGCTGGAGCGGCCCGAGGACAAGAACCTGCGCGGCCTGTTCCACATGGCCGGAACAGGCTTCGCCAGCTGGGCGGAGTTCGCCACGGAGATCTTCACCCTGTCGGCTCATCTCGAAGGGCCCTCGGCGAAGGTGCGGCCGATTGCGACATCGGATTACCCTACCCCGGCCAGACGGCCGGCCAATTCCCGGCTCGACTGCACGAAGCTTAAAGAGACGCACGGCGTGGTGCTGCCGCCCTGGCGCTCGTCGCTCGAGCCCTGCGTGAAGCGCCTCATCGAGGAGACCCGCAAGGAGTTTCTCCGCGGCAATGTGGGCTGAGCGGTGAAGGCGGAGACTTTCCGCCAAAAGAAGACGGTTGTTCTTTATAAAGAACAATCGTAGGATCGATGAATGACCCCGCCCAAAGAGCCGTCCTTTCGCCTTGAAACCCGTCTCGTTCATGAGGGCAACCAGCGCACGTCCTTTGGGGAGACCTCCGAGGCGCTGTTCCTCACCCAGGGCTTCGTCTACGAGAGCGCCGAGAGCGCCGAGCGGCGTTTCCTGAACGAGGAACCGGGCTACAGCTACAGCCGCTACTCGAACCCCACCATCGATGCTTTCGAGCAGCGCATCGCCGGGCTCGAAGGCGCGGAAACAGCTCGCGCGACGGCGAGCGGCATGGCGGCTGTCACGGCTGCCATGGTCGGCCAGGTGCAAGCCGGCGATCATGTGGTGGCAGCCCGCGCCCTCTTCGGCTCCTGCCGCTGGGTGGTGGAGGATTTCCTGCCCCGTTTCGGCGTCGGCTGCACCCTGGTCGACGGCACGAACTTGAGTCAATGGCGCGAGGCCGTGAGGCCCGAGACCAAGGCGTTCCTGCTGGAGACGCCCACCAATCCGAGCCTGGAGATCGTCGACATCGCGGCAGTTGCCGAGATTGCCCATGCGGCCGGTGCGACGCTCACCGTCGACAATGTTTTCGCGACACCGCTCTTCCAGAAGCCGCTCGCGCTTGGCGCCGATTGCGTGGTGTATTCGGCCACCAAGCATATCGACGGCCAGGGCCGATGTCTGGGTGGCGCGATCCTCGGCTCCACTGAATTCATCGAGACCAAGGTGCAGCAATTCCTGCGCATGACGGGACCGTCGATCTCGCCTTTCAACGCCTGGGTTCTTCTGAAGGGCCTCGAGACGCTGCCCCTGCGCGTCGAACGGCAGACGGCCAATGCGGGCTATCTCGCGGATGCTCTTCACGATCACCCGAAGCTGCGGCGCCTGACCTATCCGGGACGCCCGGACCATCCGCAGGCAGACCTGATCCGGCGCCAGATGAGCGGCGCCTCGACCATGATCGCGCTTGACGTCAAAGGCGGCAAGGACGGTGCTTTCCGCTTCCTGAATGCCCTCAGGCTGATCAGGATCTCCAATAACCTCGGCGACGCGAAAAGTCTTGTGACGCATCCGGCCACCACCACCCATCAGCGCTTCACGCCCGAGCAGCGCGCCGAGATGGGGATCACCGATGGACTGGTGCGGCTGTCGGTCGGGCTGGAGCACAAGGACGATCTGCTGGAGGATCTCATCCAAGCCCTTGAGCGCGCCTGACCATCACAAGCGCGTGATGCAGACCCGAGAAGGCTTTGAGGCCGCCGGCTCACGCCGATGCCGTGCGCCCGGCATCGGGCCGCTCCGTCGATGGAGCGGCAGCTCTAGCAAGGTCTTCGTAGAAGAAGATCGATGCCGAACATCGGCCGGTGAAGTCAAACTCATCTAGTCCAGAGGTCTATACCGCACGCCCCTGCGCACCCCTTGAAGTCACAGGGGAAATGACACACCATCCTCTGCGGAATAACGCGTTCCAGCATAAGAAAACGCGACCCTTCACAAGTGTAAGGTTGAGGGAGGAAGCAGTGAAAAAAGACAAATCGTCAGCGTCCCAGACTCCGAGTGCATCCAAGCAGTCTCGCCGTCGGTTCCTGCAGGTTGCCGGCCTGGGAGCGGCCGCAACGGTCGCAGCACCTCAGGTTTCAAGAGCCCAGACCGCCACCTGGAAATTCCAGTCGACCTGGCCGAACCGCGACATCTTCCATGAATTCTGCAACGACTTCGCCAAGCGCGTGAACGACATGTCGGGCGGACGCCTGAAGCTCGACGTTCTCGCCTCCGGGGCCGTCGTTCCGGCGTTCCAATTGCAGGACGCCGTGCATGCCGGCATTCTCGACGGCGGCCATGGCGTGGCGGCCTATTGGTACGGTAAGAACAAAGCCTTCGCTCTGTTCGGCACCGGCCCATCCTTCGGATGGAATGCCAACTCGTTCCTGGGCTGGATGAATTATGGCGGCGGCTACGATCTTTACAACGAGCTGCAGCAGCAGATTCTCAAGCTCAACATCGTCGGCTTCCTGTCGGGCCCGATGCCTGCCCAGCCTCTCGGCTGGTTCAAGAGCGAGGTGACCTCGGCCGATGCCTTCAAGGGGCTGAAGTACCGCACGGTGGGCCTGGCCGCCGACCTCAACCGCCAGCTCGGGGCCGCCGTCACCATCCTGGCCGGCGGCGAGATCGTGCCGGCCCTGGAGCGCGGCGTCATCGACGGCGCGGAGTTCAACAATCCGTCCTCCGACCTCGTGCTCGGCTTCCCCGACGTGTCGAAGAACCTGATGCTCCAGAGCTATCACCAGTCCGGTGAGACCTTCGAGCTCATCTTCAACAAGGCGAAGTACGATGGGCTCCCGGCGGAGCTGAAGGCCATCATCAAATATGCGTCGGAAGCCGCTTCGGCCGACATGTCCTGGAAGGCGCTCGATCGCTATTCCAAGGACCTCGAGGCCATCCGCGGCCGCGGCGTCCAGGTGAAGAAGACGCCGGACTCGGTGCTGAAAGTTCAGCTCGACGCCTGGAACAAGGTCATCGACGAGTTCTCGAAGGATCCGTTCTTCAAGAAGGTGATCGACAGCCAGAAGGCCTGGGTGCAGCGGACCTATGCCTATGAGCGCCTGAATGAACCTTCGCGCGACATGGCCTACGACCACTTCTTCAAGATCACTTGAGGAACGGCCGGCCCGTCGGGTCCATCTGATGCTTCTTCAACGACGAGGGCGGCACGCATGATGCCGCCCTCGTAGAGCATCGGACCCAAAAGTGGATTGGCACTTTTGGGATCTATCCAATGCTCAATCCCTTAAGCTGCGCATCGTGTGGGCCGGAAAACCGGATCCACTTTTCCGCACGATGCGCTGGTGTCCCGCAGGCTTCCGAAAAGGGCCTCGCCCATGCGCTTCGTCTACTTCATCGACCGCATCAATACGTTCATTGGCAAGACCGTTGCCTGGGCCATTCTCGCCCTCACCTTCGCGGTCTGCTACGAGGTGTTTTCGCGCTATGTGCTGAGAGCCCCGACCGAATGGGCTTTCGATGCGAGCTACATGCTCTACGGCCTGCTCTTCATGATCGCGGGCCCTTACACGCTTGCCCGCAACAGCCACGTGAGAGGCGACTTTCTTTACCGCAACTGGCGGCCGCGCCGGCAGGCGGGTCTGGATCTGCTTCTCTACTTTCTGTTCTTCTTTCCCGGCATTCTCGCTCTCGTTTATGCCGGCATTCCGTTTTCCCAAATGTCATGGATGATGAACGAGCATTCCATGAACTCGCCGAACGGGCCGCCGATCTACCCTTTCAAAGCGCTGATTCCTCTCGCAGGCGTGCTGATGGCGTTCCAAGGCATCGCCGAAGTGATCCGCTGCATTCAGTGCCTGCGCACCGGCGAGTGGCCGCAGCGGCTGCATGATGTGGAAGAAACCGAAAAGCTCATTCTTGAACAGGCCGAGCAACAAGGCCTCACGAAGGGGGTCATCTGATGCTGGCATCTTGGGGGCTGGGGAATCCCGAACTGGGCGTGGTGATGCTCGGCCTGTTCGTGGTCTTCATTATGCTGGGGTTTCCCATCGCGTTCACGCTGATGGCCCTCGGGTTCGGCTTCGGCTATTTCGCCATGGGCGACATCGTGTTCGCGCTCGTGGTGCAGCGCGCCTATTCGGTGATGACGAACGACACGCTGGTCGCCATCCCGCTCTTCGTCTTCATGGGATACATCATCGAGCGGGCGAACATTCTCGACCGTTTGTTCTACTCGATCCAGATCGCCATCGGGGGCCTTCCGGGCTCGCTCGCCATCGCCACGCTTGTCACCTGCGCACTGTTTGCAACCGCGACGGGCATCGTGGGCGCCGTGGTGACTCTCATGGGCCTCCTCGCCTTCCCGGCCATGCTGAAGGCAGGCTACGACGTGAGGCTGTCCGCAGGCGTCGTCTGCGCCGGCGGGTGCCTGGGCATTCTGCTTCCGCCGAGCGTGCTGCTCATCCTGTATGGCGCGACCGCCGGCGTTTCCGTGCCGAAGCTCTATGCGGGCGCCCTCTTCCCGGGCCTCATGCTGGCGGCGCTCTACACGTTCTACGTCATCGTCCGCTGCGCCCTCAATCCGAGCCTCGCCCCCAAACTGCCCGCAGAGGAGCGCAGGGTTCCTCTCGCCAAGGTCGTCTGGTCCCTGGCCACGTCGTTCTTCCCGCTGGCACTGCTCATCCTGTCGGTGCTCGGCGCCATCTTCTTCGGCATCGCAACCCCGACGGAAGCCGCGGCCGTCGGCGCTCTCGGCAGTCTGCTGCTCGCGGCCGCCTATCGGTCCCTGTCGCTCGGCAAGTTGAAGGAATCGGTCATTCTCACCGCTCGCACCTCGGCCATGGTGTGCTGGCTCTTTGTCGGCTCCTTCATCTTCTCGTCGATCTTTGCCTTTCTCGGCGGACATCAGCCTGTCGAGAATTTCGTCACGGGCCTGAACCTCTCTCCCTTCTGGTTCTTGATCCTGACGCAGGTGATCATCTTCGTGCTCGGCTGGCCGCTTGAATGGACTGAGATCGTCGTGATCTTCGTGCCGATCTTCCTGCCGCTCCTCGACAATTTCGGCATCGATCCGATCTTCTTCGGCATCCTGATCGCGCTGAACATCCAGACGTCGTTCCTGTCGCCGCCTGTGGCCATGGCGCCCTTCTACCTGAAGGGCATCGCGCCGCCGCATGTGAGCATCAACGAGATCTTCGCCGGCGTCATGCCGTTCCTCTTCCTCGTCATCATCGCCATGGCCATGTTCTACACCTTCCCGGATATTGGCCTCTGGCTGCCGCGCTACCTCTACGGCTGAGGCATCGGGCCCGAAAGTGGACTTGCACTTTTGGGATCGGATCCGATGCTTTCTTCTTGGATGAGAGCATCGTGTGACCGGGCCCAGGGATCCGCACGATGCTCTAACGCTCAAGGCTGCTGAATGGAAAGTTTCTAAACAAGCCCGGAACCCTGAAAGCGCCCTCACGTTGGCCTCCTGTTCGCGCCCGAAGGAGGCCATCATGAAGTGCCAGTTCTGCCAGCAAGACGTCACCGACCCCTGCCACAACAAGCAGGAATTGCAGCAGCGCGCCGCAAGCCATGTGGAGCGTTGCGAGCACGCCCTTCAGGATCAGCAGGGCACAGGCTCCGGAGCTCACCGTCGCGACATCCAGAGCGGCGACTGATCCCATGCCCGGCAAGGGCAAGGATCGTGCTCAAGGCTTAGCCGAGCAGAGCGTGAACACCAGCATCGTGCATGCGGACGATAGCAGCCCGGATCGCGCTGGGCAGGGTGATCGCTCCGCCGGCAACCGCCGCCTGACTGAGAACGATCAGCGGAAGGGCCTTGAGAGAACCGATCCGGACACACCGCAACCAGAACACCGCAACAAGCCGTAGGAGAGTGCCTTGGCCTGCAAAGCTCGTGTCAGACCGTCCTGGAAGAAGCACAGGCGTTCGAAGGGGAAACCCTCCGGATCCCGCAAATCGCGCGTAACCCAGCGCAGCTGAGATGCAGCAACTTTGCCGACGGCCCGCATGCGCGGGCCGTTTTGCTTTTGGCGGTGGAAAATGGGAAAAATGGCCCAATGTTGGTCCGAGAGCCACGGCGGCAGATGTCTAGAGCAGCTGGCAGAAGTAGTGATCTGCTTTGCAGCAAAACGGGCACCTCGACCCACTATCTCGTGCATTCGCGATAATGTATCCCGACATCGTTTACCTGCACGATGCATCATTGCAGCGATGACATTGTAATCATGATGTTTGTGCTCCTGCACACATCAGTCATACTGCTCCTCCTTATAAGTATAAACCGACATCAACTCGGGGAAACTTCGGAGGACGCCTCATGCACGCTTCTTCACTCAGCTTCAGGCTCGCCGTTCTGTTCGTCATCGCCGGCATGGCTATGGGAATTGGTATGGCAATGACCCAGAACCACGCCCTGATGCCGGCCCATGCTCACCTCAACCTATTGGGATGGGTCTCCCTGTTCCTCTTCGGCATCTATTACGAGCGTCGCCCTGCCCTCGACACGAGCCGGTTGGCGATGTTCCAGGTTGTCCTGTGGTCCGTCGGCACCGTCGTGCTCACGATGGCCGTTGCGGCCATCCACTTGGGCTATCATGCGGCTGATCCCGTCGCCGGCCTCGCGTCCGTGCTGGTGCTGGCGGCCATGATGATATTTGCCTATTTCGTGTTCCGCCCGGCCCGGGATTTTGCTCCCGGCCCGGCAGCCCACCTGACGCCGGCAGAATAAGACTCACACTGCCGAGGGTGGCAGCCCAATTCGTCTGATCGAGAGCAGTGCCAGCCACACTAGATGCGATTTCGTAGTGATGTGACATGCTCTTTTAGCGCCGTCGAACCAGAAAAAGAAAAGCCCCGCCAAAGCGGGGCTTTTTCTGAGAACCTTTGGCGCTCCCTAGGGGACTCGAACCCCTGTTTTCGCCGTGAGAGGGCGGTAGGGTGTCGTCCATGACAAACATGACAACGCCAAACACCTAATTTTACTTGAGATTTGCTGTCATGGCCGTACCATCCGTCTCACACGTCACTGTGAGATAAATTGTGAGACGGACCGCCATGTCGAAGTTCGCCAACATTGACACCCCAGCCAAGCGGTCCAAGCTCGCTGCCGCCAAGAACCCGTATTGGCGCGGGATCGGCCATGGCCGCGGCGGTCTTTATCTCGGGTACCGGAAGCCTCTGCGTGGCGCGGGAACCTGGGTTGCGAAGATCGTCCAAGGCGGACGGAGGGCCGAGGAACGCATTGGCCTCGCGGACGACATGGGCGCCGCGGCGGAGGCCTTGGGCTACGCCGCCGCGGTGCGGGCCGCTTTAAGCTGGGCGGAAGGCCGAGAGCGAGCCTTTGCCGCCCTGGACGCCGGCGATGCCAATGGGCTGGCGCTCACGGTCCGCGAGGCCGTGAACGCCTACATTAAGGTCCGGGAGGCCCGGAGCAAGCGGGCCGGGGCCGACGCGAAGTCCCGGCTCACGCTCCATGTCCTGTCCGATCCCAAGATATCCGACCTGCGGCTCTCCCGCGTGACCGCAAGTGCACTAAAGGAGTGGCGCAAGCGTTTATCGCCGGAGCTCCGGCCTGCCACGGTGAATCGCCTCCTCAACGACCTGCGCGCTGCACTCAACACCGCCATCGACGAGCATCGGCGGGTACTTGGCCCCCACATCCGAGACGAGGTGAAAGTCGGCACGAAGGCGCTGCTCTCCGCCGACGAAGCCCGGGAGCGCCAGATCCTAACGGCCGCAGACGTCCGGACACTCACGGCGGCGGCGTTCGACTTGGACGAAACAGCCGACCTTGGCCGTTTTGTTCTTGTGCTGGCTGCGACGGGGGCACGCTTCTCTCAAGTCGCGCGGCTCCGCGTCCGCGATGTTCTTGTTAACGATCTGCGGATCATGGTCCCGCGCTCCGCCAAGGGCAAGGGTGCGAAGTCAGCGACCCACATCGGCGTTCCTGTGGGAGAAGATGTCATCGAGCGGCTCCGTCCCATCCTCCACGGCCGCAAGGGCCACGAGGCCCTGCTGGAGCGGTGGCGACACCGCCAAGTGGCCCCGATCGTCTGGGAGCGGGTCGAGCGCAGCCCCTGGAGAGCCGCCGCGGAACTGACTCGACCTTGGAAAGAGATTGTCGTAGCGGCAAATCTCCCCATCGGGACGATTCCCTATTCTCTCCGGCATACCTCGATCGTGCGGATGCTGCGCGCCAATGTCTCGACACGATTTGTGGCGCTCGCGCATGACACCTCGGTCGCCATGATCGAGAAGCATTATGCAGCCTACGTGCTCGATGACGTTAGCGACATCGTCCGGCGGGCCGTGGAGCCCGTCGCACCTGCCGCGCCGGCCCGTCTGCACGTCGTCTGAGTTAAGGCCGGCAGATGAGCGAAGACAAGCCGTCCTCCCCCGATCACGGGGCATTGGAGGAGCAGTTCAAGGCATACGCGTGGGGCGCATGGAAGAGGGCTCGGCGAAAAGTCCTTGCGTTCGCTCCCGCCTTGAAAGGTCTGTCACAACACGAACGAAGGCTCTTGCGCCATGCGGCGCTGCAGGATCATGAGGAAATCACGGATGAGCTGGCAAGCGATGGAGTAGGCGAGACTGACCCGGTCTCCAAGGTTGTGCATCAAACCTTAGGTGAGCTTCTTCCCACCGGAGAGGGCGACGGTCCAAAGCTTTCGCGCGTGGACGCGCTTCGCCTAATGATGGCAATGGGCGCCGCCAGGCTGCCGGCTTCGAGCCCACCAGAATTGCTGCTCATTAAGGCTCTTCGGTTGCACGAGCTCGCGGACCAGCTCGAAATTGAGCGTGCCCGCGAAGAAGGCGCAAGAACGCCGCGGCAGCCCCGCGCACAGAAGAACGCCGCGCTCATCTCCGCCGCTCGGGAGATACGGCGTCGGCGCCCGAGCCTATCGGTAAGTGCCATTGCGAAGACCCTGCACGAGCGAGACGAGTGGCGAGATCTAACCATCAACGCAATCCGCAAGCGGCTCACAGGAGTTTTGTAGGTTTTGTAGGGCGAGGAAGTTGGCCGTTTAGGCCCCCTCCAACTATGTCAACAGGGGCATCTCCGTAACCAAGGGCCACGACGGCCTGAATTTTACGGAGAACATAAATGCAACGCACCGCGCTCTCTCCCGACTGGCGCCAGACCCACTTCCTCCCCATTGCGAAGGCCGCGCAGGTCCTCGGTGTCTCGCGGGCGCAACTCTATCGGCTCGCTGGCATGGGGCGCGTGGCGCTCCATCGCTCCCTCGGCCGCGTTGTCCTCCGCACGGAGGACGTAATCCGCTTGGCCGACAGCGCCACCCCGTGGACGCCCGAGCCGGGACGCAACGCCGCGGCAGTGCAGGCCATCCGCGACCAGCGGACCCAGCGTTCCCGCTAGCACCGAAGCAGAACGCCCCAACGCGCCAGTCCATGCCGCGTTAGGGCATCCTCTGTCACTTACTTCTATTCGAAAGATTATACTTATGACTTCCGCGCTTTGCACGCTTGACGATGATGTTGCGCCCCTCCGCCATGTCACGAATTTGCTCAACATTGCCCTTGGCCAGACCGGATTGAGCGCCATTGATGCAGGTGATCCTGTGGCGTTTGGCGACGCTGTCAGTCGGCTTCTTATTGGGAAGGGCTACTCCTACCAAAAGGCTATCGGGTTCAGTCCGAACGAGGGTGATGCAAAGCATCTCGCCCGCGACTTGGATGCGCATTTCCCAGTTGCAGGATTGGACTTTCCTCTGAGATACTCCAAGGCAGTGCACGAGGCACTTGGCCTGCTCCGTACGGTTCGGGGATTTGAACGGGATACGCTGATCTGGGGCTTGATCCATACGGTGCTCGTTGCATCCCGTCCGGCGCGTTTCGGTTCGCTGCTTGCCTTCGTGAAGCAGATGTTTTCGCCTGAGAGCAGCATCGCCTTCACCACAATGCTGCCAGTGGACGGGAACAAGCAGCTCCAGGGCTTCACCTGGAGCCTCAACCACGATCCTGATGGTATTGAACTCTTCGCGTTCCTCGCCGACGCAGAGGATCAAGGCCGCAATATCTATATCTGCACGAACCCGGTCCAGGCGAATTTCAACGGCCAAAAGCCTGCCGACAAGCACGTGGTCCAGGCCATTCATGCCTTGAAGGACTTCGACCGGAAATCGCTGGCTAGGAGCATGGAGGAGGCGCAAGCCCACACCGTGGTGAACGCCGCCGCCGACAAGGCTGTTGCGGACGTAGGCGTTGATCCTGCTGCCCGGATTCGGTCCGGTAACGGGGAGCATTTGTGGTTCAAGTGGTCTCCCGGAGCGGATCGGGAACTGTGGGGCAATGCGTGCGCCGCCACCGGGTCAGATGCCGTTTATGAACCCTCTCGGATTGGGAGAGCACCGGGAACGTTTAACGTACCCCCTCAAGAGAAGCGCAATCAGCATGGCTATCGCCCGCGGTTGGCCTATCTGGTGGGTACGCCCGATCCCTCCGCCCCGCCGGTCAACCCTGAGCACCTGGCGGTGCAGTTCCCGCCTCGGAAGAGCGCCTCCAAGCAAGCCAAGGTGGGCACGCACTCCAGCGTGCCCACCTTGGCGACGGGCCATGGTATCGAGGGGCTCACGCTGGATGAGGTTTCTCGCGTTGAGGCTGTATGGCCCGCCGTCAAGGATGCACATGTCCTTGGTGATCTGCCGGTGGAATTGCGCACGCAAGTTGATGATGCACTTTTTAAAGACGCGTTCCTTCGGCAACGCTACGCGGGCGTTGCGGGTCCGCTGGCTGATCGCTTTGGAACGCCCCGTCTGGAGGGATACGCGGAAGGAGATCGGTCGGCCGCGACCATTTCCCTGATTAGCCTTGCACGCCGGGCCGGCACTTCCCTGGAGGTCACGCTCGCTATGGCCGTGACGCATGAGGCGGGTGAACTGCTCCCAGGCGACAAGCATGGCGACTTCAGCCGCAAGCGGCAGTTCGGACGGTGCTGGTCGAAGGCTTCTCCAGCAGAGGGGGCTGAAGGAACTACCTCCTCTCGGAGCGGCGGCACGGTCTTGCGGAGGGCCGAGGACGCCATTCTCGCCCTTCCAGGCGTGGAACTCTGGCGGAGCAGGACCGGCCGGTTCATCGCCCTGCCCACAAGTCGTGGGGTCGAGCACTTCGACCTAAAATCCGCTGAGGTGATCGACGCCATTTTTGCCGCCCTGCGTCAACTCCCGGACCGGAGCGTGCACCTGCCGCCCAAGGGTGTAGCCGATTTGGTCGAGACACTCTATGCCATGGCACACTCCGCGCCGGAGTTCCCGGCGGGCGTTCGTTCTGCACCCCACGGCGGGGCGGCAGGCGATTACATCTACATCAACATGGCGAATGATGCCGGCGAGGTGATCGAGGTCTCGCCTGCCAGAAACCGGATTATCCCGGGAAATATCGCGCCGGTCCGGTTCCCTCGCCGGTCCAATCTCCGTCCGCTCCCCTCGCTTCCCGCCGGGATGAAAGGGCGCGATTTCCTGCAGATGCTCGGGCAGCACATCGCTCTCCCGCAGCGTTTGTCAGCGAGCGCCAGGGATCCGGGGGTTCAAGCCCAGGCAGGCGTGCTTCTCTTCCTGACGAGCGCCATGCGGCGCGACGGCGAAGTCGCCCATTTGCTCCTGACTGGGCCGGCCGGCGCCGGCAAGACGACCACAGCCCTTCGCCTCAAGGATTTGTGCGATCCGACGAACCCTCCCCTCTCGGCAGCGCCGCGGGATATCCTTGGTCTCGTCGCACTCGCCAAGGGTCAGGGCATCACGGCCCTGGACAACACTTCCAACGTCTCGCCGGAGATGGCCGACATGTTGTGCGGCTTCGCAACCGGAACGGCGCTCACGGCGCGCCAGTACTACACGAACGGCGATCTCTACAGTGCGGAGGTCTTGGCGCCCGTGATGTTCACCACCGTAATCCCGGATCTCAGCAGCCGGCCAGACCTCCTGTCTAGGATGGCCCGCGTGGTGCTCGAACCACGAACGGTAACAGCGCCTAAGCCGCTCCTAGATGATGCATGGCAGAAGCATCGCCCCGCCCTGCTCGGCGCATTTCTCGATTTGCTCGCGGGCGGGCTGGCCGGATGGCGGACGGTGGCTTCGGAGTGGGCCGGCAAGCCCCTGGAGCGCCTTGCTGGCCCGCTTATTTTCGCCGAAGCGGCCGCGCGGGCTATGGGTTGGAAGCCCAACCTGCTGATCGAAGCCCTGCGGGAGAGCTGGCGCGAACAGCAGACTGATGCTGCATCCGGCGACCCGGTCGTCGCGACGTTGTTGGACCTCATGAGCAAGGTCGAGGGTGGAATCTGGGAGGGCAGCTTCGCCGACCTCCTTACCGTCCTAACGAGTCCATTTGGCGCACAAAGCAAACTCCCAATCCGGTCCCCGCAAGGGTTGGGCCAAGCCATCGCACGGCTGGACCCGGGCGCTCTTGCTGATCTTGGTCTCGCCGTGACCTACCGGAGGATCAACGGCAAAAAGGTGCTTACCATCACCAAGACCAGTTCGGACGAGACGGATACAGGCAGCCGGACTGAGCCCGATCCGTTCTCGTTCTAGCTGGGGGCGCAATGCTCGGCTTCGGGTGTTCGACGCTATGCCGCTGAATACCCGAAGCTGTATCATCCATGACGATCATGCCGGCTTAGGTGTTCAAGGTATCCAAGGGGCGCATCCGCGCCCCTCCTTTTTCTATGCGCCACCGCCCCCTTTCTTTCCCCTGCGCTCCCCACGCCGCCGGCCTTCTCTCTGCCCTTCTTTCTTGTTCACCTAAAGAGGAAGGGATGAACACTTTCAACACCTTGAACACCCAAGTCGGCATAGTCGTCACGGACGATGCTTTTCTGGGTATTCAATGCAAAATGCATCGATTACCTTGAATACCCGGTCCGGCATGAACGTCACGCACGATCGCTAGAGAGTTCCCTTAGGAGCGTGCTCCAAGCTCGCGCGGCGGTGGGGTGTCCAGAAAGCTCAATCAGATCCCGGTACGCTGCGGCAACACGCAGCCGCTCCTCGTCGGTCTGGCACAGGGCAAGGACAGGCATGAGATCGCGCCGGTGCTGGACAAAGAAATCCCATAGCGCGTCTGGCTCTTGCAGCAGGGCCCCCCAGCGATTTGCTCGCGATGTCGGCGGAGTTGCTTGGCCTTTATCGATACCCTCTGGTCGTCGGCGCCGGGACCAGGGTGACAGCTTTTCCGCAACGATGTGGACCGGCAATACCCCCGTCTGAGTGGGGAGTTTATCACCGCCCGGTGTTCCGGCGGCAGCAATCTTCATCGGCAAATCATCAAGGATCTCGCACCACGCCGCCGAATTGCGTCGATCTAGATGAGTCCTGCGGAAGCGCCAGCGTGCCCAGTCAAGAACCGCAGGCGGAATAATGTCTAACTTTAGACCCCATACCCCTAAAGCCGTCCGGAATGCCTCTTCATGCATTCCAAGATCGATCGTGGCGCCATGCGTCCATGGGTCCGTCTTCCAGGCCCGTTGGAGCCGGTTTACAGCGCGCCGCCGTTCTGCCCGTTCAAAAATGACTGGATCAAGTCGCCCGGCTGCAAGTTCGCGGAGCTGAGTTTCTCGATGGCGACGTGCACCGGCGGGGCCGGCGTGACGTAGGCACCGCAACTGTCCGGTTAATGGAGGCATTCCGCATTGGCCGCCGTTGCGCGTCTTGGCTCCACATTTTCGTGCCTTGAAGCCTCCGCGTCGGTGCTCATCCCTTGCAAGCTCGAAAGCCACGCGATGCTGGTCGTTGAGAAAGCCGTTCTTCATATACGGGAATATGGGTTGCGGTCCTCCTATTCTCCATCAAGGGCTCTGAAATGTGCATGGCTTCAACACCGGCTTGCAATTGCATCGCATGGATCCGGGAGCAGCTACGATGCCCACCTTGAGAATAACGCATTGGTTGCGCGGCTGAGCTCAACTGAATGGCTGGCGTAGTATTATGCCTCCACGAAAGTGGTCCTCGATTGTGTCATGCAATCCATAGCAGTTCTGCCTCTTCGGCTGGAACGGCAAAATACGTGTGGTTAGCAATGAGTTTACAATTGATTGTCGCGCCAGCTTTTAAATTCTCTCTGAAACCATCGTTCGTACGGAGCTGAAAACTTCCTCTGAGAAGAATAGCCATCTCATAGCCATTTCGGGCGGCGATCCTGCTCAGATTGCGGCGGATGCCTCTGCGAAGGATTGTGCGTCCTAGCTTCCGATAGGTGACAACTTGTGAAGGAGCCTCAAGCGCGTTCTCCTCTATATCAGTGACTGACTTCAGCTCAGCACGAACCTCCGCTTGGCCTTTAGTAACCTGTGATGGCTCCAACTTGAGCGCCAATGCTAGTTTGGCCGCCACATCCAAGGTCGGCGACAAGCGGCCATTCTCGATGCGGGAGATCGTAGATGCTGCAATGCCTGTGATTCGAGCAAGCTCTCGGAGTGAAAGGTTCATCTCCTTGCGCCGGCGATAGATCTCCCGAGCGAAGACAGCTTCAGACACTTAGGTTTCCTCGTAATGCAAGATCGTGATTGGCAAAAGAAAACCCCGGTGTTTCCACCGGGGTTTCCTGTCCAATCAGACGAGCCGATTAGAAGTCGCGCTGGATGCGGAAGCGAGCTTCCCAGCGGTCGTCTTCGTCGAGGTCGACACCTTCGACGTCGATGTTCGCGTAGAGAACCTCAACACCGATATCTAGGCCGGAGACCGGCGTCCAGAAGGTGTTGACGCCAACGCGCCACTCGTCGAAGTCGGCAACAGCGACGCCAGCTTCAGCCGCGCCATCGTACTCGACGCTAGCGTACGAACCATGGAGGTTCGAGCGCAGGGTGGGCGCCCAGTAGTGACGCAGACCACCGGCGACCTGCCAGCCGGAGGCGGTCTCGACGTCGCCATCAGCGCCGACGAAGGCATCGACGACCGGGACCGAGCGGAGGTTGCCGGAAGCGCCAACACCCGTCACGGCCGAGCCGAAGCCGAGGTAGCCGAGAGCGCCGTCAGCATAGGCAGCAGCGAACCACAGAGCGTCGCCAGCGGCGAGAGCCGGCAGGTTGATGCCGACCTGCGCGCCGATGGCCCAGCCGAGCTCGCTGTCGAGGAAGTCGGCATCAATCGGGTCAAACGCGGTAGAGCGGCTCTGGTGCAGAGCACCGGAGAGCTGAGCCGAACCCCAGGTGCCGGCGTACTTCACGTTGCCGACGAGGTCGGGCCAACGCTGGCCAGCCGTGGACGCGGTGTCGCCAGCGCCCAGGAGGTTACCGGCGAACGAACCCTCTTCAAGCGACAGGGTGGCGGAGAAGCCGTTGCCGAAGGAGAAGGTGTAGGCCAGCAGGTTCACGTCCGGGTAGTCGTAGAAGCGGAGCGTGGTGATGTTGCCGTTCGGCAGGTCGCCGTTGGCGAAGAACGAGGTCGAACGACCAGCGGTCAGGCCACCGAACTGGATGTAGGCCTGAGCGATGTTCGGCGAAACGTTCGCCGCGAAGGCGCCAGTCTGAGAAGCGTACACGCCGGTGTTACGATCCATTTCCATGCGGATGTAGGTGCGCAGGAGGCCGTAAGCGGTGGCGGTGCGGGCGTCGAGAGCGACGCGGCCACGAGCGCGGAAGCCGATCGAGGCGTCTTCGCGGAACTGCGGCTCGAGGTACTGGTACTCAGCGCGGACGCGGCCAGAGACGCGCAGGCAGGTTTCCGTGCCGGGGATGTAGAAGAAGCCTGCGCCGTAGGTGGAGCAGACGCGAACGTATTCAACAGCAGCAGCCTTCTTCACGGGAAG
>NZ_JAFBID010000074.1 GCF_016811235.1 Microvirga arabica
ATCGCTGCTCACGATCCTCTGAAATCCGTGCTCACGATGCGGTGAAATCCGTGCTCACCATCCCGCGAAATCCGCAGACATTGCCATCGCGGCGAATGCCACCCCCAATGTGCTGGCCGAGCAGGCCTGCCGTGCTCTGATCGAGAATGAGTATGGTCAGTATGACCGCCTGATTGAGGTTCTGGCTCCAGCACTGGGCGCGACAGGCCTCGACCACCTTAAGCAACTCGTCCTTAAGCTGTCACAGGAGTCACAGCAGAAGCCTCGTGCGGAAGACCGGAAGGTCGTCGGCTGGGGTATGGGCGGACCCTTGTACGCCGACGATCTGGCCGAGCGCCATCGCAGCAGCGTTGTTCGACTGGCGTTGGAGGCGATTGCCGATGCGCAGGGGGATGTGGACGCCTTTATCGCCCAGCAAAGTGAGAAGGCTCGAGGCGTTCCGAGTGTTGCTGTGGAGATCGCACAACGGCTGTTGGCTGCAGGCCGCACTGAGGAAGCCTGGACTGCCATCAATGCCATCAATCAGGACAGGCCTGGCTGGATCCCCGTCGAATGGGAGCAGACGCGGCTTGCGGTGCTCGAGGCCCTCGGACGAGCAGATGAGGCGCAGGCGTTCCGCTGGCTCTGCTTTGAGCGCTCGCTCAACCCGGAGCACCTGCGCTCTTACCTCAAGCGCCTGCCCGACTTTGAGGATCTTGAGGCTGAGGAGCGCGCCATCGCCCATGCCCTGAGCCATCCGAGTGTGCACCATGCCCTAGGTTTTCTGGTGACCTGGCCGGCGCTGGACCAAGCCGCGCACTTGGTGATCACCCGTGCCGACGAGCTCAATGGCGACTTCTACGAGATTTTGGCGCCGGCCGCGGCTGTGCTAGATGCAAAGCACCCTCTTGCAGCCACCATTCTGCGCCGGGCCTTGATTGACTTTGCCCTGGAGCGGAACCGGGTGAAGCGCTACCAGCACGCCGCCCGCCACATTGAGGAGTGCGAGAACCTGGCTGACCGAATTGAGGATTTCGGCAGGTTCGAGGCTCATGATATCTACATGAGACACCTCAAAGCCCAACACGGCCGCAAGAGCTCGTTCTGGAGCCTGGTTGTGTGAGAGTGGCACGACTGGCTCTCCGCGAGAAGGAATGAGGTATGCAGGCGCGCCGCTCGTATCGGCAGTATTGAGGAAGCCCAGCATCAGGCGCTCGAGCTTTCTCATCCTGCTACCGCATTCACGTGCAAGCCTAATGCACCAGAAGTCAGCCCCAGATGGGATGTGACACTCCGGATTAACGCTGCGCTTACTCCCCTGCCCGATAGTGCCGGTCTACATACGGCAAAGGAGAAGCCATGAGTGACGTCGTTGGAATTCCCGGCAACCGGATCCGCTCATTCGTGGAGCGCATCGAGCAGATCGAGAACGAGATCAAGGAACTGAACGAAGCCAAGAAGGAAGTCTTCTGCGAGGCCAAGGGCGAGGGCTTCGATGTGAAGATCCTCAAGGAGATCATCAAGCTGCGCAAGCAGGATCAGGACGAGCGCGACGAGCACGACAGCTTGCTCGACGTCTACATGAGAGCGATGGACGAAGCAGGCCCAGCCCCTGTCGCCGAGGCGGCGTGAGCTCACCTTAGTGTTTCACTTCCCGATAAGGCCGCCCACCAAGGGCGGCCTTTTACATCTCAGGTGATGCGGACCTGTCCGATCCGCAAAAGGTCAGCGTTATGTGGCAAGAGAACCCTCAGGCTGCATCCTCTGATGCGCCCACGTCATCGTTCCCCTGTAGTTCCGCAATCAGGAGACCGGCATTCTGGCGGATCTTGCCTTCGATCTCGGCCGCAATCTCGGGATTGTCCTTCAGGAAGGTCTTGGCATTCTCACGTCCCTGGCCGAGGCGCTGGCTGTCGTAGGAGAACCAAGCGCCGGACTTCTCGACCACGTTGGCCTTGACGCCGAGGTCGATCAATTCTCCCATCTTCGAGATGCCCTCGCCGAACATGATGTCGAACTCGACCTGCTTGAAGGGCGGAGCCACCTTGTTCTTGACAACCTTGACTCGCACCTGATTGCCGATTGGCTCATCTCGGTCCTTCAGAGTGGACGTGCGGCGGATGTCGAGGCGCACAGAGGCATAGAACTTCAGGGCGTTGCCGCCCGTTGTGGTCTCCGGCGAGCCGTACATGACGCCGATCTTCATGCGGATCTGGTTGATGAAGATCACCATCGTCTTGGTGCGGCTGATCGAGCCCGTGAGCTTGCGCAGCGCCTGGCTCATGAGACGAGCCTGGAGACCGGGACGGCTCTCACCCATCTCGCCCTCGATCTCGGCCTTTGGTGTCAGCGCGGCCACCGAGTCGATGACGAGAATATCCACAGAGCTTGAGCGGACGAGCGTATCGGCAATCTCGAGGGCCTGCTCGCCGTTGTCAGGCTGGGACACGAGGAGATCGTCCAGATTGACGCCGAGCTTGCGCGCGTAGACTGGATCCAGGGCATGTTCGGCGTCGATAAATCCGCAGACACCGCCCTTCTTCTGAGCCTCGGCGATTGTCTGGAGCGCGAGCGTCGTCTTCCCGGACGATTCCGGTCCATAGACCTCGATGATCCGGCCGCGCGGCAGACCGCCGACGCCGAGCGCGATGTCGAGCCCGAGGGACCCGGTGGAAACCGTCTCCACTTCGACAACCTGATCGCCACCGAGGCGCATGATGGCGCCCTTGCCAAAGGCCCGCTCAATCTGGCTGACGGCAGTCTCGATTGCTTTTGTCTTATCTGTGGTCATCCCGAATCCAGTGCATAATAGAAGAGCCGGACCCTAAGGATTTGTTTGGCGAAAGAAAGAACAAAGAGCGAACATGTTGTCGCGCCTTTGCGGGGAGTGGGAAAGCTGAGCCATTGTGAACGAAGCAGGAAACAGGATCTTTGGTCCGCGGGAGGGGATGATTGGCAGGCGACGAACCTGGACGTCAGCCATGGTGCGCGAGTGCATCGGTGTCTTGCACACTGTCACAAACCAGCGCGGCAAGTGCAAATCTGCCCCACGCCGGCCGTACTCCCGCCGTCCGAGTCTTCTGGCTCCATTAGGGATGTAGAACTCGGCCAGTCCGTGTCCCTTCTCATCCACCGCGCTCACAAAAAAGCCGTCGATATCCTGGATGGCCTTCGCACCGCATTGAACATCACAAGGGTATAAACACCTTGAGCACCAGCGTCATCGTGACTGCAATTGCCCTGGTCATCGGCTACATCATTGTGTCCAAGATCGTAGGGTTAGCGTTCCGCCTTGTCGTTCCTCTGGTTCTGCTCGTGATCTTGGGTGGAGCAGGCGTGTTCTCAGGCCTGATGCCGGAGCGCTCCCCTGCAGATCAGTACACCCCTTATGGACAGGCTCAGCATCGTCCCAGTGGCGATGTTGGTACCCCCCGGCTGCGCGACATCGCCGATATGGCTGCTGATGCGGTTCGCTCCGTGCTGCGGGGCAGCCTTGCGGTTCTGAATGGCGTCTCTGAACGGGGTCAGCGCAAGATCTGTTCCTGATTATACGCTAAGCTAGAACGAACAAAGAACCTCCGTTTTCGCTCGTCGGATCATGCGGCGCGTGCCAAGGTCTTCGGCAAGCGCAGGGGACGAAAGCCGTCGACAAGCAAGGGCGGCTCGCCCCAGGCATAGGTGCCGGTGAGATTGATATGCTCCCAGCTCAGAGGCGAGACGTGTTTGAGCACCTCAGGCCGAATGATCCGCCCTTGGCGGCGGAGATGATCCACGGCGCGTCCGAGATACACCGTGTTCCAGTGGATAATTGCACTGACCACGAGGTTCAGACCCGAGGCACGGAAGGCCTGGCTCTCGAACGAGCGATCACGGATCTCACCGCGCTCATGGAAGAACACGGCCCGTTTCAGCTTATGAGCTGCCTCGCCTTTGTTCAGACCCGCCTGACAGCGGCGCCGGAGCGCAGGATCGGAATACCACTCGATCATGAACAGGGTGCGCTCGAGGCGGCCGAGTTCGCGCAATGCCCCTGCGAGCTGGCTGGGATTGCGGGAGGCTGCCAACCGCTTGAGGATGGTTGAGGGAGCGACCGTCCGCGTCTGGATCGAGGCTGCCAGATGCAGCAGGTCGTCCCAGTACTCCATGATCAGGCTGGTGTTGATCGGCACGCCGATATGCTCTTGGAGTGCCGCATAGGTCTCCGGCTTCTCGAAAGTGTGGAGCTTCCGGTCCTTCAGGTTGCGCAGCCGGGGAGCAAAGCGCCGGCCTGTCAGAGCGAAGAGGCCAAACACGTGGTCACTCGCGCCGCCCGTGTCCGTGAAGTGCTCCTGGATGTCGAGTTCCGCCTCATGATCAAACAAGCCATCCAGAACGTACGGAGCCTCACTCTCGGTGGCGCTGATCGGCAGGATGCTGAAGTAGCCGTACTGGTCGGATAAGTGGCTGTAGAACTTCGAACCGGGTTCGCTACCGTAGTGCAGATTGATGTCACCACGCTTCCCGGCACGATCGCTCGCCTGGAAGAACTGCCCGTCCGATGATGCCGTGGAGCCGTCACCCCACAAAGCGGCATGAGGGTGCTCGGCGTGCCTGTCGGTGATGCTGGCCTGCGCCAGCTTGTAAGTCTCAGGCCGGGTATGGAAGATCCGCTTCCAGGTAATCTCCTGTGGGCTCACTCCTTTCGATGCCGCGGCCATGCGTCTGGCACCGAGGTTGGTCGCATCCGCCAGAACCCCAGCCAGCATGGCCGGGATGCTGCGTGGCGGTTCCTGAGTACGGATATGCGTGAAGCGATCGGCAAACCCGGTCCAGGCATGCACCTCCATCAGCAGGTCGGGCACCTCGATCAGCGGGTACATGTCGCCAAGTTCCCATTTCAGCTCTTCGGCCGCCGCCGGCACGTCGCCGGGCAGCGGAGTAACAACGAGCTGTCCGGCCTCAATCCGGACGCCTTCGAGCCTGCCATTGCGGGCACGATAGGCGAGCCGCTTCAGCCTGAAGTCGAGCGTCTGATGTGTCTCGGTAAGATAGCTGATGGCATCCCGTGGCACACCGAGCCCGAGATCATCCGATGCTTTCAGGGCGGCGAAGGTCGGCTTCGGCATGAGCTGTTCGTCCATGGGCCGAAAGGCGCGACTGCCCTCAACCCAGATGTCGCCGGAGCGCAACCGCTCCCGCAAGACAGCCAATGTCGCAATCTCGTACAGGCGGCGACCTGCTCCAGCGTCTCCAAAGATCAGTTTCCGGCTCTTGGTGCTGAGATGGCCGACCGGCACGCGCTCGGGCAGGGTGCGCCGGTTCGCGGCCTGCAAGGTCTTGAGTGTCCCGATGGCTGCCAACAATGAATCATGTTTACGTGACGAGCAGAACGTAAAGGTCTCCAGGAACCGTGCCGTGTACTTGCGGATGGTGCTGTAGCGCTCTGCTGCCAGGAGAAGCGGATCGGGATCAGCATCCCGCACCATGGCTTCGACTTCCGGTTGGGCCTGCAACAGGCGGTGCCACCCGACTTCATCATCGAGAACATCGATGGCATTGCGGCCGGTGTCGCTGGCGGCAACGAGAGCTCGCAGGGTGTCCCGGAACAGGCGCAGCACCTTGGTAGTATCTTGCTGAGCCTCAACATACCGTTTCTTGTGCCGAGTATTGGCTCGTGCGAAGAGCCGTCCGATCAGCTTGTTGAACATCGTGACTGCCGCGTCCGTCAGCGTCTGCTCAAGCGTGATGGCTTGAGCCACAAGTGTGGCTCGTCTCCTGCGAGCGCCGAAGTCGGCAACCAACCACGCGGGTGTTACATCGCCCTCTCGCACAATCTGGGTCCATCGCTCAGGGTGGATCCGGGCCTGTCGCTGGGAACCAATCATCAACGTGCGTACAAACGTGAGACGGTCTATGAGGCCGATGAGGTTATCGGCGCTGGGGGCATCTGGAGCCGATCGTAGCCATGCGAGCCGGGTCTGCTGGATGGCGGGGTCGACCAACAGGAGGGCTTCGAGCTGCTCCATCTGGTCTACCGAGAGGCCATCCAGAAGAGCGGCTTCGGCCCATTGTCGGGCAATGGCACGTCCGGCAAGGCCGATCTTCTCGAGGGCAGCATTCGGCAAGAGAAGAACTCCGCGGCGGCGCAACTCGTTCACGATCGCAGTCATAATCGGGAGACCGCTTTCAGTCGCGCCGGCGGCCTCGGCAGCTGCGAGAAGGGCAGCACGGCGATCATCTCGCGTCGCGGTCCGAACGCCGAGGTATTTCGCCAAGCGGTGACTGTGCTCAAAGCGTGTCGGGATGCGCCGCGCATAGGACGCGAAGGCCCCAGGGGTGATCCCCAGTTGCTCCGCCACATAGGAGACCACTGCAGCGGGTGGATCTTCGTCCATTCCCAGGACACGGCCGGGATAGCGCATGATGCAGAGCTGGACTGCATAGCCGAGCTGATTGTGAGGACGTCGGCGGACTTCGGCTTGGAGACGATCCTGCGGAGACAGAGTGTAGTGCCGGATCAGGCTTTCCTCGTCGTCTGGTATGCCGAGCAGAGCTTGGCGTTCGTCAGGGGTTAAGAGTTTCCGGCGCGCCATCGATCACCTCGCAGATTGTCGGCTCAATCGCTCCTGAGGAGCCGGACATTGGTGCGAGATCTACGAACCTCGTACAGCTGCCACCCTGCGTATCCACACGTTACGTTCTGGGTATCGTTACCAGCAGGGTTCCGGCTGATCGTCGAGAGCACCAAGCTGCTCCTCCCAGGAAGTGCGCTCGGCGCCGGACGATGGGATCATTAAGGAGCGTAAAGGTGAGTTCCTGATCTGTTCTATCTTAGCGTACAATCAGGAACAGATCTTGTGCTGCCCCCTACTGGCGCGGCAATCCGGCGGCGGGGCCGCACGAGTATGTCGACTGGTTCGTTGATGCCTCTTGCCTAAAGCGACGAGAGGACGAGGAACGCCTCCGTTCAGGGCTGCGGACGGCGGGCTTGCCAGCGTGATATCCGGACGAGGCGATCGGATCCGTGATCCTGACCTCGGATTCTGCGGGATCTAGGGCCCAAGGTGGCGATTGCAGAATTTTATTTGAGCCAATGTTCTCCGCTCATTGACCCGAGAGGGACCTTACCCTTGTCCCAGTTACAGGTCTGTCAGTTCGACGCCGAAGCGGGCGTCTTTGTTAGAGCAGAGCGGGTTCATCTCCAGCTTTCCTGAGGTGGTTTCGGAACCGCTCGACAGGATCAATCGAGCACCTCTCCAAAGGTGGTCCAGAGCGCCCCCTTGGTGTGAGCGCTTTGCGCAAGAGCGCCCTGAGGTTGGCCAGACGTTCCTCATTGGAATCGACATCCACGCTGTATGACGGCAGATCCATCAGGTTCACCGTGATTGGGCCCCCAGCCCAGCTTCAAAAGCAGCGATAAAGATGCCATTCTGCACGCCAGCGGGGCTGATATGTCATCTTCTCAGGACCACTGAAGGAGGCGAGCCATGCATGACGTTGAAAGCGGCGTTTCAAAGCATTACGCGTCCTACGATGTCCTTTCTCGTATCCGCGCCGGACTCACGGAGATGGGACACGACCCTGACAGGATCTCGCCCGAAGTTTTGAAACCGGTGGATGAGTTCCACATCGGCGGGGCGGAAGCGACATCTGCGCTTCTGGAGAAGCTCTCCATCCAGCCTGATATGCAAGTGCTCGATATTGGCTCAGGCATTGGTGGCCCGGCCCGGATGATCGCGACGCGCTACGGTTGCCATGTGACTGGTGTAGACCTGACGCCGCATTTTGTCGAAACGGCCCGCGCGCTCTCCACCATGTGCGGGATGGCGGATCGCGTGCACTTCGAGGTTGGGAGCGCGGTCGCGCTGCCACTAGGCGACGCGAGCTTCGACCTTGCGCTCCTCTTGCACGTCGGCATGAATGTACCCGACAAGGCGGCGCTTTTTCGCGAAGCACACCGCTTGCTCCGTGACGGGGGGACCTTCGCGATCTATGAGGTAATGCGAACAGGCGATGGCGAACTCAGCTTCCCGGTGCCTTGGGCGGAAACGCCAGACCTCTCGGCGCTCGAAACACCGGAGACTTATCGCACTTCGGCCGAAGCCGCAGGTTTCGCCCTTGAAACGGAGGAGAACCGACGGGAGGTCGCGCTCGACTTCTTCGCGCGCCTGCAAGCGCAGGCTGCAAGCGGCGCGCCACCGCCGCTGGGACTGCACAATCTGATGGGACCCACCGTCAAGGAGAAGGTGACGAACATGATCGCCGCGGTTCGGGCAGGCACAATCGCGCCCATTCAAATGATCTTTTCAGCCACGCACCACTGACTTGATGCTGTATCGACATAGGCAGCCCGCTCCAGGAGTCAAGCGATTGAGCGGGCTGCGACGCTCTACTGCGTGGCATGTGGACCTTACGAGCCTTCAGAGCATTGTCAACCCTCAGGCTCTTTGGTTCGATTTGGGTGTCTCCTGCCTTTCCCGACCCTTAGCTAGTTCATTATGGGCGTGATGCTGATGCAAGCCGCACTGTACCCGCAGGACTAGCTAAGACAATCCGATGCAGCATGGTCCTCGGCCGGACCGTCCGAACCGCTAGATGCAGGAGTCGCAAAGGTCCGTGTTCTGGCATATCTGCAATGCAGGTCGATCATCCGCTTGAGCGGGGAGCGGTAGACATTCCCAAGGCACCTGCAATCTTCTCAGAAGACCTGATGAATACATTCTTTGTCTGTAACTGCCATGCAGACATCGATGTAGGAGGAAGTGCTTGACATAAGGAACTTCGCCCCGTTTGAACCGCGGAGTAGAGCATCGTCAGGACTGGCCACCATCGCAATCGGCTCACGCGATGGGGAAACCCGCGCATCAGGACTGAGGCAGCACTTGTATGTCGCCAACCGGAAGAGCGAAGCGTACGGCATAGATGTGCAGGTCACCATGCCGCCCGACCTTCTGCTATCATGCTGGCATGAATGCTCCTGATTGGATTTCGGACACTCTCCGGTGCTCTGCCGTCAGACGCTCGCTCGCTGCGGGCGAGACCCTGTTCCTGCGCCAGGATCGGCCCCTCGGCCTCTATCTGCTGGAACGCGGCGAGATCCGGCTGACCCGCACGGACACGCACGGGCGAGAGATAACGCTTTTCCGGGCGCAGCCCGGCGAAACCTTCGCCGAGGCATCGCTCTTCTCCGACGCCTACCACTGCGATGCAGCGGCCAGTGTCCCCAGTGTCGTCGTCCTCCTGCCGAGGCCCGCCGTGCTCGAGGCCTTTGCGTCGGAGCCGGACATTGCTCAGGCTTTCATGGCAACTCTCGCCCGTCAGGTCATGACGCTGAGGACCCGCCTGGAAAACCGGAGTCTAAGGACGGCGCGCGAGCGCGTGCTTCATCACCTTGAACTCCAAGCCAGCGGCATTGATCGCGTCGTGCGGGTGAACGGAAACCTCAAGGCCCTGGCATCTGAACTCGGCCTCACCCACGAGAGCCTGTACCGGACGCTGGCCTCGCTCGAGGCTGAGGGCGTGATCCAGCGGGGCAGGGGAGAAATCAGGCTCTCGGACCTGGCCGTATGATCCTGATCATATGTCTTGAGATGGGCACGGGGTAGTTCTTGAGCATCAGGCATCTGGAGCTTCCCATGGTCGTCCGTAACACCTTCATTGCCCTGCTTCTCGCCTTCTCGTCCGCTCCGGCTCTTGCACAGCATCAGCATGGGCATGCTCCCGCAGCTTCGCCCTATGCCGGGCTTGAGACGAGGGCATTGAAGGCACTCTCGGACGAGCAGGTTGCAGACCTGAAGGCAGGGCGCGGCATGGGGTATGCGCTCGTGGCTGAACTCAATGGGTATCCCGGTCCAAGCCACGTGCTCGAACTGGACGAGCCACTCGGGTTAACTGATGCGCAGCGGAGCCGGATGCAGGCGCTCTTCAGGGCCATGAAGGCGGAGGCGATCCTGATCGGGGAGCGGCTGATCGCGCAGGAGGCCGATCTCGACCGCCAGTTCGCCGGGCGCAGCGTAACGCCGGCAAGCCTCACGGCGGCGACGGCCGCAATCGGCACCACACAGGCGGCACTTCGGGCGGCCCACCTGAGGTATCATCTCGCGACAATGGAGATCCTGACACAAGAGCAGGTTGGGCACTACAAAGTACTGCGCGGCTACTCCCGAGTAAAATAGACGCCCGACACCCGAGTGCCTTCACAGCCTTGAGGTTGATGACGAGATCGAACGGAGTGACCGCTCACTTTTACGGTCGGTCTCCCGAAGACCGACATGCCGCTCGATATGAACGCTTTGCCGGTGTAATCTTGCCGGCAGGCTGCGGTCTCTCGGCAGGAGACGAGGCGTGGATGTCGCGCAGTGGCTACGGAGCCAAGGACTGGCACAGTACGAGCAGGCGTTCCGCGACAACGCCGTGGATGCCGAAATCTTGGCGCGGCTTACGTCCGACGATCTCAAGGACATCGGCGTCTCCGCAGTCGGCCACCGCCGGAAGCTCCTCGAGGCGATTGCCCTTCTCGGGGGCGCCCCTGCCACGCCCGGTGGAGCCCGCCCACGTCCGTCCAGGAGGAGACCTGCAAGGCCTGTTGCACCGGCGCCAGGGTCCGGTCCGGATGCGGAGCGGCGGCAACTGACCGTGATGTTCTGCGACCTGGTCGGCTCGACCGCTCTCGCGGGCGCTCTCGATCCCGAGGACTACCGCGCGATCCTCGGCGCCTACCATGAAGCCTGTGCCGAAACCGTTATCCGGTTCGGCGGCTTCGTGGCCAAGTACATGGGTGACGGGGTGCTCGTGTATTTCGGTTATCCGCAGGCCCACGAGGACGATGCCGCCAGGGCCGCCCGCGCCGGGCTGGCCCTGACTGAGGAGGTGACGCACATCACCGTTCCGTCTGGCCTGGATCGGCTGCGCGCCCGCATCGGCATCGCCACGGGCCTGGTGGTGGTCGGCGACCTGATCGGCACGGGAGTGGCGCAGGAGTGGGGCGTCGTGGGCGAGACCCCAAACCTCGCAGCGCGGCTTCAGGCCCTCGCCCCGCCCGGAGGGGTGGTGATCGCGCCGGCAACCCGGCGCCTGCTCGGCCGCGACTTCAACATCATCGGCCTGGGGCCACAGTGTCTGAAGGGGTTTGCCGAACCTGTTGCGGTCTGGCAGGTGCTCGGCACCCGCGCGGTCGAGAGCCGCTTCGCGGCCCACAGAACGGGGACCGCACCGCTGGTCGGGAGAGCCGGGGAGCTTGCGACGCTCGCACACCTTTGGGCGCAGACCTGCGACGGAAAAGGGCAGGTGGTGCTGCTGTCCGGCGAAGCGGGGATCGGTAAGTCGCGAGCCGCACAAGAGTTCCGCGACCGCTTGCGGTCCGAGACGCATGCCGACGTGCAGTGGCAGTGCTCACCCTTCTACAGCAATTCGCCTCTGCATCCCTTCGTCGAATGGATCGAGCAGGCTGCGGGATTCCGGCCGGAGGACACGCCTGACGAGCGGCTGGTAAAGCTGGAGATTCTCCTGGCGCCAGTGGCCGATGGGATCCCGGCCATCGCGCCTCTGTTCGCCACGATGCTCTCGCTTCCGATCGAGGATCGCTACGGGCCGCTCCCTTTCGATCCGCGGCGACAGCGGGAGCTGACCATGGAGGCCCTGGTTGGCTATCTGGTCGGTCTGACCCGGCGGCGGCCGTTGCTCCTGCTGGTCGAGGATGCCCACTGGGCCGACCCGACAACCCTTGAGGTGCTGGATCGGCTGGTCGACCGTGTGGGCTCGGAGCATGCCCTGCTGCTGGTCACCGCCCGGCCGGAGTTCATGCCCGAGCATTGGAGGCGCTCGCACGGCGTGACCCTGATCCCGCTCACCGGCCTGGCGCCGCGCCAGGTCGCCGAGCTCGCCGGGACAATCGCCGGCGGCGCGGAGTTGCCGGCCGAGGTGTTCGGCCAGATCCTCGACAGGACCGATGGCGTGCCGCTCTTCGTCGAGGAGATGACCAGGGCGGTGCTGGAGGGGGAATCCGCCGCCGTCCCGGCCACCCTCCACGACAGCCTCATGGCCCGTCTGGACCGTGTTCCGGCCGCCAAGGCCGTAGCCCAACAGGCGTCGGTGATCGGCCGAACATTCGCGTACGATTTGCTTGCGGCCATCGGCACGCTGAGCGAGGCCGGTCTTCGCAGGGTGCTCCGGCAACTCGTGTCGTCCGGATTGATCTTCGCGAGCGGCGCACCTCCGGCCGAGGCCTACACGTTCAAGCATGCGCTCGTGCGTGATGCCGCCTACCACAGCCTCCTCAAGAGTCGTGTACAGGAGCTGCACGCAAGGATCGCGAAGGTGCTCGAGCAAGCCTATCCTGATGTGGCAACCCGGCAGCCCGAACTCATTGCACATCACCTGAGCGAGGCACGGCTCGCGGAGAAGGCGGTTATCTACTGGCAGCGTGCTGCGGATGACGCGGCACGCCGGCAGGCTCATCAGGAGGCCGTCGCTCACTGCATGCGGGGCCTCGAAGTGATGGGTTTGATCCCAGATCGGACGCAGCGTGACCGGCACGAACTCGAATTGCGGGTGCGCTTGGGAAATTCCGTCACCAGCGCGAAGGGCTGGTCGGCGCCGGAGGTCGGCAGGGCCTTTTACCGGGCGCGCGATCTGTGTGCGGCACTTGACGACGATCGGCTGATGCATCCCATCCTCGTTGGGCTGTTCGGCTTCCACGTGGTCGACGCGGAACTGCGCACAGCCGAGAGGATCGGGCTTGATCTCCTTGCTTTGGGCGACGCTCGGGATGACCGGATTCTTAAGGTCGATGGCCACAAGTCCCTGCTGAACGCCCGCTACAAGCTCGGAAAGTTCGTGGAGGCGCAGCAGCATTTCGAGAGAGGGCTGAGCCTCTATGAGGAGGGCTCCTGGCCCGCGGCCCTGATCGAGCAGTTCGACGACCCGGGTCCACACCTGCTGGTCCTCGGCGGATGCGTGCTGTGGGTGCGGGGCTATCCCGACCGTGCCCGGCGGGCGGTGACCAATGCGATCGCCGCTGGCCACCGTGGCGGGCATCACCTGAGTACGGGCCACGCCGTTCATATGTCCGGTCACTTGGCCGAGTTGATGGATGATTGGGAGGGCGTCGCGAAGGCCAACGAGGCGACCATGGCCCTTGCGACGGAGTGGGGCCTTACCGGGCTGATGCAGCAGGTGGCCCGGCGCGAGCGCCTCGTGGCGGTAGCCATGCACAACGACCCGGAGCAGATGGAATACAAGCGGCAGCACCCGCAGCCGGGCTTCGCGCGGTCGCTGCACGACGCCGTGCTGGCGCGGGCCTATGGCCGCCGGGGACAACCTGAAGAGGGGTTGCGGATCATCGCGGAATCCCTTGATTGGACGGAGGAGACCGGCAGCCGCTTTTTTGATGCCGAGCTGCATCGTATTCGCGGCGGACTGCTCCTGCGCATGCGGCGCACCGTCGAAGCAGAGCATAGCTGCCGCACCGCCCTGGAGGTCGCACGCGAACAGGGCGCCCGAATGTGGGAGCTCAGGGCCGTCTGCGATTTGGCGCAGATGCTACGAGATCAGGGGCGGCAGGCAGAAGCCCGTGATCTCTTGGCGCCGCTCCATGGCTGGTCCTGCGAGGGCTTCGACGTCAACGATCGGCAAATGGTGAAGGCGTTGCTGGATGGCCTGTCTGCCTTCGCACCATCTGCCTGATCGGCATCGTCGCCGGTATCCTGGATCGCCGAGAAGTGGGATGGCGAATCCGCCACTGCCCAAAGCGCAGGGGAGTCGTGCGCCCCCTAATCTGGTATAGTGCGGGAACATGCTCTCGTTGTGCGGAGACCAGGCCGAAGCCCCGTAGCGGTTTTCTCGTTAGCTGCGGATGAATCTCATGTTGGCAAGCCTTGCGGAGGGGAGCACTCGCGACTGGGAACTAACCCAGGGGATAGCATCATGATGAAGGCTATCGCATCCCTTGCCTGTGGTGTTGTCGCTGCGGGCCTCATGGCCACAGGCGCCTTGGCCCAGGCGACGCTCGCCAGCGTGAAGCAGAAGGGCTTCCTGACCTGCGGTGCGAGCAGCGGCTCTATTGGCTTCGGCATGCCCGATGCCCAGGGCAACTGGACGGGCTTCGACGTGGACTTCTGCCGCGCTATGGCGGCCGCCATCTTCAACGACCCGACCAAGGTCCGCTTTATCCCGCTCGCCGCCAAGGACCGCTTCACGGCGCTTCAGGCGGGCGAGGTGGATGTCCTCTCCCGCAACTCGACCCACACCATGTCACGCGACACGCAGCTCGGTCTCGACTTTCCGGCCATCACCTACTTCGACGGCCAGGGCTTCATGGTCCGCAGGAAGGTCGGTGTCTCCTCGGCCAAGGAGCTGAGCGGCAAATCGGTCTGTATCCAGCAGGGCACCACGACCGAGCTGAACCTCGCCGACTACTTCCGTGCCAACAACATGAAGTACCAGGCCATCCTCTTCGCTACGGCGGACGAGGCCAAGAAGGCCTATGATGCCGGCCGCTGCGATGCATTCACCACCGATGTTTCCGGTCTTTATGTTGCCCGCTCGTGGGTCTCGATCCCTGATGAAGACGTCATCCTGCCCGAGATCATCTCGAAGGAGCCGCTTGGCCCGGCAGTCCGCCACGGCGACAACCAGTGGGGCGACATCGTCCGCTGGACCCACAACGCCATGCTGAACGCTGAAGAGCTCGGCGTGACGAAGGCCAATGTCGACCAGATGAAGACCTCCGACAACCCGGAGATCAAGCGTCTGCTCGGCACCGAAGGCAAGTTCGGCGAGACCGTCGGCCTGACCAACGACTGGGCCGTCCGCGTGATCAAGCACGTGGGCAACTACGGCGAGTCGTTCGAGAAGAACGTCGGCGAGGGCTCGCGCCTGAAGATCAAGCGCGGCCAGAACGCACTCTGGACCAAGGGTGGCCTCCAGTACGGTATCCCGATCCGGTAGTTCGGCAGAAACATCGGGTAGACAACCCGCATTGCGCTCATTGAGCGACCAGGCCCTCGCAAGTGGTCGGATGCGATCTCTCAGGCTGTGGCTGATACCGTTCCGTGGTAGCCTTCAGGCAACTCGCTTGAAGAGGTGGTCGCATGAGGCGGCGCGATCTCGTCCAGCTCGTCTGCGCATCGGCGCTGCTCAATCCCACACGGCTGGCGGCCCAGGTGACCAGTCGAATCCGGCGGGTTGGATGGGTGGAAACCTGGACCCTGCTCGCGCGGAATGACTGGGGGGATATTGCAGAACACCTCCGGCCGTTGGGCTGGACGAGGGGCGTCAACGTTCATGTCGACATGCACGTGGCGACAACTCCGGCCCAACTGCCGGTGCTGGCGAGAGAGGCCGTTGCGGCACATCCCGATCTCATCGTGGCCAACGGCACGCCCGCAACGCTCGCCGTGCTCGCGGAGACCCGCAGCATTCCGGTGCTCTTCTTTGAGGTCGCCGACCCGGTCGGCAACGGCATCGTTGGTAATATGTCCCATCCGGGCGGCAACACGACCGGGTTCACGACCTTCGAGCCGTCGCTTGGCGGCAAGTGGTTGCAGCTTCTCAAGGAGATCGATCCGCGGGTGCGGCGAGCCGCAATCCTGTTCAACCCTGAGACGGCCCACAACCGGGCTTCACCGTTCGTGCGCGAGTTCGAGGCGGTCGCGGCGTCCCTCATGGTCGAACCCATTCTCGCCTTCACTCAGGATGCTTCCGGGATTGAGCCAGTGCTGGCAGACCTTGCAGCCGCGCCCGGCGGAGCGCTCCTCGTGTTGCCAGATGTCTTCACCTTTTCGCAGCGCCGCTTGATCGTCGACTTTGCTGAGCAGTATCGCGTGCCGGCGATCTATGGCAGCCGCTACATGGCGGCGACAGGTGGCCTGCTCGCGTATGGTCCCACCATGGAGGGCCTCCACCAAGGCGTCGCCTCCTACATGGACCGGGTTCTCAGGGGAGCCAAGCCTGGCGAGTTGCCGGTTCAGGCGCCAACGCGATACGAGCTTGTGGTCAATCTTGGGACTGCTAAGACACTGGGCCTTACCGTGCCACCAACCCTCATGGCCGCTGCCGACGAGGTGATCGAATGAGGACGCCTCTTGCGGGCTGAAACGAAAGCCTAGGCCACGTTAGTCCGCTCGTCGAAGAGGATGCCATAGACGGGCAGCTCTTCATCATAACCTTTGAGCAGGCGAGATCCGAGCGGGACTAAAGAGCGCTTATCCTTCACGGCGTGGACGACAGTCGCATCCGTCAGGATCTCCCGATCCGCCGCTGCAGCGCACAGGCGGGCGGCAAGGTTCACGACGCTGCCGATAGCCGTATAGTCGAAGCGGCTCTCATAGCCGATCCGCCCGACCGTGGCCTGCCCCATGGCAAGTCCCACCCCAAACCCGATCCGGTGGCCGCGATCACGCCAGCCGATGATCAAATCCTGCACGCTTTGCTGCATCTCCAGTGCGAGGTCCACCGCCCGAAGCGCAGGATCTTCGACAGGAACAGGCGCGTTGACCAGCACCATCAGACCATCGCCCGAAAAGCTCGTGAGCGTGGCCGCGTACTTGGTGATGATGCGGCCGAGTGCCTCGTAGTACTCGGAGAGCACGCTCATCACCTCCTCGGGTGTCGCTTTGGCTGAGAACGCGGTGAAGCCGCGCAGGTCGCAGAACACCGCCACCACCTCGGTGCGGCGGCCTTCAAGGACTCCATCATCGCCCTTGCGGTCGACGAGTTCGGCCACCTGCGGGGCTAGGAATCGCTTAAGCTTGGCGATCCGCTCCTGGCGCTCCTGCGAGACGGCGAGTTCGACCGCCATAGCGTTGAAGCTGTCGGCCAGCCGCTGGAGTTCGTCTCCCGTTCTAAGTTCGATCCGGTGATCGAATTGCCCAGCGCCGATGCGCTCGGTGCCTTCCTCAAGCAGCCGAATCGGCTTGGTCATCCGCCGAGCTAAAACATAGGCGAGCAGTCCCGCAAATGTGGCACTGCCCAGCACAAGACTCCCCGTCCGCCACAGGGCTGCATAGATGGGCGCGAAGGCCTCCGACAGCGGCTGCTCCACCACCACGGTCCAATCCGGTCCAGGGATTGGGGCGGCAGCTACTGCAATGCGGTTGCCCTCGGTGTCGCGGCTCGTTGCAAAACCTGAGTTGGCAGGCCCAACCGCCTGTCGGGCCACCTGGAACGGCTTCAGGATAGCCTCGTCTGCGCCCCGCAGGACGAGGCTGATGTCGGGATGGGCGATGAGCCGGCCCGGACCGTCCAGCACGAAGGCATAGCCCGTCTCCCCAACCTTGATGGACGAGATCACATCCCAGATCAGCTTGAGGTTGACCTCGGCGACGACGATGCCGACCGAGGGACGGTTACCGGAGATCGCGACCGTGAGATAAGGCTCGGACCCCCGATAGTAGCTGACCTCGCCATACCAGAGCCGCGCCGCGCGAGCTCCGGTGACCGCCGGCTCCCCGGAGCGGTCGGTGCGGCTCTCGGTTCGGTTGAGGCCGATCCGCGACACGTACAGCCGCTCCCGCCCGGAGCCATCGACCAGGGTGAGGCTGACGATGGCGGGTACCTGACGCAACAGGCGCAGGGCATCGATGCGCCGCCGCTCGTCCGGCTCCTCGCTCCAGGGAAGCTGCACCAACCAGCCGAGTTGGCCGGTGATACCATCAAGGAAGCCCTGAATTCTCGACGCGGCTGATCTTGCCTCGACACCGAGCAGTTGGTCCAATCGTGCCCGCTGGTCGCGGTAGCCGAACCACACCGGAGTAGCCCCGACTCAAGTCGCCAAGCACTTCGGCCTCTCGCTGGCAGCTGTCCGCAAGGTGCTTGAAGAGGCCGCCTGAACGCAGGTTTCGATCAATCAGGCGGTGCAATCAGGATGTCCCGGCGACTGCCGTTGGCAGACGATTGCTCCAGGGACGAGACTGCTCCATCTGCGCGGCAAACGAGAGGAGGGTTGCCTCCTGCCCGAAGCGCGCGACCGCCTGCACGCCAACGGGTAAGCCATCAGGCGTCCAGTGCAACGGCAGGCTGGCGGCTGGCTGTCCGGTGATGTTCCAGATGGGGGAGAACGGCATGAACCGGAACGCGCGCTCCGCCGCCTGCCGTAGGAGCGGCCCATAGCGCAGATAGCGACCGACGCCGAGGCGGGCGGCCAACACTTACAGGGTGGCCTCAAGGCCGCGGGGGTGGAGCTCTCCGTGCCTGACCGGAGGACTGGCAAGGGCCGGCGTCAGCAGCAGGTCATAGGTCTCAAAGAACCCGGCAATCTGGCGCGTGGCCCGGTGCAGACGCTCCAGGGTGACCGAGAGCTCCGCGGCCGAGAAGCCCCGCCCCAGCTCACGGCACAGCCACGTGCTTTCCTCGACATCGCTGCGCCGGGCCTTGGTGCCGGTCATCTCCTCCGCAAAGGCAAACTCCTGCGACACCGCCGCCAGAAAGGTGATCAGAAACCAGCTGAAGTAATCTTCCGGCACTGAAGGCGCGGCTTTCTCCACATGGTGGCCCAACTCGGTACAGAGCTTTGCCGCGTTCTCGACCGCGATCCGGCACTCCGGATCTACTGGAGCGCCGTTGGGAGCCAAGGAGCTGAAGGCGATCCGCAGCCGTCCTGGCGACCGTGTGACAGCTTCGGCAAAGGAGCCCTCGGGTGAGACTATGCCATAGGGAGCGCCGAGATCAGGTCCGGCAATCGCGTCCAGCAGGCGGGCACTGTCCCGCACGCTGCGGGTGACAGCATGCCCAATGGCGGCACCATGCCAGCCCTCCCCAATATAAGGGCCATTCGGAGTGCGTCCGCGAGTCGGCTTGAGCCCGAACAGGCCACAGCACGAAGCTGGGATGCGGATTGAGCCGCCCCCGTCGGTAGCATGAGCCATCGGCACCGAGCGGGCTGCAACATGAGCCGATGATCCTCCCGATGAGCCACCGGTGGTGCGGTCCAGGGACCAGGGGTTGTTGGCCCGGCCCAGATGCCGGGGCTCGGTCACAGGTGTCAACGACAGCTCGGGGACCTTGGTGCTGCCGAGGATGATCAGACCAGCCGCCTTGAAGCGGCGGACCATCTCGCTGTCCTGCGGCGGCACCCAGCCGCGCCAGATGCGGCTGCCGTTGTGATACGGGATGCCGGCCGCGACATGCATGTTGTCCTTGAGCAGAAACGGCACGCCAGTAAAGGGTGCTTTCTCCAGGGGCGCACGAGCGGCCTGTCGCGCCTGGTCCAGCGTCCATTCGGACATGCCGGCCAGCTTCGGTTCAACCTGCTCCAGGCGCGTGATTGCAGTTTCGACAAGTTCGGCGGGACTGACGTGCCGTTGCCGCACGAGATCAGCGAGTGCGGTGGCATCGAGCGTGATGTAGTCCTCCGCAAGGCTCATCGATCTGCACCTGTGCCCTGTTCTCCGGGGGAGAATACCAGAACTTGGCTGGCTCTGAGGCTAGAAGATCAAAGTTCGCTGCGCTCAGGTCCCGAGGGTGTCTTCGACAATGCTCGGATTGCGGTCCAGCAGCGCCAGCAGGACCCGGGCTGGCCCGTGGGGTGAACGGCGGCCCTGCTCCCAATTGCGCAGGGTTCCCACCGCAACGCCGATGCGGCGGGCGAACGCGGCTTGCGAGAGGCCCGTCTTGCTTCGCACAGCCGCTGCATCAACGGTGGCGGGCAGCCTTAGCCCGCTGCCGAGGCTGAGATCATCGTCTGTCTCTGCGAGAATGGAGCCAAGGCTGGCAAGGAGGTGCTCGAACTCGCTGTCATCGCCCATGGATGCTCCTCTGACGAAAGCGAGGACATACGTCACTGGCGCAGTACGTCAATGACGGAGCGCGATGGCAGGGACTGCGCTGAACCTCTTCTCAAGTTGGATCTCACTCACGAGTGCCGAACCTGGAGCAAAGAGTTTGAGGCGGACCGACGCATGGCGATACTCGCGTCGAATCGCCTATCTTCGAACTCCGATCCCGTCACGATCCACCCTTGCGCACTTGGGCCGGAGTGATGGTTGTTCGCTGCCTCCACGCGCTACCAAACGTCTGTTCTTCTCTTGTCTGCTCCCCTAATTTGCTACGCAACCGCGCCTTGGCCCGCTCACCAGGTGGCAAGTGGACATTCAGAGGGAACTTTGAAACACAAACTCTGGCCTCTTAGCTGCCGTCCGTAGTATTCCCGAGCGGAACAAAACAAGAGATGTTTTAGGAACGCGGTACGGGCATGATGCCTGGGACACCCGCCGGTCTCGCGGGCGTCCCAGAACCGATGATATGAATCGCGCAGGCCGTCTGGCCTCTTGGCTTTACACGCCGATCTTACCGCCACCCTGTTTGGTGATCGCCACGATAGCAGGCCGCGGCGGCATGCCAGCCTTGAAGTCCGGCCAGCGGGTTGATGGATCATCAAAGGTCGACGCTCGGCCGAAGGCAGGCCAGTCCTGCCCATCCTCACCCGGATGCTGCACGGCCACGAACATCGTCTCGTCATCCGGAGTGAAGATCGGGCCACACATCTCCGCCCCGGTCGGGCAGCGGAAGAAGTGCCGGGACGTGCCACGCAACTCGCCCTCGGTCTCCATCGCCCAGACTCCGTCGGAGCGTCCGGTGGTCACGCCCGAGTTGCCGTCCGTGGTGATCCAGAGCCGGCCCATGTTGTCGACCGCACAGTTGTCCGGCATGCCGAACCAGCCGTCCTTCGTGGTGGCCGACGAGAAGGTGGCGCCCACCGTCGCCACTGACGGATCGCCGCAGCGCACAAGGATCTCCCAGCGAAACTTCGTCCCGGCATGATCCTGATCGTCAGGGGTCATCTCGACGATGTGGCCGAACTTGTTTTCTGGGCGCGGATTGGCGGCATTGACCTGGTCGGGCTTGCGCCGGTCATTGTTGGTCAGCATCGCGTAGACCTTGTTGGTCTTCGGATTGGCCTCCACGTCCTCGGGACGATCCATCTTGGTCGCGCCGAGCAGATCAGCCGCCCGCCGGGCTTCGATCACCACATCGGCCTGGGACCTGAAGCCGTTTGCCTCGGTCAGCGGTCCCTGGCCGTGGACCAGCGGCAACCACTCGCCGGTGCCGTCCTCGTTGTACTTGCCAACGTAGAGCGTGCCCTCGGCGAGCAGGTCCATGTTCGCCTGGCGGTCGTTCGGGTTCACGGTGCCGCGGGTGACGAACTTGTAGATGTACTCGAAGCGCTCATCGTCGCCCGAGTACACGACATAACGCCCATCCTTGTTGGTGATGCCTGCGGCGCCTTCGTGCTTGAAGCGGCCCATGGCCGTGCGCTTCTTCGGGGTCGAGTTCGGGTCGAACGGGTCGATCTCGACGATCCAGCCGAAGCGGTTGGCCTCGTTTGGCTCCTTGGCGAAGTCGAAGCGCTCGTGCCATTTGCCCCAGGCATAGCGGTTGCCGGGCACGCCATAGCGCTTGTGATTGCGCGCTTCTGGGTGATCGTCGGCGAGCTTGCCCCAGAAGTAGCCATTAATGTTCTCCTCGCAGGTGACCCAAGTGCCCCACGGCGTCACGCCGCCGGCACAGTTGTTGAGCATGCCCAGCACCTGCTTTCCGGCAGGGTCCGCCTTGGTCTTCATCCGGTCGTGCCCGGCAGCGGGACCGGTGATCTCCATCGGCGTGTCGGCGGTGATGCGGCGGGCATACCTGGAGTTCGGGACGACGCTCCACTTGCCGTTCTGGCGCTGCACCTCGATCACCGAGCCGCCATGGGCGGCCATTTCGATGTCGACGAGGTCCTTGGTCATGCCCTTGAAATCGGCTTCCTTGGTGTCCTGCATGCCAAGGCCGGGGAACATCAACTCCTCGGTCGTGTACTCGTGGTTGGCGACCAGGAGCCCGCGGTTGGAGCCGTCGATGGGGAAATAGCCGAGGAAGTCGTTGTTGTAGCCGAACTGCCGAAGCTGCTTCTCGGCTGTTTGGGCCTGCGGATCGAACTCCGCGCCATCGGCGAAGATTGGGTCGCCCCAGCGGATGAGAATGTCAGCGTCATAGCCCTCCGCGATGTGGTGCTTCTCGTCGATGCCGGCCGTGACCTCCTTGAAGCTGAAGGTGGGCGTTGTGCCCTGAGCCTGCGCCTTTTCGGCGATGGCTAAGGCCATTGGGCTGACCGTGGCCGAGATGGCAGTCGCCGCCAAGGCCCCCTTGAGCAGATCACGCCGGCTGAACCGAGCGCTGATCACGTCGCCCAGAGTGGCGTTCTCAGAGGGATTGCGGCCGATGTCCTCGGATTCCTCATAGGCCTTGGTCGCTGAAATCTGGCGTTCCATTGTTTCCTCCCTGTTGTTCTTGATCCTGGGGGAGCACCCGCAAGACGGACCGTCATAGTAAGGCGACCAAAGCTGGAAGATCCACCCACTCTGTTAGCCGGCTGACTACAACAAAAGAGGGAGGAGGTGCTTCAGGTGCCTGCGAATAGCACGGGGCCAGATCTAGGCCGAAGCTCTGCACTTGCAGAGCGAAGCGGAGCTCTGCACGGCCACGCCCAAAGATCTCCCCTGACCCGGTGCGGACATCCGTAAACCTGCGTTGGGTTCGTCTCATCGCCAGGCGGGGACCATCGCCACGATCGACGTGCGACTTAAGAAGCCCTTCACAAAGGTTGCGATAGACAAGTCCTTGCTCCACTCTTCGAGTCTAACAAACGCGGTCACCAGGGGGCGGTTGATGCATGGAACTCCTGCGGGGCGGATGCGCCCAAGGACACTACAGCCCAAAGTGAACCGAAGGGTGCGCTCTTTGGCTGTCATCGCTGGGCTGGCGGTCCTGGCCAGCCCGCTTGGCGTGCTGGGTCCGATGGAGGCTTTGGCCCTGCCGGCCGGAACATCAGAAATCTCCCCTCCGTCTCGTGGGCAGAAAGCCCGAAAGCTCAGGTCGAGCGCAGTGCCGGTCACCCCGCCAACTCCCACCAGCCCGCCTCCTGAAAGTTTGGCTCCAGCACCTCCGACGTTGTATTCGGTAAGCCAATTGGGCGATCACCTCTACTCCGTGCGCTGGGAGCTTGCGGCCGTCGGCGCCGGCTTGGCCGCTGTCGGGCTGCGGGACTGGGATTGGGGCAATGGCTCCCAGTTCCAAACCATCGAGGAAGGGTGGTTTTCCAAGAATACCCGGCACGGCGGGATGGACAAGATCGGCCACGCCTTCTCGACCTACGTCATTGCCGACATCCTAACAGACCGGATCCGTGCCAACGCGTCCAATCCCATTGGCGCCCCGATCACGGGAGCGCTCGTGGCCTTCGGCATCATGGGGCTGGGCGAAACCCTGGACGGGTTCACGGGCCGGCATCGCTTCTCGCGCGAGGACATCATTGCGAACGGCGTCGGCGCGGCTTTTGCCGTTCTGCGGAACTCCGTTCCTGGGCTACGGGAGAAGCTCGACTGGCGGCTGATGTACACGCCCGCCAGCTTCGAGCGACCTGGCGTCACCGCGTCAGAGGAGTCCGGCATTCTTCCCCCCTACCAACGCCAGCGCTTTATCATGGCTGTGAAAGGTAGCGGGTTCGAGACGCTCAAGAACACCCCTCTGCGTTACGCTGAACTGCACGCCGGCTTTGATGCGCGCGGCTTTGAACAGGACGAGCGCAGACTTGGCTACCCGATTGAGCGGACGTTCTATGTTGGGGTTGGCCTGAACCTCAACGAAGTCCTCTTCGGAGCGGGGTCTGTCCCGAACTTCCGGAGGTACAAGGACACACTCCCGGCTTGGGCCGTCCAGAAGACATTCGAATACCTCCAGGTCCCTTACACGGCAGCCTATCACGGCCATCGCTTCTCAACGATCCGTCGGTAGCCGAGTGCGCTATCCACGAAGACGCAGTCGTTGCAGTGACTTCAATCTGGACTTGATGAGCGCGCCCGCAACGAGTTCCGGGACGCAGTGAGGGATCGCAAACGGAAATCAAGTGGGCTGATCGTTACCGTTCACTCCTACTCTTGCGGTAGACCAGGAGGCTCTTGTAGCGGCCGAGCTTCTCGACAGCGCGTTGCTGCTCCCACTCGGCGATCACATCCTTGGCGCTATGATCCGCCCGGTCAAAGGCAAAGGAACCCGGGAAGAACAGGATATAGCCGCCTGGGCGGGTGTGGTCCGTGAGCAAGTTGACAAGCTCGAGATCCGTCATCGCCCCATATGCATCGTTCTTGTCGCCGCGGAACTCACAGAGATGGAAAAGCGTCACCACGTCGAAGACTGGCAGGAGCTTGCGGTTGAGCAGATAGATGTCACCAAACACCGCATTGTAGTGACGCAGCACATCCGGCCGCTCGATCGCCAGCCTCACGAAAGTCTCATACTCCTGCGGCGCCGCTGTAATCCCAAGCACCGCGTTGCGACGCTCCATCCTTGCGCACTCAATCCCGACATGGTGGTGCGCGCCTGTGCCGAAGTGGTAGATGGTGGCGTCAACGATCCTGTTCTGGTCGAGCCATGCGATGAAGTCGACATCGCAAGGGCATTCGGCAGGGCGGAGATCCCAGGAGGCATCCCAGTAGTGCAAAGCGGTAGACGACATGCGGGTGTTCCCTTGTTGACTGGTTGCTTCGATCTTAAGCCCTGAGTGTCGAGATGGTCCGGGTGTCCGCGATGGTCCGGTTTCCCTCCTCAACCAGGTGGGCTCCTTCTTTTGATCGAACGAGGGAAAGGCAGCGGGTGTGGAAGGCTCTCAGGCTGGCACGGTGACCCACCGAGATTACTGTAGTTTCGGGGAGCTCGCGGATCAGGGTCAGCATGAGGCACTCCTGGGAGATCTCATCGAGCCCTGACGTGGCTTCATCCAAGATCACCAGTTCGGGCCGCTGGAGCAGGATACGGGCAAAGGCCAGCCTCTGCTGCTCGCCGCGGGACAGAACTTGGTCCCACCGCTGACACTGATCAAGATGCGAGATGAGTTGAGCCAGCCCGCACTCGTGAAGGGCGACAGCGATCCGGTTAAGGTCAGGCCCGTGCGAAGCCCCAGGATAGAGCAGCGTTTCCCGTAATGAGCCGAGTGGCATGTAAGGATCCTGCGGCACATAGCCGATGCAGGCTGCTGGGGGGAATATGACCCGTCCGCTCCCCCAGGGCCAAAGGCCTGCCATGGTGCGCAGGAGCGTGCTTTTGCCGGAGCCGGAGGGTCCCATGATGAGCACGCGATCACCGGGATTGACAGTCAGGTCAACGTTCCGGATGACCACCCGCTCCTGCGGGTCGGTCACTGTGACACGGTCGAGGACGACGCGTTTTCCGCGCCTGGAATAGTCTAATCCCGGGGGCTCGCCGTCTCGCGAAGGGCTGTCCTCCAAGGTGTGGCTCAGGGCGAGCACGCGCTCGGCGGAAGCGTGCCACTGGGCAATCTGCTTGTAGTTGTCCACGAGCCAAGCAATTGCCACCTGCACCTGGGTGAAGGCAGCGGCGAGTTGGGTTACACCCCCCAGCGACAACTCGCCCGAAAGATATTTCGGCATCGCGAGAAACAGCGGGATGACCGGCACCAGCGCCCCGCTCGCATTGGTGATCCAGGTGAGCCGGGCATGCAGGCCCACGACCCGCAGCCAGCGCGCGACCACAGCCGCATAGGTGCCCTCAAGCCCGTTTCGCTCAGCTGTCTCGCCGCCAATCATCGCCACGCTCTCACCGTTCTCGCGCAAGCGCGTGAGCTCGAACCGGAGCTTAGCCTCCGCTTCGTTGCGTCGCGCGATTGCTCCGATGAGTGGATGGCCGACCCGGAGTGTGAGCACCGATGCTGCTGCCCCATAGAGGAGCGCCGCGACCATGAGATAAGCTGGGATCGTAATGCTCTGCCCGGCCACTCTGAGGGACAAGGACCCGCCCACCGACCAGAGAACGCCGATGAAAGCGATGGCCGTGAGCACCGCATGGGTAAGGCCGATTACGAAATCGACCACGGGTTCGGTGGCCATGCGGCTGTCGTCTGCGATCCTGTATTCGGGATTCGAGGGCTCGCGGCCGGAAAGGGACAGGTGGTAGAAGCGTTTGTGTTCAAGCCACCTGTCCATGAGACGGCCCACGAGCCAGGCCCGCCAGCGTACCTGCAGCGTCTCGCGAGCCAGCACGATCAGCACCCCAATGCCAGCGATCGCGATCACCAGCAGGCCGAACACGGGGACGAGAAGGCCGAGTGTCCCGGCGTCGCGACGCTCAAGCGCATCGAAAAAGGCGCGGTTCCAGCCGTTCAGCGCGAGGTTAACGCCGATATTTCCGACGAGGCAGAGCGCCAAGGCGCCTGTGAGCCACCAGGCCTTGCGCGCGGTCGAACCCCGCCACCAACCGCCGGCTATGCCGATGAAGCTGGCGATCACGGGCTGCCATGCGGAGACTGGCGGCTCGGTGTGGCTGTGCAAGACGGCCCCTGAGCAGGGTTGATGGTCGGGAATCATGGCACGGTGCCTCGGAGAAGTCACCGGCTCATGTGCTTTGGGTAATGACCGCTAGGCGCAGAAGAACCCATTACCACTTAATCGCCTTGAGATGGCGGATCGCGTGGCGTTCATGGCTGGTGGTGCGGTGGTGGAGCAGGGCTCGTCGGAGGGGTACTGTTCAACCCGTCCCATCCGCGCGTGCCTCTTTCTCAGCCGCTTTATCCAGAGTAGCTGAGGTCTTAGGCCTCCATCCAAGAGAGACCTAACCCCTCAAGGACTTTGTTGATCGCGCCGACATTCCTTGCCGGCATAGTCGCGGAAAACGTCGGCTATGGCACTTCTCGGAAGTAGACCCAAAGTCTGCTCTCGCGAAGAACACCGGATGTTCCTGGAGGTTATGCGATCGGCAGAGGATGGCCCAGTGCGGACCATCCCGGCATTCGGCAGCAAAGACCACCAACCAGCAGGTAAGCGCCTAGACGAACGAGATATTTCCAGACTTGTGGGTATGTGAAAATTTTCGGGATCTCGGTGAGCGAGAATAAGAACTGGTGGTTCAGGTGTACCCGGCTCCCGCCAAGAAGATGTCCATGCTTCGCTGCCGCAGGGCCGCCCCTTCCGTGTCTATCCCAAATCCTTCCGGTCCAAGCACGGCCCCTCTTAAGGAGGGCAGGATCATGAGCCCAAGAAAAACCTTGGCATCCCTGTGAACCTGCTCGCGGGCTATGCCCTTTCCAGACCCGCTTCTGAGGATGTTCGCAACCAATCCCACCGTTCGATCCGCGGCGTAGTTGTGAATGAGCTGTGCAAGCTTTGGAAAGCGCTGAGCCTCGGCCGTCACAACCCTCTCAAGGGCGACCATGTCGGGATCAAGGCTGGAGGCGAGCAGGCGATCCGCGATTTCCCACAACTGCTCCCGCAAGGACCTTCCAGTCAGATCGGCTTCCTCAAGCGCGGAGAGATGCCGCTCCAGCACATTCGCAACCATGGCCTCGAAGAGGTCCGCCTTACCGAGAAAGCGGGCGTAAAGCGTCCGTTTCGACATTCCGAGTTCGGCGGAGATCGCATCCATGCTGGTCTTCTCGTAGCCGTCCCTCAGGAACAGGAGTCTGGCGGCCTCGAGGATGCGCCCCCTGATCTGAGCCGCCGCTTCCCGGGACGGACGTCCGCCCGAGTGCTCACGCTGAAGCGGCTCGGATGTCGTCAGGTTGTTCATCGATTTGACCTCGCAAGGGAAGCAGAGGAGCAAGCAATGAGAAAAGTCATTGACCCTTCCGGCTTGATCGCTCTAAATCAATACGGTACAGGACAGTACCGTTTCGGTGGATCCGTTGCAACTCCGATCCTGCGGAAGGAAAACACTGATGACGACCGACACGGCCCCGCCCGTCCTCACTGCTCGACGCTCCTCCCAGGAGCGCGACCCACGCCCAGGCAGCGAGCAGGCGAAGCGATTCCTGCGCAAGGCACTCAAGCACCACGGCCGACCCGAGCGGGTTGTGATCGACGGCAGCCAGACCAATCGAGAAGCTGTCCGATCGTGTGACGCGATGAGCCAACTGGAGGACCGATCAGGGCGGGAACTGAAGCCGATCAGCATCCGACAAAGTGCTTACCTTAACAATTGCATTGAGCAGGATCATCGTGCCGTCAAAAGACGGATCCGGCCGATGCTCGGCTTCAAGTCCGCGAACAGCGCTCGTGCAATCCTGGGCGGGATTGAGATGGTTCACATGATGCGGAAGGGGCAGGCGAAGTATGCCCATAATCGGCAAACATCGCTCGCGGAGCAGTTCGAGCGGCTCGCTGCATGAAGAGGAGCGGCGGTCGCCTCCACCCCTTCAAATCCAGTTAGGATTTGCGACAGAGCCTTCTTGGTCTTATTGAGCCAAGTTAGGTCGCAAAAGCGTCCGATGTTCCGAGTGCTCTGTTTGACAAGGCAGGTATGATCTCGGCCCAGTGGCGGAATGGAACCCCATGGTTTTGGGATCTCTGGACCAGTTGCGTCTTCTTTGCTCTGACTTCCGAACTGTCCAGCTTTGGCGGAGTTGTCCACATGGTCATCACTCATGACCATGTGGAGGAAACCTATGCAAAAGTTCGTGTTTGTTACAGCCTTGTGTCTCCTGGCTGGCGCCTGTGCCACGCGGCAGCAGTCCACCAGCACGGCAGTTGGTGCCACTGCTGGTGCGGTGGTTGGCGGACCCGTCGGGGCTGTGGTTGGCGCCGGGGCCGGCGCGGTGGCGGGAGCGCCCGGCGGGGTCGTGGACGAGGTCCAAGGAGACAACCAGCGCCGGCGAGTCGTGCGGCGGCGCTAGTCCAATCATTCAGGACGATCCCGCAAGTGCTGCGGGATCTGTCCGACCTGGACTCGTATGCTTGGTGACGAGCAGTAGTGTAGAGCTGGGTCCAAACCCTAATGATCTGGGTAGTACCTGAACCATCGCCTAGCCGCCGGGTTAATCAGCAGGGCTGGGCAAGGGCTGATCCATTCTCAGGAGGAAACGTTCATGGTCGAGACCTATCGAACCGGCAGCTCTCAAGATGGGTTTGGCGCTAAACCTCGTTCCTATCGTGCTGAAACTTCTACCCGGGTAGACGGCCCAATTCATGATCTGGATGCCGGCGCTGACGCACGACGGCATGTTGACGACGAGCTCCGCAGGAACCGGCGGGCGGATATATTTTTCGAGGACAGCATCGTGCTGCTCGGAATCCTTCTTGGAGGGGCTGTCGGGTACATGACGGCAACAACGGTGCGGCGTACAACCTGGAGCAGCAATCCACCGCGGAGATTGTCTCATCAATCGGAACACAGGCGCACCTCCGGCCAGAATGGCCGAGGCCGCATGTCCAGCTCGGTCGAAAAGGATGAAACCACGGACCTGATCGCATCCAACAAGGTCGAGGGCACGGCGGTGTACAACCGCAAAGGCGAAAAGCTCGGCGAGGTCTACAACTTCATGGTAGGCAAGCGCTCCGGCGAGGTGGCTTATGCGATCATGAGCTTTGGCGGCTTTCTGGGCATTGGTCAGAAGTATCACCCGTTGCCCTGGAATGCGCTCACCTATGATACCAACAAAAAGGGTTATGTGATTGATGCGAACAAAGAGCGGCTGATGGGAGCACCCAACTACGCCGCTGGTGAAGAGCCGTTCTCCCGGCCCGAGTACGGGCAGCAGGTGCGGGATTACTGGTCGTCGGGGCTCACCTGATCGGCATCCTTGCAGATATTCAGAGGGCCCTGCCGCCCGCGAAAGCCGCAGGGCCTGCGGTGCAGGTGGGTTCCGTTGCACGATGGCTGGCCTGGACCATATGAGCGAGCCGGAGCTTGCCGCTGAGCTCCGTCGCGTCGCAGCCGCGTGCGAACGGCTCAACCAGGAAGTCGCGCATGCCAATCACCGACAGCGCTTCAGCAGTGACGCGCGAGAGGTCGCTCGAGCTGCTTGGGATAAACAGATACTCCTAGCCGAGTTGAACCGACTGATGGACCGCAGGCGCGCCGTCGAAGGCCATCTGATGCGGGTTCGAGGGCAGCTTCGGCCGCTGAAGTAGAACGAGTAGGGAGCCTTAGGCGACGGGATGCTGGCCCTGAAGTTGACGTTTACATTGCTCTTCATGCCTCTGTTGCTGGGAAGGTCATCGTTTCCTGTCCAGCGAACTGGGCGCGCTGGCCTCACCGGAGCGGTCGCCGGTGCGCTCAGGGATATGATCAGTGTGGGTCGACATCGAGTACGAATCCTTGAGCCGACTGCCGCTACGCACATGACGTTGTTAGCGAATTTGTAGCGCGGGCAGAGTCATCATCGGCGCCGATCGTGGCCCTACTGAACTTTCGTTTTGTGTCGCTAAACCCGGGCGTTGCACTTCACTCGGGAAGGATCAAAGCTCCGGTGCCGATCTACAATCCTTGAGTTACAAGTATGATCGCATCCCAAGTATTCTTGCGGTCAAGATAGCCACTTCTGGTGGAGGCGCAGCAGGAAGCTCTCCTCAATTCTAGGCATCTAGCCCTGGGATTGAGGAGAGCCTCAATCAATCGCTTTGAAACGCGGTAACCTTCTCATCACACGGCTGCTTTCAGAGATGATCACCGGTCGCTCTCCTGCGAAGCTAACAACCAACTCATGTGTCCCAACTCCGCGCGCGTGTCGGTCCAGCTTGGAATTGGCGGCCTCAAAGTCGAACGTTGACTGCACAGTGCATGTGCTCCCGTCGGACCTGCATTGCAGCTTCATTGTGCCAGGGCGATACCGGTAATTCCGGTCGGGCCACCGTTGGACGAAGCGGCGCTTCTCCGCAAGCAGCGCTCTGAAGCTCATTCTCTTGCCGTGGAATAATACGCTCGAGTTGTAGAACTGTGGCGTCGTCTGGAGCATCTGACGGTTTGAGGCTGACCAAAGGTTAAGATAATCAACGGCCAAACTCTGCGCATCTTGCTGCTGGGAGCTTGGCCGTTTTGAGACAAGGTTCGGCTGAACTGCCACGCGAGACGTGCTCGTTGGCGCGGCTGCGGGTTTTGGGGCGGATTGGGATTGTTGCTGCCGAGGAGCTGCCTGAGAGGAGGCGGCTTGACCCTGCTGTCCCAAATGCTTCAAAGAGTACTGCTCTGTTCCGCCCGTGGGTTTTAGCCGAACCGCATTGCGAGAACTGTCTGGTTCGGCCTGTGCTGAAGGAGCCGCAATCGCCTGAGCTGATGAGGATCTTGGCTGTAGAGGGGTGGCCTGAACTGGTGGGCTCGGTTCAAAAGCTTGGGCTGGAGGTCCGGACAAATCGGCTGGCGGGTCAACCCACGTACCCCGCGTCTGCCCAAGAGCTGCGGAGGCTAGAAGCACTGCAGGGATAGCGATTGCATTCCAAAATTGGTTCCATATAGCCCGCATGATGCTCTCCAAGTCGTTCAATCAGGTTTTAGCGACGGGATTGAGATCAGGCTGCTCCTGCTCCGCTTCGACTTCCGACTTGGGCGGGGTGAGAGAGAGGAATTCGCCCAGGGTGCTCCAGGAGGGGAGATGATCACAGCACCTTTTGATCACGACCAGTAGCGGGACTGCAATCAGCACGCCGACCAGGCCCCACACCCAACCCCAGAACGCCACCCCGATAAAGATCGCGACAGTGTTGAGCTCAAGTCGGCGTCCGAGGATCAGGGGAGTGATGATGTTCCCTTCCAGCGCCGTCAGGCCGAAATAGAGCAGAGGCGCCAGTAGCGCGTAGCTGATCGAGTCGAAGGATATCAGGGCGACAACGCCGACTAGCCCAACGCCTGCAATCGCTCCGATGAAGGGTAGAAAGTTGAGAAAGGCGGCCCCAAGACCCCAGAGGTAAGGGGTCGGCATGCCAATGGCCCACATCGCCAGGCCGATGGCAACACCAAGGCCTATATTGATCAAGGTGATGGTGAGCAGATACCGCGAGATGGACGCCTCGATATCATGCACGATGCTGACCGCGATCTTTTTGTCTTGGAATGTTGGTAGCACACGCACGATCTTATCGTAGACCATGTCGCCTGAGCCGAGCAGGAAAAGCACAAACACCAAGGCAATACTGGCTGTCGTCAGCGCGCTCCAGAGTATGGACGTTGCCGAGGACAGAAAGCCGGCCTCTTTGACGACGACCTCCTGCACGTTTGAATCGGCTGTTGCATTGGTAAGATCTTCCACCGTTTGGCCTGCTTTGGAAATCGCCTCAACCGAACCGCGCAGTGAGTTAAGCTTGGCCTCGACCTGCCTTCCTATCGTGGGCGCCCGTTGTATCCAATCGGTGACAGGGGCACTGAGGAGGTAGGCACCCGTCCCGACGGTGAGCGCCAAGGCTAGCACAAGCCCGATAGCTGACAGACCAGCTGGGACGCCTCGCCTTTCGAGCCACCGCACGATTGGAATGAGTGTCAGCGCGATGAGCAAGCCGATGATGATCGGCAGGATCAGCGGCTTGGCGAAGTAAAGGGCTCCGGTGCCGAGAACGAGTGCGCAGACATGGATCGAAACGACAACCGCACCTGTAAGCTTTGCGCCAGTGGCATGCTCTTCTTCCGTGCCATCAGGCTTCACGGCATCATTCAGGTCAGGAGCGTCAGTCTGGTGCTGCATATGCATCAGACGTTTACGGTCACGATTACGTTCCGCCGGCGGTTTATTTCAGACGGGTCGCTCGGAGGGCCTGCCGACCAGTTATGTGATCGGGTTCTAACGCCTCTATCCGACGTGGCCTCGCTGTAGAGCGGTTCGCGCGTTCGAAATGCAATTGCCTGGATCGCCACCTCAGAGACCGATATAGCACCGCTGAGCCACCGCGGCCGCCAGTTTGAGACCGGATAGCCTGCCTGGCACGTAGACGTCGGTCACCGCCGCGGTGATGTCGCCCCGCACCTTCAGGACCATCAGCGCCTTCGCCGCGTTGACCGCCTTGACGACGTGGAATCCCGCATCAACCAGGATGTCCGCGGCCACAATGCGCACGAGCACCTCATCCTCGACGAGGAGCACCACAGGGGCAGGAGCAGGAGTCGCATTGGTCATCATGCGAGGCCCTGAGATAGGCATGCACAGGATTCGAAAGAATGCGCCCGCCGTGCTTCCTGAGTTGAACCTAATACCAACCGGCGCTGATGCTCATGCATTGGCCCAGTCGCGCACACCGATGGACATGATGGTCCAAGGTTGGTCTACGAGTTTGTTCCAAGCCGCACAGCAATGAT
>NZ_JAFBID010000075.1 GCF_016811235.1 Microvirga arabica
GCCTCCGCTACGATCTGATGCAGGCCCGCAGCTTCCCAGCTCTCCCGGGTCAGCACGTCATGTGCCTTTGACAGAGCGATCAAGCGGCTCGAAAGAGCTGTTTGCGCGTCCTCAGGGGTTGGCGCATTGCGCAAGGTCTGGAACACGATGGACTGCACCGTCGTGAGGGTGTTCTTCACCCGGTGGTTCAGCTCGTTGATGAGCAGTCGCTGATGCTCCTCGGCGCGCTTGCGCCCAGTGATGTCGCGCGCCACGCGGATGCCGTAGAGCGGATCGCCGCTCTCATCGTCCACCCGGGATGCCGACAGCTCGACCCAGATGCTATGCCCGTCCCTGTGGACATACCGCTTTTCTAGCGTATAGGCCTCGATCTCGCCCGCCATCTGCCGGTGGAACTGATCGAGATCAGGCCCTAGGTCGTCGGGATGGGTGATGTCGATGAAGGTACGCCCCAGAAGTTCCTCACGGCTATAGCCGGTGATGATGCTCAACTGCTCATTCACTCGTAGAAAGCGACCGGCGGCATCCACCTCGGCAATGCTGGTGAAGGCGTGCTCATAGGTTAGGCGAAGGCGCTGCTCACCCTCGCGCTGGGCCGCTTCCGCCTGCTTACGAAGGGTGAGATCACGCAGGTATGCTGTAAACCGCGGCCGATCTCTTCCGCTGATTGGGCTGATGGCCAGCTCGACTGGGAGTCGGGAGCCGTCAGCCTGGAGCGCCTCCAGCTCGATGCGCTGGTTCAGCACAGGCCCCTCGCCGGTGGCGAGATAATGAGCCATGCCTTCGCGGTGCCGCTCCCGGTACTCGGGCGGGATGATGAGCTCGGCCAAATCCCGCCCCAAGGCTGCCTCACGGGGGTAACCGAAGGTCCGCTCCGCGGCAGTGTTCCATTCGATGACCCGGCTCTCATGGTCAATGGAAACGATGCAATCGAGGGCCGCGTCCAGGATGGAGCCCTTGAGAGCCTCGCTCTCGCGCAGTTCCTGCTGGGCGTTCTTGTAGCCGGTGATGTCAATGGACACGGCTAGGATGCTGTCCGGCCTGCCAGAACTGTCAAGAATGGGACTAACGGCGTTGCGTACCCAGACCACTGATCCATCCGAGCGCAGGTAGCGCTTCTCGATCTCGAACGCCTCGCCTGCTTCCAAGGCACGTTGGAACAGGACCATATTGTGCGGGAGATCGTCTGGGTGGGTACAATCCTGCATGCGGAGCTGAAGAAGCTCGTCGCTGCGGCGGCCCAGGATGGCGCAGTATTGGTCGTTTACGCGTACAAAGCGGCCGGTCAGGTCGACTTGGGCCATCCCTGCCGCCGCCTGGGCGAAGAGGGCTTCCACCTGCTGCGTGCTTCTGGTTGTGGGCGTGGCAACATCGGTGTTGCTGGTTTGATCTGCCTTGGCCCCTCCCCCATAGAAGGCCCGCAGGGCTGCGCGCACCACCTCGCTGGCACTCTGGTACTGGCCAGAGGCCACATCCTTGCCGATGAGACGGAGGAGCTCAGGGGTAAGCGAAACGTTCAGCGTGGATCTGGGGGACATCAGCGAATGCAGTGGGAAAACAGGAACCCTCATATGAGCTGTGGCACAGAATGTCACTGCGGCACAGCAGCGAGACGGGCCAGCGCACGCAGGGGCATGACTGGCGGCAGAATTCGCTCGGGCCGATCGCGGTCTGGCCACAGAGCCTAAAGTCAACGGTTGGCACCCTCTTGCGCTCGCCCGTACTCATCATCCTGCGTGCCTCCAAATCAAGTTGCATACTACACGGCCTAGGTGGATATTCTCGTTATAATGCCTTAGATCTGCCGAGCTTCCGGGCGATCAACAGGTCCCGGCTTCCTACGAGCGTGCGGTGCAACTCGTGCTACCTCGGGACAAGCTTTCATGGATGCAAATCTACCCGCAGGGCTGGTGAGCCTTCAGGCCAGGGCCGCTGAGCTTGCCGCCGCCATCCTGGCGCCGAATGCTGAACGGGTTGATCAGGACGCCCAATGGCCGGCAACAGGCATGAGAGCCCTAGCCGATGCCGGCCTGCTCGGCCTACATGTCCCCCGCCACCTCGGTGGCTATGGCGAGGGGCTGCTCGCCCTCTCTGTCATCACGGAAGAGCTGGGTAAGGCGTGCGGCTCGACCTCCATGTGCTACGGCATGCATTGCGTGGCCACCCAGGTTATCGCCGCCAAGGCGACCCCAAATCAGGAAGAACGCTATCTGCGCCCGATTGCCGAGGGCCGTCATATCAGCTCGCTCGCCCTGAGCGAGCCGGCCTCAGGCGTGTTTCTGTACCTCCCCCGCGCCACGTTCGAGCACGCCGGAGAGAGCTTTCTACTCAATGGAGAGAAGGCGTTCATCACCAGCGGAGCCGAAGCGGATTCCTATGTTGTCTCAGCCGTCGCCTATGGTGACGAGCACGACCCGAGCACCTTTACCTGTGTGCTCGTCGATAAGGGCAGCGAAGGCCTCCACTGGGGTAAGCCGTGGAATGGGTTCGGCATGCGGGGCAACAGCTCGCGCTCTGCGCGCCTGGACAACGTCCACGTTCCGGCCTCGAACCTTCTGGGCCGCGAAGGGGATCATATCTGGTACGTCTTCGAGGTGATTGCGCCCTTCTTCCTGACCGCCATGGCCGGCACCTATATCGGCATCGCTCAGTCGGCTCTGGATGGGGCAATCGCCTCGCTGAAGGGGCGCCGTTTCGCACACACGCCGGAGCCCCTGGCCGACAATCCCGTTCTCGCTCACGACGTCGCCGAGATGTGGCTGCGCGTGTCCCGGGCACGGCAGTTGACCCACCATGCCGCAAAGCTCGGAGACGCTCGTTCCCCTGAGGCCGTTCAGGCTCTCTTTGCCGCGAAGATCGAGGCTGCAGATGCCGCTGTGGAAGTCACAAGGATAGCCATGACCGTAGCCGGCGGACGTGCGTACCAGGATGGCGGTCCTCTTCAGCGCGCCATGCGCGATGCCCAGGCTGCACCCGTCATGTCGCCGACGACCCACCTCCTGAAGACCTGGCTTGGGCGCACTGCCCTCGGCCTGCCCCCGCTCTGAGGCACCGCGTGCGCTCATCCCCGACACGCCCCCACGTCGTCGCACTCGCCGGCGCAGGAGAGGTGAACGCATTGCGGACACTTCTGTCGGATCCTCTGCTGAGCGATGTTGGGGTCGATGTAGTGTCCGATGAGCCGAGTGCCCGTCACGCCCTGCGGGAGAACGGCGGGACATCGGTGCCGATCGTTCTGATCGGATCGGAGGTAAGCTCCCCATTGGCAGCCGCCAGGCAACTCAGGCGGGACCACCAAAGCCTGAGCATTCTCTTCCTGCTGGACGCGGACCGTCACGAGTCCTTTGCTCGCATGCTGCCGTTTGTTCCCGAGTTGCACGGGGCTCGCGTGATCACAAAATTAGCAGATGCTGGTGAGCTCAGGCGCCTGCTGATGGGTGTCTTTGCGAGTGCATTACGCCAGTCCGAAGCGGCCCTGGTTCGCGAGTACATCAACCGGCGGCTCAGTCAGCCCTCGAACGCGGGCGAGGCGCACCAGCAGCACCTGCTGTCACAAAGCTATCTGACCACTCTTCTGACCTCCACTCCCGACGCCATTTTTGCCGCAGATCAGGATGGAAAGCTGCTCGCCTGGAACGAGGCAACATCCAATCTATTCGGAGTTCGTCTCGACGACGGTGTGGTAGGCCGCGATGCTTCGTCTCTTTTTCCATTGGATCTTCAGCCTGAGACCGAGCGGTTGCTAAGCCGAGTTAGGTCAGGTGAAGTGGTCAGGGAGCATCACACCAGGATTGCACGCCCTGACGGAACCATGATCGATGTTGAGATCAGTGTTGCACCGGTTTATGTACAAGCCAAGCAACTAGGGGGCATTTCCTTCACCGCCAGAGACATCACAGAGCGTAAGCAGGCTCAACGCCGCCAGAGCCTGCTGATCAACGAGCTCAACCATCGCGTGAAGAACACGCTGGCAACAGTCCAGTCCCTGGTTCAGCAGACGCTTCGGAATGCACCGGATCCATCGGCGTTCCAGGCAGACCTGATGGGGCGCCTCATCGCTCTCTCTCGAACCCATGATTTGCTGACCCAGAGCAGTTGGGAAGGCGCTTTCCTGAACGACGTACTGGACGTGGAGCTTGCCCCTTATGGCGGAGGTGGCGAGCCGCGCTATGAGCTGGAAGGACCGCGCGTGTACTTGCCGTCCCAAGCCGTGCTTTCCCTCGGTTTGGTCAGCCATGAGCTTGCGACGAATGCTGCAAAGTACGGTGCATTTTCCAGGCCGGAGGGTCGGGTCAGGATATCTTGGGCTCAGGACAGATCGGGTTTGAGGATCGAATGGATTGAACGGGGTGGCCCGCGTGTTACGGTCCCAACACGGAGGGGCTTTGGCTCACGGCTGATTGAGCGCTCGATTAGGAGTGATCTTGGAGGCGAGTTCTTGGCTGAGTTCAGACCTGAGGGGTTCCGGGCTATTGTAAATCTGCCAGCCGAGCAGATGCCAAGCGGTTACGTCACACCATAACGGTCTTGCCGCTACGAAACTATGTGCGATACCACGGGTACAGAGCCCGACCGGCAGCCTTAATCTTCCGCTTGGATCATGCACTGCCCTAAATCCCGACTGTGTAGATGTCCGCTCACCGCAGAAACGCGAGTATCCGGTCTACGTCCGCCTGATGGCAGACGGAGAGGTTCCGCGCGACTCGTCCGCCAATTCCATCGGCGGTGTTGCTTGAGGGATCTGACTGAGCGGTATCGTGACGAGGAAGCTACAATATCGCCGCTTTGTGCAGTCTTGCATTGTTGGGGCAGAACTCACCTAGCTCTGTGGAAATTGAAGGTGAATTGTCGTGCCCGGCTCACTGGTCTCCCTCAATTCCGCTCCAAGTTGAAGGGCCAGACTGGCCACAAGCCTCAGCCCTGATCGGGATTGGCGATCAGACTGCTTGCTGGCCAGCCCAACCCCGTCATCGGAGACGACAAGCGTGCATTTCCTGCTCTTGCAGCCAAACCGAACTAAGATCTCGCCTCGCCTTCCATGAGGGAAAGCATGCTTCAGTGCGTTCGTGACAAGCTCGGTTGTAATCAGTCCAAGGGTCACAGCCTTATCAAGGCCGATGTCTGCATCCTCCGCTTCCAGCCGAATGAATATCCTATCCTCTCGGCCGCGTAGTTGAACTAAGCTGTCACAGAGCTTCTTCAGATAATTAGAGACTGGGACCTTTGTGAGCTCGTCTGAGGCATAGAGCGCATCGTGAACCAGTGCGATCGCATCGACCCGACCAAGAATGTCAGTATAGCCCTCCTTGATGTCCTCCGAGCGCGTCTGCCGGAGCTTCATCCGGACAAGGCTGGAGATAATCTGGAGATTGTTGCGGACCCGGTGGTGAACCTCACGAAACAGTTCATTCTTGTCGTGCAGGGCTCGTTCCAGTGCATTTGTCCGGTCTAGGACCCGCCGTTCCAGTTCGCTGTTGAGGCTCTCGAGCTCGGAACGAGCCTGCTTGAGTGAGGCGTCCTCAATCACCTCCCATGATCCTCGGCGCCTCGTCAGCGCAAACTGATGGTTACGCACCACCTCCAGCACATCAGTCGGCCTGCATCGGTCTAAGCAATAACTGCAAAGAGCTAGGATCGGTTGTGACGAGAATTCCCGGTTGACCTTGTTTTCGTAGTCGGCGAACTCATCGAACCCGTCACATTCCAGCCAAAAGGTATTTCCGGTCAGGCGGAGGCCTGAGTAGCCCTCGCCCACAGCGGCGTGCGCACGCCCCAACCATTGAGATACAGTCTCATCAGCGTCCAAGTTCCCGGCGCGCAGATACCAGTTCTGAAAATCGATGATCTCGATCTGACCTCGTGCTTCCCGTTGATCGAGATCCGGCACGGCTGCTCGTAGCGAGGCCCTGGCGTCTTCGCGCCCGAAAGGCTCGGATGTGACCCATAGACACTTCTCATTGTTTTCCAGGCCCTTCTTGAAGTACGGCACGAGGGCGTCAGCCAGATCGCTGCGATCCTCATAAAACTGGCAGAAGTGCGTTCCCCAGGGGAGATCACCAACAGCTTGAATGCCGCTTGGAGTCCGGGTCATGTGAATCCTCGCAACAGGCAGCTTCAGGGGCCGCATCGGAATCTTTGGGCAGGCAGTGTTTATCTATACTGTCCAGCCTTGTAAGCAAGTGCGCAGACGATGGGCAGGGTCTCAGGAGTGACCAACCTGACCGCACGCGGTTTGCCAAGTGGCAGTGTTCCAGCAGGGTGCCATCGGTTGCACACAGGAAGCGCTAAGTCTCCTCGAACAATGTTGCGAAATCACCAAGCGGCGCATTGAGGGTCCAGCAGACACCTTCGGGCAGATACGAAATCGTGGTCTGGCGGTCGGGCCCGCTCAGCGCCCGCTCAATCAGCGTCGAGCCGAACCCGTGCCGGGTCGGCGGCACTACCGCGGGGCCGCCAATCTCCTGCCATGTAAAGCACAGAGTGCCGCTAGCTATGCGCCAAGTAATGCGAAGCCGGCCCTCCGACGTAGATAGAGCCCCGTACTTGATTGCGTTCGTGGCCAGCTCATGCAGCACAAGCGAGAGCCCGATCACTTCAGAACCAGTAAGCTGCACCTTAGGGCCGTCGATTTCCAGGCGATCCGCATCAACCGGGTGGACCGCGAGGGCTGCCTCTACCAATGGCTGAAGCGGCGCGTTCTTCCAGTGTTCATTGGCAAGAATGTCATAGGCTCGCCCCAAGGAGCTCAGGCGGGCGCTCACGAGCTTAGCCGCCTGATCCGGATCAGGCGTGTTCCGCAAGGTCTGCACCACAAGGGACTGAACCACGCTTAGCGTGTTCCTGACCCGGTGCTGTAGCTCATGTGCCAGCAACTGGCGGTGCTCTTCAGAGGCCTGGAGTTTGGCAAGAACTGCCTCAATGGCGGCCTTGTCTTCCAGAGCAGCACGGGCGTGTTCACGGCTTGCAGCCTCCCGGGCCTCAAGCGTCTTTGTGCTGCTCATATCCTGGACGCAGTTCACGAAACCGATGAACTCGCCTGCGTCAGAAAACAAGGGAGACACGCTGGCAAGGACCGGAATCTGGGTGCCATCAGGGCGGCGTATCATCGCCTCGAACTCACCGCTCGGCTTATGATTGCGAAGGACTGTCGCCATGGGCGTTTCGGCGTGGGGGACGTACTGACCGTCGGACAGATACAGCCGATGGGCACCGCAAAAGCGTTCCTGTGTATCCCCACACGTGGGCTCCCGCCCCCAAAGCAGGCTTGCGCGTTGGTTGTAGGCGACCAGGATGCCCTCAGCGTCGCAGACATAAACGCCAACTGGCAGCGCTTCGATCAGATCAGGAGAGAGCCACTTCGGGAGAGCTTTCGGCCGGAGATGATGCACTTGGGCTGGCACAGCCGTCTCCTCGTTGGTGGGTATCCTACATACCACCTGTTAAGGTTTATGAACAGGAGGACGGACGAGATACTGTTTAGGGGCCTGGCGTCAACTTCCAACGAATGCGATCTCAGCACAGGCAGCAGGTCGTGACGGCGAGGGTCGCGATGGAAGTCCACCGGAACGAATCTTTGGGCGTGTGGGACAAGCGTCCTCAAGCCTCCAGTAAGCCCTGTTCGGAGCCGGAGGAAGGTGCGTTCCAGCGTATTCGGAAGACATCGTCAGCACATTGGGCTGCGGGATCCGGAAGGATCCGCTTCGGGTCAAACTTGCTTGGTAGGAGCAAGGGCTTGAACGAAAGTCCGCTGATCCCAGCAATGCGGAAGTAAGGCTAAGTTCAGCTCCGTGCCAGGACCGGACCTATCTGATCACCTGGGTCTGACGCCTGCCTGTTCGCTCAAAGTAATCTGAATAACCGAAAAGCTTAAACTCTTGCCGAACGAACAGGATGTGGTCTCATCTCCCGCCGCGCCTGCGACGGCCTCGCTCAAAGGGGGACCATACCGTGCCAGATTGCGAAGGCAGCGGCACCGCCAGCAAGCAGGATCAGCGGGTTGAGTGTTGGGCGCCAAGCCAGGATCGCAGCCGCGACGCCTGCAACAGCCCAGGACAGAATGCCCGCCCCTGCGATGCGGAAAACCGCAAACACACCAGCCAAGATCAGCCCCGCGCCGATGGGCGCAAGCCCACTCTCCAGTGCCGTGTGCCAATGGCGGCCGCGGTAATGGTTCCACATCTTCGTCACACCGTAGCAAAGGAGCGATGAAGGAATGAACAGCGCTAGCGTCGCCACGATGGCGCCGGTCCAGCCCGCCACCTTCCAGCCGAGCAGGGTCACGAGCATCGAGCCCGGGCCGGGAGCGGCTCGAGCGATGGCAAACAGATCGACGAATTCCCGCGCCGTGACCCAGTGATAGACCTCGACGGATTGATGCTGAATGCCTGCGAAGATACTCGGACCTCCACCAATGGAGACGAGGGAGAACGGCACGAAGACAACGATGAGAGACCAGAGAACGTTCTCACGCATCGGACGAGGCCTTCCACCAGGCGAAAGCAATCGACACGGGCGCGAGCCCCAACGCCACCGGCACCAATGGCCATTGCAGAAGGCCCACGGCCACGAAGGTCGCCATCAGGATCAGGAACGGCACGAGCCTGCGGCTCGCGCTGTAGGCACCCTTGAGCGCGACTACCAGCAGAAGCCCGATGGCGGCTGCAGCCGCTCCGGTCATGGCATCCTGTATCCAGGGCATCGCGGCGATCTGGGCGTACGCAGTGGCCAGGGCAATCACCGCGAAAAAGGGACCGATCACGAGACCGGTGAGAGCGCAGACAGATCCTACAGGCCCGCGCAGGCGCTGGCCGATATAGACGGACAGGTTGGTGACGTTCGCTCCGGGGAGGATCTGAGAGAGCGCCAGACCGGAAAAGAAGTCATCGTCGCTCATCCAGCCACGCAGGGTCACCACCTCGCGGTAGATCCATCCTGAAAGCCCTCCGCCGAAGCTGAACAGCCCCACGCGGAAAAACACAAGAAAGAGCGACACAAGGGGAACGGGGGCCCTGGTCGGGTGCATGGAAGATCCGGGACTAAGCCTTAGTTGCTATCGAGGAGGATGTATGCCGCGCCTGGCGACGCATCAGGCACCCTCCCCTGTTTCTCTTTACACGGCCTGCCGTCTGATAGCATCGGCAATGGCGGCGGCAGACCGGCTGCACGAAGCGGTGCCGCCCACGTCGACCGTGCGTCTCTCGGGGCTAGCAAGCACGTGGTCGATGGCGCGCTCAATCGCTTGCTCGGCCGCAAGCAGATCCTCGCGCCCGTGCTTCTGGCCGAGCCACCCGAGGAGCATCGCCCCCGAGACGACCATGCTGATCGGGTTGGCCTTGTCCTGCCCGGCGATATCCGGCGCGGAGCCGTGCGAAGCGTTGGCCATGGCGTGACTGACGCCTGCGTTGACGCCGCCGCCGAGACCGAGACCGCCCGCGAGTGCGGAGCAGAGATTGGAGATGATGTCGCCGAACAGGTTGGTCATCACCACCACGTCATAGCGGTCCGAATTCATGTAGACATCGGCGTTGAAGGCATCGACGATGGACGAGTTCCACTCCACATCCGGGTACTCGGCGGCGACTTTCACGCATTCATTGTAGAAGAGCCCATCCGTCATGCGGAAGATGTGCTTCTTGCTCACGATGGTCACATGCTTGCGCCGCCTGCGCGCCCACTCGAACGCGCTGCGTGCGATGCGGTTCGAAGCATGTGCCGTGATCTTGCGCATGGAGATCGCAACACCCTCCACCGGCATCACCTCGCCATAGCCCTCGAACATGTTGCGGTCCGGGTAGAAGCCTTCCGAGTTCTCGCGCACGATCAGCACATCAAGGCCAGGCCGCGCATGAGGCACGCTGGGATGCGAGCGCGAGGGACGCAGGTTGGCATAGAGGTCGAGATCGTGACGGAACCTGCCTGGAACGTTGATGCCGCCGTCCTTCGGATCAGGGTAGCCGCCGTTGTCGCAGGGCCCGAGGAGAATGCCGTCAGCCTCAATAGCGGCCTTGTAGACGCTGTCCGTGAGCGTGGTGCCGTGCTCTTTGAGGCTTGCGTGGCCCACCGCATGCTCCTCGAACCGCAGATTTAGGCCGAAGGTCTCGTTGGCGGCCTCAAGCGCGAGGACGGCGGCCCGGCTGATTTCCGGGCCGATGTGATCGCCGGGCAAAACGGCGATTGTCAGAGGAGCAGGCATGTCGATCTCCAGGAGAGTGAAAAGAAGACGCTCTACGGCCTGCCGTCAGGCGCGGCGCAGCCGCAGGAGCATGGGCGTGACGAGGAATGCGATGGCGATGACCAGCAGACTCACGGCCAGCGGATGCGTCATCGGGTTGTAGAACACGGACAGGTCGCCCTGACTGATGGCGAGCGCGCGCCGGAAGTGCTGCTCGGCCATGGGACCGAGGATAAGGCCCACGATGCAAGGCGCCACGGGCACGTTGAGAAGCCGCATGCCCAACCCGCCGATGCCGATGATCCAGAGCAGCACGAGATCGACGATGTTGTTGTTCAGCGAATAGGCGCCTAGGGTCGCGAAGGCCAGGATGCCACCATAGAGCCAGGGCTTGGGCACCAGCAGCAGCTTCACCCACATGCCTGCCATGGGCAGATTGAGCAGAAGCAGGAACACGTTGCCGATATAAAGGCTCGCGATCATGCCCCAGACGAGTTGCGGATCGTTCTCGAACAGCAGCGGTCCCGGTTGCAATCCGTATTGCTGGAACGCAGCCAGCATGATCGCGGCTGTCGCTGAGGTCGGCAGACCCAGCGCCAGAAGCGGCGTGAGCACGCCCGCTGCGGATGCATTATTGGCGGCCTCGGGCCCCGCCACGGCTTCGATGGCGCCGTGGCCGAACTCCTCGGGCTTCTTCGCGAGGCGTTTCTCGACCACATAGGACAGAAAGGTCGGGATCTCGCTGCCGCCGGCCGGCAACGAGCCGATGGGAAAACCGATCGCCGTTCCGCGCAGCCACGGCTTCCATGACCGACTCCAATCCTCGCGGCTCATCCAGAGTGAGCCCTTGAGCGCGTAGATCTCTTCTTTTTCGTGCCGGTAGCGCGAGACCTGATACAGCGCCTCGCCAATAGCAAAGAGCCCTACCGCGACGATGACCACGTCGATGCCATCGAGTAATTCCGGGATCCCGAAGGTGAGGCGTGCGGCGCCTGTCTGGTTGTCGATGCCGACAAGACCGAGGGTCAGCCCAAGCATGAGGCTTGCCATGCCGAGAGCTAGGTTCTCGCCCAGTACGGCCGTGACCGTCACGAAGGCCAGCACCATGAGGCCGAAATATTCGGCAGGGCCGAACAGGAGCGCGAAGGAGACCATGGCGGGTGCGACGAACGTCATCGCCAACGTGGCGATGGTGCCGGCCACGAAGGACCCGATGGCAGCGGTTGCAAGCGCCTGCGCGCCACGCCCTTTGCGAGCCATGGCATGCCCGTCGATGGCGGTCACGATGGCGCCGGACTCACCGGGCGTGTTGAGCAGTATCGACGTAGTCGAGCCACCGTACATGGCCCCATAGTAAATCCCACCGAACATGATGAAGGCGGCCGTGGGCTCAAGGGCGGTGGTCACGGGCAAAAGGAGCGCCACCGTGAGCGACGGACCGATTCCCGGAAGAACGCCGATGGCGGTGCCGACGGTGACACCAATGGCTGCCCACAGGAGGTTCATGGGATCCAGGGAAACGGAGAAGCCCTGAAGGAGTGATTGCAGCGTTTCCATCATGTCGCGAAGCGCCCGATAGATTTTGTGTCAAAAAGCTGAAACGGTGAGTCAGCCGCTCATTTAGGTATCGAGGATCCAACCTTCCGGCAGCGACAATCCCAACACCTCGTTGAAGATGTAGAAGGACGCGGCGCTCAGCACAAAACCGATAAGGAGGTCGAGCACGACACGGCGGCTGCCGAACGCCCATGCAACGGTCGCGAAGAGCAGCGTCGTGGCGACGATCCACCCCGCTGTCGTGAGCAGAGTCATCTGCACGATGAGACCCGCGAGCACGATGAGCACAGGCGGTATATCGTGCTTGAGCCATTGCTCCTCGGGAACCTTGCCGCGAAGCGCCTGCCAGAAAAGCGCTGCGGCATTGACCGCGAGGCCAACAGCGATCAGCAGCGGGAAGAAGGCAGGGCCGATCGTCGCCTGCTGAGTGGGCGCGGAGAGAGAGAATGTCTCCTCGACCACGAGAATGGCGAGAAGGAGCAAGATGGCGCCGAGAACGAAGTTCCCGATCTGGAGCCTGGCTGTCGCATTCATCAGGGATCTCCGTCGATCATCATCGTGCATTCGCGCCGAGACAGCTCTTCTTTCGAACGATGCTGGATCGCTCCGAAGACCGTCACGGAAGCCATGCCGGAACAAGACGGCAAACCGGGCCCATTTTCGAAACGGGCCCGGTTAAGAAGGCTTACTTCAGGAGGCCGAGTTCCTTGAACAGCCCCTCGGCCCGCACATGCTCCTGCTTGACGAAGGCCGCGAACTCGGCAGGCGGCATGTAGGCATCGCTCCAACCGCGCTGCTTAACGGCCGCCTTCCAGTCCTCGCTCTTCACCATTTTGTCGATGGCCTGCTCGAGTTCCTGCTTCTCTTCCGCCTTGAGATCCTTGGGCGCAAACACCGCACGCCAGTTCACCAGGTTCACATCGTAGCCTTTTTCCTTGAAGGTCGGAATGTCAATGCCCGGGAGCCGCTCCGGCGAGGAGATGGCGAGCGCACGCACCTTACCGGCGTTGATCTGAGCGGAAAGCTCGCTGTAGCCACCGGTTCCAACGGTCACGTGGCCGCCCATGACGCCCGACAGCATTTCGCCGCCGGAGGTGAGTACCACATAGTTGATCTTCGACGGTTCGACGCCTGCGGCCTTTGCAAGCAGGCCGTAGAGCATGTGGTCCGTGCTGCCAGGACCGGAGCCGCCCCACGAGATGGAGCCCGGATCGGCCTTGAACTTGGCGATGAGATCCTCAACTGTCTTGTACGGAGAATCCGCCGCCACGACGATCGGCTGGTAGTCGGCACTTAGCCTCGCCAGCGGATAGGTGTCCTCGAACGAGACCGTGGACTTGTTGGTGATGATGGCGCCCACGAGGGCAAGGCCACCCATGAGAAGGGTGGGAGTACGCTTCTTGTTATTGACGTAGTTTGCAAGACCGATGGTGCCACCTGCGCCGGGCTGGTTGACCACTTGGATGCCCGATGCGAGCCCCTCCTTCTGGAGAACCTGCTGCATGATGCGGGCATTCTGGTCATAGCCGCCGCCGGCGGCGGCCGGCGCAGTGATCTCCAAGCGCTTGATCTCGGCAACAGCCGGGCCTGCGCTCGCGAATGCGAGAGCTGCCGCGGCGACGATCGTCATGGATTTCTTCATGCGTTCCTCCTTGGTTGTTTTTAACGCCGCTTCTTGCGGCAACCCGGTGAAATGAGAGCCACCTTTTTGGTGATCTTCTTTATGATTTGGGTGTCCGTCAGCGCCCCACTGCGGCCCGGCGCGCCCTATTGGTGGCAAGCGTCGCGGCGAGGGTGATTGCCGATTCCAGCGCGCCGGTGGTAGCGATACCCTTGCCGACGATATCGAAGGCCGTGCCGTGCGAGGGCGTGGTGAAGATGGTCTTCAAACCGGCCGTCACCGTGACGCCGCGGTTGAAGCCTCTCAGCTTCGTGGCGATTTGGCCCTGATCGTGATACATGGCGACCACGCTGTCGAATTCGCCTTTGAATGCCCGGATATAGACTGTGTCGGCAGGATAAGGTCCGGAGCAGTTGATGCCCTTCTCGGCCAGCGCCTTTACGGTGGGCCCGATCATCTCGATCTCGTCGCGACCAAACAGTCCACCCTCGCCCGCATGGGGGTTGAGCGCCGCCACCGCGATGCGCGGGTTCTCGATACCGGCATTGCTCAGCATTTCATGCACCAGGGTCACGGCATCAGAGATCGATTGCGGCGTGATCTCCTCGATGGCCTGGCGGAGCGATACATGTCCAGTCACGCGGGACATCCACTGGCCATCGAGCACGTTCATCTCAGAGAAGTAGGTCTTATGTTCCAGCAGATGAGCAAACATCTTGTGCTCGTCGGGAAACTTCCATCCACCTGCGAACATCGCGGCCTTGTTGAGCGGCGCGAAGGTGATCGCATCGACATAGCCTTCACCGGCGATCTCAATGGCACGAGCCAGCGTGTCACCCGTGAGCTTGCCCGATTCCGGCGAGGCCGAACCGCGTGGGAGCACATTCGGATCAATGTTGCCGAGATCGATCAACGGGACGATGTCGTCGTTCCAATCGATCTCGCTGGCGGATGAGACGCGGCGTACGTCGAATTTCACACCGGCATCCTGCATGCCGCGTTCGAGCACCCGGGCGTCGCCGATCAGCACGATCTTCGCAATATTATTCATACGGCCGTCAGAGAGGATACGCGCGCACTGCTCGGGGCCGATGCCCGTGCAGTCGCCCATGGTCAAGGCGACGCGTGGCTTGGCACTGCTGTCGCTCTGGAGCCTAGTGTCGGAGGGGTCGTGAGCAGAGGTCATGGCGCGTCCCCAGATCGTCAGTGATCTGTTGTTGTTGAGAAATTCGGCCGGGAAAAGCCCTGCCCCGACCGTCAGCTCACACTTTGATAGACGCGAAAGTTTTGGGGGTGTAATGCAGAGACGGCATGAAATGATACGCTGACGGTATGGACGTAGAGCTTGGCTGGCTGAAGGATTTTCTCGCGGTGATCGATGCAGGCGGCTTCTCGCGCGCCGCGGAGAAGCGCCACGTGACGCAGCCAGCCCTGAGCCGGCGCATCCGCGCACTGGAACAATGGCTTGGCACGCCCCTCTTCGAGCGCAACACTCACACGGTGGTTCTCACCCGCGCCGGGGCTGCTTTCCGCCCCATCGCCGAAGACATCCTGCACCGCGTGGCAGCGGGCCGGGAGCGGGTCCTGGAGGAAGCCCACGCGGCAATCGAGTCCCTGCGCTTTGCCGTCACCAATGCGCTTTCCATCACGTTCTTCCCGCACTGGTTCCGTCAGGTGCAAGCCGAGGCCGCCGCCAGCATGAACCTGCAGCTGATCTCGGCGAATATGGCGTCCTGCGAGCGCATGCTGATCGACGGCGAGGCGCAATTCCTGATTGCCCATCATCATGTGCTCGCGCCGACGAGGCTCCAGGCCTCGCGCTTTCAGTCCATTCCCATTGGCAAGGACATGGTCGTGCCTGTGAGCGCACCGGACGAGGCCGACGCCCTGAAGCCGCGCTTCGTATTGCCGGGCACCCCTGACGCTCCCCTGCCCCACCTCACGTATCACCCGGGGTCAGGAATCGGTCGGATCGTCGCGAGTTCGCTCGCCGCCAAGGAGCAGCCCCCATTCCTTCAGCCGGGCTTCATCGGGCCTGCGGTTCTATTAGCCGAGATGGCGCAGAGCAGCGCTGGCGTCGCCTGGGTCATCCGCAGCCTCGTGGAATCAGATCTTGAGGCAGGGCGTCTCGTCCGCGCAGGCGGGCCTGAATGGGACATTTCCGTCGAGGTGCGCCTATTCCGCCCCCGTGCGCGGCTCACGAGTGCGGCTGAAACCTTCTGGAAATATGCCACTCGTCTATTCAGTTAGCAAAAACAGGAACGTCCCCTCCGGGTCAGGCACTAACGATCTCCTGCCTTCCAGGGACGTCCGGTACTCCCTCCTTGCGCGGACATTCGACTACTTCCGAGAAGTGGTACTAGCCGACATCAAGATGGGCAGCATCGAGCTCGGCCTGCTTTCAAGCTCTGCTCATGCTTTCGAAGTTGCACCCGTTTATTGAGCCTACGTTGTTTCGGCTGCCGTTTCTCTCCTACTGAGGGCGTGACCCGCCATTTTTATGCTGGGTCCAGCCTAAGACGCACCGAACGTCACCCAGCCTTCGTATCCCTTCCTCTCATGCGCATTTGGACCTCGGCGAACCCTGTGCAGCTAGAGCGCGCTTGACTGAAAAACCGTGGTATGCAATCTGGTATGACCAAGGTAAGAGATATGACCGCTGATCTTGAAATCACGCGGCTTAGGGAGAGTGGCGGCAAGGGGTTCGAGAAGGTCTTCGCCTTCTTGCGCGAGCGTTTGCTCGCGGGCTCGTTGCGACCGGGTGACCGGCTGATCCCTGAACGCGATCTCGCTGCGCAGCTCGGTGTGAGCAGACCGATCCTGCGCGAGGCGCTGCGCGCCCTGACAGTCCTCGGCGTTGTGGAAATCCGCGACCGAGTCGGAACAATCGTGCGCCGACCTGACCCGTCTGTTCTTAACGACTTCTTCACCTTCGCCTTCGCCCAGCAGTCTGACGTCGTCGACGACGTAATGCAGGCGCGCATCGCGATCGAATGCCAAGCCGTCCGGCTTGCCGCCGAGCGGGCTACCGTGTCCGATTTCGAGAAGTTGCAGCAGGCGCTCGCACGTATCGTCGAGACCATCGACGATCCCGACGGTGGCAGCGCGGCTGATTTCGACTTTCACCGCACGGTCGTCCACGCAGGCAAGTCCGAGACGCTGATCGTGCTGCACAGCTCGCTGTCCGGCATTCTGATGCGTTCCCATCGCGGTCGCCGAGAGCTTCTTCAGGTGTTTGACTCCATGAAAACCTATCTGATCGAGGATCATCGCCGGATCTTTGACGCCATCGTCGGCCGAGACCCGGAACATGCGGAAAGGGTCCTGCGAGAGCATTTCGCGATCGGAGACGATTTCCGTCGTCGCGCCGCGATCGGCGAATCTGACGCCCGGAGCGCCTCATGACACTTGACCAAGAACAGGAAGACACGATGCGACGGAACGAACAGAACGCGACGGTCGGCTTTGTCGGCCTGGGAACGATGGGGCGCGAGATGGCGCTTAACCTGCTCAAAGCTGGATTTGCAGTCCGCGCCTACGACGTGCGCAGGGAGGCAATCGACGACCTCGTTACCCAAGGTGCCACCGGCGCCGAGAGTGCGGCCGGGGCGGCCCGCGACGCGGACATCGTCATTTCCATGCTCCCCGACACGCCGCAGGTTGAGGAGATCGTCTACGGCGAAGGCGGCCTTTTAGCGTCGCCGCCACGCGGCCGTCTCCTCGTCGACATGAGCACGATCTCTCCCGTCGCTGTCCGGCGCATGCATGCCGATCTTAAGACCGCCGGCGTGGCCTTCCTCGATGCACCCGTGTCCGGAGGGCCGGTTGGCGCCAAGAATGCCTCGCTTTCGATCATGGTGGGAGGCGATCAGGACGCTTTCCTGCGCGCCGATCCATATTTCCGGGCAATGGGCACGACGATCACCCATGTCGGCGAGGCTGGGGCTGGACAGACCGTCAAACTCTGCAACCAGCTCATCTGCGGCATCAACCTCCAAGCCATCTGCGAGGCGCTGGCGCTTGGCCGAGCTTCCGGCGTGGACCTCGAACAGCTCCGCAACGTGCTGCTGGGTGGCTCGGCCGCATCCTGGATGCTCGACAAGCTGGGACCGGCGATGATCGCCGGGGATGCATCCGCCGGCTTTCGCATCGACCTGATGCTCAAAGACCTGCGCCTCGTGCAGGAGCAGGCTCTTTCGCTGTCGGTGCCGCTGCCGGGCACGGCGTTGGTGACGAGCCAGTATGTCGAGGCGCGTGCCCATGGTGAAGGCACGAACGGCAACCAAGCTCTGTTCCGGGTCTACGACCGGATGACGAACCAGGCTGCAACCTAGCCCCGGATCACCAGCGATGAACCTCAACCTGGATTTCGCCACGATCTTCGAGCGATGGCCAGCCTTCCTGCAGGGAGCGCTGCTCACCCTTCAGCTCGCCTTCATTGCGACCGCGCTGGGTACTGTCATCGGCGTCCTTGGTGCCATCGGCAGACGCAGCAGCCATCCGATCGTTGCGCGCATCTGCGGCATCTATGTCGAGGTGATCCGCAACACGCCGCTGTTGGTTCAGATCTTCCTCGTCTATTTCGGCCTCGCCAGCCTGGGATTGAAGTTCTCCGCCTTTGCGGTCGCCGCGGCGGCACTCACGATCAATGTCGGCGCCTACACGACCGAGATCATCCGCGCGGGCTTCGATTCGATTCCACGCGGGCAGATCGAGGCCGCCGAAGGGCTGGCGCTGTCCCGAGCACAGATCTACTGGTACGTGGTCATGTGGCCGGCGATCGAGAAGGTTTATCCGTCGCTGACGAGCCAGTTCGTGCTGCTGATGCTTGCCTCGTCGGTGACGTCGCAGATCTCGGCGGAAGAGCTGACGGCAGTCGCGAACTATATCCAATCCGACACCTACCGCGCGTTTGAGACCTACATCCTGGTCGCGATCGTCTACATCATCCTGTCGCTGGTCATGCGGGCTGGGTTCTGGCTTCTTGGTCTCGTGATCTTCCCGCGTCGTCGACGCCTCGGCACCCCTTTGTGAGGAGGAGACGATGGGCGGTTCTCTCAATGCCAATCACCTGATGTTCCTCGGATACGGCGCGCTGTGGACCATCGGCCTGTCGCTCATCGGCCTTCTCGGCGGCGGCATCGCCGGCTTCATCGTCGCCCTCTGCCGCATCTCGCCGAGTCGGATTGTCAGACTTATCAGCACTGGCTACGTTCAGCTCATCCAGGGCACGCCGCTGCTCGTCATCATGTTCCTGACCTATTTCGGTCTGCCCGCGCTTGGCGTGACCGTCTCTCCCCTAATGGCCGCAGGCGCCTCTCTCACGATCTTCGTCAGTGCCTATCTCGGCGAGATCTGGCGCGGCTGCTTCGAGTCCGTTCCGAAGCCGCAATGGGAGGCTGCGGAAGGACTCGCTCTCAGCCGGTCCCAGCGGATGATGAAGGTCATCCTTCCGCAAGCCGTCCGGATCGCGACGCCGCCGACCGTGGGCTTCATGGTGCAGATCATCAAGAACACCTCGCTGGCCTCGGTGGTCGGCTTCGTGGAACTCGCGCGGTCCGGGCAGATCATCAACAACTCCCTGTTCGAGCCCTTCCTGATCTACACCATCATCGCCGTCATCTACTTCGCCCTCTGCTATCCCCTCTCGCTCTTCAGTCACCGATTGGAAAAGCGGGGTGGCCCGGCCCGCATCGAACTTGAGGCTGCCTGATATGCACAAGATCACCAGAACAGATACTGCTTCGTCGGTCGTCGGCCTTTCGAACGTGCACAAGAGCTTCGGAGCGCTCAAGGTGCTCAACGGCGTCAGTTTCGAGGTCAATCGCGGCGAGGTTCTCGTCCTCATCGGGCGTAGCGGATCGGGCAAAAGCACCGCTCTTCGCTGCATCGACCGCTTCGAGACCATCGACAGCGGCGAGATCGTCGTGTGCGGCCATCGCGTCAGCGACCCAAAACTCAACCTGCGGGCACTGCGCCAAGATGTCGGCATCGTCTTCCAGAGCTACAACCTGTTTCCTCACCTAACTATCGAGGAGAATATCACGCTCGCCCCCTGTTCCGTGAAGGGCATCTCGAAGGCTCAGGCGAAGGAGCAGGCGCGGCGGGTCCTTGCCCAGGTGGGCTTGGAAGACAAGCTCCATCAATATCCCGAACAACTCTCCGGCGGACAGCAGCAGCGCGCGGCAATCGCCCGCTCGCTCGCCATGCAGCCCAAGGTGATGCTGTTCGACGAAGTGACTTCAGCTCTCGATCCGGAACTGACCGGCGAGGTCCTGAAGGTCATCGAAGCGCTCGCTGCGGATGGCATGACCATGGTGATGGTCACGCACGAGATGGGATTTGCCAGAGGGATCGCCAACCGGGTGGTGTTCATGCATCACGGCAAGGTCCACGAGACAGGACCTGCCGCGATCCTGACATCGCCCGCAACCCCGGAACTCGCCCAGTTCGTTGGCACAGGGCTTTGAACGACAACCAAAACTCAGGGAGACGACCACGATGATGAAGCGCCCGCTATCCGCTGCCGCAATTGCAATGACCTGCATGGTGGCACTCGGCACCACCGCCGCGCATGCCGACCTCCTCGACGACATCATGAAGGCCAAGAAGATCCGCATCGCGACCGACCTGGCGATCCCGCCGTCCGGCATGATGGACGCCAATCTCAAGCCGACGGGCTCGGACGTGGAAACCGCCCAGCTTCTCGCCAAGGATCTTGGGCTGGAGCTCGAATTCGTCCAAACGACGGGCGCGACCCGGATTCCGAATGTACAGACCAACAAGGCCGACATCATCATCTCGACCCTTTCCGTCACGCCCGAGCGCGCGAAGGTGATCGACTTCACGAAGGCCTATGCGGCTCTGCAATCCACCGTCGGATGCCTGAAATCGGTGCAGGCGAAGACTTGGGAGGACCTGAAGGGCAAGACGATCGCAGTCTCCCGCGGCACAACGCAGGATACGGAACTGTCGAACATGAAGGACCGCAATCTTACCCTCGCCCGCTTCGACGACGACGCCACCATGGTGACGGCCGCCGTCTCGGGGCAGGCCGATTGCGTAGCGACCTCCGCAACGATCGTGAACCAGATCGGCGTCAAGAATCCGGCCCGCGCGTTCGAGCCCAAGGTGCTCATTCGCACCTTCGATCTCGCTATCGGTGTGCGCAAGGGTGAGCCGCGCCTAGTCGAGAAGCTTAACGAGTGGATTTCGACCAACTTGAAGAACGGCAAGCTGAACGAGATCTACAAGAAATTCCATGGCAGCGAGCTTCCCCAGGAGATGCGGAGCTGAGCCAGGGAGAAAGTGGGTGGCGCCCAGCGCCACCCAGCCTGCAATCACGAAGGAAAGGTTACCCAATGCGCGTCGTAATCGGGTCAGATCATGCCGGATGGCCCCTCAAGAACGCTGTAGTCGAACACGTCCGCTCGCTCGGGCACGAGGTCATCGATGTCGGATCGTTCGATGACAAACCCGTGGATTTTCCGGACATTGCCCGCGCACTGACCGGAAAGGTCAAATCCGGCGAAGCCGAGCGCGGCATCATGGTCTGCGGCACAGGCGTCGGTGCGTCAATCGCGGCCAACAAGGTCAAGGGCATTCGCGCCGCCGTCTGCCACGACATCCACTCCGCGCATCAGTCGGTCGAGCACGACGACGTCAACGTGATGTGCATCGGCGCCAAGATCGTCGGTTCCTGGCTCGCGCAGGATCTCGTCGAGTCCTACTTGGCAGCAGAATTCTCCACGGATGAGGACTGTCGCCGGCGCGTGGAAATGCTCCACGCCATGGATGCCGAAGGCTGAGGCTGGGGGGGAAAGGGAGCGCGTGACATGATCCTCGTTTTCGGTTCGATCAACATCGATCTTGTCGCCCGCGTGACCTCGATCCCCCTGCCCGGCGAAACCGTTCTCTCGCCGGGTTATGAGACATTATTCGGCGGCAAGGGCGCGAACCAGGCGATCGCGGCGGCGCGGGTATCGTTACCGGGCCGGGTGGCGATCGCCGCCTGCGTTGGGGATGACGTTTTCGGTCGATCCGCAAGCGACAACCTCATTCGCAACGGTGTCGTAGCAGATTTCGTCGCAAGCAGCACCAAACCGACTGGATGCGCTTTCATAACCGTCGACGAGCGCGGCGAGAACGCGATCACTGTCGCCAGCGGAGCAAATGCCTCCCTGACCGAGGCTAGGGCTCTTGGTTTCGAGGCAGATGACTCGACGGTTGCGGTTTTCCAGATGGAGGTTCCCTTCCACGCATCCCTCCGTGTCGCGCAGCGCGTGCGGGCGACTGGCGGTCGCGTCATTTGGAACCTCGCACCAGCCCCGCCACATTTTCCGGCTAGAGACCTTTCCAATCTCATTGACGCTACTGATATCTTCATTGTCAACGAACACGAAGCCATTGCGGCAGCCAGAATCCTTGGCTGTGAAACCGCCGACTTCCAGGTTGCGGGAGCCTATCTAGCTGAAAGCGGCTGCATTTGCGTTGTCACAGCAGGCGCTCGCGGAGCCTTTGCGTTTCACCCTGATGGACGCTGCGAAACTATCGAAGCGAAACGGATTCACCCTATCGACACGACTGGAGCTGGCGACACCTTCGTCGGCATCCTGGCCAACGGCATCGATGAAGCCCTCCCCTTCAGGACAGCTCTCAAACGGGCCTGCCACGGGGCGTCGCTGGCTTGCCTCGCCCATGGTGCTCAGGCTGGCATGCCGACGCGCGAGCAACTGACCTGTGCCAGCTAGATTACGCACCCAATTCTAACGAATCGAAGCGATAGAAACCGTCATCCCGCCCCGTCTCCCCAACGCCAAGAGCATGTAACTTTCTGCCAGAGGCCCGTCGACTACTCTGGAGCAACGGGTAATTCTCGCCGCTCCTGAGGTCTGGAAATAGGTCATGCATTGACGCTCCCCTGCCCTCCGAGAGCGTCCGCTGTTCCTTGCTGAAGCAGACCGTCGGCCTTGTTCCGAGAAGTGCCAGGAGCTGACCTTACCAGCCAGCCTGAGCGGTATCCCTGCTGTGGCAGGATCTGCTCGGGAGTACCCGCCCTCTCAGGGTCTCTGTCCTCCGATCCAGAGCCATAAGAATGCGTGGCGCCGCTTCTAACCGGTTGATCCCGCGCCGGCTGCGATCAGTTTGCGGGTATCGGTCACGCTCGCGAGGGACGCGGCGGCAAGGAGGCGGACGTCGTTGGGCAGCGTCACCAGATCAAAGCCCCAGCCTACGGCCTTCGCGGCGTAGGCTGCCCCACCGCAGTGGAGGGCCGCGCGGATGCCAGCCTGGTGGGCTGCATCCAGGATCGTGAGGATTGCCTCCACCATCTCTGGCTCCTCCCGATCAAAACCGAAGGGGTATTGCCGCCCAGTCAGCCCAAGTGTCAGATCGGACGGACCGATATAGACACCATCCAAGCCAGGGGTTGAAACGATCTCCTCCAGGTTTTGGAACCCTTCCGACGTTTCGATCATGGCAAAGCAGAGAACATTGTCATCGGCCTCCGCCCCATAATTCGGGCCAGCGGAGAACACCGCCCGGGTCGGACCGAAGCTGCGGGTTCCTGCCGGGGGATAGCGCATGTACGACACGAGTTCGGCTGCCTGAGCCCCGGTGTTGATCATGGGGCAAATGACCCCATAGGCTCCAGCGTCAAGCACACTCATAATGGCGGCGGGATCAAGCCATGGAACGCGCACGAGAGGCGCAACCTCACTGGCGCGCATCGACTGGAGCATGCCGACTGCGACCTGATAGTCGATGAGCCCATGCTGAAGATCGATCGTGATGGAGTCGTATCCCTGCTCCGCTAGGATCTCGGCAGTGAACGCATTCGGGATTGAAAGCCAGCCATTCAGCACAGGCCTCCTCTCCGCCCAGAGTGTCTTGATCCTGTTCGCCTTCATCTCGTCTCCAATCGGCTCGTCTATTCACTTCCGTACGTCATCCTGGCGCCCTCCCCGTAGGTCTAACGCCCGTTGGCCTTGCGCCAAGCTGCGAAGTCGATGTTGGTCTGCTCGTCGGTGGCCGGATACAACCCGAGGATCGAGCGGCCTTTCAAGACCTCCTCGGTCACAAAGTCCTCGAACGCCGTCATCTCAACCGTCTCTTCGGCAATCTCGTCCGCCAGGTGAGCCGGAATCACCACTACGCCTTCGGCATCGCCGACGATGACATCGCCCGGGAACACCGGCGCATCGCCGCAGCCGATCGGCACGTTGATGTCGATGGCTTGGTGCAGAGTCAGGTTCGTCGGAGCGGACGGACGGTTGTGATAGGCTGGGATGCCGAGGTTTTCGATCTCGGGCGTATCGCGGAAGCCGCCGTCGGTGACAACGCCGGCAACGCCGCGCACCATCAGGCGAGAGATCAGGATCGAGCCGGCCGACGCGGCCCGCGGGTCCTTGCGGCTGTCCATCACGAGAACCGCCCCCGGAGGGCAGATCTCGACAGCTTTGCGCTGCGGGTGCTCCCGGTCGCGGAAGACGGTCAACTGGTTCAGGTCCTCCCGGGCCGGCATGTAGCGCAAGGTGAAAGCTTCGCCCACCATCGGGCCAGCATCGCGGTTGATGCGATGGACGTCCTGAATCCATTGGTTGCGCAGGCCGCGCTTGTAGAGGGCCGTCATTAGGGTCGGAGTCGCGACTTTCTTGAGCTTGTCGCGTGTTTCGGGCTTGAGGCCGGTCATCGGTTCATCTCCTGGAACTAGAAAATATCGGGCTCGGCCACGGGCCCGCCGTGGCTCGTCTCAAGGAAGTCGAAGTCGCAGCCTTCATGGGCTTGGCGAATGTGCTTGCTGAACATCCAGCCATAGCCGCGCTCGAAGCGCGGCTTACACTCCGGCAACAGAGCACGCCTCATCTCGAGTTCCTCGTCTGAGACTTCGAGCGTGATGCGGCGAGCTGGAATATCGACGGTGATGATGTCGCCGGTGCGCACGAGCGCGAGCGGCCCGCCCACATGCGCCTCCGGCGACACGTGAAGGATGCAGGCTCCGTAGCTGGTGCCGCTCATACGGGCGTCGGACAGACGCAGCATGTCACGCACGCCCTGCTTCACGAGCTTCTTCGGGATCGGCAGCATGCCCCATTCCGGCATTCCGGGACCGCCCTGCGGCCCTGCATTGCGCAGGACCAGGATATGGTCCGCTGTCACTTCGAGATTATCGTCGTCGATGGCGGCCTTCATGGAGGGATAGTCGTCAAACACGAGGGCAGGCCCCGAATGCTGGCGCAGGCGCGGCTCGCAGGCGCTCGGCTTCATGACGCATCCGTCCGGAGCAAGATTGCCCTTGAGCACGGCGAGCGCGCCTTCCTCATAGATGGCGTTGTCAACAGTGCGGATAACATCATCATTGTAGACCTCGGCGCGGGCGATGTTCTCGCCGAGCGTCCTGCCCGTCACCGTGAGGCAGTCGAGATGCAGATGGCACCGGATGCGCGTCATGAGGGCCGGCAGCCCGCCGGCGAAGTAGAAGTCCTCCATCAGGTAGGCCGCACCGCTCGGGCGCACATTCGCGATCACCGGAACCTTGCGGCTGGCGATCTCGAAATCATCGAGGCCGACATCGTGACCGGCCCGACGGGCCATGGCGATGAGATGGATCACGGCATTCGTGGAGCAGCCCATGGCCATAGCAACGGCAATGGCGTTCTCGTAGGCGGGACGAGTCTGGATCTTGCTGGGCGTGAGATCCTCCCAGACCATCTCGACCGCCCGGCGGCCCGCTTCGGCGCACATGCGGATGTGATTGACGTCAGGAGCGGGAATGGAGGAAGCACCCGGTAGCGTCATGCCGACGGCTTCGGCAATCGCCGTCATGGTGCTAGCGGTGCCCATGGTCATGCAGTGACCGTGGCTGCGGGCGATGCCACCCTCGACCTCCACCCAGTCTTCCTTGGTGATGTTGCCGGCCCGGCGCTCATCCCAGTACTTCCAGGCATCCGACCCGGAGCCCAGGGTCTTGCCCTTCCAGTTCCCGCGCAGCATGGGCCCGGCCGGAATGTAGATCGACGGGAGGTTGGCGCTCGTGGCGCCCAGAAGGAGTCCGGGCGTGGTCTTGTCGCAGCCGCCCATGAGCACGACGCCATCCACCGGATGGGAGCGGATGAGCTCTTCCGTGTCCATGGCCAGCATGTTGCGGTAGAGCATCGTCGTCGGCTTGACGAAGTTCTCCGACAGGGAGATCGCCGGCAGCTCGATGGGAAAACCACCAGCCTGGAACACGCCGCGCTTCACGTCCTCGACGCGCTGCTTGAAGTGGGCGTGACAGGGGTTGATGTCGGACCAGGTGTTGATGATCGCGATAACCGGACGCCCCACCCAGTCCTCGGGAGCATAGCCCATCTGCATGATGCGGGAGCGGTGGCCGAATCCGCGCAAATCATCCGGAGCGAACCATCGGGCGCTTCGAAGATCTTCCGGCTTTCTGTTTCTGGTCGTCATGGGACTAGCATCGAACCTGTGGTGTCGAGGAAATGAGGTGCGGAGAAGGCCCTAGGCCTCCTCTTGGAATGCCTCTTCGCGCTTTCGGCGAACGGTGGGAGCCAGGACGCTCGCGAGCAGGATCAAGGCCAGAACGAGCATGGTGGCGCTGATCGGGCGGCTCATGAAAACCGTGGCATCGCCTTTGGAGATCAGCATGGCCCGGCGCAGGTGCTCCTCCATCATCGGACCGAGGATGAAGCCGAGCAGCATCGGGGCCGGCTCACAATCGAGCTTGCGGAAGATGTAGCCGAGGAACCCGAACATCGCCATCAGGTAGACGTCGAAGGTCGCGTTGTTGAGGCTGAACACGCCGATAGCGCAGAAGACCAGAATGGCCGGATAAAGGAAGTGATACGGCACCGAGATCATGCGCACCCACAGCCCGATCAGCGGCAGGTTGAGGACGAGCAGGAACAGGTTGCCGATCCACATGGAGACGATAAGCCCCCAGAACAGCACCGGCTGCTCGGTCATGACTGAGGGTCCCGGCTGGATACCCTGCATGATCATGGCACCGATCATCAGGGCCATCACCGGATTCGACGGGATGCCCAAGGTCAACATCGGGATGAAGGAGGTCTGCGCACCGGCGTTGTTAGCGCTCTCCGGGCCCGCCACTCCTTCGATGGCACCTTTGCCGAACCGTTCGGGATGGCGGGATACCTTCTTCTCCAGGGTATAGGCCGCGAAAGAGGCAAGCATGGCGCCGCCGCCAGGCAGAATGCCGAGCATGGAACCAAGGACGGTTCCTCGCAGGACCGGTGCCGCCATTTGCTTCAGGTCCTCTCGCGTCGGCATGAGACCTTTGACGGTCTTCGCCATGACCGTGCGGGTAGTTTCGTTCGCGAGGTTGCCGATGATCTCCCCAAGCCCGAACACGCCCATGGCGACAACCACGAAGTTGATACCGTCGGCAATCTCCGGGAAGCCGAACGTGTAACGGGTCGTGCCGGAATTCACGTCGGTGCCGATCAGGCCCAGCATGAGGCCGAGGATGATCATGCCGAAGGCGTGCAGCAGCGAACCATGCGCCAGCACGACAGAGGCGACGAGACCCAGCACCATCAGGGAGAAGTACTCGGCAGGGCCGAACTGCAACGCGAGGTCAGCCAGCGGAGGAGCAAAGACGGCAAGAAGCACAGTCGCGACCGTTCCGGCGAAGAAGGAGCCGATGGCAGCCGTTGCCAGCGCCTTCCCCGCCTTGCCCTGGCGGGCCATCTGATAGCCGTCGAGCGCGGTCACGACACTCGAAGATTCCCCTGGCAGGTTCACCAGGATTGCGGTGGTCGAGCCGCCATACTGCGCACCGTAGTAGATGCCGGCCAGCATGATCAGCGCCGAGACCGGCGGCAGACCAAAGGTGACGGGCAGCAGCATGGCGATGGTCGCGGTTGGCCCGAGACCCGGCAACACGCCGATTGCGGTGCCGAGGAGCACGCCAACCATGCAATAGGCCAGGTTCCAGAAGGTCAGCGCGGTTTCCAGGCCGAGCCAGAGATTGGAGAGCGTTTCCATCGCTTGATCCCCCTACTCGCCAAACCAGGAGCCGACGAGCGGCATCGGGACACCTAACGCCTTGACGAATACAAGCGTGCAGAAAACCACGAGAAGGATCAGCCCTGCTGCCGCCTTGGGCTCGAAGCGGAAGTGCTGGCTCGCTGCCGCGCTGACCAGGACGAGCGCGATCAGGGCGACGACAAGTCCTGCGGTGGAGAGCAGCAATCCGAACAGAGCGGTCGAGCCGACGACGAGCGCCAGGGGCTTCCAGGCAATAGCGCCGACGGCCTCACCCTCCTGTGCGAAGGCACGTGCTGCGGAAAGCAGGCCGATCAGCATGAGGGTGACGCTGAGGATGGTGGGGAAATAGCCTGCCCCCATGCGCCCAGCCATGCCCATGGGATAGTCGCGTCCGATCCAGAAGGCTGCCACGCCGAAGGCGATGTAGAGCACACCAGCCCAAAAATCTTTCTTCTGGAGCACGTGTGACATCATGAGCGTCCTCCCGGTGCAATGACGATGAACGTTGTGGCGTCGCTGGCGGGAGCAAAGGCCGCGCAGGCATCAGACAAGTGGCGACGCTCTTGGCAATTCCAATATATCAGGATCAGGGGCAGCCAAGACGGCTGCCCCACATGGTTAGCTTATTGGTCAGCCGTGATCTTTCCGGTCTCGACGACGGTCTTCCAGCGGCTGATTTCCTGGTTCAGGAACTCCGAGAACTGACCGCTGGTGTTGGCGACGACCTCGAAGCCGATGTCGTTGAACTTGCCCTTCACGTCGGGCGAGTTCAGGGCGCCGGCCAGCGACTGTTCGAGCTTGCTCTTCACGTCGGCCGGAAGTCCCTTTGGCGCAGCAACAGCCTGCCAAGAGTAGACCTCCACACCCTCGACGCCCGCTTCCTTCATGGTCGGCGCATCCGGGAAGGCGGGGTTCCGCTTCTCAGCTGTGACGGCAAGCAGCTTCAGCTTGCCGGCCTTGATGTGGTTCGACACGGCGCCGAGGTTCTGGAACGACACATCGGCATGGCCGCCGATCAGGTCCGTGATGGCGGGAGCGCCGCCCTTGTAGGGCACATGCACGCCGGTGGTGCCGGTCTTCTGCCAGAACAAGGCTGCGGTGAGATGGTCGGACGAGCCCGCGCCGGACGAGGCGAACGTCACCTTCTCAGGGTTCTTCTTGAGATGTTCGACGAACTCCTTGACGTTGTTGGCCGGGAAGTTGGGGTTAGCCACGAGAACGTTCGGGGTGCGCACGGCCACCGTGAGCAGGTCGAAATCCTTGGTCGGGTCGTAAGGCAGGCTCTTGTAGAGAACCGGGTTGATGGCATAGACGCCGATCGAGCCAACAATCAGGGTGTAGCCGTCGGCCTTTGCCTTGGCGACCTGCCCCGCTCCGAGGGAGCCATTCGCGCCAGGCTTGTTCTCCACCACGATGGGCTGCCCAAGGCTTTCCTGCATCTTCTGAGTGGTGACGCGGGCCGTCGTATCGGACGCACCGCCGGCCGGGAACGGCACGACCACCGTCACGGGCTTTTCTGGATACCCGGCAGCAAACGTGGGTGCAGAGATCGCAATGCCCAGGGCAGCGGCGGACAACAGTTTCAGCGCCCTCATGCGCTTCCTCCTATGATTTGGATTGGTTGGCGATCACCCGTCTTCTGCGGGCTTGCGGCTGGATGTTCCAGCGGGAACGATAGACACTAAAGCGCTAATGCATTAGCCTGTCAACCTGTATTCTGATGCAGCTTTCTGATGTAATGAACGCCTCGAAGGATCGGGCTGAAGTCCGAGAAAGGACGGGAACATGGATACCTTGACGGTGACCTCGTTGCGGCCCCGGGATAGGTCGCGCCATGCCGCGCCTCAGGTTTTCGAATACCTAAGGGAAGCTATCCTCTCCCTGACATTGGTACCTGGAACGGTGCTGAACCGCCTCACCCTCCAGAAGGAGTTCGGCCTCAGCTCGACCCCGATCCGGGATGCCCTCCTCAGGCTCCAGGAGGAAGGCCTCGTCGAGATTTTCCCGCAACATGCGACGGTGGTCAGCCCCATTGACCTGACGCTTGCCCATCAGGCGCATTTCCTTCGCCGCTCTCTGGAACTCGAGATCGTCAGGAGCTTGGCGCTCGCGCCTGATCAAAGGTTGATCGCAAGGCTTCAGGGCTTCCTGGCTCAGCAGCAGGCCCTGATGGAAGCCGAGGATTTCGAAGCTTTTGCCGCTGCTGACCGGGATTTCCACCAGCATCTCTACGAGGCGGCGCAGATGCACGATCTATGGACACTCGTACGCAGCCGCAGCGGCCATATTGATCGTTTGCGCCGACTGCACCTCCCTACTCCGGGCAAGGCTCAAAACATTGTGCATCATCACAGGCTGATCGTGCAGGCCATTGCCGAAGGCAAGCCTGACGAGGCGCAGCAGCACTTGCGGGAACATCTCTCCGGGACATTGGCTCATGTGGACGAGATCAAAGCCAAGTATCCTGGATACGTGAGACCCTAGCTTGCGAACTGCCACCAGAAATCCTCTCTGGGTCTTGACCTTCTCAGAGGCACTAATATCCTGCGAGGGATGGCCTGCCGGTCCCGCTACACGCGCCAGGGCACGGGCTGAAGCATCTGCCGCAGGCTCTCCAGGAAGTGGGCCGTTCGCGCTACCCGTCCGCCACGAGCACCCAACAGCGCCACCACATCGGCATCCGGAAGCTGCCAGGCCGGCAACAGCGGCACTAGACGGCCCTGCTGCAAATCCTCGGCGACATCCCATTCTGAGCGGACAATAATGCCAAGCCCCGCCAGCCCCCATCGCTTGGTGACCTCACCATCGTTGCTGCTCAGCGCCGGCTGAACCCGCACGGTGACTGCCTCCTCCTGTGCATGGCTGAAGCGCCACAACGTGACGTCGCTCTGGTCTTCCCGGATCACGCCACAGGCATGCTGGCGGAGATCCTCCGGCCGCTCCGGCATACCGTGTCGTTCCAAATAGGATGGTGCTGCGCAGAGGATGCGGCGGTTGGGCGCCAGCCGGTGCAGCGTAAGGGTCGAGTCCGTCAGCGGCCCCACATGGATCAGCACGTCCCAGGCATCGCCACGCAGGCCGACCGGATCCTCGAACAGCGTCAGGGTCAGCTTCACCTCCGGATGTCGCGTCCGAAGCTCTGCCATTGCCCCTGCCACGTACCGTCGCCCGAAGCCGAACGGAGCTGCCACCCGCAGATGCCCCGTCACGACCTGGCGGCGCTCCACCAAAGCCTCGGCAAGCTCCTCCATGTTGGCCAGGACCTCGGCACCACGCTGAGCCAGCAACTGCCCTTCGGCAGTCAGGTGCAGACGGCGGCTGGTGCGTTCCAGCAGCCGCACCCCTAAGCGCTGCTCCAACTGTCGCAGCCGCTGGGTCACGGCCGAAGGGGTGACGTCCAGCGCTCGCGCCGCCGCGGCCAGGGAC
>NZ_JAFBID010000076.1 GCF_016811235.1 Microvirga arabica
GGCGCTGTCTGCCGCCCACTTCCAGATGTTTACCCTGTAAGCACACCCGCTCACACCCGAACACACCCACAAGCAAAGGAGCCGGCCCTCACAGGCCGGCTCTTCGCGTTTCAAGTGGCTGAGGCGCTACAGAGATCGAGTACGAAAAAAGCCTGCATCGCGTGAGTGCCGGCTTTGCATGCTGGCGAATGACGTCGCCTTAGGCTGCCGCATCCGCCAGCGCGATCTCCGCGCTGGTGTTCTCCGTCAGCGGCAGATGGACCAGCACGATGGTGCCGAGGCCTTCCTGGCTCTTGATGCGTAAGCTGCCGCCATGGAGTTCGGTGAGCGAGCGGGCGATGGCGAGGCCGAGTCCTGAGCCCTTGTAGCTCTTCGAGAACTCGGTCTCGACCTGCTCGAAGGGCTGACCCAGCTTGTGCAGGGCGTGCGCCGGAATGCCGATACCGTTGTCCTCGACATAGATGTTGACCGCGTTGCCGGCCTGACGCGTGCGCACCGTGATGCAGCCGCCTTCGCTCGTGAACTTCGTGGCGTTCTGGAGCAGGTTGACGAGGATCTGGTGCAGGGCGCGCTCGTCGGCGGGCACCACGATGTCGTCGGGGTTCACGTCGACGGTGACGGAGAGGTTCTTGGCCTTCGTCTGCTCGCCTACCAGCTTGAGGGCGCGTTGGATCGCGGCGTGAACCTCCATCGGCTGCTTGGTGAGAGACGTGCGGCCTGCCTCGATGCGCGACATGTCGAGGATGTCGTTGATCACCGACAGGAGATATTGGCCGCTGGAGCGGATGTCGGAGCAGTATTCCTCGTACTTGTCGGAACCGAGCGAACCGAAGATGCCGCTCTGCATCACTTCCGCAAAGCCGATGATGGCGTTGAGCGGCGTACGCAGCTCGTGGCTCATGTTGGCCAGGAATTCGGACTTGGCGCGGTTGGCGCTCTCGGCCTGCGCCTTCTGGTCGAGGTAGCGCTCGGCGAGGTCAGCGAGCTGATGTGTCTGCGCCTCGAGCTTCTGGCGCGACTGCTTGAGATCGAGAACGGTGGCGATGAGCTCCTTCTCGGATTCGACGAGGCGGTGCTCATGGCGCTTGAGCGCGGTGATGTCCGTACCCACGGACACGTAGCCGCCGTCCTTGGTGCGGCGCTCGTTGATCTGCAGCCAGCGGCCGTCCTGAAGGCGTGCCTCGAAGGTGCGTGCGCCCACATCCTGCTGCTCGCGGCGCAGGAACTGGTGCTGCACTTCCGGCGGGCGGCCGAGCGCCATCACGTCCGCATAGGATTTGCCCTGCAGCTGCGCATCGGCCGGCAGCTCATGCAGCTTCTGGAATTTCGAGTTGCAGAGCACGAGGTTGTTGTTGGCATCCCACAGCACGAAGGCCTCGGAGATCGCCTCGATGGCGTCGTGCAGGCGGGCATCGGCCTTGGCGGTCTTCTCCTCCAGGCCGCGCTGCTCGGTCACGTCCACGGCGATGCCGACGAGATGGCTTGCCGCATCGTCCGGATCGTTCATCAGTTCGGCGCGGGCGCGCAGCCACACCCAGTCGCCCGTGATGCTGCGGATGCGGAACTCGTAGTCGACGAGCGACGTGCTGGCGGAGGCAAGCTGTTCGGCCAAGGTGAAGAGATCCTGATCCTCGGGATGGATCATGGCGTTCACTTCGCCGAAGGAGAGGAACTCGTCCTGGCGCTCGTAGCCGAGGAGTTCGTACATGGAATCGGACCAGTAGATGCGGCCGCGGCCGATGTCCCAATCCCACAATCCGCAACGTCCGCGGTTGAGCGCGGAATCGATGCGGTCGCGCACCTTCTCGCAGACCTCGTCGGCGGCGCGGGCGCGGTTCGCCTGCATCACATAGGCTACGCCGATGCCGAGCAGCACCAGAATGGTGGCGCCGAGCAGCGAGACGTGACCGATGGTGCGCGTCCACCAGCCGGACAGGATGTGCGGCATGGGCTGCACGAGCGCGATCTGTCCCGATGAGGCGGGAAGCGCGCGAACGGTCGCCATGCCCTCAACGCCGCCGGGCAGCCGGACCGTCATGACGCCCGCGCGGTCGGCAAACAGCATCAGGGGCTGCGCTTCGCCCAGGATGTCGGTGAGCTTGGCGGGGGCATTCGTCATCGGCGGATAGACGGCCAGAACTACGCCTGCCTGATCGACCAGCATGAGCATGCGGTTCTGCGTCAGGGCGCTCGGCGGCATGTCCTTGGCGAGCTGCTCCAGCTGCGCCGCAGCCTGCGCGCCGTTGCCGGGAGCAGGAGCGGCACCAAGCTTCGCCGCCGATAGGGATGCGATGATGTCGATGTCGCTGATGGCGTCGAAAAGCGTGTCTTTGCGGCCGTCGCGGATCTGCACCCAGGCGCTGCCCGCAAGCGTAATGAGAAACAGGATCAGGACCGCCGGAACTGCCAAGCGGAGCAGAGGCTCATAGCGTTCGAGCCGTCGATAGGTGGGGTTCGCGTCTGATCGCGTCACCCCTAGAATCGTACCCGCACGCGCGGGTACGCATGCGGTCACCGCCCCCGCCATGCGATGCTTCCTCCGGAACCATTTGCGTCCTGTTTCGGAGGACGTGCCGCATCTCTCCGAATCACTAACAATAGAATCTTGAGCGGGTGATTTGTCTAGTTAGTAGAACCCGAAGGTTAATAAAAAATTTCCTATGTCGTCTTCCCCTGGGGAAATCTGGGACAATGCCAAACCTATTCATCCATATAGGTTATTTGGATTGGCTCTCCTCAAGGGAGCGGCTCACGATATCCCCTACATCGCGGGAAAGGTTGGGCTTTTGCGCGATGGAGCGCAGGGCCTCTTCCGCGTGCTTTCGCCGCCCGTTTTCCATCATTCGCCACGTGCTGAAAGCGGTGAGGAGGCGGGCGGCCAACTGCGGATTCAACTCGTCCGCGCGCAGGACGATCGAGGCGAGGAGTCGGTAGCCCGCGCCGTCCGCCCTGTTGAACTGAACCTGGTTCAGCATGGCGAAGCTTCCGATCAGCGAACGCACCCGATTGGGGTTGCCGAGCGAGAAGGCGGGATGCTCCATCAGGTGCTTCACCCGCTCGAGCGTCCCATCTTCGGGGATCGCGGCCTGCAGGGTGAACCATTTGTCGATGACGAGCGGCTCGTTGCGATAGCGCTCTCCAAACCGCGCGATGGCGTCCTCGCGTGCTTTGCCCGGAATGGTCGTCAGCACGCTGAGTGAGGCGAGGCGGTCCGTCATGTTGGTTGCGGAATCGAGTTGCGCCAGAGCAAGCGCTTCACCAGTCTCGGGATCAGCCGCGGCCAAAAGATCGAGGCAGGCATTGCGCAGGCTCCGGAGTCCGGCGCTTGCCGCATCCGGGCTGTAGGGGCCTGAATCGGTGAAGGACTCGTAGATGCGCTGCAGTTGCCCCGCGCCGGTCGATCCAAGGCGGTGTCGCAGTTCGGTTCGGGCGCGGTGGATCGCATCCGGGTTTACATCCTGGCCGATCTCCTGCGCGATGTCGGCTTCGCTCGGAAGAGTCATGACGAGAGCCGCAAAGGCCGGATCGTTCTCGGCATCCCTGTCGATGAAGGCGCAGAGGGCAGTCGAGAATGCGTCGATCTCCTCGCCCGGGACCTGAGCGTTGATTGAGAGGGAGGCCAGCAATCGCATGGCGACGGTCTGCGCCGCCTGCCACCGGTTGAATGCATCCGTGTCGTGACGCAGGAGGACGAGCAATTCCGCGTTGGGAAGATCGAGCGAGACCTTCACCGGGGCCGAGAAGCCCCGGAACAGCGACGGAACCGGCAGGGACGTCACGCCCGTGAAGGTGATGCTGGCGGCTGCCTTGTCGAACAGGAACACGCCCCGTTCGTCCACCCGGTCGCAGGCTGCGCTCAGGGGGGACCCGTCATGCGAGACGAGACCGAGCGTGACGGGAATGGCCATCGGCTCCTTCTTCGCCTGCCCGGGTGTCGGGGGCGTGCTCTGGGTGAAATCGAGGCGGTAAGTATGCGCGGCTCCGTCATAGTGGCTCTTCACCGTGACGCGGGGCGTTCCGGACTGCTCGTACCAGCGGGCGAAATGCGACAGGTCGCGGCCCGTGACCTCCGCGAAGGCGTTGAGGAAATCCTCGACCGTGGCGGCCGTGCCGTCGCAACGCCCGAAATAGAGATCCATGCCACGCCGGAAATCCTCCTCGCCGATGATCGTCTTGAGCATGCGGACGATCTCCGCGCCCTTCTCGTACACGGTGGCGGTGTAGAAGTTGTTGATCTCGCGATACTGGCTCGGGCGCACCGGATGGGAGAGGGGACTCGCATCCTCCAGGAACTGCCGGGCCCGCAGGGTCTTCACCTCGGCGATGCGATGCACGGGACGTGAGCGCTCGTCGGACGAGAATTCCTGGTCGCGGAAGACCGTCAGGCCCTCCTTCAGGCAGAGCTGGAACCAGTCCCGGCAGGTGACGCGATTGCCGGACCAGTTGTGGAAATACTCGTGCGCGATGATCGCCTCGATATGGGCATAATCCATATCGGTGGCGGTCTCAGGAGAGGCCAGGACGTATTTGTCGTTGAAGATGTTAAGGCCCTTGTTCTCCATCGCGCCCATATTGAAGTCCGACACGGCGACAATGTTGAACACGTCGAGGTCGTATTCCCGGCCAAAGACCCGCTCGTCCCAGCGCATGGAGCGCTCGAGCGCATCCAGGGCATAATCGGCCCGGTTCTCCTTGCCAGGCTCCACATAGATCGCAAGCTCCACCTCGCGCCCGCTCATGGTGGTGAAGCTCTTGGCGACGCGGCCGAGCCGGCCGCCGACCAACGCGAAGAGATAGGACGGCTTGGGATGCGGATCGTGCCAGACGGCATAGTGCCGGCCGGTATCGTCAATCGATCCGCTCTCGACGGGGTTGCCGTTGCCGAGGAGAACGGGTGACTCCTCACGGTTGGCCTCGATGCGGGTGGTATAGACGGAGAGAACGTCGGGCCGGTCGAGGAAATAGGTGATGCGCCGGAAGCCCTCCGCCTCGCATTGCGTGCAGTAATTGCCGCTGGAGCGATAAAGGCCCATCAGCTTGGTGTTGGCTGTCGGGTTGATTTCGGTCTCGATGGTCAGGGTGAATGCCTGGCGCGGCGCCTGAGCAATGGTGAGCGATTGCGGCGAGGCCTCGAACTCTTCCGATGACAGGACGCGCCCGTCCAGCGCCACGGACTTCAGGTTCAACTCGTCGCCATCGAGAACCAGGGGCGCATCCGAGCGCCCGGCCGGATTGGGCCTCATGACGAGCGTCGCGGTCACCCTGGTCTCCTTCTGGTGCAGCTTCACGTCGAGATCAACATGGTCGATCAGGAAGTCGCTGGGCCGGTAATCCTCAAGGCGAATGACGGAGGCTGTCTCGGTGCGCATCGGGTACCCGTATGAAACGAAGTTGCGTTGGTTCTAGGGCCTTGGGGAGGGACCGCCAGTCTGCTTGGCGCAGCAAGGCTTAAAAGTCACGGGATCTTGGCCAAATCCAAGGCTTTTTCTGCGCAACAAAATGGTACCCCTTGATCTCCGGGCGAAACACGCCATCACGTGGACTCCGCTCACGGAGATGATCATGGAATACCTGCACACGATGGTTCGCGTCTCGAACCTCGAACAATCCCTCGATTTCTTCTGCAACAAGTTCGGCCTGGTCGAAGTGCGCCGGATCGAAAACGAGAAGGGCCGCTTCACCCTCGTGTTCCTGGCTGCTCCCGGCGATGTGGAGAAGGCCCAGGACACCAAGGCGCCGCTCCTGGAGCTCACCTATAACTGGGACGAGCATGACTATGCCGGCGGCCGGAACTTCGGCCATCTCGCCTACCGGGTCGACGATATCTACGAGACCTGCCAGAGGCTGATGGACGCGGGCGTCACCATCAACCGTCCGCCCCGCGACGGCTACATGGCCTTTGTCAAAACCCCCGACAACATCTCCATCGAGCTGCTCCAGCGCGGCGAGCCGAAGCCCGTGCAGGAGCCCTGGGCCTCCATGGCCAATACCGGCACCTGGTAGTCGCGACCTCGGCTGCCCCTTGGCGAAAAGGTCTTGCTCCGCCATTCTACCCGGCCCACCATAATAAAGCCGGGTCGAACCGGCGGAGGAACATCGTGGTACGAGACACAATCCGCTTCTGGCGGCAGGGACGAGCAGTCGAGGTTTCAGGCTTTCATCCGCGCACCACGCTTCTGGACTATTTAAGGCTTCAGGAGCGTCGCGTCGGCACCAAGGAGGGCTGCGCGGAGGGCGATTGCGGCGCCTGCACCGTGGCCCTTGGCCGGGTGAGCGGCGGGCGCGTGCACTACGAGCCGGTCAATGCCTGCATCCTGCTCCTCGGCCAGATCGACGGAGCGGAACTCGTCACGGTCGAGGATCTCGCGGCAGGCGGCGAACTTCACCCGGTGCAATCCGCCATGGTGGAGGCGCATGGCTCCCAATGCGGCTTCTGCACCCCCGGCATCGTGATGAGCCTCTTCACGCTCTACCACGAAGGTGAGCGGCCCCTGAGCCGCGAGAGCGTCAACGATGCGCTTGCCGGCAATCTCTGCCGTTGCACAGGCTACAGACCCATCGTCGACGCGGCGCTGCAGGCCTGCGGCGATGAGCCCAGAGATAGCTTCAGCGAAAGCGGCGAGCAGAATGTTCAGGGCCTGACGGTGCTCGCCGACGGGCAGGACGTCTTCATCGGCGTCGAAACCCGCTTCTTCGCGGCGCCGGCCAGCCAGGATTCCCTTGCGGCGCTTTACGCGCGGCACCCCGACGCCACCCTGGTGGCCGGCTGCACCGATGTGGGGCTATGGATCACAAAGGGCATGGCCGAGATCGAGAAGATCATCTGGCTCGGGCGCGTAGCGGGTCTCGATCGCATAGAAGAGACCTCCGACGTGCTCGGCATCGGCGCGACCGTGACCCATGCCGAGGCCCATCCGTCGCTCGCCCGTATTGATCCCGATCTTGGCGAACTCATGCGCCGCTTCGGATCCTGGCAGGTGCGCGCCTCCGGCACGGTGGGCGGCAACATCGCCAACGGTTCGCCCATTGGTGATCTCGCACCCGCGCTGATCGCATTAGGCTCCGAGCTGGAACTGCGCCATGGCGATGCCACGCGCACCATGCCGCTTGAAAACTTCTTCATCGCCTATCGCAGGCAGGATCGGGTGCCCGGCGAGTTCGTGCGCCGCATCACGGTGCCGAAACTCAAAGGCAACGAGGCTTTTCGCGCCTACAAGGTCTCCAAGCGCTTCGACGAGGATATCTCGTCCGCGATGGGCGCGTTCAAGTTTACCCTCGACGGCAGACGTATCGCCGAGGCCCGCGTCGCGTTCGGCGGCATGGCGGCGACATCGAAGCGGGCGCTCGAGACCGAGCAGGCGCTCACCGGCCTCTCGCTCGATGAGCCTTCGACCTGGGGCGAGGCCATGGCGGCGATCGCGCGCGATTATCAGCCCCTCGACGATCACAGATCCTCGGCTGCGTACCGCGCCACGGTGGCGCGCAGTCTCGTGTTGAAGGCCCTGAGCGAGACCGCATCGGGCGAGACCCGCGCCACGCGCATCATCGGCCAGCGCGACGCGCTCCAGGCGGCGGAGTAGGGCGATGAACGAGCAGCCAAAACTCACCGCCGCTTCCACCTCCCCCTTGAGGGGGGAGATCGCGCCGCAGGCGCGGGAGGGGGTGGGAAACTCCACATCTGCCAATGTCGCGCTGTCACCCCACCCCGGAGCGCTGACGCGCTCCGACCCTCCCCCTCAAGGGGAGGATGTTGAAGTTCTGCGCCACATTCGCAAACCCCTGCCGCACGATTCCGGCCCGAAGCACGTTCAGGGCGTTGCGCAGTATATCGACGACATTCGCGAGCCCGAGGGCACGCTGCATGTGGCCATCGGCCAGTCGCCGAAGGCGCGTGGGCGCCTGATCTCCCTCGATGTGTCCGCCGTGCGCGCCGTGCCCGGCGTCGTTGCGGTACTCACAGCCGCAGATATTCCCGGCAAGAACGACGTGTCGCCCGCCTTCGGCGACGATCCGCTCTTCGTCGACAGCGATATCGGCTTCTTAGGACAGGCGCTCTTCGCCGTCGTTGCTACGAGCCGCGACACTGCGCGGCGCGCCGTCAAGAAGGCCGTGATGGAGATCGAGTCCGAGACGCCGAGCGTCTCGGTCGACGATGCGCTGGAGCGCGGCGAGACCGTTCTGCCGGATTATGCTTACGGCCGCGGCGATCCGGATGCCGTCATCGCGCAGGCGCCGAGGAAGCTGGAAGGCCAGTTCCGCGTCGGTGGGCAGGAGCACTTCTATCTCGAAGGCCAGGTCGCCCTAGCGATACCGGGTGAGGACGGCGACATTCACGTCTATTCCTCGACCCAGCATCCCACGGAAGTGCAGCATGTGGTTGCCCGTGTGCTCGACGTTCCCGACGCCTATGTGACTTGCGAGACGCGCCGCATGGGCGGCGGCTTCGGCGGCAAGGAAAGCCAGGCGACCCAATGGGCCGTGACCGCCGCATTGGCGGCGCGTATCACGGGGCGTCCCTGCAAGCTGCGCCTCGACCGCGACGACGACTTCATCCTCACCGGCAAGCGCCACGACTTTCGCTGCGACTGGAAGGTGGGCGTTGACGAGGAAGGGCGCATTCAGGGCTACGCGGTCGACCTGCTCGCCCGCTGCGGCTATTCGGCGGATCTCTCCGCCGGCGTGGTCGATCGCGCCATGTTCCATGCGGACAATGCCTACTGGATGCCGGCCGTCCACATCGCCTCGAAACGGTTGAAGACCAACACCGTCTCCAACACAGCGTTTCGCGGCTTCGGCGGCCCGCAGGGCATGCTGGCCATCGAGCATGTGATGGACCAGATCGCCTGGGCAACGGGGCGAGACCCGCTCGACGTGCGCTACGCCAACTTCTACCGTCCGGGTGAAAACGTCACGCCCTACGGCATGGAGGTGGAGGAGACCGACACGCTCGTCAATCTCGTGCGCACGCTGGAGGAGACCTCGAACTACCGTGCGCGTCGCAAGGAGATCACGGCCTTCAACGCCTCTTCGCCGATCATGAAGCGTGGTATCGCGCTCACGCCGGTTAAATTCGGCATCAGCTTCACGCTCACGCACATGAACCAAGCCGGTGCCCTGGTGCACGTGTATCAGGACGGCTCCGTGCATCTGAACCACGGCGGCACCGAGATGGGGCAGGGGCTCTACATCAAGGTCGCGCAGGTGGTGGCGGAGGAGTTCGGCATCGCCATGGAGCGCGTGCGCATCACGGCGACGACGACGGCAAAGGTGCCCAACACCTCGCCCACGGCGGCGTCATCCGGTTCCGATCTCAACGGCATGGCGGCGAAGGTCGCGGCGGGCGCGATCAAGAAGCGCATGATTGCTTACGCGTCCGAAGCCTATGGCGTGCCGGAGGAGCAGATCGCGTTCCGCGACGACCGGGTGTTCATCGGCAACGAGAGCCTGCCCTTCGACGAACTGGCGAAGAAATGCATCGCGGCCCGCGTGCAGCTCTCCGAGGCCGGGCATTACAAGACGCCGAAAATTACCTGGGATCGGGCGAAGGGAACGGGCCGGCCGTTCTTCTACTTCGCCTATGGGGCGGCCTGCTCCGAGGTGATCATCGACACGTTGACCGGCGAGAACCGCCTGCTGCGCGCCGACATCCTGCACGATGTCGGCCGCTCCCTGAATCCGGCCATCGACATCGGCCAGATCGAAGGCGGCTTCGTGCAGGGCATGGGCTGGCTCACCACCGAGGAGCTGGTCTTCGCCAAGGACGGCCGCCTGCTCACGCACGCGCCTTCCACCTATAAGATCCCGGTCGCCTCCGACGTGCCGGCCGCCTTCAACGTGGCGCTCTATCCCAATGCCAACCGGGAGGAGACGATCTATCGCTCCAAGGCCGTGGGCGAACCGCCGGTCATGCTGGCCAACAGCGTCTTCTGCGCGCTGGCCGATGCGATCCATGCGCTCGATCCTGAAAAGCCCGTTCCGCTCCATGCACCCGCAACGCCCGAGGCGATCCTGCGCGCCTGCGAGGCGCTGCGGGGGAGGCCCATGGGGTGAGGGTCTGGCGTCAGCTTGCCGATTTCGTGCAGCGGCACGGAGCCGCCGCCCTCATCTCCGTGCATGACGTGAAAGGCTCCGCTCCCCGCGAGGCTGGCGCGCGCATGGTGGTGCGGCCCGATGGCGCGTTCCACGGCACCATTGGCGGCGGGCAGCTCGAATTCCGCATGCTCGACATCGCCCGCGAGATGCTGGGCGCCGGTCGTGGTCCGGCCCGGATCGTCGATCAGGCGCTCGGGCCCGATCTCGGCCAGTGCTGCGGCGGTCGGGTGAAGATCCTGATCGAAACCTTCGACAGCCGGGACATGGAGGATCTCGCGCCACTCGTCGAGGCGGAGTCGGGCGGAGGACTGTTCGAGCTGGAATGCCGGATGGAGGATGGCCGCGTCAGGCGCGAGTTCTCCTCCGCCGTGGGCGACGACCGCTGGACCGGCTGGCGTGAGACCCATGGCGAGGTGCGCACCCCCGTTCTCCTGTTCGGCGCAGGGCATGTGGGCCGGGCGCTGGTGCTGTCGCTCGCACCTCTGCCGTTTGCCGTGCGCTGGCTCGACGACCGGGACGATGCCTTCCCGGCCCATCTGCCACCGAATGCAAAGGCGGTGCGCATGCGGGATCCTCAAGCCGAGATCGCCGAGGCCAGCCCTCACGCGCTTATCCTGGTCATGACTCACGACCACCCCCTCGATATGGCGATCACGGCCGCCGCCCTGAAGCGTGACTTCCCATATGTGGGCCTCATCGGCAGCGCCACGAAGCGGGCGCGCTTCGAGAAGCGGTTCCGGGAACTCGGGCTTCCTGAGGAGACGATCCGCTCCCTCGTCTGCCCCATCGGGCTGCCCGGCATCGAGGACAAGGACCCGGCCATCATCGCGGCCTCCGTGACCGCGCAGCTGCTGCAGGTTCGGGAGCACGGGGGTATTGCCCAAAAATTCTCGCCTCCCGCGGCCTCCAACGATACATAAGCATCATGAGCACCAATCGACTCGACGATCAGCGCCATCTGGCGCGCGCCATCGAACTGTCCCGCGAGCACATGGAGGAGGGGGCCGGCGGCCCCTTCGGCGCCGTGATCGTGCGTGACGGCAAGGTCCTGGCCGAGGGCTGGAACCAGGTCACCTCCGCCAAGGACCCGACGGCTCACGCGGAGGTTACGGCGATCCGGCTGGCCTGCCAGGCTGTCGGAGACCATTCCCTGGAAGGAGCGACCCTTTATACCAGCTGCGAGCCGTGCCCCATGTGCCTCGCCTCTGCCTATTGGGCCAGGATGGGCCGCATCGTCTATGCCAACACCCGGCAGGATGCGGCCGAGATCGGCTTCGACGACAGCCTGATCTATGACGAGATTCCTAAGCCCGTGTCGGAGCGCCTCATTCCCATGGATCACCTGCCGAGCCTGGAGGCCAAGGCCGTGTTCGACGCCTGGGCGGACAAACCGGACAAGATCGCCTATTAATATCCGGCCACGCTTCCTATCTGAGCTTCACCCAATCACAGACCGAGACGAACCCATGCCCCGCGTCACCACCATCGTCCGCAAGCCTGCCGTGAAGGCCGACCGCGTCGTCGACACCATCACTCTCGACCACGCGGCGAGAAACCGCCGTCATGCGGCGCTCAAAGGTGCGGGCGGCACCGACATCCATCTCGATCTCGACATGGAGACCACCATCAACGACGGCGACGCCCTGCGGCTCGAGGATGGGCAGCTTGTTCAGGTGAAGGCTGCGGCGGAGCCGCTTCTTGAGATCAAGGCCGAGAACCCGTTGCGCCTCATGCGCCTCGCCTGGCATCTCGGCAGCAATCACGGCGTCGTCGAGGTGACGGGTGACGCCCTCTACATCGAGAACAACCCGGCGCTGGCGGAACTGGCCCGCGGGCAGGGCTGCACCGTGACCCCGGTGGAACGTCCGTTCAAGCCGGAGCGCAGCACCCATGTGTGCGATCACGACCACGGGCACCACCATCATCATGATCATGGCCACAGTCATGAGCACTCCCACGCGCACAGCCATGATCACGTGCATTCTCACGCCCACGATCATGCACATGAGCACAAGCATGATCATGCGCATCACGAGCATGGCCCCGGCTGCGGATGCGGCCACCATCATCACGGGCACAAGCACGATCACTGACCGAGCCTGAAGCCTCGATCCCGACGACCATGTCCAAGACCACCCGCGCGACGCTGGCCCTGCAACAGGCCGGCGTGCCCTTCACGGTGCACTCATACGATTACGACCCAAACGCGGAGCGCATCGGCCTGCAGGCGGCCGAGGCGATGGGCGCCGACCCATCGAGCGTGCTGAAAACCCTGATGGTGCTGGTGGACAACAAGCCAGCCTGCGTGATCCTCCCCTCCGACCAGGAGGTGAACCTGAAGAAGCTCGCCGCGGCGCTCGGCGGCAAGGCGGCCCAGATGATGAAGCCCGTGGATGCGGAGCGCATCACCGGCTACCACGTGGGCGGCATCAGCCCCTTCGGCCAGAAGAAGCGCGTCCCGACCGTGCTTGAGCAATCAGCCTTCGAGCACGCTGAGGTTTTCATTAACGGCGGCCAGCGCGGCCTACAGGTGAAGCTCGATCCCCGCGTGGCGGCTGAGGTGCTGAGCGCGAAGGTGGCGGGGGTGGTTTGAAATCTCCCCACCGCGTCATGGCCGGGCTTGTCCCGGCAATCCACGTCTTCGAAGCTGCAATAGGGCAGAGACGTGGATCCCCGGAACAAGTCCGGGGATGACGAGGAGGGACATCACCACGCTCCTATTTGCCTTGAGCCCGCCATCGCCATATGAGAGGGCCAATTCCCGCACATCCGACCGATCGTTTCGCCAGATATGACCCAAAAATTTTTCACCGTGGCTCCCATGATGGATCGGTGCGATTATGGGGTCATTTCAATGGGTTAAAGCTTGGCTGCCACAGCTCCTGGCACAACGCTCCAGCACAGCCCGTCCTCCGACAGCAGCGTGGCACCAGGTTCCGGCATGGCCGCCTCCGGCGGGCGCTCCAGATCCAGCCTGAGACCCGAGGCCAGCAGGCCCAAGCCCACGGCCCAGCCGCGCACGAACGGCGCGGGCAGTCCTAGGCGACAAGCGGCCAGCCCCACGCCGTGCGGCGGGACCAGAGCCCGCAGATCGGTTTCAAGACTCCAATAGGCTAACGGCAGCATCCCGTCGCGGGAGGACCAGCCATACAGGCGACCCTGCTCGAAAGTCAGCCGGGCGTCTTGATCCGGCGTGAACACCGTCTCTGGGGTTCGCGTGGAGCTCCGCCGGTGGGCCTCTGGCGCCGCGGTGCCGGCGGGAAAAACAAGCACATTGGTCATGCGGGCACGGAAGCTTGGCCTCAAGGCGAATTTGCGGCGGTGGAGGGCTCTGATGGCCTCGTTCCGCCGCGCCGATGGCCGCACCCACCCCCCGGGGTGCCCCGACGCGGGCCGGGCAAATCCCTATCGGATGGCGCTATAAAATTTCACAGGATTTTAAGTTCAGGTTTTTCTCAACTCTTCTTAAGCTGAACGTGCGTCTTAACTCGTGAGTAGCCTATGTTGGCGCTGCCGAGACTGAAACTAGGTTGTGAGCGGACCTTTTAACAGCCACGCTTATCCCGCACTGATGTAGGGCTCCCACGCGGCATCAGGCAGGGCGAGCCTGCCAGCCAAAGTCTATCTGGCGGGGCCTACCTCAGCAAAAAAGTGGTCGACGTTGGCAATGTCCACTGATGCCTCCGGCTCTGGGATGCGCGCCAGCGCCTCCCGCACGGTGTCCAGGCGGTCGTCGTCGCCCAAGCGGCGGGCGAGGCGGGCTTGGCTCAGAGCGATGCGAAGGCCCAGCATCGGCACCTGCTGTTGCTCGGCCAGAGCCGCGGCCTGTGCAAACCGCCGCTGAGCCTCGTCGGCGGCCCCGAGATCGGACGCGACAATGGCCTCGCCGAGCATGCGATACAGTTCCGGCATCCAGATCTGCAGCTCGGGTCTCTCCAGGCTCGGCAGATCGCTGGTGATACGCGTCACCGCCTCATCGGCGCGGCCCACCTGGATAAGACATTCCGCGAGGAGGCACAGATAAACTGCGAGATCTTCGTTGGTCGTGATAGCCCGCTGCTCAGCCAAGCCCTTCTCCAAGGCCGCAAGACCATCGACTGGGTCGTCCTCCAGGGCAGTCACCCAGCCCTGGAAAATGATACCCGCCGCGCCATGGTCCGCCATGCCGTATTCTGAGGTAAACCGCATCAACTCCGCCGATCGGTCGAAGACCTCCCGCAAGTTGCGGCGGTAGACACTGTGCAGCAGGGTCAGACCCATAGCATGCACACGGCTGCCGAGGTGGTTCAGGCTTTCGGCCCAAGTCCGGGCGCCATCGTCGGCCTCGCGTGCCTGCCGCAGCTTGCCCTCCATCCAGCAGAGCTGGGACAGGTTGCCAAGGGCACACACTTTGGCGTCATGGTTGCCGTACAAGGGTGCATGGTGGGTGTAGTTGCCGCTGTCGTAGATGGCGAGGCCAGCTTGCATATGCGCGCGGCAGTCATGAAACGCTGCGCGCTGGAACTGGACTGCCCAGGAACAATGATGCGCTTCCAGCAGCAACTCCGGATCGTTCCAACGCTGCGCCCGTTGCAGCAGGGTTTCCGGCCGTCCGGGGCTATACGGTGACACGCGCCACCAGCCCCAATAGATAGGAAAATGCCCGGGATCGTCGGGCAACTGCTCGCAGAGCTCATAGGCCGTGGTGTAAAGCTCATGCGTATCTGCCGCGTTGGGCCCTTTCAGGCCAATAAGGGCCGGGCCGAGCAAGGAACTGACCTCAACCCGGAGTTGCCGGACGTGCTCATCTTGGGGGACTTTCTCAAGGTCGGTTAGAGCCCGGCGCAGGAGTTGGGTGGCCTCGGTGAGTGAGGATTGGGCCAAGCTTCGGCGCGCGGCCGCCATCCAATGCGGGGTCGCCTCGATAATATTTCCGGCTTCGCTAAGGTGCAGCGCGAGCATTTCGGGATACTGCGCGATCCCATCTGGGTCGGCGGCCCGCAGGGCACCGGCAACCCTTTCGTGCAGATCACGCCGACGCTCGCGCAGGAGACTGGCGTAGGCAGCATCACGCAGCAGCGCATGATGAAACGTGTAGGTTTCGGATCGCACATGGTGCGCGCGCTCAAAAATGCCGAGCCGGATCAGAGTTGTCAGCGCCTCATCGAGCCGGCAGTCATCAACGCCGCAGACTGCCGCGAGAACGTCACGACGGGCGGATCGGCCAATGACAGAGGCGGCCAACGCAATGTCCTTGGCGACGCCTGACCGGTCCAGGCGCGCCATCAAAGTCTCCTCCAGCGAGGCTGGGATCAACCGATTGGGGGCGATGGTAAGGTCCGGCTCGCTCTGGCGGTGCAGGAGGACGCGGGCGACCTCCTCGACGAACAGTGGCACGCCATCAGTCCGTTCTGTGACACGGCGAACAAGATCTTTAAAGAAGCCACCCCCGAAGAGCCCGTGCATGATCTCCGCGACGTGTTCAGCACCCAAGCGTCCGAGTCGCAGCGTGGTGTCCACCCGCGCGCTCCACTCGGCTGGCACCTCAGGGCGGGCGGTAAGCACGAGCAGCAAGTGTCGATCGTGCAGTTCGTCGAGCAGGACCTCAAGCAGCTCGGATGATGTCGGGTCAAGCCAGTGCAGGTCCTCGACAACAAGGCAGACCGGCCTGTCACCCCCGAGCCTGACAAGGTGTTCGACCAGGATATCGATGGTCTGTTCGCGCAGTTGCTCCGGCGGGAGTGCCGCCGCGCCGGACTGAGCATCGGGATGCCCAAGGAGCATGGCCAGGATTTCAACCTTTTCACGGGCATCTGGTGCCGGCGTCAGCAAGGCTTCTAGCTTGGCCCAAACGGTCACGTCATCGTCTCCGGCGATGACACCGGCAGCCTGGGCTAGGTAGTCGGCAAAGGGCCGTAAGGGACTGTTTGCGTCGAAGGCTGTGGCAGCAATCTGCACGAGAAGGGCGTTAGAGGCCTGACTGCTTACGAAATGCTGGATGAGCCGTGACTTGCCGATCCCGGCCTCGCCAAGCACCAGGGCGGAGCCACCATGCCCGCCGCGAGCCTTGCGCCACAGGACCTGCAGCAGGTCAATTTCTACCTCGCGACCGACGAAAGGGGTGGTGGCACCTCTGTCATCCAGCGCCTCCCGCACTTGGCGAGCGCTGCGCTCGCCCACCACCCGCCAGACCTCATGACGCTGCTCGAACCCGCGGATCTCGATCGCTCCGAGCGGCTCGCATGTAAAATGGGACGCGATCCGCTCGTGCGTGCGCTCGGCGATAATGATTTGGTTGGGCTGTGCGAGAGCTTGAAGGCGGGCAGCGAGGTTCGGGCACGCGCCGATAATCGTGTCTGGGTCGGCTGTGCCCGCCGCAAAAAGGTCGCTGACCGTCACCCGGCCAGTTGCCAAACCTATTCTCACCTGCAACTCGCCACTGCCGGCGCTCCGCAGCGCCCCAGCCCCCCGCACAATGTCGAGGGCTGCTCGCACGGCGCGCTCGGGGTCGTTTTCGTTGGCAACGGGGTAACAGAAGTAGGCCAAGATGCCATCGCCGAGGAAGCGCGCGATGTGGCCGCCGTAGCGCGTAATCGCTTCACCGCAGAACTCCCGATAGATCCGCATCACCTCCAACAAGTCCTCGGGATCAAGCCGTTCGCTGAGACTGGTTGAGCCCACCAGGTCGGCAAACATCACTGTCAGTGGGCGATGCTCGCCAGCACCTGCTGTGTGAACTGGAGCCTGTGCAGGAGGTGTATCGCCTTGAGCTACCTTCAACGCCCGTTGGAAGCGCCGGCGCTCCCCAATCGTCAAGCCAAGTTCGCGCAGGTCTTCTTCGGTGAGATCCCCGAGCTGATCGGCCGTGATCCTATGCTCCCGGAAAGCTTGGATGCGCTCCTCAAGTCCAATCGATACCAGCCATTCTTCCATGCTGTATCCACCGTAGTTTGGGAAGGCTGCTACACCCAAAGTGTTATCGGCATGCAACAGCATACCTGGAGAAGAGTAGTTTTGCCAATCCGTAGTATTGGTAACCCGGTCTCTTGCGCAGTTCAGTCTTTTCGTTCTTCAATAGCGGAGCTTGATCTCCGCCTGTGGATAGTCGCGGTCATACAACCGATAATGTTGGGAGAAGCCCATGCAGCGGGTAGCACTCTGGGTTGCGTCGGGCCTGCTGTTGGCCTCGTGTACTGTTCCTTCCGGCTACCATCCCGGGCTTATAGAATATGGACGAGTTGCTTCGATGAGGGCCTGTGCTGCCGGGACTGGCGCCGAGTTCGTGGAGGCCAAACTCAGGTGGCTGAATGAGTTTGATGTTGCCAATAATGGAGGATCGGGTAATTCGCCTGGCGGGGATGAGAATTATAGAGCCCCACGTTTTTCCAATCTGCCAGCGGTAACTGCTCACCCGTATAAAACCGATGTGGCGGCCGCTTTTGATACGTCTAATTCATTCTTCAAGCAGGAACTCTGTTCGCTCGATTACGTGTTCATTGATCCGCAATTCAATTCGCCCCTGGCATGGGGGTTCTGGGAGGCACCACGTCAGGGTTCGGGAAGGCTCAAATTTGTAGGACTTCCCACCCGATTGTGGTCCGAGAGTCGCGTGCGCCTTTCCCAAGTGGAAGATCTTCGCTTGACGGAGCTCTTACCCGGGTCGAGAGGCTGGGGGACGCGCCCGCGTTACACGGCTTCGGTCGATACTCCGGCGGTCGGCCTGATCAGCACGCTTGCTCACGAACTCGGCCACATTCGCTGGCAAAACGGCGACGCGGTGGGTGATCCGAGCTGCGATCCGCGCTCCGCCTCCAGGCGCGGAGACCCCCTCAGAAGAGAGCGGTCCTGGGCTGACGTGCGCGAAAAGCACCCAATCAACGAGCGGTTTCGGTTCTTCGGTCAGGAGTTCCCAGAGGGAACTGAGCCCAATGGCGAGGCTCGCAAACACGTCGACCTTGGGAATAAACCCGCTGCTGCGGCGATGCTGCAGCGAATTCATCATTCGGGACGCTGGGCCAGCTTGCTGGCCACGGTCGCGCCCGATGAGGACTTTGCAGAAACCTACAAGATGATGGCGCTCCGAGGGGTGACGAATCTCATGTTCCACAGGAGGGACACCTCGGACAGAGGCGTGTCTATCTCTCAGCATCTCGAAGACGATACCACGCTCAGGGCGAAAGCGGTCTGTGTCGGTCGATACCTCATGGTACCTTGGTAATCAGCGAGTGACAGCTACACCAGTTCTTTGATCGTCTGAAGCAGAAGAATGGCATCCGCTCGCTTCTGGTCCACATAGTTGATCGTCAAGATCCGCTCGAGTTCTGTCACCTCCTGATGTGAAAGATGTTGGCGCAGGCTGGCATAAACAGCGTCCCACGTTCGTTGTTTGAAGAACATCGATTTAGCAAGATCAACGATCAACCGGCCGATTTCGGCATTGATTAAACGGCGAGACATCACTCTCTCGACCGTTGCCCGGATATTCACCATTGGCTCCGACAGCGGTTGGTATCCTAGCTCAGCCGGTGCGCTCAGGACGGCAACCTCATCATCGTCCTGAAGTTTCTCATCGCGAAACCATTCGTAAATGACGCCGATGCCCCGCATCCCAAAGACATCAAGTTCGGCTGCTCGCAACGCGCCAATGCTCGCTGCACCATGGACAGCTATGCCCCGGTCTAGAGCAAACAGGATTTCCTCATGCCAGACGGTTGGGGTCGTGTCGAAGAACCCATCGATCACTCCGAGAGCAGTGGGGTCTTCCAGAGCGGCCCTGTAAAGATCGCCCTGCCGCAATGGCGGGCGCCACTCTGGGCCTTCTATGGTGATTGATGTCGGTGGCAACGAAGGGCCAGAGAAAATGATGGCTTTCATTCACCGCTTGCCTCCGCTCGGCGCGCGCGAGGTCCAGGCCGGTAGGCGGGGTGCGCGCTATAACCCTCTAGGCCGGGGACGATCACTCGTACCACGGGAATACCAAATTCCGGACGTGTGAGATCCACGACCGCGACGGAGGCGAACCCGGCGGAACGCAGCCGGTGCAGCAGCCAGAGTACATCCTCCCGGATATCATCTGAGGCATATGTCGAAACCGCGCTAAAGGCGCGCGGTGGCAGGCCCGCCGCGCAGGCGTCGAGCAAGGCCGCGCCCACCCTTGCTGCCAGTGTATCTTCGTAGGCATCCGAGAAAATGTCATCGCGAACGCCGGTGATATGAGTGAGCCGGACTTGTGCGGCTTCGGTGAGCGCCCGCGAGAGCGCAACGGCGCGGCTGACGTGACACCCTACGCCGCGGGATCGCCGACTCATCGACGCCGGATCGTGTGTGCGCGGGTGGATCTCGGACACAAAGACAGGGATTTCGCAGTCGGATGTGACATCCCACACCTGCACGGCGATATTCGACCGTTCATAATGGCCCAAGAGTGCAAGGCACAAAGGATCGTCAACCGTTGAAAGGTCGATGCGGCACCGAGCGCGGTCTATTGTGCCGCGGCGTTCCCAAAGTGCCACGGCATCCCGTTCTATCACTTCGCAGATGCCGGCACTGACAGCCTCGAGAATATGGTTGCCAGATGCGAGACCGTTGGAACTGGCAAGGAAATAGTCGCCACAATCCTTCGTGGATACCTTGTAGTCTGTATAGACCAGCTCAACAGGAACCCAACACGAGCTGCCATCGGCCAGGTCCCAGCCCTTAATCCAGGGAAGTTCAGTCGAAAGGGTGAGACGGCGTTCCGTCCGGCTCAGTTGGTCCAAAGGGAGTACGCGCTCACGTCTGCTTAACTCCCGTGTGCTGCTCCATTGCACGCGCGCCCAAAGCTCTTCACCATGGAAAAGTTCTGTTGCCTCCATAAACGCCGAAGCCATGGCGTGCATCAAGGTCGGTCCTTTACCTTGAGAAACGGCAACTGAGTGTGACCGCGGCCGGACTGCAATGGCAACGGGAATGCCGATATAATCGAGGCCAGTCACATTGCCGAGACGAGTGATGCCTATTCGGGAGGCGAGCGGGCGAACATGGGCCAGGGTCTGTTCTGGCCATACGCTCCGGTGGGCACCCCACGAATATGCCTTTACGAGGGAAGGCCCGAGGCTATCCAGCATGCAGAACCTCGGATCCCTCACGGAAGCGGATTAGGACGAGGCCCATCTTTATTACTTGCCGTCCGGAGACCCACGCTTTTTTCTCTGTGGCAGCTTGGAGGTTCCCATCCCACCTTCCGCTACGATGCGGCGGTCAACGGGAACGCGTATGGCAGATCCATCAGGCGATAATTTCTGAAATAGGTTCTGTAATTCGGCGGCTTCTGGCGTATCCGCCAAGTTCAATGGTTTGAATGGGCGGCCGCGCTCAGAAATCAACAGAGCTCCTTTCTCGCGCTTCAGCATCACAGATCCATCGCTGGGGACGGAAGCACTCGCGCTACTGGCATTTAGGCCCGGTGCAAACAGCGCGCTTACCCCAGCCACAAAGGCATTCCGCCATGAGTATCTTAGCCTGCTCAGCATTGGGTTCCGTCTCACATAATAGCCAGATCGGACTGTTAAAATTGTCACAGGACTTCTGTAAGCTTAAGTAGGTGGTTGAATCGTCTAAACTGTCAAGTAGCGTTCATTGCATATGGGGAGGTGCGAGGCGGCCGATAATTCGAAGTATCCACTGCTGAGCTGGGACAGGCCCCTAAATCAGTCCTCAAGCTGGTGGACTCCTATGCTTCGCGTTGTGCTGAGATGACGCGTAATGCTCTTTGATGGTGCATTCCATAACGTCCCGCCTAGCAAACTGGGCGGATCATTGTCTCACGTGCCTAGAGCAACCATCTCCGTCGACATGTGCTCTGCTTGCTTCACCTCTCGTTTGGCAGACAGCGACGTGAGAAGCGTCGTTTTGTGATCTACATTGTCGAAGGTGCCTTCACGGTCGAGATTAAAGGCAAGGGGAAGCCGAGGTCAAAACCAGCGAGGCGGTGCTGGAGCCGCTCAACACGGTGCTGCGCGCCGGCAATCCCGGCCAAAGCCCCACCATGGTGGTGTTACAGGAGGCCGCGCCAGAGATCTCTCTAAGTGATCTCGCCGGAGGTACGGCGCTTGCCCCAAGGCAGGACGCGCCAAAGCGGACTATGGTTTTCAAGCTTGGCTGCTCTTGCAATGTTGCCCCATAAACTGCGCCGAGCGGGGGAGGGGATGACCAACGATCTCCAACCGCATCCTCTCCCCCTCTTTTCCAGTCATAGCATTCGTAAGTATTCGCGTCTCGGCCAAGGCCTATGCCGAAGCCAGCTTTACTGAATAGGCGTGACAGAGGCGCAAAAGCGGCCACGAACACTTTCCGAAAACTTCGAAAGCAGTTTCATGATCGCAATTATCGGAAATTCGCGACCGCTATGCGCAAAGCGGAGCCGGAACCAGTGATCCTTCGGATGGATGAGGGGACACGGTGTCGCCTTTGCGGTATGATGTTGTGACCGGGGCGGGGAACCTGCACGGGAGGCCACCATGCCAGCACCGACGTCCTACACCTTCTATGGGGTGGTTGAGGATCCCATCGTCGTTGACGATCCCTTCGCCAATATTTCCGTTACGGTCGATCCAGGGGCGTTCGGCTACGCGGCCAAGCAGAAGATCACTGGAAGCCTGACACTCTCAGGCAGTACAGCGGCGCTCTGGGCAGGCCTACCGGAGGCGGAGCGCATTCACTCGACTGCGGACTTCTCGGATATCGGGTTTTTCTTCGAGCAGGCGGCTACTGGAAACTGGACGCAGGCTGACTTCACCACACCGCTGACGCTGGTGTCGAGCGATGACCAGCGGCCGCTCGACCAGCTCCGCGCAAGGCTCTTCCATTCCGATGAACCAGACGGGCCGACGCTGCGCTTGGACCAAATGGAGTTTGGTGGCGCACAGCTGACCAACGACGACAGTCGCTCAGCATTCGTCTACGGCGCTTGGGTTCCGTCAGGCGTGACCCCGAACCTCGTCTATGGCACCGCTGACGAGGACAGGCTGATACTGCGTGGCGAGTTAACTCTGGCGTGGGGTGGGCTGGGTGAGGACTTTATCCGCGTGAGAAGCGGTGAGGGGTTCGTCTGGGGGCAGCAGGGCGATGATCGCCTCATTGGTAACCGCGGTCGTGACATGCTCTTTGGCGGTTTCGGTGACGACACCATCAGTGGCGCAGGTGGGGCTGACTTCTTGAGTGGCGACTATGGCGATGACACAATATCCGGCGGCGCAGGTGATGACCGGGTGAATGGTGGCCTTGGAAACGATCTGATCAGAGGTGATGGCGGCAGGGACATCCTGGACGCGGGTGGCGGCGTAGACAAGGTCTTTGGCGGCTCCGGAAATGATGTGATCTTCTCCGGCACAGGGCAGTTCGACGAGAACTTTGAGTTGGAGCGTTCGATCAGCGATGGCGGTTCGGGCAATGACGTCATCTATGCCCGCTTCGACGCTATCCTGACCGGTGGGTCAGGAGCCGATCTCTTCGTTTTAGGCAACCCGAGCGGAACGCTAGACAACCTAGGTGGGCTGACCGTGACTGACTTCCGGCCCGGAGTCGACGATCTGGTGATCTATGCCGGCGAGCCGGGCCAGTATGACACCTTCGAAGAGATCATGGCGCGAGGCCAACAGGTGGGCAGTGACGTGGTGTTCGACTTCTTCCCCATTAGTACTAAGGACTTACCGTCGCTGATATTGGAGGACGTGAGGAAGAGCCAGTTAACAGCCGGTGACTTCTTGTTCGGGGACTTCTAAGGCAGTCCAGTTCCATAAACGGCCTTCTGCACCACATCGCGCCCTGATGGCGGACAACCCCTCCGCCACACTCCCGAGGAGAAACCGGCCGATCCACGCCCCGTCCTCACCCGCTTCCCCACCGGCGCGGTACGTGTCGTCCCACGCCCGAGGCTGAGGACTATCTTCCTGTGAATCCTGGTGGGTTGTTGTGGATTTCCGGTATCAAGCGATGGGAGAAAGAACCAGAGCCTAGATTGCTAAGGCGGAGCCGAAATAGGTGAGGATCTCAGCCATCATCAACGGCACACAAGACGCATGAGATTGCGATCCCCGCGTTCGCAATATGGTCATATTTGTTCCGCGCATGTTCTGCGTAAAGCGTGTGCAGAGCCCGTCGTAAATACCAACATCTGCGCCGACGCTTAGTCCCGGCCAGCGCCTGGAGCGCCTGGCCGGGCGTCTCCTCACTCTCGAATGTCTCGACGAGCTCCTGGCCGGGCGTTCCGATCTGTCTCCAATTCCGGACCAGGCGCACGGTCTCGAACAGGTCACGCTCGATCATGAGAACGTAGAAGTGCCGGATGCTCTGCTCCGGGTCGGTCCGGTCTCTCTTGGTGGGCTTGTTTTAGCCTAAACCCGATCCATCACACGCTGAACCTGCACGGCGCTCCACGCGCCGCCCCGTGCCGTCCTAATCCCCTTGTCGTTCAACCCAGTTGCGATCTGCCGGAGCGAGACAGCGCCAGATGCCTTCAACTCCTCGATAATGGGCAGTAGATCGGAGGCGCAGTCGTGGGCCTTCGCGATCCGCGCCGCGACGCTGGCCCTGGCGCCTTGCTTGGCAATAGCCGGCAGGTTGCCGCGATCCCCGCCCAGCTGCTTCCCACGGGCCTTGGCAGCGGCCAACGCGTCCTTCGTGCGGGTCGAGATCGCCTTAGCTTCATGCTCGGCCACAGCGGCCAGGATATGGACCGTCAGGCGGTTGGCCTGGGGGAGGTCCACGGCGGTGAACTCGACCCCGGACTCCATCAGGTTAGAGATGAAGGCTACGTTGCGGGCCAGGCGGTCCAACTTGGCGATGATCAGGGTCGCCCCATGCAGGCGGCACAGGCGCAGGGCCTCGGCCAGCTTGGGCCGGTCGTTGCGCTTGCCGCTCTCGACCTCGACCACCTCGGCCACGAGCTGCCAAGTGCCATTGATAATCCCCGTTTGAGGTGAACCCGTTGCACTAAACCATCAGAGATCATGCTTACAAAGTGGTCAGGGTTCACCCCCGGTGTGCCCGGTAGCGAAGCGTTCGGGTATAAAAATCCGCTCATCCTCACATGGGACGTCTGCGGCGCGTGCAGGCGCCTTCGGTGCCTGTTTCCAGGATCGAATGTGAGGGCATCGCGTCAGTGTTGAGGAAGCCATGAGGATAGCCGGTTGCCCGATTGTGAGGGGCGCCCGAATGCTTATATCTCCCTTATGCTTACCGGATTCTTGAATGAAGAGCATCAAGCGGCCTTTGAAGCCGCGCGGGCCGATCACCGGCGCGGTGGTTCGCTCGCGAATAACTGCGGTGCGAAAACGCGAGGTGGTGCTGCCTGCAAGCTGCCGCCGCTCAAAGGGCATAGCCGGTGTCTCCGTCACGCAGGCCCGAAGGCCGCGCGGCAGCACCGCGAGTACCAGCTCAAGCAGGTTGCGTTGGGACGACTGGAGCTGGCCATTTTTGAGGCGGCCGAGCAGCGCCGGGCTGCGAACCGCCAAAGGTGGCTTTGGAAGAAACTCGGGCCATGGGAGTCCGGCTCAACCATCAGCCTGGGAGTGCACGAGGATGGCTTTACGGAGGCGCTCCGAGCTATGGGTTATCGAGCCGACAGCTTGCCACCCGGTATCGCTGACGCGTTTCGCTGGAAGTACCGACGATTTATGGTCGACCGAAGCCAGCCGGCCGAGTGGAGAAAGGTCGTAGAGGGATTGGACGACCATATCCGTGCAGCGGGGGAGTCCCCAGAAAATTTCATTGGCGAAGGTCACTGCACACCGTCCTTCAGAACGCCTCATGGTTTGTCGCCATTCTCACGGAGGCGAATTCTTAATCCCCGTCGCTCGGAATTTGCGCCGCTTCCAAAGGCCGGCCATGTCAATCACGAGGCGTTACCCATGGAAGATCCATATGATCTGAACAGCATTCTCATTCGGCATCGGGCCGAGCTCACTCCTGTTCTGTCACGTTGCGAGACAGCAGAGGATAGGCTGAGGGTTGCAGCAAGTTACAAACGTATCCTCGCCGAGCCGGCAGATTTGCAGGCTCGGCGGGACTGGATGGCGCTCCTTCAAGAGCTTGGGATCTAGCCTGCGTCCTCTAAGCCGTGCCGCTCTCTCGAGCGTCGAACGCGGCCGCAATGCGATAGGTTTCGTCCAAATCGCGGCTCCACTCACTCACCTGACCCTCGGCAGGCGTTTGCCCGATCATCGCCAACAGCAGATTGTCATCATCGGGGATGTCCTCAGGCACGGCGACAATCGTGTGCCACAGGGCTCCATCCGACAGAGACTTCTGCACGATGCAGAAGACCTTCAGATGATCTCGGAGGCTGGGGACAAGAGTCGGGCCACGGTGATGCCAGACCTCACCTGGGAACGGGGGGCGCAGCCGGAACTTCCGCTTTGGGTTTTCCTGAAACCAGAGAAAGTCATTGAAACCCCACGCCTCAGGGCTGCTCGGCGGCGGGTTCATTCGCAAACTGGCTGTAACCTCTTGCAAAACTGCCGGAGCGCAGTCGTAGCAGGCCAAGTGCATAACAGCGTTGTTATCCCGACCAGCCAAGCGGGCGTCGTAACAATTAAAGACCCGGCCGCACGCGAAGCATGCATTGGGATCACCGTTTCGCGCCGCCTGGGCGAGGAGGCTCTCCGCAGTGTAGCCTGCTCTCCGCTGCCGCAGAGCCTCTTGGGCCCAACTCGTGTCTGACTCGCGCTGCCGGCGGGCAGCTTTGCGGAGCCTCTGACGCTCGCGGTGCTGCTGCCGGCGGGCATCCTGTTTGGTTAGCTTCGGGTTGGGGGCGCGAGATGAGCACATGGGATTCTCCTATGATGTGCATTGAAGTGAGAGTGTTGAACGGTGGGGACGGTCGCTGCAGGCGGCTGGGGAGGAGCTAAAGGCCTTCAGGCATCCTCCTTCACTCTTGAGAAAGAGAAGACCGTCGCTATCGTCCCCACCGTTCATAGTCGTTGATAATCAGAGGCTAAGCGCCGGAAGAGACCGTCCGGCGACCGTCCCCGATCAGAACGGGAAATCATGGTCATCAGCAGCAACAGGATCGGACTGGCTACTGATCACTTCAGGCGCCTGAAACGTGATGATCCGCTGGCGGTTCTTGCCGCGCCCGTCATGGCCCGTGGCGATGGTCCAGCCATGCGCTTGGGCCAAGGCCTCGGCCACTCGGTCGAGTGCAGCCCTCATGCCCCGCGGATTACAAGGCCCCCCATTTGGCCCCCAACTCGGTCCCGATGTATTATGGACTTCGTGAAGCAATTCGGCGGCTGTGCCCCGCCACCGTCCCTTGTGCTTGCTGATCACCTTAATCAGGCGAGCAACAAGCGGGTCGTCCTCCAGCAGATCACCTTGAGCGGCTTGGCGGCTGGCGCGGACGGCTTTGAGAAGAAGGCCGGGGGGCCAGCCCAAGCCGCGCGCAACCGCCTCCGCAAACATCGCCGGCTCAGCAAGGCGAGGCAATTCATCCGGGCTCACAGTCGCCTCGGTACCCCGCAGCTCCTTGAGGCCGCCTGAAATCGCGTTAAGAAGCGAAGCGAAAAGGGCAGGGTACCCGGCCTCCCAGGCCGCTCGTAAGGCCGCATCGGTCCGGCGGCTTGCGAGTGGCCTGAGCGTTAGCATCATCACGCGGTCGAGCAGGTCCACCCGACTGACAATGTCAGTCACAACCGACGTCATCATCACAGGGCACAGAATGCTCCACGTGGTCATTTCGCCGTCTTCGTAGAGCGTGCGAGCGCCATGCGCTCCACCTGTAGCGAGCATGCAGAACATGTCTGCAGTTTCCGGCGGAACCTTCGAGAGATTGTCATAGACCAGTAGCGCCTGGTTACGCGCCGCCACCGCGACATCGAGCAGGTTTCGCGGGGCCGGGAGGATGTCAGCGGCTTGAGGGTCCACGAGGTTGCGAAGGCGCCGAGCCGCCGTTGTTTTGCCCGATCCCGGGCGGCCGGCTAGCGCGAGATGAGGAACCACCCCCGTGCGTCGAATCCATGAGGGTAGTGTCATCAGCAGGGTCACGTCAGCCTGAAGACCAGGATCCAAAAGATCGCTGCTCTGGTGCAGCGGAGTTCGATCCGGAAGATTGACGAAATCCCGAATACGATCGAGGAAATCACGCGGGTCGTTATCCTCGACCGGCTCGGGCAGGGAACCCATGCCTGCGGGCCGCCAGAAGCGGGCAGGGCAGTCTCGCATTCCGATCAGGGTCCGGCCCATGTGATCGATCCGGACCACTCGGCCGGAAGAGGAGCCGAGGTCCAGATATACCGTTCCACCAACGACCGCAGTTCGGAGACACGCGTCGTGCACCTCATCCGATACCATTGCACGTGCGCTGAGCTGGTCGACAAGTTCGGCAAGCTGATCTTTGGTTGTGATGAGGCCCGTCTCGGAATTCAGCAGAGCGCGGATTGCGCTAGCTCCCGATTTGCTCTCTAGGCAGTAGTGACCAGTCACACCCTTGAGGGATAGCGTGATGAACGCCTTGCCCTCACGGCTCACCCATAAAGAGACGCCACTCTTGTCGAGAACCTGGAGAGCGGCTTCTGTGAACCTCTGGCGTCCACCCGCCGCAGGGGCTTGCTTGGTCTCACGGGTGGGCACCACAGGCGCAACCAGTTTGGTCAACTCCTGATCGTAGCGGGCGCTAAACTGGCTGATCATGTCATCCAGCTTGCCTGGGCTGCACCCAAGCCGTCGGGCATGTCGCTCCCGCTCGGCTTGGTAGAGCGCTGGCGGCAACAAGACAATCTCCTCCAAGGCCGGAAGGACAGCCTGATCATCTAGGTCGTTTTCGCGACACGTGTGCTTCAGCGCCCAACGACGGGCGGTTGCTTCAGCGGTCTCTCGTTGGGTTGGAGGGCGGGCTGATGCGCCAGCCTCGGTGGGATCGGCCGGAGCATCTGAGGGTGAAAGCGCATCTCGGTTTGAGGCGCAGGCCATGGGATCCATTGGTGATTCCTTGATTATTGTTTGCTGAAGAGCCGCCGCTGAAGGACGGCGAGACGGGTGCGTTGGGTCGTCTCTTGCGCGATGATCCAATCGAGCATTCGGTCCAGCTCCGCTTTCGTGACGTAGCTTTCGACCACACCAGCCGGACGTAGGCCTCGGCAGGCCAGGGCTGCCGCTTGGATCTCGTCGATCAGAGTTTGGCTTGGCATGCCGCCGGCTTCGGCAACGGCGCTGGACAACGCCGCTCGAAGCGGCTCGCGGATGCCATCCGGTCCACCGATGCGCCCCAAATGGTCGCGCCATCCGCCCATACCCGTGTAGACAGAACCCGTCGTAGTCGGCTGGTTAGTGGTTAGCGGCACATGCGGCAGCTTAAGATCGACGCTTGGCATCCCTGCCAGCATGCCGATCACCTGGTCGCTGCAGGGATCTCGCATCCCAATAAACCTCGGTCGACCGACGTAATGGGGTTGAACCGGGTTGAACAGAGCGCCGTCAACGAGCTTCGTGCCGAGGTTACGGTTTACGTCCTTGGTCCAAGCGCGAAGGCTCGTATTGGAAGCCGGTCGACTGAGCATAAACCAGAGCCGAGATCGGATGCCTTGTGAAAGGCCCGTCTTTGCGGTGGGCGTAAACACGCAAGCGGCTTCATGGAACTCGCTCGGCAACTGACGCCGGACGAACTCGGCTTGGGTGGCAAGAGAGCCCCGCAGGATGCGATCAGGAGCAGGGAGATCGTCGACGTCGACCGCGAGCCAGGAGCGGTCGCAGTCCTGTACGGCTGCGTCTTCTCCGCGGAACTGCCGCCGATATTCCCGGGAGGCGTCCAATCCCGGCTTTATGCTACCCCGCAGGAGGACCGCATCTTGCCGGCGGACCAGAGGAGCCAAGGTTACGGCAATGCCGTCGATCGAGGTGAACTCCACTGGCTCAAACCGCCAGTGACTCTCTCGTGGGTAGTCGGCCCAAACGATCGAGCCATCACGCTGCATCTCCGCCGTCTTCACGGCTAGCCCTCGACGCGCTACAGCAATCGTAGCCCCGCACAGTTTAGACGCATTGATGGACAGCGGGATCATGGCCGTTCTCCCAACGCCAGCGCGTCATCCCGTGAGATCTGCGAGCTCATAGGCCGAATCGCCCGAGCCGCTCGCAGGGAGGCCCTCAGCTGGCCGGCTACGTCCCGCTCGTGAGCAACGAGAACCTCAATGGGCACACAGGCCGAGGTGATTGCTGCGCACAATCCCTCTGGGGTTTCGCTCGAAACACCAAGGGCAGACGAGATTGCGAGCAGGATCTCCAAATCGCGCACGACCAGCCCCACAGCTGTTTCGCAGTCGAACATGAGGCGAAAATCGACCGAATTTGACTGGCCAGGAAAGACGGCAGTCACAATAATCGCTTGGGACTTCGTACTCTTCTGGACACGGGCTGCACGGACAAGAACTTCATGCCAACCGTGCGGCGGCAGCGAGGTGGCTTGCGCCTCCCGTGCCTTTGCTAAAGCGTAATCAATGAAGGTCACCTAGGCCTCCTCAAGCGCTTTGATGACGAGCGCTCTCGGCGAGCCTCATGGGCTGCCTTTGTCCGCATGTTCGCCATCCGAGAAACCGCAGTATTCAACAGGGTAATCACATCGCTGGTCAGCACGAGTGTGCGACCAGCGAGGCGCTTGAGAGTCAAGCGGCTTTGGCGAGCCAGGGCATAGACTTGTGCCGGGCTGCAGCCCAACAACTCGCTTACCGTTGAGACCGAGAGGAGGGGGCGGTTGCACCAGGGAACCTGGCGCTCGCTTCCGTTGTTCGCGTCGGCGCACATTATCGTTGCGCCTTTGCTTGAGCCGCCTTGAATTCCTCTACGCTGGCTTCCGCGCTTGCAACAATGGCCTCAAAATGCCCAAGAGGGACAAGCACATGCCCTGCGGGATGAGCCTCGTTCGGTTGAGACACCTTCATGCTCCGAATGAGTGACCCAAGTTGCTCCAGCGGAACAAAGACTCGGTGTTTCTTCCCGACATCATTGTGCAGCGGGGCGTGCACACTTCCGATCAGCGTATCAAGCTGTTCGATCGGGATAAGCACTCGCCTGTAGACGTGGACAGGGGTGAGCTTCCTGTCATTGATCAGCTTGCGCAGCGTGGTCTTTCCGATACCGAGGTACTTAGCTGCTTTCGTGAGCGACAGGAGACGGGTAGGAGTGGGAGTGGGAGTGGGAGTGTAGGGAGTCATAGCGCGGGCTCTCTTGCTGAGCGGGGCCGTTCGCAAAGCCTTCAGGGCGGTAATGATTTGAGCCAAGCAGGATCGCGTCCGGACCCGGAATGGGTCTGGAGATTGAGCTCCGGCGAGAGTGACTTGGTGGCTTGGCTACTTGGCTGTCTTGAACCACCAACGGCCTAAGGCTTGTGGGGATTCATCGTGAATTGATGACGGCGGCGGCGAGATAGATCATTGCGGAGAAGCTTTGGTCGGT
>NZ_JAFBID010000077.1 GCF_016811235.1 Microvirga arabica
AGTGGGCCATGACAATTGGTCGGGATAGTCTCTCGGCCGAGAGGGCAGCACCCAAGAACCAGAAGTCGAGCCGGGATAACTCCACCCCTTCATTCAAGCACCACGCCGCAGCTTGCTTCCTCGTGGAAGGATGAAAGTCAGAAAGGCTGACGCAAAATGGCAGACAACCCGCGCAAACAGACTCCTCTGGCCAAGCACAGGCGAGACAATTTGGATGAGGTCCGTGAGGCGTACCTCCTCGAACACACACCCGGTCTGAAGGAGCACGATGCAGCACAGCACAGGGCCTTCCTCCAAATTGAGGAGGATGCACTGGCCCGCCATCCCGATCCGACACCGGACGACATCGCCGCTGCCGAAATCGCGGAGGCTGCTCTCCCATCCAGAAAAAGGACGGAGATTCAGCTACGACGAAGCTTCGAGCCCTTGGCTGTGCATCTTCCCAAGGACGCCAGGCGCAAGCGCAAGAGCTTCGTCCAGCGTGGTCAGCGAGCGTGGAACAGAGCCAATCCGACACCGCTGACATGGGAGCTGGAGCGAACCCTCACGGCAGAGTTCATGAAGGCTTGGCACTGACTGCCGATCGTACCGTCAGAAGGGGGCGCATAAGCCCGAGACGTCGAGCACGGGTTAAAGGAACGTTTACTCCCAACACCGCTTTACCACACTCCACCTTCCGCTGATGCCAGCGTCGCCTGCGCTGAACCCGGCGGAGCGGGTCTGTCTCGACCAGCGCGAGTGCTACCTCCTGCATCGCATGCTCATCAACGACTATGAAGCGGTATTGGAGGCGGTCTGCCGAGCCCGAAGCCGACTTCTCGACAATACAGGTTTTCTCGCACTGATGACGGCCTACCGTACCTGACTGCGTCAGGGATTCCTGAGCGCGTATCAGCTGTTCTGAGCCCCTGAAGCTTCAGAGCTCTGTCTGGTGTGGCCTTCACGTATCAGCTCTCGCTAACGCTGGATTTCTCACCGCTGGCACCGAAATTGCTATCACCTGACAGGGTCATACTAGCTGTGGTGTCGGACAGCTGGTTGAGGCTACGGGTCAGCTCGTAAAGTACCCAGCGTCTGGCTCGGCGTGCTGAGGATCGTTTCATCACCACCTCCTGGCACGTGCAAGGTTCAGCGGCGAGGTCGGCTCGACGTGTCGATGGTGACGAGGTTTCCGGTGATCGGATCGAGAATGGTCATGAGCAGTTCTCTCTCGTTCAGGCACAGGAGCAACGCCGTGCCTGCAGTTTCGATCAGATGCGATTGGGATTGTGGTTACGAGACAGTTACTGCACGGGACGCTCACATCCCCGAGCAGATCGGGGCGGTCAGTCCGCGCCCGACTGCTTTGGAGGTGATGGCTGATCCGAAGGATCCGTCGCAAATTTTGCTGAGTGTCAAAATATTGGCCGGGCTGGATACAACGCTCAGGCGGCCAGGATCTCAAACGGCTCCGTCGCAAATCCGGAGCAGGGGCGAGAAAGGAGCAGGTCTTCATGACACGCTCATGCGGCGAGCATGTCAAACTGCTCCGAGATTGATAGCTGCCGATTGCAGGCATACTTCGCCTGCTGCTTGCGCATCATATGCACCATCTCGATGCCGGCGAGGATCACACGGGCAGTGGCGGCGGACTGGAACCCGAGCATGGGTCGGACCCGGCGCTTGATCGCGCGATGATCCTGCTCAATCCGATTATTCAAGTAGCGGCTCTGCCGGATCCGGATCGGCTCTAGCCGGCGCCTTGAGCGATCCTGCAGACGGCTCTCTGCATCACACAACTGGATCGCTTCTTTGTTGGTCTGGCTGCCATCGATCACGATCCGCTCGGGTCGGCCATGCCGCTTCAGCGCTTTGCGCAAGAAGCGCTTGGCGGCTGTGAGGTTTCGCCGCTCGCTGAACCAGAATTCCACCGTGTCACCGTTGCTGTCGATGGCGCGGTACAGGTACATCCATCGTCCTCGAACCTTGATATAGGTTTCATCGACGTGTCACCTCCCCGTGACGGGTCTCTTCCGCTGATTGAAGCGCTCCAGGAGCAGGGGTGCGTAATGCACAGTCCAGCGATGAATGGTCGCGTGATCGACAGTGATGCCGCGCTCGGCCATCATCTCTTCCAAGCTCCGGAGGCTGAGATTGTAGGCCAAATACCACCGCACGCACAGCAGGATCACCGAACGATCAAAATGACGGCCTTTGAACATGTAACCCTCCGGAGCGTGCCAGAGGGATAAATAGAACTGAGTTACTGAACGATTTGCGACGGAGCCATTCAGAGACGAGCAGGGTCAGCGGCAGACCCGGAGCGGCGTCATGACGTGGGACGAAATGGCGGCGGCGGCGCGGGCGGTGGAGCCCGACGAGCTCAAGCGGCAGCGCCGGCTGGCTCGGCTGGTCACGGACGTGCTGCCGCGCCTCCGTTGAACGGCCGAGACGGGCCGACACCCCCTAGGCCCCGCGCGCTCCCAGACCCGTACGTGACACTCTCGCGTCATACGGCTCCCGAAGTTCGACCGTTTCCATGCAGAAGGCGCCAGTGCGCAAACAGGTGCGGATTGGCGGGCTCTGTCGCCAATTTGGATGAGGACAGAAAGAGGACCATTTCGTCCGAAGTCCTTACGCCGCCAGGATGTTGAACTGCTCGGCGAGGGATAGCTGCTGATTGCAGGCATACTTCGCCTGTCCTTTCCGCATCATGTGAACCATCTCGATCCCACTCAGGATCACCCGAGCGGATGCCATCGACTTGAACCCGAGCATGGGCCGGATCCGCCGCTTGATCGCGCGGTGATCCTGCTCGATACGATTGTTGAGGTAGGCACTTTGCCGGATCCGGATCGGCTTCAACTGATGTCTCGATCTGTCTTGGAGCCGGTCTATGGTATCGCAGGTCAGGATCGCTTCGCGATTTGTCTGGCTGCCGTCGATCACAATCCGCTCCGGCCGGCCGTGTCGCTTAAGGGCCTTGCAAAAGAACCGCTTGACCGCAGCGAGATTGCGCTTCTCGCTGAACCAGAATTCGACCGTATCGCCGTTGCTGTCGACCGCGCGATAGAGATACATCCAACGTCCGCGGACTTTGATGTACGTCTCGTCCATGTGCCACATCCCAGTGACAGCTCTCTTGCGGCGATTGAACCGCTCCAGCAACTCGGGTGAATACCGGACAACCCATCTGTGAATGGTCGCGTGATCAACGGAGATGCCGCGCTCGGCCATCATCTCTTCCAGGTTCCGGAGGCTCAGGCCGTAAGCGAGATACCAACGGACACACAGCAGGATCACCGAGGTATCGAAATGGCGGCCTTTGAACATCTAAACCTCCGGAGCTTGCCGGACGCGTAGGCCGAACGCAGTTACTGAACGGTTTGCGATAGTTCCTGCCGCTCGGGGCCAAGCTGCTGAGGGTCACGCCCAAGGCCATCGACCTGATGCTGGCCCAGCTCGGCGGTGCCCTGCCACGCGAGCTCACCGGCCGAACCCGCTACCGCGCTTGGGGCATCGTGTGAGGGGATGACCTCTAGGCTCTGGCCGCCTTGATCGCTTCCGGGATCATGGCTTGGATTGCCTCAATGCGATCCTGTGGTGCCGGATGGGTCGAGAGAACGGCTGGAATGCCGCCACCCTGCTGATCCATGCGCCGCCACAGCTCCGCCGCCTCGTGCGGATCATAGCCGGCCTTGGCCATCGTGAGCAGGCCCAGCCGGTCGGCTTCCAGCTCCTGGGCTCGTCCATAGGGACGCACGAGACCGAACTCAACACCCACTCCAAGCAGCGCCGCAATTTCGCGCGCGAACGTCACCTCGTTGACTTGGAGCAGAAAGCTGATCAGCCGCAACCCCCATTGCCGCAGTGTCTCGGCAGACACTCGCTCGCGCGAATGCTCGGCCTGTAGATGGCCGATCTCATGCCCGATGACGGCCGCAAGCTGATCCTCGGATCCTGCAACCCGGATCATGCCTTCGAGGACCCCGATCTTGCGGCCAGGCAGCACGAAGGCATTCGCCTGCGGCTCGGCAAAAACCTGAACCTCCCAGCGGCTCGGCTCCTCACCGGCGGCCACCAGAAGCCGCCGTGAGATCTCCGCAACCTGCCGCTGGGCTGCAGCGTTCCGGGATACTGGCATTTGCTGGCGCAATCTGGCCCAGGTTTCCAGCCCCAGGTGCTCCACGGTCTCTTCTGCCACGACGAAGGGAGCAATCCGGTCACAGCCGGACAGAGCTGGCGCAACCACCGTGCAGGCGATCAGGCGCAGCGCCTTGCGTCGTGAGACGCTGCTCGGTGTGTGGCAACAGCGGTGGCTCTGGAGACAGGTGCACATTGCACGGACTAACGCCTTTGCCTGATGCGGGTTGCTCAAGGCGACAGATGAGCTTTCAGTCAGCCGATTAGACACATTAGCGCCAAGCTTCCCGGCACATTGTTAGCGGCGCAGCTTGGTCCGGGAGGCGGCCGGCAGGACAGGCCATGCCGGTTGGCTCTCTCCGACACTTCCAGGTTCGGCGAAGGTGCCGGGCAGCAGTTTTTCAAAACGGAAGCGGATCTTGCGGTAGCACTCGCACGCAGCGTGCTCGAGCCCGGCGCGGTCGATCACCGCGATGCCGCCGCGCTGCTGCTCAATCAGGCCTGACGTCTGCAGGCCCCGCAGGGTCGCACTGACGGTGGAGCGCTGCACCCCGAGCATCTCGGCCAGGAACTCATGCGTGAGGGGCAGGGCATCCTCATCCACGCGGTCGTGCGTGCTCAGGATCCAGCGGCAGCAGCGGGCCTCGACCGGATGCACGGCATTGCACGCCACGGTGTGATACGCCTGGGCGAGCAGCGCCTCATTGTAGGCCAGCACCTGCCGCTGCAGGGCAGGGCGGGCCTGGATGGCCGCATGCATGTGCTCGAGCGGCACTCGGGAGGCGGAGCCGGGGATCTGCACCACATAGCGCCCGAAGGCCTCGCGGCTGACAAAGGCGCTCAGTAGCCCGAACAAGCCCTCCCGCCCGAACATCGCCACCTCGGCCAGCCGGCCGTCTTCCATCACATCGACCAAGGACACGATGGCATCATGCGGGAAGTAGGTGTAGCGGATGGGATCGCCGGGCTCGTACAGCACGGTGCCGCGCGGGAGGATCATGGCCTCGAGCTGCGGCTCCAGAAAAGCGAAATCTTCAGTGTCCAGCGCGGCCAGAAACCGGTTGGCCCGATGATCCGGTGGGGCTCTCGTGACCCCAAAGGGCCGATGTCGTGCTTCTGAAGGCATGAACCTCTCACGACAGGAGTGGGCATCCTACCCGGCATGGTTAACGCCCCGAGGATCAATTTGGTTGGTCAGGCTCGGGACTACCTTAGGATGAGGCGGACCCCGCGGCTGCCACTGCCATCCGTCATTCTCTTGTTATTAAGAGCGCCTAGACCCACTGCCGTGGCCGCATGGCCCGAGGGACAAGGACAGGCACGGATGCACTGCCTTCCTTGTCGCCTCACCCAATCTCATCCGCAGATTCCGAATTGGATCGCCTCGCGAGCTTTGGGAGACCACAACCCATACTCCAGAACATGAGGAGTTTCCGCTACGGCCCGTCCGTTCCGCACCGGGTCACGCGCCATCCCGCGGGAGAGGTCAGCGGGAGCGGCGCCCACGGCGATTGAACCATTCCTTCAGAGCAACCCATTTCCTGGTGCTCCAGATCGTAAAATTCGCGGTTGGCCGGCGCAGGAACGGGACATCATAGGCCAGCAGGAGCAGCCCGAGCGGGATCATCCAGACCCCAAGGATCGGCACTACCGGCGCCAGAAGACCACCCAGCACGCACAGCACACCAAGCGGAAGCCGGATCCACCGGGCATCCGGATGACGCAAGTTGCGAACCTGTCGCGCCACGCCTCCCGGCACCTCATTCTCAAGGTGCAGGAACGCCTCCCTGAGCTTGGCCTTGCTGCTCTTTCTCATTCCAAACCCCGAACTGAACCCTGCAATCGATGGATGGGTGAACGTGACCAAAGACGACAATGCTGGCGTTGCGCAGCAGTTCGAACGGTCGCGTATATGATTGGGGCGGGAACATAGGGGCGGCATTGGTGGAAGCCACGAGATGTGGGGCGGATTGAACGCCGTCCTCCGAGATCAGGATCGTTCCAACGCAAATCGCGATGGCGACAGTGACCTACCGGTTGCAGCTTCCAGCCTGTCGGACGGTTCGGGAGGAGCAGGTGCCCTGCTGAGGTTTGATCACGATAGGGTCTTCGATCAGAAACGGTCGGGTTCCATTGAGTGGATGCAGCCGCGAATGCGTTGAGCCGTCAGATGCTCCGAACCTGCTCGCAACTCTCCGAATTCCTACAGGGTAGATCGTCAACTCGCCAGACGGGGTGATGCAAAGGCGCAGGAAGTTCTTGTAATGCGGGTTCCTGAGGGCGCTCGAAGTATCGTCCCTGTGGTGGCGGAACACATTCAACGACAGGGTAAGGTAAAGAGCCAAGACCAGTGGCCCGACCATGTAACCTGCCACGGCAGTCGCCAGTGCTGCCAGTGGAGGCTGCCACGGGAGCCACTCCGGCCTGAACTCCGCCAACCAAGCTCGCAGCATTGCCGCGATCACTCCTCCAAGCAGCACGGCAGCGGTAATATGGGAGAAGGCATGGATCAGCCCGGCTGTCCAGCGGTACCATAGCTTGGAGGTGTCGGTGAAGAACACGACCCCTGTTGCGATGGCTACGACCCAGAACAGCGAGAACGGCTCCCAGGACAACCTCTGAACCACGTGGGGCAGAAGATCGGTCACTGAGCTCACTTGGGTGTCAGGGGTGATCAGGGCAGATGCTGTGACGGCATAAGCTGGGGCTGTTGCAAAGCCGAAGGGCCAATTGCGGATTGGGAACAGGAACAGGTTTGTCCAGGCCAGCCACCAGGAGTGCGATCGGGGCGGGAACTTCTTCCGGCAATAGAAGGGACCATCGCCTTCATTCCCTTCCAGGACTGTGTCGTCGTGCCCGTGCGTCAGGTGAAGAAAGGCGCCACCACCGCCGGCCACGATCTTCTGCACACCGCCGCCATTCTCGTGGCGGGAGTAATGGTGATAATCCCCTGCCAAGAAGAGTTTGACTCTGTCGCCGAAGAGAGCCTCGAGTTCGCGAATGGAGCGGTAGGCATACTCGTCCGGATAGATCTTCTCGTTAATCCAGTTAGGCTCGGCGTGGCAGAGGATGATGCTCTCATCAGGTCCAATCTGCTTCTCGAGCCGTTCGAAGAAGGCGTGCTGGGGCCCGTCGATGTCATTGCCAAGCTGAAGATCCGTGCCGATCAACCACCAGCTTTTCGGGAGCTTGAGGGCGAAGTAGCTCCGCTGCTGCGGGGCCTCCCAGCCGGCAAAGCTGCCACGAGAGCAGAAGAGGCGGGTAAACGAGACCAGACTGTCATACCAGTCATGGTTTCCCGGCACGGCAAACACATGCGGGTTTAATCGGAGCGAGCCGGTGGCGTCTTGCTTGGGGAAGGCGTGCTCAAAGGGCAGAATAAGGCGCGTCTCGTAAGCCTCCAGGCTAGCAGCCGGATAGACCTCGTCGCCTCCAAAGACCAGGATGCTCCCGCGCTCTGTCAGGATCCCATCGGTGCCCGCGTCACCTGCCCCGCTGGTAGATAGTGTGAGTTTGCCCTGGGCAGCATGATATGCAACTGTGTACGTGGCATCCCAGCCGTCGCCGGTGTCACTGATGTAGTCAAGCCAGAACGGCGCCGGCTGGTCACTGTAGTCGTACGGGCCGAATGGTGTGATGCTCTGCGCTCCACATTGGCTCCCGTCATCGCGGGTGATGCCTTCGACCAGTCGTGGGTCGGCGTGACGGCCAAAGACGTTTGCGATCGCCACCTGCTGGCTGGTTCGGAGGAGCTGGAGCGGAGCATACCAGCAGACACTTGGTTTAGCTTTCTTAGGTCGCACGGGATTGGATACAACGCTTGGATGTCGGGATTATGGATTCTATGGTTCAGCCGTCGGATTGTTCCAGGATAGGAGCCAGCGCTGCATATGCTTTGTCCAAACGTGACCGCTAATGCCGCTAAGTAGAATTTCTGCTGATTCCCTTGATCGCAGGAGCTTGGAATCTGCCTCGAAGATAGCTGAGAGCGCTCGACACGCACAAAGCGGCGGTTGCGGATTTTTTCAACAGCATCGACCCGGTGTAAAGCTTCATCATAGGTGCAAGGTGTTCCATAGCTGAGGTCGAATTTGACCAAGTTCCGGACAAGCAAGGCGGGGCGATACGCAGCCGCACACCCGGCAACGCATCGCCCCGTCTATCAGGCCGCCTGTGACGTGTCGGTCCTCGTGACCAGATCTCTCAGCCTGCGTTCTTCATCATTCATCTCTGGCGAGCGGATCGCCCCAAAACAGGCGGCTGCAGCCGCCGTCAGTGCCGGCGCTTCCTCAAGGCTGTCCGGTCCTTGCAGGCGAAAGGACACCGGCGAGAGGGGCCCAAACAGCAGCGTCCGCTCCAGATCCGGCCAGCGGCCGAGGTCCGGCTCCACGCCGGCATTGCGGGCAAAGAGCAGCGCCAGAACCTGCATCGGAATGCTCTGAGGGCCGCCGCGTTGAGCGCGGCTCCGGGCCAGGCCGGCCGCCAGGGCTTCGCGGCTTGGAGCCGGGATGACACCTGCCCAGGTGTAGGCGATCCAGCGCCCCTGGAGTTCGAGCACCGGAAAGAGCGGCCCGACCTGATCGTACAGGCCTACAAAGGCAAGCCCTTCGAGTTCCGGATGGAAGGTATGGTCGCACAACTCGATATGGGCGTGGTCGAGCCCGAGCGTTGCCGCCAACTCTGGCGCAAGGAAGGGCAACGACAGGCGGTAGCCGATGCCGAACAGGAGCGCGTCGAACTCGCCTTGGCTTCCATCAGCAAAGCCGACGGAGCGTTCATTGATCGCCCCAATCCAGGGGCGGATCGCAATGCGGCCCTCAGCCACGAGCGGGAGGAAGTGCTGCGACTGCGTGATCCCGGCTGCGAAGATGTTCTCGTCGGGCGTCATCGCGCCGAACTGATCGGGCGACCCGGCCACACGCAGGACCGTCGCTTTCAGGCCGGCTGCGACATCGTCAGGCGGCAGAATTTCGCCTGCGAGACCCGCCGCTCGCGTGAACATGACGTGGTCCGTCGGCACCCCGGCCAATAGCTTGGGCAGGACATAGCGCTGCCGCCGGTAGCAGACGGTCACGCTGCGGGCGCCGGACAGGGCTATGTCGGAGGCGATTTCAAGCGCGCTGATCGAGCAGCCGGCGACCAGCACGTCCTTGCCACGGTAAGCTTGGCTCCCATTGTACTGGCTGGTGTGGGCCACCCCAAGCGCCCCGGAAAAGCCGTTGAGCCCCGGCACCGTAGGAACCTCGGGCGCGACATAGCGGCCGGAGGCGACCACCACACGGGCGAAGCGCTCGGTCCGGACCTCTGCGCCCCGGCGCCAACGGAGGAGCCATCCACGACCGTCGGCTTGTTCAAGCCGCTCGACCCGAGTGCAGCAGCGGATACGCGGTACAAGCCCGAAGTGCTCGGCATAACGCTCCAGATAGGCATGCATGTCTTCCCGGCTGGGGTAGACGGGCGTGCCCTCTGGATGTTCAAGGTCCGAAAAGCACGTCATGACGCGACTGGTGTTGGTGCGCATGCCACGCCAGGTGCCGCTCAGGGGCGAGGTGGCGTTCCACTGGCCGCTGGGGCGGTCCGCTGCCTCGAATAGCACGGGCTCGAAGCCATGGCTCGCCAGCCAGCGCGCGGTTACCAGACCGGCGGGTCCAGCGCCGATGATGGCAACAGCGTTGGGAGGCATTTTTTGGAAGGCGAGATCAGTCATCGTGAGCTCCTTTCATGAGAGCCCATGGAATAGGCCGATCTGCGATCCGCGTTTCCTAAATGCTTCCTAAGCGCCCGGTGCCGGTTTCCTAAAAGGTTGCTAAGCCGCTATGCTTTACCGGTAGGAGACTTTGACGCGTGCTCATCAACCAAGACCTCGCAGCCTTCATGGCCAGCCCGGTGATGATCATTCTGGGCACCCGCGATGATGCGCTCGTACCCGAGATCGCGCGCGCCGTTGGAGCCGTCGTCCGCAGAGAGGAAGGCTGTGTCGATCTGGCGGTCTCGGAGTGGCAATGGTCAAAGACAGTGGCGAATGTGCGAGCCAATGGCCAGCTTGCCGTCACCTTTGCCCGGCCTTCGGACTATGTGTCCTACCAGGTGAAGGGGCACGCCACAGTGGCCTCGGCCGCAGCCGAACACGTCGCTCTGGCACGGCGCTATATCGAAAGCATGGCGTCAACTCTGGGTGAGCTCGGTCTGGAGCGGCGGGTCGTGGCACCCTGGCTCGTTGAGCGGGACTTGGTCACCTTGTGCCTGTCGGTGCAGGAGATCTTCGTGCAGACACCAGGCGCCAAGGCAGGCCAACTTATCGAGCAGTTCCCATGACGATCCGGCTTCGCGACCTCGCCGCCTGCTTTGAGGGGGTTATCCCCTCCATCATCGCCACCGCAGCACCCGATGGCATGCCGAACATCTCCTACCTGTCGCATGTCGTGCTGGTTGATGACGAGCGCGTGGCCTTGTCCAACCAGTTCTTCTCCAAGACGGCCACGAACGTGCGGGCCAATCCCGCCGCTGCCGTGCTGCTCGTCGATCCTCGGGATGGCGGGCAATACCGGCTGGACGTGATCTTCGAGCAGACCCTGGACAGCGGTGGACTGTTTGAGGAGATGGCCATCCAGCTCCGGGCGACCAGCACCCAGGTGGGCATAGGCGAGGTCATGCGGCTGCGTGGTGTCGACATCTATCGGGTGAGGGGGGTGCAGGCTGTCCCGTCGCCCACGCCACGTCAGGAGGTTTCCTCTCGGGAAGCGGGGCTTCAGCTCATGGCGGCTGCTGCAGTCGCCCGCAGGGTTTCCGAGGCGAGTGATGTTGGCACCATTGTCGATGCTGTTCTGGATGGGCTCCGCGAGGCGTTCAGCTTCAAGCATGCCATGCTGTTGCTGAAGGAATCGGCTGGCGAGCGGCTCGTCACCGTTGGCAGTCGCGGGTACGAACGGAGCGGCATTGGCTCGGAGGTGCTGGTGGGCGAGGGCATCATCGGGACGGCCGCCTCGGAACGGCGTCCTGTGCGGGTCAGCGACATGAGCCGGATCCGGCGCTTCAGCTCTGCGGTTCATGCCTCGTCCGACGAAGAGAACCGCACGCGAACTATTGCCCTGCCAGGGATGCCGGATGCCATGAGTCAGGTCGCGCTGCCGATGATCGCGCATGGCGTCTTGCGTGGTGTGTTGTTCCTGGAGAGTTCCCAGCGGCTTGCCTTCACCAGGGAGGACGAAGCGGCACTCGCGGTCGTCGCGCTGCAAGCGGCGGCAGCCCTCGCGCTTGCCGAGGCCGAAATCCTGGAAGGACCGTCGAGTGTCCCAGTCGTCGCAGATCAGTCTGTCCTGACCGGGCGGGGCTTCCGCGTTGTCCACTATGCGTATGATGACAGCATCTTCATCGACAATGAGTACCTGATCAAAGGGGTGCCTGGGCGGCTCTTGATGTACCTGCTTCGTATCCATCAGCGGGAAGGGCGCACGGAGTTCACCAACCGCGAGATCCGGCTCTCGGAGGACCTGCGCCTGCCGGACATCAAGGACAATCTCGAAACACGACTGCTCCTTCTCCGACGTCGGCTTGAGGAGAAGGCTGCCCCTGTCCAGTTGCTACGAACGAGCCGCGGCAGGATCCGGTTGGAGGTAGCCGGACGGGCAGTCTTGGAAGAAGCCACCAGCTAAACTGGAAGGTGATGGCAAGCCGATTCGTTAGAACCGGGTGGGCTTGAGATCCATTTATTCAGCCCCGCAACAGCACCGCTTATGAAGTGTGCAACGTGATCCGTCCGGTATTGACCAGCTGAAACTTGGGAAAGCTGTAAGCGTTTTTCGCGTGAACCTTCATCTTACGGAGGAACGAATGAAGCTGAAAAGTGTGGATCGGACCATCCTGGTGCAAAGCTCGAATGTAGATCTTGGCGATGTACTCCCACAGTACGCCAGAACGAGCATCCTGCAGGTGGCGGGGAAATACTTCGGCCGATTGAACACCGCGACCGTACACTTCTCCAGGGAGGGCCTCATGTACCGCTGCACGGTCAACATGCAGATGGGCGCCCTGAAGATGAGGAGTGGTGAGGCACAGGACAAAGACTGCTATACCGCGTTCAGAACCGCTCTCGAAAAGGTGGCGAAACAGCTTCGACGCGCCAAGCGCGCGTTGCGTGAGGACAAGGCCGAGCGTGTCGACAAGGACATCATCCTGCGTGAGCCAGTACGGCTCCGCCGCAAAGCCGCTCGTAGGTCTCCCAAGATTCAAGCCGTGGTCGACCTCAATGATTACCGGGCGCCAAGGGGGTTTGAGCGCGTAAGGCCCAATCTCGTTGCTGCGGAGTGAGCGGGCCTGGCATGGCCTCATTCGCGCGGATCACATGGCTCTAGCGGAGGAGGCGCATGCCGCCTCCTCTCGGTTTTCAGCTTGGGCACCCCGCACCAACCGCTCTCTGTTGGGGCACCGGAACGGGGCCCTTCGGACCATTCACAAACGAACTGAACCGGATTGGCTAAGGAGGTTTAGCGGAGCACGATGAACGGCGGGTTCTCGCAATATCTTGAAAAGGTCGCGAGACAGCTCCCTGAGGAAGCGGGCAAGCTGATCGAAGGCGACCTGAACCTGACGCTGCTCGACTGGTACACAGATGGCGTCCCGGCCGAGGAAGCCGCCGCGCGGATCAGGCGGTCGGCGGGCTGGGCGTGACCGGCTTGAGTAGTTCGTCCACGGAAGGCTGTGGTATCATCTCTTCGGTTCAAATCAGATGGCAGATCGACAGCATTCTCGGAGGCCAAGATGCAGCGCACCTTTGTCCCTGATGAGGCTTTGACGCCAACCCACTCAATCCTGCTCGATTTAGACAGCCGGCACTCTGAACGGTCGACTAGTGGGGCAGAATCCTTAGGAACTTCCCAAACTCGGTATAACCTGTTCCGGAACGGGCACGAGCCGGAGCTCTACTGTGCCGTGCCGGAGGATCGGCCTGCGCCTGCTTTTCTCCAGTCCGACCGGTGGCAGGTTGCCGGTCAGATGGACGAGAGTGGTGCGACGCCTCTGGGTTTCGACTGGGAGGCGGCTAAGATCGGAATCCGCCTCAACGGGTTTTATCTGTTCGTAGCATTCAGACCGGTTCGGAAGTTGCGTTCGGATGGCCTGCTGGCGGCTCTTGAAAACCGGAAAAACGCTACCTAACATTAACAATGCCAAGGCTTATTGACGAGCTTGGCGGATCGGGCGCCGGTGGTGTCCGGCGCTCTTGTGGTTACGTTGCTCCAGGGAGGATGTAGCTATGAGAACAGCTCTTGATTTCTCTCCCCTGTATCGCTCCACGGTCGGCTTCGACCGGCTGTTCGACCTGTTCGATCAGACAGCCCGCCTGGAACAGGCCCCTGGCTGGCCGCCCTACAACGTCGAAAAGGTTGGTGGCGATCAGTACCACATCACCATGGCGGTGGCCGGGTTCTCGCCTGACGAGATCGAGATCACCCAAAAAGAGAGCGTGCTGCTCGTGGCAGGCAACAAGCATCCGGAGCAGGAGAACGGACAATTCCTGCATCGCGGCATCGCCACGCGCGCTTTCAAGCAGAGCTTCAGCCTCGCCGCCTATGTGAAGGTGCGGGAGGCAAAGCTTGAGAACGGTCTGCTGACAATCGATCTGGTGCGTGAAGTGCCGGAGGAGATGAAGCCCCGTCGCATCGAGATTGCGGCTGGGAGCGGCCCAAAGACGATCGCGCACGACGAGGCCGCTTAAAGGCGTGATCAGGGATGAGGTCGACACAGGTCAAGGTTTGGAGCTGGCCTCATCCGCTTGGCGCGAGCTGAACAGATGAGAAGGATGACGCCATGAACATGCGCGATCTCATGCCCTGGGGTCGCCAGCAGCAGCCCGGACGCGACCAAGCATTAGTGGCATGATAGCTGGGTTCAGGCGGGCTTGACGGCTGCCTGAGCCCAACCCTTTGCTCAATGGAGGAAGGAAACCATGGACCAAGTGACCGTTCACCTGCGCACCACTCAGGATCCGCCAGCATCGTCCCCTACATTGAAAGCCCGCAGGGGCGAGGGAGCATCTGAGGGAAAACCCTCTCCAATCCAGGACCCATTCGGCCTTGTGGCGCATCCAGTCTTGGACCCCAGTGCGAAGCGGGCGATCCTCGCCTCGTGGGCTTCGGATGCTTGTGCGGTGGAGAGCCTGCCGAACTGGCGCAAGCTGCCGGAGACCGGTGCTCTCGTGCCGCTGGACGACATCCTCGACGCCCTGCGGGCGCTCGATAGCGACGCGCTCCACTAAGAGGAGGAGGGTGTCATGGCGACGCTCAACCCTCGCGGCTGGCCGCGCCTGCCGGACTGGCTTGATCCGCATGAGCACCGCCGCAGCCCGGGGGAGATCAACCAAGAGGCGCTCGGGCGCTGCTGCATTGCAGTGGCATTCTGTCTGTGCTTTGCTGCTCTCGCACCTCCGGGCATGATGCCGTTCGCGTTCGCCGGTCTGCTGTTCCTGGCCGGGATCGCGTCTATTAGCCTTGCTGTAGTGCGGGGTGACCGGCCGCTGGCATCGCACCTGACCGCCTGGGACGAGGCGGCGCTTCTGTTCACCGCAAGCCTCGGGCTACGCCTCTGGCTCGGGCCCTTCCCAGTCAATTGAGGTCCTCAAGCTGATCATCGATCAACTTGCATTTGGAGGAGTGCAATGGAGCAGCAGACGATTGGGACCGGACAAAACCGATTTCCGCTGCCTTTTCTAACCAAGGAGCAGTCTTGGCTCACGAGAGGAGGGCAGGGCGGCTCCGGGAATCCAACTGGCGTCTTGCATCGGCCGACCCGCGAGCGGGCGGCAGGTGCAAACCCTGCAGGAATTGTGCGGTGGGCATCGCGGCTGCGCGACTGCTCCAGCCGTCACGATGCTCCCCTCCTGCCGGATCTCGACCGGGCCTTCGTCAACCCGGCGTCCGTCTTCGACACGCCTCATGCCATTGTGCGCCATCCGCTTCTGACGATTGACTGCAAGCGGGAGATCTTGCAGCGCTGGGTTTGGGACGAGTATCTCCTCGACCTGGCCGATGCCGAGGGCATGCCGGAAGGTGCGCCCTCGCGGCTGGACGAGGTCAAGGCGGCCCTGAGGCTGGTCAACCAGGAGCGCAGCCCCGACCCGGCAGCGCCCGCAGCTTTCATCGTTCCTTACCGCTGGGATGAGATCGCTCTTGCAGCTTAGGGCAGGAGGACCTTGGATAGGAATGGTCTGTCCCCTTTGACGGGCTCCAAAGCTCAAGTGGGTTTGGGCGGCACTCCATGGACTTTGAGGCGATCCAGACCAGCATTGTTGCGTTCGTGCGGCAGAACCAATCATGGGCGCCGTACATTGTCGCCGGGCTGGCGTTCGGCGAGTCGGTCGCCTTCCTGTCGCTCTTTGTGCCAGCCACCGTGATCCTGATCGCGATCAGCGCCCTCATTGGGGTAGCCGACCTGGAGTTCTGGCCGCTCTGGCTTGGTGCGGTCATTGGGGCAGCCACGGGCGACGTGGTGTCTTATGCGCTCGATCGGCGCTATAAGACGTCCATCTACAGGGTGTGGCCGCTCTCGACCCACCCGCAGCTCGTGGATAAGGGCGAGCGCTTCTTCTGCCGCCATGGCCTCTGGGGTGTGTTCATCGGCCGCTTCTTCGGTCCAGCGCGTGTAGTGGTGCCTCTGGTCGCGGGCGCCTTCGGAATGCAGCTGCCGCTGTTCATGATGGGGAACTAGGCATCGGCCTTTCTCTGGGCGTTTGCGCTTCTCGCTCCGGGAGCGGGGCTGTCGGAGTATCTAGGGTGGTAACCTAACGTCCCGCCGCAGTGGATCGGGAGTTCGTAGAGGGCACAGTCGGCACTCAGAACGGCAGCAACGCTGACTATGCCCTCACGGCCTGTGGTGGCGATTTCGGTCACCTCGCCTGATTCGGACACACTGACGGTCGAGATGATGCCGCTCTCCGGTAAGTAGACATGGCTAAACGGCTCGCCACCCTCTATCAGCTCCCGGCCATTGACCAGCTCGATCGGCTGGCAGAGCGGTCTTATTTGCTCCCACTCCCTGGCTGCAGGCCGGCAAGGATGCGGTTTTTCGGTGTCGATGCCCGCATGGCGAGCTATTCCGCTGCGAATCCGATGCACGTGGAACCGGCAGGCCTGACCAGCTGAGCGAGTTCTGCCTCGTCCAGGGTTTCCTTTTCCAGGAGGCGCCGCGCCGTCCTTTCCAGCGCGTCGCGGCGCTCTTCGAGAAGCCTGATCGTCCGCTCCATGGCGGCCTGAACAATGGTCCGCACTTCTGTGTCAACGGCAGCCGCCGTTTCGTCGGCATAGTCACGCTCATGCGGCGACGGCAGGTCCGCACCGGCAAGAAACGAGCGCCGGTCTTTCTCCAACGTGACGTGTCCCAGCTTCTCCGACATGCCATATTTCGTGACCATCGAGCGGGCGATGTCGGTCACCCGAGCCAGATCGTCCGCCGCACCAGTCGACAGGTGACCGAACACGATCAGCTCCGCAGCCCGTCCGCCGAGCAGCACCGCCATCTTGTTCTCCAGCTCCTCGCGGGTCATCAGGAAGCGATCCTCGGTCGGCCGCTGGATCGTGTAGCCGAGAGCCCCCACCCCACGCGGGATGATCGATACCTTGTGCACCGGATCCACACCGGGCAGAGCCATGGCAACCAGCGCATGGCCCATCTCATGATAGGCCACGATCTCGCGTTCCCTCGGGTTGAGCAGGCGGTTGCGCTTCTCCAGGCCGGCGACAATGCGCTCGACCGCGCTGTTGAAATCGCCCATCGTGACAGCGTCGGCCCCGCGGCGGGTGGCAAGCAGGGCCGCCTCGTTGACGAGGTTGGCCAGATCCGCGCCCGTGAAGCCAGGGGTGAGTGCCGCCACCTTCTCGGCATCCACATCCGCTGCCAGCTTGGCCTTGCGCATGTGCACCTGCAGGATCTGGACGCGGCCCTTCTTGTCCGGCCGGTCCACCAGTACCTGGCGGTCGAAGCGCCCGGCGCGCAGCAGGGCGGGATCCAGGATCTCGGGCCGGTTGGTGGCGGCAAGCAGCACCAGTCCCGTGCGGGAATCGAAGCCATCGAGTTCGACGAGGAGCTGATTGAGGGTCTGCTCCTTCTCGTCGTGCCCACCCGCATAGGGTACGACGCCGCGGGCCCGGCCGAGGGCATCGAGTTCGTCGATGAAGATGATGGCAGGCGCCTTCTCGCGGGCTTGGCTGAACAGGTCGCGCACGCGCGCCGCGCCAACGCCGACGAACATCTCAACGAACTCGGAGCCGGAGATGGAGAAGAACGGCACCTTCGCCTCGCCGGCCACCGCCTTGGCCAGTAGGGTCTTGCCGGTGCCGGGAGGTCCGACCAGGAGCACGCCCTTGGGCATGCGCCCGCCGAGCCGGCCGTATTGGTCCGGGTTCCTGAGGAACTCCACAATCTCGCGCAACTCGTCCTTGGCCTCGTCAACACCGGCCACATCCTCGAAGCGGACGCCTGTGTCGGCCTCGACGTAGATCTTGGCCTTGCTCTTGCCGATCTGCATCAGCCCCCCGCCGAGACCAGCCCCGTCGGCAAAGCGTTTGGCCAGATAGGTCCACAACCCGAAGAAGACGAGGACGGGCAGAACCCACGAAAGGATGTCACGGAACAGCGTGCTCTCGATCTGCCCCGTGTAGATGACGCCGTATTGCTCCAGCTCCTGAGCGAAGTCCGGATCGACACGGGTGGTGGCGAACCGGGTCTGACCAGTCGGAAGTGGCTCCTTCAGCCTTCCTTGGATGAAGCGGTCGGAGATGCCAATCTCGGCCACCTTGCCGCCTCGAAGAAGCTCCTGAAACTGGCTGTATGGGATCGGCGCAATCTGTTGCGCCGCGCCAAGGAAGTACTGAATAACGAGAACACCGAAGAATGCGGCGACCCAGTACCAAGTGTTGAAGCGGGTCTGCTTCGTCATTGTTGCACCTCCCGTCGTACTCCTCCGTCTCCATTCCCTGCAGCCACCGCAGATAGCGATGAGAAGAGGCCCGCAGACGCGGGTCCCTCCCGATGCTCAGGTTAGTGGCACACTGTTCTGCGATGGACCTGCCATCCCCAGCCCGGCACCCATTCACGCCAGCTGTCGGTCACGCAGGTTCGTCCCACAGGAGGACCGGCGTAGACTGGATAGGGGGCTACGACATAAGCCGGTCCCGGCACGGCATAGTGCGGCCGTGTACTGGCCACGAGCGCGCTTTCAAGAGCGAACCCGGTCAGCGCACCGACGGCAGCGGCGGGACCAGGATGCCAACCCACATGATGGTGCCAGGGGCCATGGCGCCAATGCGCTGAAGCAGCGGTGGGCGCTGTTGCGGCCGTAACGAGGGACAGTGCGACGAAAGCAGCTTGGATGAAATGCTTCATCATCGATCCTCCAATGCGCGGGTCGAATGCGATCACAAACGGACCAGGGCAGAAAGGCCGGAGAGCCAGAACGCCCTCCGAGCCGTGCACCTTATCGTGCCAGGTTCTCTGGCTTGTTATGGATCATCCACAGCTCGAGGGCGGCGAGTGCCGCAATAGCGAGGCCTGCACCCAGGTGGCACGCCATCGCATCTGTCACACCCGAGAACCCCAGCGCCCATGGGGAGACGGCGGCCCATAAACCCAAGGCGAGGCTGGCCCAGCCTTCCCACTCGCGAAGTTCAATGAACCCGGCCAGGGCAATCATGATCGCGAGAACACCGATCAGGCTGGCACTCCACATGGCCGTCTGCTCGCCCGAGAAGCCAAACAACCAAGGCGACGCGCCAAGGAAAGCGCCACCCAGCGCAGTGATGATGTTGATCGCAGTGAGCTCACTCCAGTGTTTCAGGCTCTTCATCGTTGATCTCCTTCGTTGAAGCTAGCATCAGTGATAAGTCACCTGTGCAGATGCACCCCCATCCGATGGTTCTGTTGCATCGGCAATGGGGCAGTTCGGGGCAGACCCCCGGACGGGCCGTCTGCCAAAACCGATGTCGTCGGGTCCGCTTGCTGTGAAGCGTTCGATCAATTCCCGGCGGAGCACGTCGGGATCGATCTTGCGCGCGGCGATCTCGCGTAACGCAACCACGGTCGGCTTTTCGTCGTCAGGTCCGACGTGGGGCTCGGCCCCGTTCCAGAGGTCGTGCGCCCGTCGGGCAGCGAGAAGGACCAGTTCGAACCGGTTCGGCACGACCTGTTCGCAGTCTCTCGTGGTAATGCGAGCCATGGATTCCTCCTATGCTGCGCACCTGCCCTGTGGCGAGGTGTTCAGGGCGACGAGCACCTGCGTCTGTTCGAGCTGATCGAGCATCAGCAGGGCGGATTTGACCTCGTCGTACCGGGACGGCTTGCTGGCCGCTGGCGACTCATCGGCGTCCACCTCCAACAGCCATTCGTCCCAGGCCCAGCGTCGCAGGATCTCGCGTTTGTCGTCCATCGAAAGGCTCGGGTCGTGAACCACTTCCGACGGCGCGGAGAAGACGCTTTCCGGATAGACAAGGGCTCGGTCCAGGTCGGGTCGATGGCCGACGGCGGCAACGCCATACTGGGCATCCATCCAGGCCAGCGCAGCGGCCGTCATGTAGAGGTCTTCCGCCTCGCGCTGCTGCACTTCCTTGCGACCACGCTCGCGCTCGGAGCGGGTGGCGGCTAGCGGTTCGCCCTCGACGCGGTACGCCAGACCTTCGCGCTCAGCGTACGCGACTGCCTCCTCTTTCGAGCTGAACCTGAGTTCGACCTGCGTCAGGGTGTCGTTGTCAGCGGTCCAACCCATCAACGGCTCGATGGTCTGCGGCAGGCGTCGCTCAAAGCGCAGGATCCACTGGTTCGTACCAGCCCTGCCGGATGTCGTGACCGGCCGCGCGCGGCGAACGATCGTCGCCTCTGCATCCTGTGGCCACGGCTGACCTCGGATCAGGCGGGAAACCGGCGGCTGATTGTGACCGATTCCGACGGGACGTTTATTCATGGCATCCTCCATCGTTTCTGCCTAATGCTGAAGGGCCCGGCGGGCCCGCTTTCGGTTTCCGCGAATAGCCTGGACTGCGCTGAGGTATTCCCCGGCAGCTGGCGGATCGAACAGCGAGAGCGCCTCGATGACAGCATCGATGCGGGACTTCACCTGCAGCTCGGGCATAACCCGGCCGGCGACCTGCTCGATCACCAGCTCGTCGCGCGCCCAGGACAGCAGGATGGTCCGTTTCTCCTCGTCGCTGAACCAGGGATGGTCCACGACTTCGTGCGGGCTGGCAAAGATTTTCACAGGATCAATCAGCGCCTCCGCGAATGAACGCTCGGAAGCGTCTGGTGACTTGACCTGAGAGATGGGAGCGGGGTTGGTGCCTGGTTTGGTCTCAACTGTTTCCATGATCATCCTCCCTCAACACGAGCGAAGGATAGCGCGGGGCAGCCGCGCAGGCCTGCCCCGCGCCGGGTCAGGTGGTTAGTGCTTGGCTCCTTTGGCTTTCCCGTTGACCGGGATGCGCTTGGCCTTCTCCTGCGCCTTGGCGGACTTGGGCAAGGTCACGGTGAGCACGCCGTTGTTGAACGACGCCTGGACCTTGTCGTCCTCGACCGCGAAGGGCAGGGGGATCATACGCTCGAAGCGGCCGTAGTAGCGCTCGCTGAAGCGGCGCTCCTTGTCCTCGGTCTCGGCCTTCTTCTCGCCGCGGATGGTCAGGACATCCTCATCCACGAGGACCTCGATGTCCTTCTCATCCATGCCCGGCAGTTCGGCCGAAATGCGAACGTCCTTGTCGGTTTCAACCGCCTCGATGTTCGGCCAGCCCGGCATGCGCCCGAGAAGCGAGGGCATTCCGGGCTCAAACCGGTTGAACATGTCATCGAACAGACGGTTCATCTCGCGGTGGAGAGCCATGAAGGGGCTTATCTCTTCACCACGCAAGGTGCTGGGGACCATCGAGCGTTCACTGCGGCCCCAGGGAATGAGATCACGCATGTTCATTGTCTCCTCCTTTCATCAGTCTGCTGCGGGCAGGCGCGAGCACTGGAGCCGGGCTCTTCACCCGGCGCCATCGCGCTCGCAACAAGCGCACCTGCCTACGCGGCTTTGCTCTTCTTTTGCGGTTCGTGCTCGATCTGCTGAGGCTGGTTGTCCTGAGCGAGGGCTTTCGTGCCGGTGTCGGACGCGATCTCGATCCGGCGCGGCTTGAGCTCCTCGGGAACCTCGCGCTTCAGCTCGATCGTCAGCAGGCCGTTCTCGAGGGCAGCGCCCGTGACCTTCACGTGGTCAGCCAGATTGAAGGTCTGCTTGAAGGCGCGGGTGGCGATGCCGCGGTGGAGAACCTGCACGCCTTCGGGCTCAGGATGCCTCTGGCCATTCACGAAGAGCGTGTTTTCCTGCTGAACGAGCTCGATCTCGTCGGGCGAGAAGCCGGCGACCGCCATGGTGATGCGATACTGGTCATCGCCCGCCTTCTCGATGTTGTAGGGCGGCCAGTTGGTCATCGGCTCAACCCGGCTGACCTGATCGAGCATATCGATCAGTCGATCAAAGCCGACCGTCGAGCGGAAAAGGGGAGAGAGATCGAAAGTTGTTCTCATAGCTACATCCTCCATTGAGCAACGTAACCATAAGAGCGCCGGACACCCGCCGGCGCCCGAGGTGCCAAGCTCTTGAAAAGCCTTGGCAATCCCCGAGATAGGAATGCCCCCGCGGCTTGTCAAGAGCCGCCACGACGGCTGTGCCGTGGATTTCCAGCAGTCGTTTCGGGAGCGGATCGGGTTTCGGTCTTGATGACACGCGGACTGATCCCACATCGAAGCCGGTTCCCGTCACACAGGAGATCGCACATGACCGACAGGCTGACGCGAGACGAGGTGATGGCGCTCACTGGGCGCTCGGATGACCGGGTGGTGACCGACATCCTCACCATGGGAGCAAGCCGGGCCGAACTGGCCGAGGCTTGGGCGTGGCTTGACAACGACGAAGCCATGCTGAACGCGGGCAGACCCATCCCTGCAGGGCGCGTCGCCCGCTTGGTCGAGATGCTTCAAACTGATGACGAGGACATGCCCGTAGTTCCAAGGCTGTGAGGATCGGTTTTCGATCAGCAAGAGGGATCCTGCTATGACGACCGGATACTTCTTCGTCAAGCTGCGCGGCGCTGACGATGTTTCCGGGCTCATTCTTCCGGATATCGGCGACCGCAACGCCCTGCTCCGCAAAGGAGCCGAGCTTCTCTCCCATCTCCACGCGGCGCCGGTGCGCCCGGAGGAGATCGAACTCGTGCCGTATTTCCCGCCGCAAACGGAGACGGCTCTGGTCCGCCAACCCCATCAGCACATCGGTCTGGCATGAATGCAATCTGTTCGCCGGGTGGCGTTGGGCCTCCCGGCTGGCAGGAACTGTCATAAGGCGCCGCAACTCGTTCCTGCACACAGTGACAATCGTCTGAACTGGGTTCTCCGGAACCAGTCGAGGGGGATCTTTGTTGCTTTTGTGTAGGCTTCCGGATTGGTACGAGGTCCGCTCGGGTGGCACTGATCCCCCAGGACGTTTTCCTTAGCTGATCTGTACCGGGGTCTACGTGGCACGAACCGGGCTCTCCCGATTGAGTGCCCGAAGCCCAGAGTGCAACACGCTCTGGGCTTTGTTATGAGCACTGCCGGCAGGTGCGCGCGAACCCCATCCCAGGGCAGCGACGCTATGAGATCAAGATCCCGGCTGGCGGGGCTTCTGCGGTGCCGGAGCGGATCGCCGCTCGCTCTTCGAACCGGCCGCCCGCTCCCTCAATTCCTTTTGGATGACGCAGCCTCGCGCGTCGACGATTGCACGCCAGACTGCTCCGCCGGAACGGACCGTCAGCCGGTGCAATCCTGCATCGTCACCGTGGCCCGCCTCGACCAGACTGGTCACGAGACCCAGCTTCATGCGCCGGCGCAGTTCGTCGGCGGATAGACAAAGCTTCGTGGCGAGCTCGTCGGGATCCAGCACGTAGTCGCCGCAAATGTCACGCTCGATGCGCATCGGACAACCTTCTCTCGAGCCCTCCACCAAACAGGCTGACATCGGGAGATCGCTCCCGTCTCGTCTGCACGCGTGAGCGACGGAAAGATGTCCAGGTTTGACCCTGGACATCGATTGTGCCACCTCGCGCCCGCTTAGAAGTCCATGCCGCCCATTCCGCCGGCCGGCATGGCGGGAGCGGCCTCCTTCTTCGGCAGCTCGGCAACCATGGCTTCGGTGGTGACGAGCAGGCCAGCCACGGAGGCAGCATCCTGGAGAGCGGTGCGGACGACCTTCGCCGGGTCGACGATGCCGGCCTGGAGCAAATCGACGAACTCCTCCGCCTGGGCATCAAACCCGAAGGTCTCGGACTGGGCGTTGTCGGTGACCTTGCCGACCACGATGGAGCCCTCGACACCGGCGTTCTCTGCGATCTGACGGATCGGAGCCTCAAGGGCGCGCAGCACGATGTTGATGCCAGCCTTCACGTCCGGGTTGTCACTGGTGAGGTTGGCGACCGCAGCCTTGGCGCGGAGCAGTGCCGTGCCGCCGCCCGGCACGATACCCTCCTCGACGGCCGCCTTGGTGGCGTGCATGGCATCATCCACGCGGTCCTTCTTCTCCTTCACCTCAATTTCGGTCGCGCCGCCGACGCGGATCACCGCGACGCCGCCTGCGAGCTTGGCCAGACGCTCCTGCAGCTTCTCGCGGTCGTAGTCGGAGGTGGTCTCCTCGATCTGCGCCTTGATCTGGCCGACGCGGGCGTCGATGTCGCGCTTATCGCCGGCACCATCCACGATGGTGGTGTTCTCCTTCTCGATCACCACCTTCTTGGCGCGGCCGAGCATGTTCAGCGTCACGTTCTCGAGCTTGATGCCGAGATCCTCGGAGACGACCTGGCCCTTGGTGAGAACCGCGATGTCCTCCAGCATGGCCTTGCGGCGGTCGCCGAAGCCGGGCGCCTTCACGGCGGCGATCTTCAGGCCGCCGCGCAGCTTGTTCACAACGAGGGTGGCGAGCGCCTCGCCTTCCACGTCCTCGGCGATGATCAGCAGCGGCTTGCCGGTCTGGACGACAGCCTCAAGGATCGGCAGCATGGGCTGGAGCGAGGAGAGCTTCTTCTCGTGGATGAGGATGTAGGGATCCTCGAGCTCGGCCACCATCTTTTCGGCATTGGTGACGAAGTACGGCGAGAGATAGCCGCGGTCGAACTGCATGCCCTCGACCACATCGAGATCGGTCTCGGCGGTCTTGGCCTCCTCGACGGTGATGACGCCCTCGTTGCCGACCTTCTGCATGGCCTCCGCCAGCATGCGGCCAATCTCGTCATCGCCATTCGCCGAGATAGTACCGATCTGGGCGATTTCGTCCGAGGACTGGACCTTCTTGGCGCGGGATTGGATGTCCTTCACGGCCTCGGCGGTGGCAAGATCGATGCCGCGCTTGAGGTCCATGGGGTTCATGCCGGCGGCCACAGCCTTGGCGCCCTCACGGACGATGGCCTGGGCGAGAACGGTCGCGGTGGTGGTGCCGTCGCCCGCCACGGTGCTGGTTTTGCTCGCCACCTCGCGCACCATCTGGGCGCCCATGTTCTCGAACTTGTCGGCGAGCTCGATCTCCTTGGCGACGGTGACGCCATCCTTGGTGATGCGCGGAGCCCCGAAGCTCTTTTCGATCACCACGTTGCGGCCCTTGGGACCGAGGGTAACCTTCACCGCATCGGCCAGAATGTCGACGCCACGCAGCATCTTCTCGCGCGCTTCAGATGAGAATTTGACCTCTTTCGCTGCCATTGGACATACCTCCTGATCAGATGAGATGGCACTCACGTAGGGTTTGGAGACGACTTGCTACTCCAGGATGCCCATGATGTCGGACTCCTTCATGATGAGGAGATCCTCGCCGCCGACACGCACCTCGGTGCCGGACCACTTGCCAAACAGCACGCGGTCACCTGTCTTCACATCGAGAGCAACGATCTTGCCGCTCTCGTCACGGGCGCCAGGGCCGACGGCGATGACCTCGCCCTGCTGCGGCTTCTCCTTGGCAGTGTCGGGGATGATGATGCCGCCGGCCGTGCGCTCCTCCGGCTCAATGCGGCGGACGACGATCCGGTCGTGCAAGGGACGGAACTTCATGGAAAGACCCTCCTGTCGTGCGCTTCACGCTGAACTGCCGAGCTTGGCACTCATGTTGCGCGAGTGCTAAGGTGCTTTCGACGTAGTAAAGCTCCTGTTGCGATCAAGGGGCCGCAACGGCTCAAGTCGAGGAAAAATCCTGTCTCGAAGAGCGCATAATTATGCCCCGCCCCCAACGACGGTGGAGACCCCCACGGCTGGCTGTCTGAGGTTTGGGTGGGTAACGGCCTTTTACTGTCTGCTCGCCTCCGCGATCCACCGGCGCAGAGTGGCCTGATTCATCATTCCGGCCTTCTTGGATGTAACCTGCCCGTTCCTGAACACGAACAGCGCGGGAATGCCCTGGATGCCGAGCTCCTCTGCAAGACCGGGTTCCGCGTCGACGTTGACCTTGAAGAACCGTGCCGCCGGCTCAAGCTCCTGCGCAACTTGCTCGAAGACGGGCGCCATGGCGCGGCAGGGCCCGCACCACGGCGCCCAGAAGTCCACCACGACAGGAATGTCGTTGCGGGCGACGTGGCGCTTGAACCGCTCGCCGCCGAGTTCGATCGGCTTGCCAGGGAAGAGGCTCGCACCGCACTGGCCGCACTTGGCCATCTGACCTGGCTTCGCGCGGGGAAGCCGATTGATCCTATCACAGGCAGGACAGACGATGTGGAACGTGTCGGACATCGTGCAATCTCCAGCTGATGTTCACGCACCCGACAATGTAGGTGCCGCCTCGCCATGGTGCAGGGACCCGGCCGGAGATGGCGCCTCGCCTGCGCCGCAAATCGCTCGGCCCTTCCAGGAGCGCACAGGAAGCCTCCTAGGGAGACGCACGCGCGAACAGGTCCGCCTCCCTAAGGCCGTCGAGGACGAACTGCACCGCGAAGGCCGCCAACAACACCCCTGAAATGCGCGCGACGACGTTGGTGCCCGTCACCCCGAGAAGGCGTCCGAGCGGATCCACGAGGATGAGCGCCAGATAGGTCGCTCCAAAGCACGCCGCCAGCATGGCCAGGACTGTAGCCTGCGCGAGCTCCGTCCCGGTCTGCCCCATCAGGAGGACAATGGCGGTCATGCTGCCCGGTCCGGCGATCAGCGGGATGGCGAGCGGGAACACGGCTATGTCGCCGGGCCGTTGGGCTTCATGTTCCTCGCTCGCCGTGATCGACGACAGGCCGGTCGGATGCGCGAACACGAGATCGATGGCGAGAAGCAGGAGCAGGACCCCGCCGGCGATGCGGAAAGCGGCCAATGAGACGTGCAGGAAGTCGAGCAGCCAGTTGCCCGCAAGCGCGAAGAGCAGCAGCACCAGCTTGGCGACCACGACCGCTTGTCATGCCAGCCGCCGCCGTTCGGGACGATGGATACCGGCGGTGAGCACCCCAAACATGGCAGCCGTCTCGATGGGGCCGATCGTGACGAACAGGAGCACGAACGCGGATACGGCGGTCTCCAGCATCGGTTGGGCGGCGCTCCTACGCGGCCTGCGTGCCGCTCCCGGACGTCCGCGTAGGCTCAGCTTCGAGGGCGGCCGCCAGTGCATCGTCGACCCGCTCCAGCCATACGAACTCGAGCCGCGAGCGCGCTTCCTCTGGGATGTCCTCGAAATCCCGGCGGTTGCGGGCCGGCAGCATCACGCGGGTGAGACCCGCCCGTGCGGCCGCCGTGACCTTCTCCTTGATCCCGCCCACAGGCAGCACGAGCCCTCTCAGGCTGATCTCGCCCGTCATTGCCGTATCGCTACGAACGGTCCGATCCGAAAGGAGCGAGACGAGAGCCGTGAACATCGCCACGCCGGCGCTCGGACCATCCTTCGGTGTGGCTCCGGCCGGAACGTGGATGTGAATGTCGTTCTTCTCGAACATCTCAGGGGCGATGCCGAGCGCGCCGGCCTTGGCTTTGACCAGGCTCAGGGCCGCCTGGGCGCTCTCGCGCATGACATCGCCGAGCTGCCCGGTGAGGATCAGCCCGCCCTTGCCCGGCGCCCGGCTGGCCTCGATGAAGAGGATGTCGCCGCCCACGGGCGTCCATGCCAGGCCGGTGGCCACGCCCGGCACGCTCGTGCGCATGGCGACCTCGTCCTCGAAGCGCGCTGGTCCTAGGATCGCCGGAAGGTCGTCGACTTCGATGGCCACATGCTCCGTGCTGCCCTCGGCAATCCGCACGGCGGCGTGCCGCAGCGCCCGGCCGATCTCGCGCTCCAGGTTCCGGACGCCCGCCTCGCGGGTGTAGTCCCGGATGATCCGGCGCAGGGCCTCGTCGCTGATCTCGGCCTGCTCGGGCTTGAGCCCGTTCGCCTCCAGCTGGCGCCGGACCAGATAGCGCCGGGCGATCTGCAGCTTCTCGTCCTCGGTGTAGCCGGCGAGCGTAATGATCTCCATGCGATCGCGCAGCGGGCCCGGAATGGTGTCGAGCATGTTGGCGGTGGCGATAAACACCACTCGCGAGAGGTCGAACGGCACCCCCAAGTAGTTATCGCGGAAGGTGGCGTTTTGCTCTGGATCGAGCACCTCCAGCATGGCGGCCGAGGGATCGCCCTGGATGCCGCGCCCCATCTTATCGATCTCGTCGAGCATCATCACGCAGTCGCGGGCGCCGGCCTTCTTGATCGCCTGAATGATGTTGCCCGGCAGCGCGCCGACATAGGTGCGTCGATGGCCGCGGATCTCCGCCTCGTCGTGGACGCCGCCGAGGCTGACCCGCACGAAGGGCCGTCCCATGGCGCGGGCAATCGACTGCCCGAGCGAGGTCTTGCCGACGCCGGGCGGGCCGGCAAAGCACAGGATCGGCGCCTTGCCGTTGGGCGCAAGCTTGCGCACGGCGAGATACTCGATGATGCGTTGCTTGATTTTTTCCAGCCCGAAATGATCCTCGTCGAGGATCCGGCGGGCCTCCGCGATGTCGATGGGCTTTTCCTCGGGCAAGCCCCAGGGCAGCTCGACAAGCCAGTCGAGGTAGGTTCGGATCATCGCTGCTTCTGTCGCCCCTTCAGGCATGCGCTCATAGCGACGAAGTTCCTTGCGGGCCTGCTCCTCGACCTCCGGCGGCATGCTGGCCTTGGCGATATTCTCCGTGAGCTCCTGGACCTCCTGCGCCCTTCCATCGCCTTCACCCAGCTGGCGCTGGATCGCCGCCATTTGCTCGCGCAGCACAGCCTCGCGTTGGCGTTCGTCCAGGGCGGCCTTGGTCTGTCGGCCGATCTCGTGAGTCAGGCGGAGAACCTCGATCCGCTGGGCGAGCAGGCGGGACACTTTGTCCATGCGGGGCAGGAGGTCGAGCGTCTCCAGGATCTCCTGCTTCTCCTCGGGCTTGATGTCCATGTAGGTCGCCGCAAGGTCGGCCAGCTGGGCGGGCGAAGTCGCCCCCTGGACCGCCGCAATCAGCTCCTGCGGGGCCTGCGGGAGGAGCTGGAGTGCCTCGATCGCCTGGCTCTGCAGATGCAGAAAGCGGGCCTCGATCTCAGGTCCCTGGGCGTCGGGCTCCGGCAGGTGGAGCACACGCGCTGCCAGGAACGGCTTGTCGTTCACGAAGTCCAGGATACGGATCCGCTGGACACCCTGGCAGATGATATGGTGGGTTCCATCCGGAGCCGTCATGTAGCGAACGATGTTGGCCAGCGTTCCGACTGGGTGCATGTCGGCAGGGCCGGGCTCTGCGACTTGGGCATCGCGCTGCATCAGGATGCCGATGGGCCTCTCCTCGCGCACGGCCTGCTGGGCGGCGGCGATCGAGGCCGGGCGCCCTATGACGATCGGCGCGATCATGCCCGGGAAGAGCACGGTGTTGCGCACTGGCACGATGATGGTCGCGTCCGGCGGCAAGGAGACCGGGGTGAATTCCTCTTGCGGTCCTGGCGGGTTCTCACCAGCCTGTTTCGAGCCATTCGCGAGTCCGAACAGGATCATGGTGCGGCCCCCCTTTACACGTCCTTTTCGAGGGTGAAGACAAGACAGCCGTTGCGCGCGAAGCGCCGTACGACGCTGTAACGCCCGGGTGGCAGCGGAATGTGTCGCTCGAACTGGCCTTGCGGCAGTTCCAGGTGGTGGATCCGGGCGGTACGCAGTTCGGGCGGCAAGACGCGCCGCCCGGCCACCACCAAGGCCCCGTCTTGGATGCCAGCTTCGACCTGGTCGGGCTCAACGCCTGGCAGGGCGATCAGGATGAGAACCTCATGGTCGGTCTCAATCATGTCGAGAGGAGGCTCCCACGCCGGCGCCCGGGTTTGCGAGCGTTGGAGCTGAAAGAGTTGCCGGTGCATCCGCTCGGCCCGCGCCAAGGCGTCGATTGCTTCCGAGAGCATCCAGTTCGCCGGATCCCGCATCGTCATCCGCCTCCACCGAACGGCTAGGTGTTAGTAAGCCTGACTGTTTTCAAGACATCCCGGTCTCCAGGTGGCCTCTTACAATGCGCACAGGTTCCTGTTGTTTCTTGATTGGTCATGTCGCCTGACCACATCAAGCGCAGCGGCGTATGCCGGAGGCGGCTTCCCTTCCGCTGGCCGCGCAGGCGGGCCTACAACCTAAGGCGGCCGATGCCGGAGCGCGTCAGAGGCCGTGACCTTCAGCGGCGCCGACTCAATGAGAGGAGACGATGAGAGGAGACGACCATGCCTGTCAACGATCCTGAGCGTGAGATCCTCGATGCGGTTGAGGAAGCGAGCCTTGAATCGTTCCCGGCCAGCGATCCTCCAGCTTGGGTGCCGGTGCGCGCCGGTCCGGTCTATATCGCAAGCCTCCTCCGCGGCAATACCGAGACCAGGGCCATATGGAACGAAGCGCTTGAGGAGGCGGCGCAGATCACGGACGAGGCCGGGGCGCCAGAGCTGTTCGGGCAGATCCGGGACATGAAGCGCCCGGAGGCAGGGAGCGCCTGACGCTTCCGGCGCCGTCGGAGCGAAGGTTGGTGCCGGCAGAGCCCTTGCAGCCCGCTCGACCAAGTCGCCTGCGCTTCAAAGGGTCGAACTGGTCTTGCAAAAAATCAGCGCCAAAACCAGATCGTGGGCGCTGACGGCTCCTTCGAGCGCCAGCGTCCTTCGTTGGCCTGATCGGCCAAAGGACATCTTCCTCGGTTCAAGCGCGCCTCTAGGAGGGCGTAGGGTCTGATGGAGGTACAGATGAATTTCGAAAAATACACCGAACGTGCCCGGGGCTTCGTTCAGGCTGCGCAGAATCTTGCCATGCGGGAAGGCC
>NZ_JAFBID010000078.1 GCF_016811235.1 Microvirga arabica
TCAGGACAGGTGTAGGCGTCCGCCTCAGCATCATAGCTGAAGTCAGATCGCGAGAAGGTGCCATCCTGGCGCTCGGACTTGTCGATCACGGGTACATGCGGCTCGATCTTCTGCTCCTCCACGAGCCAGTGCAGCATCTCGGCCGAGCCGTAGGCGCTGTCGCCCGCCAGCCGCTCGGGCTTGAGGCCAAAGCGCTCAGCGGTGCGCTCGAGCATGGTACGGGCTGCGCCCACTTCGGCCTGCCGCACCGCGCGAGAGGCCTCCACATCCACGATCACGGCTGCCTTGAGGTCGATGAGGTAGTTGTCGGCATAGGCAAAGAAGGCTGGCCCGCGCAGGGCACCGGTCCACTGAGCCGCTGGATCAGAGGGTGAGACGAACTTCGGCTCAACGTCTGTCGCTGCACCCCAGGCGGCCTCGTCCAGTGTGGCCAGAGACTCGCGCACGGCCCGCGGCGCTGCCTCGGTGTGATCCTGGTTCCTCCAGTCAGCCCCTGCAAGTGAGCGCTGTTTGTTGGCATCGGCCTGGATCAGGCTGGCATCGACCGCAAAACCCTCGCCACCCACCAGCCCCTCGTCCAGGCAGCGCTGCACCACCGCCTCGAACAAGTGGCGGAACAGGTCACATTCACGAAAGCGGCCGTGCCGGTTCTTGGAGAAGGTGGAGTGATCCGGCACCTTGCGCTCCAGCCCGAGACGGCAGAACCAGCGGTAAGCCAGGTTGAGGTGGACTTCCTCGCACAGCCGCCGCTCGGAGCGGATGCCAAGGCAGTAGCCGATCAGCAGCATGCGGATCATCAGCTCGGGATCAATGGAGGGCCGTCCCATAGAGCTGTAGTAGCTCGCCAAGTGCTGGCGCAGCCCAGAGCAGTCGACAAAGCGGTCGATACGCCTCAGCAGGTGATCGGACGGGACATGATCCTCGAGCCGGAACTCATAGAACAAGCTCTCCTGCATCACGAGACGCTCGCCCATCATGGCCCGATCCTCCGCTGAGAAGCCTCATCAGGGAATCACGATCCGCCGCCAATCACGAGGACTTCTTCAACGAAATCTGCCATCACCGGACTTTCCGGCATTTTACACCTTGGCGGAGAGTGTAGGCAGATCGTATCAATGCCTTGTAACGGCTACGGAGCCATCCTAATATCCCAGACATCGAAACTGGCTGACGACTGAGCTGCTGCGCCTGACCGTGCATCTGCATGGGCGATCTCCCCAAGCATCGATACTCAGCAAGCTGAGACGCTGATGCATCTTGGCCTTATCCTATTATGAACAAGGTAAGGAGCTCGCCATGGCGACAGGTACGGTGAAGTGGTACAACGAAACAAAGGGCTATGGCTTCATTCAGCCTGACAGCGGCGGCAAGGATGTTTTCGTCCATGCATCCGCGCTGGAGCGCGCCGCTCTGCGTGGTCTGGCTGAGGGTCAGAAGGTCTCTTACGAGATCGAGTCCGACCGCCGCACCGGCAAGGAATCGGCAGGAAACCTGAAGACGGCCTGATTAGACCCTCTAGTCACTTATTTCGCAAAAGAGGCCGCTCTGACTTGGGGCGGCCTCTGCGTTTTGGCCTATGAGGCATCTCGGTGCGCACAGCTCTGCAAAGGAACACGAACATTGGCCCGCAAGAAGTCAAAGCCCGTTGAGAGCGGCTATGCCCTCTTCGACGTTCTCTACGAAGATGGCTCCCGCAGCTCGAACCGGCGTGTGCCGCGCTCCATTCTGGGTGGGTTCGACGGCGATGAACCGGCCCGGAAAGCCATCGAGGAGCAGGACAACACCATCGCGGAGAAAGCGGGCCGTCCCCGCATTCCAATCAAGAAGATTACGCGCTCACCTGTCTAGCCTGAACCGCTCTTCGCTGCCCGGGGAGCGGAGTTGAGCTTGCCCAGTTGATGCCTTGGGCAGAGCAATCCTCCCGCAATCATAGTCATTCCCGGTGGGATCGGAAGTCTCTGGGCGCGTCATCGGAAATTTTATCAGCGTTACGGGAATGCAAAACAGGGAAGTAAATCCTTCTGCCCCCTGCTCTTTGAGCAATCCCGGCCCGGCCGCTTGTAAAAGTCCGATTAATCTCCATGTTTCTATTATCGACTTTGGCCGGACAATCGGGCCGTTTCGCTGTTGGCTCTGCCAGGCGCACGTTCAGACGCTCTCTCCAAACCATCGACGAACCGTGTTGAGGTCGCGCTTTCGCGTGCCTTGGCTCACGTGCATCTGCTACAACCGCGAAAGGTAACCCCTATGATCATGGGCACTGTGAAATTCTACAACGACATGAAGGGCTTCGGCTTCATCCAGCCCGACAACGGCGACAAGGACGTGTTCGTCCACGCCACGGCCCTTGAGCGTGCCGGCATGCGCAACCTCGTTGAAGGCCAGAAGGTCTCCTTCGACACGGCTGAGGATCGCCGCTCCGGCAAGATCGCCGTCAACAACATCCAGAAGGCGTAAGGATGTCTGGGCGCAAGCCATAAGCGCCGTCTATGGAGCCGCTCCCGGGTGGGGCGGCTTTTCTTTGCAAAGCTCCATCGGCCGATGGTCGAGCTAACGAGGAAGTAATGTACACTTTTCGAAAAACCCCTCCTGCGAAATCGGTTATGTTCATGGTGAACTATGACGATGGACGCACGGCCTACCTGTGGATCGACGATCCAGCAAAGGCGAACGATACCTGGGCCGTCGGAGTGATTGCCCAAACCCAGCAAGAGCAAGGCTCCCTGCCGGAAGGCACCATCACCAGCATCAGGCGGGTCCGATAGTTGGCGCCGGTTAGCTGATGAGGACCTATTGAGATCGATGAGTGGAATGAAGCAGAAAGATTTTGGCGACCGGCTGAGTGCTGCCAAGGACGTAAAGCAGGCCATGGCCGCCAAGTTCCGTCAGCGGCCCAGCCCTGATGACCCTGCGGTTGCGGAACGGCGGGCTGCTCGGGTGGCCGTAAGCGCCGCGCGGGATGCTCGTATAGCCGAGCGGGAAGCCCAACGCGTTGCCGAGAGCGCCCGCCTTGCCGCAGAGCGTGAGATCCTTGCGGCAAAACAAGCCGAGCAGGAGAAGCGCGCGGCCATCGAGAAGATAGAGAACGAGGCCAGGCTGGAGGCTGAGCGCAAGGCTGCCCGTGATGCTCGTTATGCGGCTCGCAAAGCACGCAAGTAGCGCATACATCCAGCAGTGTCGCATGAACGTTATCTATCCGGCTTACCCAGCAGGGAGAACGATTGATGTCTTACAAGTTCAAAGTCCGACAACCGATCCGGCCCAAGCAACCCGGATTTTCCGGCGCCCAGAACAATTCCGCCAGTGTTAACGAGGTCGTGCGGCTGGTGCCGGCCGATCAGATCGGGGAGGTTTCGTACCGCATCAAATCGGCCGCCTTCGGCGTGCGCGGGAGCGAGATCGCGGCTCAGGCGTCACGCATATGACCAACGGCGACGCCTTCTTCCAGGGATCCCACATTTACGAACCGGTCACGCTGCTTAGACGAAACGCTGAGATCCTCTACGTGGCCCGCGTGGGCATGAAGGCTTCACGGCAGTTTATGATCCTGATGCCCACGGGCGAGCCTGCTTGGCCCCATGAGCCTCTCGGCAGCCTCTCGGATATCGCCTGGGCGCTTCGAGCACATGAATGGCACGATGTGACGCCTGAACCCGTTGGACAGAACGAGCGCTTGGCCAAGACCCTGGCTCGCCTGCTGATCGAACGCACTTAGGTGATCGACTCACCAGTGGATGCGCAGGTAACGGACACGGAGAAACCAGATGACGACTGATCAACCGACCAATCTCGATGCTCATCGCGGCATGGCAGCCCAGAAGGCCACTGATCTTCGACGTCTCCGGTCAGAAGTCGAGGCCGACCAGAAAGCACTGCGTATGAGACAGGCGGAACTCGAGGATCTGCTCGCAGCCGCACCTGCCACTGATTGGCACGAGGCGGCTGAGAAGGCACGCTACCTGCTTGGCCTCCTCGCGCAGAATTTAGATGCAAGCGATCTACGTCGCCGCAAGCTGATCGAACGGGTGCTGGCCGACTTCGACCATTTGCTCAACAAGTAAAATCAGTAGCGTTTTCTGAAGAGCTGTTCATGATCCCCTGGGTCCTCCTAGACACGGCAGAGATCCCCGGTGACGGCGGCGAGTTGCGCCTCAAGAAGCGTGGGGCCGAGTTCTCCATCATATTGGGCAGCAACGAGCTGATGAACAGCCGCCTCAGCGGTTCCGAGGAAGCGCTTGCTCGATTGGCTTGTTTGAGGACTCAGGATCGTCAGGAGCCGCAGATCCTTATTGGCGGATTGGGGATGGGCTTTACGCTTCGCGCTGCGCTAGCCGAACTCGGCCCCGGCGCTCAGGTAACCCTGGCTGAACTGCGACCGACTGCTTTGGCATGGGCGCGAGGTCCCATGGCCGAAGTATTCGGCGATTGCCTTGCGGATCCGCGCGTCAGGATTGTCGACGGAGATGTTGGACGTCAGATAAGGTCTGGCCGATCTGCTTACGACGCTATCCTGCTCGACGTCGATGACGGTCCCGAGGGGTTGACGCGCAAGGCCAATGACAGCCTCTACGACTTGCCAGGACTGAGTTCCACTCTAACGGCGCTGACACCTGGCGGTGTCCTGGCTGTGTGGTCGTCGGCACCGGATCGAGCCTTCACCCCGCGACTGCGCAAGGTGGGGTTTAGCGTTGATGAGGTCGGTGCTCGCGCCCATGGAACACGTCGAAGCGCAAGACACACTATCTGGATTGCGATCAAACAGGGAGGATGACCCAGCTCGGAGAGCGAAATGAGGGAGACGATGGACGTATGCTTCTCCCCTGTTGCAGCCACCGCAACCCCTCATGCTGACAGAGCCGGCGCCGGTGAAGACCTCTCTTCCAGGTGTGAGGGAGACCGGAGCTCACGGATTGCCTGAGCCTTCCTCGACTGCTTTCAACAGAACGAGCCGGTCTGGGAGAGGATCAACGGGCTCTGAGAGAGCTCCCGGAAAATAGCTCCATCCAACCGGTTCTGGTTGTCTGGCAGAGGCGATGCGCAACCGGTTCGTTTGCTTGCGCACCTGTCCACCAAATCCAAAATCTTTAGCGACTTTGAGGTCGCCCTTCAGCTCGAGGGCCCATTCACCAGTTCGACGAACGGCTCAAGGCTGGCATAGGGCAACGTGAACTTCTCACCTCGGAATAGCATCGGCACATCCTGCCCGCCTCCAAAGCCGGAAGTCAGCTTGCCACGGACCGAAAAGGTTTCGCCGGCGGTCACCGGCCCCCAGGGCTCATCGATGTGATCGATGATGCCAAGCTCGCTCAGCTTCGTGTCTAGAGCTTGGGCGCGGGCATGTTGGGATAACTCGTGGAGCCCTCTGTCGAGGTCATCACGCATGACAGCATATGTGGGGTTTCGAACCTTATAGCGAAGCTCGGTATCCTGGATGAAGCGCCAGACCGACCCGATCACCATCTGCTGTTGCTTGGTGAGCGGCTTCTTCTCCGGCTTCACCACCTTCCGAGCCGTTTTCGCGTTGGCGGGAGCTTCAGCAGGCTGAACGTCGGCGATCAACGCCCATTTGCCCGACCATGCCACCGCTCGATAGTCGCCTTTCGTGAGACGATCGGTGAACTCCAGAATGTCCTGATCAATGGGACGTTTGCCGCCGCTGGCCTCAAAGTACCGCAACCGCATCTCATCGGGTAGAAGCAGATAGAAGTTGTCGCTCTTCACGTCCACGTCGAAGATGTCAGCGACCTTCACAACCTGATCACGCGTGGCCGGAGCCTCGACGCCGTCACCCGTCGGGTAGATCATAGTTCCTTTGGGAACGCGGATGTAGCCGTCCACCTGAATTTCCGACATCTGCTCTTTGTTTCTCTTCTTTAGCTGCAGCATGAGCTGAGAAGGCCAAGGTTATGAAATGGGAACGGCACCCGAAGGTGCCGTTTCTGTTGCTAGGCTTTCCCGAGCCCCGGATGGTTACGCCGCGAGGCGCACTGCACCCATGTCAACGTTATCGTTGGCATTTATGAGTTTTGCACTATCAAGGCCGTAGCTCAGCCTAATCGCAGCCTAGCCTTTATTGCGCCCAGTCGAACCCATGTCGCCCCCATCACAAACACACCGGGGCAGCGGCATGACCTCAACGAAAGGCCATTCCGCCCAAAACCCGTCTTGCGGTACCTGGACGGCCGGTGTGCTTGTGGTGGAGGCGGCGGGAATCGAACCCGCGTCCTAAACGCCTATTCCACTCTGCCTCTACGATCATAGTCAGGCGAACCTGACATATCCGATATAGGGGTTCGCCGACCTGATTACTAGGCACAAGATCTACAATCGCGTCTGTCGAAGAAGGAAGGGCTGCTTAGCGACGTCGTGGATCTCTGCTCGTCACCGAAACTCACGCCATGCAATGATGCTGGCCTGGACTGCCTCCCCGGTCGTCCCATTCCGCCACTCCCCGTTCATGCGCTCACACGGGAATGGAAGGATGTATGTGCCGACGTGATCCTCTGCCAGAACCTGCACCGGCAGCCCACAGCCCGGGTACCCGTCGGTTGTGAAATCCTTCAAACGGGCGATTCGCGTTACCATGCACCCGCTCCGAGTTATTTTGATGCACCAATAGATTGATGGGACAACGCTACCGCAGAAGCGCGATGATACCAATAATGCCCTGAGCTAAGATGGAGCAGCACTCAACGTTAACCGGCCTCTCGTTCAGCCGAAGGGTCGTTCCCTATGCAGCCGCTTCGTCATCGGGCCCCTCCGGTTCTTTGGCCAGGGTATCAGCCTTGTGGAGGTGAGGAGCTTTGGCCAGGCTCTGTTCGATCAACTTGCGAGCCTCGGTCTGGGTTAACCGACTGACCGCTGCTACCTCCCTGATCATGAAGTCCAAAGCGCCTTCAAAGATCTGCTGCTCGCTGTAGGAAGCCTCTTGTTGCTCTGAGCCACGGTTGAGATCCCGCAAAACCTCAGCGATGGCGGTCAGCTGCCCGGTCCCGATGCGCTCCTGAAGGTCGTTCGAGCGTCGGTTCCACATGCCGTGCTTTGCCTTTGCCTTTCCGCTGAGGATTTCGAGGGCCTGCTTCACCACAGCAGGGTCCGATAGCTTTCTCAGGCCGCTGTTCTTGGCTTTCGTCAGGGGAATGCGAAGGGTGAGGCGGTCCTTATCAAAGGTGATCACAAAGAGCTCAAGCTTGAACCCGGCAACCTCTTGCTCCTCAATCGCAGTGATCACACCCACTCCATGGGCCGGGTACACAACCGTTTCACCGATCTCAAAGGACAGAGCATCGTTCTTCGTGGTCATCCAGACATGATCTCCGTTAGATACAAACTAGGCCTCAATGGGAAAACCCTGCGTCGGAGATGCGGATCTCGCGATTGTCGCGTCAATGCACCATAGGTTTGCAGAACTCGAAGCGTCTTACGTGGTTCCCACGGAACGGCTGCCCTCCGTTTGGTAGATCCAGCAGCGTCTGGCTTAAGCACGCGCCACACCTCGGCATCAGGCGGATAATCGGGTATCGGTCATCCGAGGAAATCGCGAACGCCTCGGGAATGTCTGTTGTCTCCTTCGTCAGCAGACATTCGGTCTACTTCGCAAATGTGCCACGAGCCGACATTACTCACCACCAGGGTATTGCGGGCTGAGCCTATTACCTTCCTCCTCAGGAACGTGATCCCACGGGTGCGACAGTCGCCGGATCCATACCGTGAGCCTCGAAGACCTTACCAACGGTTCCGTCGCGCTTCAGGTCTTCGATCATGCCGCTGAAGACCTCCAACGCCTCGACATGACCCTTCGGCACTGCCACCGCGGTGCCGGCGGCATGAAAATGACCGTCCAGCATCCGGGCGCCGGGAAACCGCGGCAGCAGGCTGCGGAGGGACTCTTTCCCAAGTGCGAGCGCATCCACCTCGCCGTTGGTGAACCGTTCGAGAGCCTCATCAAGGCCCTGGAGCCCGACGGCCGATGTGTTCTTCAGAGATTTGCGTGCACTGCGGATCGTAGCGGTATTCTCGACCCCAAGGACCCGGGCGCCATTGCGATCCACCTCCTCGATGCTGGTGATCGGCGATCCGGCCGGAACCATGTAGGTGCTTTCGCCGAGAAAGTAGTTCGGGCCGAAGTCGACGAGCTTCTTTCTCTCGGGATCCACGGGAGCGAACGCCACATCCCAGGCTCCTGATGAGGCGGTCTCGATGATCTCTCCCGAACTTGCGCACTCGACAAGGGTCAAGGGAACGCCGAGGCGTCCAGCGATGTGCCTGGCGAGATCCACCGTAGGGCCGCGAGGCTCGCCCGTTGCGGCATCGCGCCTCGTCCAGACCGCAGAGATCGCACTGCCTACCGCGACCGCGACCCGCAGGATTCCCGTCGGGACCACCAACGCGCGCGTTCCGTGGTCGGCATTCGCCATGATACCGTTCCCTTTTCGATTGCAGCGTCCCTGAACGCCTCGGACACGCGCCTACACCGTTGTCGCGAAGACGATGCATACGGGGCTGCCCGTTGCGACGGATACCCCCTCATGCGACAGCATCCCGGTCTGCCGGTCGACCCTGAAGGCCATGATGCTGTCGCTGTCCTCGTTGGCAACGAACATCCATGCTCCGGACGGATCGAACGTGAAGAAGCGAGGAGTTCTGCCATGGCTCTTCTCCCAGCCGATACTCGTCAACCGGCCCGACGCCGGATCGACGGAGAAGATGGCGATGCTGTCATGACCCCGGTTCGACGCGTACACGAACCGCCCGTCATTCGACACCATGATCTCGGCGGCGCGGCTGTGGCCGACGAAACTATCTGGCAGAGCGCTCACCACCTGGAACGGCGTCAGGCCACTGTGCCCGGGATCGAGCCGGTAGGCCGTGACGGTGGAGTCGAGCTCATTCACGACATAGGCAACGGCACCGCCGGGATGGAACGCAATATGCCGCGGTCCAGCACCCTCTCGGGCGGCGGCCGGTGGCGCATCCACCGCGAGCAGTTTGCCCGTCACGCCATCAACCCTGAACGTAAAGACTTGATCGAGTCCCTTGTCTGGGACGACGACGAAGCGCCCGCCGGGATCGAATTCAACCTGATGGGGCTTGGCGAAGGGCTGTTCGACACGATGCGGACCGATCTGTCCCTCGAGGATGACCAGATCCACGAGCTTGCCGAGTGAGCCGTCCTCGTGCCGCGGCAACACCGCCAGGCTCGATGTGACGTGGTTTGCCACGACGATGAAGCGGTTGCCGGGATCCACGCTCAGGTGCACAGGGTTCTTGCCCGCGGTGGTCTCCTGATTGATGAAGGTCAGCCGCCCGGTTCCGGGATTGATGCCGAAGGCGCTGATCTCGCTCGCATCGCCATGGACGCAGTACAGGAACCGGCCGCTGCGGTCCAAGGCCAGGAAGGACGGGTTGAGAAGCCCGTCCACCAGTTGCACGTTGGTCCACCGGCCGGTGGCGGCATCGACACAGTAGACGTTGATGCCGTCCCCCCGGGCGTTACGCTCCCGTGTCGTGCGCGACCCGACATAGGCAAAGTAAAACGGCGAGCCTGTCGTCATGGTGCCGAGCCCCCGACGTCACGCACGTCTACTGCGCCTTGATCTCGGCAGTCGTGATGATGTTCTTGAACTTCTCTGACTCCGCCGTGAGGAAGCTCTTGAACTCCTCGGGCTTCATGGGCGACGGGTAGCTGCCCAGATCCGCAAGCTTCTTGGCCGTGGCCGGATTGCTGAGCACCTGGACAACTGCCTTGTTCAGCTTGTCGACGATGGGGGCGGGTGTGCCGGCCGGCGCGAACAGGCCGAACCAGTTGGTCACGTCATAGCCCTTGAGTTGCGGGTGCTCGGCCATGGCTGGGACTGACGGCAGGCTCGGGATCCTCTCCGACGAGGTGACGGCGAGCGCCGTGACCTGCCCCGCCTCGACGAAGGACGCGACGGCCAGATAGCTCGCGAAGGTTGCCGTGACGTTATTCCCGAGGACATCTGTCACCTGCTGCGCCGCGCCTCTATAGGGAACGTGCGTCAGCTTGACGGCGGCCATGCGGTTGAGAAGCTCGCCGGCCAGGTGCTGCGGGTTCCCGACACCGCTCGAGGAAAACGATGCCTTGTCCGCATTGCTTTTGGTGAACGCGAGCAGGTCATCGAGGGACTTCATGCCCGATGCAGCATTGACCACGAGGACATTCGGAACCTTGACCACCAGGGTGACCGGAGTGAGGTCGCGGCTCGGGTCGTACTTGATATTCTTGAACAGGTGCGGGTTCACCGCGGCTTCACCGGCTGATGACAGCAGAAGGGTGTAGCCGTCCGGCTCCGCACGAACGGCGGTTTCCGCCCCCCGCATGCCGCTAGCGCCCGGCAGGTTTTCTACAACGACGGACTGGCCCAGAACGCCCTTGAGTTCCTCGCCGACGATGCGAGCAACCGTATCGACACCTCCACCTGCGGTGAAAGGCACGATCAGCTTGATGGGGCGGGTTGGGTAGTCGGCCTGCGCGAAAGCGGCCGTGGAGATTGCGCCAAGGCTGACGGCCAAGATGGCCCTAAGTGCCCGCGAAGTTATTGCTTTCATGTGATTTCCTCCCGTGCCGGCCACAGCATCGGCCTGCTGGCACAGAGATCAATTAACATATCCTTTCTTCTAAATGCAATTTCTCTTGCATTTATTATTAGTATTATGCAAATTGGCATCCACATTGAGCGTGCAAGGTCCACCAAGAGCCCAGCCGCACAACCATTCACCAGGAAACGCAGAAGGGTTCGATGCCAAAGACCGCCGACATCACGAGCGCTGACCAACGTCACCGTATTGTCGATTTGCCTGCGGCGGCTGGCGCCGACCTCGAGCGGCTGCCGCACATCCTGCGCATCATGCTGGAGAACGTCTTGCGCAATGCAGGCGAGGACGCTCCCCGGGCCAAGGCTGCGATCCTGAACTGGCTCGCTACTGGACGCAGCGAGGAGGAGATCCCATTCCTGCCCGGCCGGGTCCTGATGCATGACACCACCTGCGGCCCGGCCTTGGTGGACATCGCTGGCATGCGCGCTTCTTTGGCCGAGGCAGGACACGACCCGAGCTGGCTCAATCCCGTCCTGCCCGTCGATGTTTCCACCGATCATTCCCTCGGCGTTGACGTGTTCGGCTCCCGCGATGCCCTTCAGCGCAACATGGAGCGGGAGTACGGGCGCAATGCCGAGCGCTACCGCTTCATGAAGTGGGCTACGCGCGCCCTCACCGGGTTCCGCGTCCATCCGCCCGGCACCGGCATCATGCACACGCTCAATCTCGAGCGCCTGGCGAGCGTCGTCACTACCATGGAACGGGACGGTGTGTCCTGGGCCATGCCCGATACCCTGATCGGCACCGACAGCCACACCCCAATGATCAACGGCATCGGCGTGCTCGGCTGGGGTGTGGGCGGCCTGGAGGCAGAGAGCGTCTTCTTCGGCATGCCGGTGATGATCCGCGTGCCGGACATCGTCGGTGTGCGCCTCACCGGCCGCCTCCGGCAGGGCGTGCTCGCGACCGATCTTGCACTCACCGTGACCGAGCGCCTGAGGCAGATTGATCTGGCGGACCGTTTCGTCGAGTTCTTCGGCGAGGGCGTCTCGACGCTCTCCGCCGGCGATCGCGCCGTCGTCGCCAACATGACGCCCGAGTTCGGCGCCAATTCCGGCTTCTTCCCCATCGACGATCAGACGCTGCATTACCTGCGCGAGACAGGACGGTCCGAGGATCATGTCCGCCTTGTCGAGGAATACGCCAGGCGGCAAGGCCTCTGGTTCGATCCGGAAGCCTCTCCCCGCTTCACGGACACCATCGAGATTGATCTCGGCGCGGTCGAGGTCAGCGTCGCCGGTCCCCGCCGGCCGCAGGACCGCATTCCAGCAAGCCAAACCGTCGAGGCAATGGCACCGTTGCTGGCGGCCCGGCCTGCCCCGGCATCAGCCGAACAGCCCGGCAACGGTTCCGTCGCCATCGCGGCGATCACGAGCTGCACCAACACTTCCGATCCCAGGTTGCTGGTCGCTGCCGGCCTCGTCGCCCGCAAGGCGCGTGCCTTCGGCCTCACCCCACCGGCCTGGGTCAAGACTTCCCTGGCACCCGGGTCTCCCACGGCGGAACGCTACCTCCGCCGCGCCGGACTGCTGGAGGATCTGGAAGCTGTTGGCTTCGGCATCGTCGGGTACGGCTGCACCACATGCATCGGCAATTCCGGCCCGCTGCCGGCCGTGATCGACCAAGCCATGACTGAGCGCGGGATCGTTCCCGTCGCCGTGCTGTCGGGCAATCGCAACTTCCCGGGGCGTGTGCATCCGCAGCTCGAGGCAGGCTTCCTCGCTTCTCCGCCTCTTGTGGTCGCCTTTGCATTGGCCGGTGATGTCAATCGCAACATCCTCGCCGATCCCATTTCACGCTTGGCGTCAGGCGAAGACATCCGGCTGGCCGATCTCTGGCCCACCGGCGACGAGATCGACGCGGCGCTCGCCAACGCCATCGATGCAGGCGACTACGACACCTCGTACGACGAGGCCGAGGCCAGCGACACCTGGCGCGTGCTCGATGCTCCCGGCACTCCGCTGTTTCCCTGGAATGAGAACTCGACCTACATCCGGCGCCCACCCTTCGCGGGGTTCGGCAAGGGGACACTGCTCGGCACCTATACGGCCCATCCGCTGCTCGTGCTCGGCGACGACATCACCACCGACCACATCTCCCCGGCCGGCGCTGTTCCGCCGCGGAGCGAAGCGGCGGAGTACCTGGTCGCACGCGGCGAGAACCCGCGTGACCTGAATGTCTTTGCGTCCCGCCGCGGCAACTGGGAGGCAATGGTCAGGGGGTTGTTCACCAACAAGTCCGTGCGCAACCTCCTCGACCCGCAGGTCGCGCCGGGCTTCACGATCCATGCGGGCTCGGGTGAGCACCTGCCTCTGTTCGAGGCTGCCGAACGCTATGCTAACGAGGGCGTTTCAGTGGTCATCGTGGCGGGTGAGCGTTACGGCATGGGCTCGTCCAGGGACTGGGCGGCGAAAGGCGTGGCGCTGCTTGGCGCCCGCGCGGTGCTGGCCTCGAGCTTCGAGCGCATTCATCGCTCGAACCTGATCGGCATGGGCATCCTGCCCCTGCGCCTTCCCGCGGATCGGCATCCGAACGAACTGCACCTACTGCCGGGCGATCAGATCGTGATTGATGCCGATCCGGCGACCATTGCCCCCCGTTGCGCGGTTCCGGTCACAATCCGTCGCGCCTCTGGCGCGAGCGAAACCTTCATGGCCACCGCTGCCATCGAGACCGGCCTCGAGGTCGAGATCCTGCGCGGCGGCGGCATCATCCCCCTCATCCTGCGTCGCGTCGTCAACGCGGAGGCCACAAGCCGCCAGACGCCCGCATCCGAGATCACCGGAGACGGTGAAACCCTTCGGCGAGAAGAATCGCCGAGCATCAGGCGCTGAGTGGCAACGTCCGCTTCGCGTTCAACATCTCACGCAACTCAAAGGGAGGAACTCGTGAGCCACTTGACCAACACGATCCGCGGTGTCGCTTTTGCCGCCATGACGCTCGTCGCGTCGTCTGCTTTTGCGCAGCAGGAACTCAAGATCATCGCCCCGGCCGGCCCCGGCGGCGGCTGGGACTCGGCCGCACGCTCGATCCAGCAGGTGCTCACGCAGACCGGCCTTGCCAAGAGCGTCCAGGTGGTCAACGTGACCGGCGCCGGCGGCACCGTGGGCCTGGCCCAGTTCGTCAACCAGGCCAAGGGCGATCCGACCCAGCTCATGGTCAACGGCATCACCATGGTGGGCGCCATCCTCACCAACAAGGCGCCGGTCACTCTCGATCAGGTGACGCCGATCGCGCGCCTCACGGGCGATCCGCTTGTTATCGTCGTGCCTGCCAATTCGCCGATCAAGTCGGTCAAGGAATTGGCCGATGCCGTGAAGGCCGATCCGGCGAAGGTCACCTGGGCCGGCGGCTCCGCGGGCGGCGCCGACCACATCCTCGCTGCACTCTTCGCCAAGGCGGCAGGCTCCGATCCGTCGAAGGTCAACTACATCGCCTTCTCCGGCGGTGGCGAGGCCCTGGCGGCCATGCTCGGCGGGCGCGTGACGGCCGGCATCTCGGGCTACGGCGAGTTCGAAAGCCAGATTAAGGCCGGCAAGCTGCGGGCGCTGGCGATCTCGTCCGGCAAGCGCCTCGCCAATGCCGATGTGCCGACCCTCAAGGAGCAGGGCATGGATGTCGAGGTCGTGAACTGGCGCGCCATCATGGCAGGCCCTGATATTACGGCTGAGCAGAAGAAGACCTTGACCGAGACTGTCGAGAAGGTGGTCAAGTCCAAGGAATGGGCCGAGATCCTCAAGCAGCGCGGCTGGGAAGACTTTTATCTCGCCGGCGAGCCCTTCCAGGCCTTCCTCAAGGAAGAGCAGGTGCGCGTCGGTGACGTGCTCAAGTCGGTCGGCCTCGTTAAGTCGTAACGGATGAAGCCCCGGGGAGCCCGCGCGGGCTCCCCGTTATGCTCCAACGCCACAGGATGAATCGATGATGTCGCTGCTTGCAAGGCGGCGCGCGGACAAGCGCGCGCTCGTGATGGGTCTCACCCTGCTTGTCCTCTCCGTCGTGGTGTGGCGGGACGCGACCGCACAGACGATGTCAGCCACCTACGGGATCGGACCAGCGGCGATGCCGTATCTGATCGCCATGGCACTGGTGGCCCTCGGTCTGGGACACATCGTGGTGGCATTCAGGGATGGGCTGCCCGTCCCGGAGCACGCCGATGGCATCGCGATTGGCTGGATCGCCCTTGGTCTCGTGGCCCTGCTGCTCTGCATCGCGTTCGGGGCCGGTTTCATCCTCGCGACGACCATCCTCTTCGCCGCCACCGCACGAGCGTTTGGACGGCGCGCGCTGCTGGTCGATGCCGCCATCGGGTTCGGCCTCGGTGTCGCGATCCACCTGCTGTTCAGCAAGCTCCTGACGCTGTCTCTCCCGGCAGGGCCGATTGAGCACCTGTTCTGAAGGAGCCTGCCATGGACTCGTTTCTTTCCCTCGGCCAGGGCTTCCTGGTTGCCCTTGAGCCCTCGAAGCTGTTGTTTGCCGCCATTGGCGTTCTTCTTGGCACCGCCGTCGGCGTGCTCCCCGGCATAGGTCCAGCGCTCACCGTGGCGCTGCTCCTGCCCGTCACCTTCAAGCTCGATCCCACCGGCTCGCTCATCATGTTTGCCGGCATCTACTACGGCGGCATGTACGGCGGGTCCACGACCGCGATCCTCATCAACGCGCCCGGCGAGAGCGCCTCGGTGGCAACCGCCATTGAGGGCAACAAGATGGCCAAGGCCGGACGCGGCGGTCCCGCATTGGCAACCTCCGCCATCGGCTCCTTCGTTGCAGGCACCATCGCCACCATCGGGCTGGCGTTCCTGGCGCCTTGGCTGGTGGAACTCGCCGTCAACTTCGGCCCCTGGGACTACTTCGCCCTGATGGTGCTCGCCTTTGTGACCGTATCGGCCACCTTCGGCGACTCGCCCTTGCGTGGGCTGACGAGCCTGACGATCGGACTGATGCTGGGGCTCGTCGGGATCGACAAGCTCACCGGACAGACCCGCATGGCTTTCGGCGTTCCCGAACTCTTCGACGGCGTCGAGGTCACCACGCTCGCCGTTGGCCTGTTTGCGGTCGGCGAGGCCCTATACGTGGCCTCGCGCTTCAAAGGCAATCCTGAGGAGATCGTGCCGATCAAAGGCTCGCTCTGGATGACCCGGGAGGATTGGCGGCGCTCCTGGAAGCCGTGGCTGCGGGGAGCGGCATTCGGTTTCCCCATCGGGGCGCTGCCGGCCGGTGGCGCCGAGGTGCCCACCTTCCTGTCCTACGTAACCGAGAAGAAGCTGTCGAAGCATCCGGAGGAGTTCGGCCATGGCGCCATCGAGGGTGTCGCCGGTCCCGAGGCCGCCAACAACGCCTCTGCGGCGGGAACGCTCGTCCCGTTGCTCACCCTCGGCCTCCCGACTTCAGCCACGGCGGCCATCATGTTGGCTGGATTCCAGCAGTACGGGCTCAATCCCGGCCCTCTCCTGTTCACCGAAAACCCGGCCTTGGTCTGGGGCTTGGTGGCCAGCCTCTTCATCGCCAACGCCATGCTCCTCGTCCTCAACCTGCCTTTAGTTGGGCTGTGGGTTCGGTTGCTGGCGATCCCGCAACCGTGGCTCTATGCGGGCATCCTCGTGTTCGCCGCCATGGGCACGGTTGCAGCCAAGCCTTCCGTGGTCGAGGTCGGGATGCTGTTCGTGTTCGGCTTCCTGGGACTGCTGATGCGCCGCTGGGACTATCCGGTTGCTCCCATGGTGGTCGGCCTCATCTTGGGACCCATGGCCGAGGCCCAGCTCCGGAGGGCCATGCAGATGACTTTAGGCGACCCGATGGTCTTCTTCGAGAACCCAGGCTCGGCCACGTTGCTGTCCCTGTCTGCGATGGCGCTCCTGGCACCGTTTGTCATGAAGGGACTGAGCCGGTTCAGGACGGCCGAGGATTGATGGAGGGAGAGCCGGTATCCTTTGGCCGCGTACCCGAGGATACCGTGAATGTAGCAAATCGGGTAAAGGAGGGTGAGCCGTCTTGAGAGTCGAGTGCGAGGATATGTTCATGAGTTCAGCCGGGGAGCGCACGGTCAACGGAAAACGCGAGTTGACCGAAGGTCTCGCCGCACAGATCCTGGAGCATATCCGAAGTGGCGCGCTGGCTACAGGAACGCACCTCACCGCACAGGGACTAGCCGAGCGCTTCAGCGTCTCGCGCTTTCCGGTCGGCCAGGCGCTGCAACTGCTCGCCGCCAAGGGCGTCCTCACCCATGAGCGCAACCGCGGCTACTTCGTGTCGGATGTGAAGGACGTGTCGCCCGAGACCCTGGGCCTCTCCACAAAGGATGATGCCGCGGAGGTCTACTTCAGGATTGCGGAAGACCATCTCCAGGGCCGCCTGCCTGAACCTGCCTCCGAGGCGTACCTCAAGGAAACCTACGGGATCTCCAAGGCACAGCTAAACGCCGTGTTGGGCCGGATAGCCCAGGAGGGCTGGGCCGAACGCCGTCCTGGTTACGGCTGGTCGTTCTCGCCGATGCTGACAACGCCGGAGAGCCTGGAGCAAACGTACAGGGTACGCTTGGCGCTCGAACCCGCCGCGTTGCTGGAGCCGACCTACCGCCTTGATCGTGACATTGCCGCCCGCTGTCGCGAGGCAGAGCTCCGCCTTCTCGGCGGCGCTATCGAAACGGACAGTGCCGCCGCGCTCCACGAACGGGGCGTGCGCTTTCACGAGGCCATCATCGGCGCATCCGGCAATCCGTTCTTCCTGGAGGCGGTCCGGCGCATCAACCGTGTCAGGCGCCTGCTCTCGTATCGCTCGATGGTCGACCGCAAGCGCTACCGCCAGCAATGCGAGGAGCACCTCCAGATCCTCGACCTGCTGGAGCGGGAGCGGAATGAAGAGGCCTCGCAGGCCCTGCGTCGCCACTTGGAGCACACCATCGGAAATCTCCAGGAAATCAGGCCGATCCTGGAGCACTGAGCGATACGGCTGGAGCCAGGAAGGGAGCCATCATGAGCGTCGAAATCCCCGGTGCGCGCGAGGCTGTCATCCGGACGATTGCAATGCCCTCGGACACGAACCCAGCCGGCGATATCTTTGGCGGATGGCTGATGGCGCAGATGGACCTGGCCGCCGGCAACGCAGCCGCTCGGCGTGCTCGAGGGCGCTGCGTGACCGTCGCAGTCGACGGGATGGTCTTCCACACTCCGGTTCATGTGGGTGACGAGGTCTCGGTCTACGCCGACCTGATTTCCACGGGACGCACGTCCATGAGGTTCCAGGTTGAAGCCTGGCGCCGTTCCCGCGACGGGGACGAACAGATCAAGGTGACTGAAGCAGTCTTCACGTTCGTTGCTATCGACAGCGGCTCCCGTCCCCGCCCACTGCCCCCAGGTTGAGCTCTTAGTTCTCTTACCTGCCGAAGGTCGGTTGTGGGTCAGGCAGTGAAATTCATTCACTGACAGGAACGTCCAATGCTCCTGCCCAAAGCGGAAGTTCGCCCCCGTCCGGAACGGGCCAGAACAGGACCTTTGCTTTTATACTGCCAAGGCAGTCGGCCCAGTGTCTCGGCCGATGGACAAGCTGACAGTGGTGAGGTGGCCGGCGCCTCAGAGCCCGATCAACCGGAACTTGGCTCCTGAAGGGCCGATAGCGGGGTCTCGATGCTCCAGACGATCCCAGTCGGCTCGTAGCGAATTCCGGCCTGTCCGCCGAAGCTCCCCGCGAGGCTTCGCTCAATCAGGCGCGAGCCGAAGCCCTTGCGCTCGGGCGCCTTGACGGGCGGACCGCCACTTTCCTGCCACCTGAACCGGAACAGGGCAGCATCCTTGTCCCCTGCCACATGCCACGTGATCTCGACCTGCCCGGTTTCCATCGACAGCGCCCCGTACTTGGCCGCATTGGTGCACAGCTCGTGCAGGGCCAGGGAGAGAGCAAGTGCCGCCTTGGGGCCGAGGCGAATATCAGGTCCGCTGCAATGGATCCGGCCGTGGTCGTTGTGCGACTGGATGGCGCCTTCGACGATCACCCTGATGCTGGCACTGGACCAGTTCTCTTGCAGCAAGGTGTCGTTCGCCCGGGCAAGGGCTGTCAACCTCTCGCCGAAAATAGTGCCCGCCTCTTCCAGGGAAGCGGCGCTTCGCATTGTTTGGGTGGAGATCGCCTGGACCATGGCAAGGGTGTTCTTCACCCGGTGCGCCAGTTCCTGCATCAGGAGCTGGCGCTGCTCCTCCGCCCGTTTGCGGTCCGTGATGTCGTAGACGGCTCCGATGACCCGGGAAGGCTCACCGGCTTCGTTGCGGACGATCTCCCCGCGCCGGGCCAGCCATCGCACCTGCCGGTCATCCTGGCGGATGATGCGGTACTCCGTGTAGCCGATCAGATCCTCGAGGGGACGGGCCAGCGATGTTGCGAGCAGATCACGGTCGTCGGGATGGGTGAACTCCTCAAACGCACCGACCCGGATCGACGTGTGCTGCCCTATTCCCCAGATGCGGCAGAACTCCTCTGTCACCATCACCTCGCCCGAGCGGATGTTCCACTCGAAGGTACCGATTCCCCCGGCATGCTGGGCGATCCGCAGCCGCTCCTCGCTGCTGGTAAGCGCCGCCAGGGTGCGCACCCGGTCGCCGATCTCCATCGAGATGCCGACGATGCCCACCATCTGCCCGCCGTCATCCAGAACGGGCGAGTCGGTCACCTGAACCGGGAAGCTATGTCCGTCCTTGTGCCTCAGGATGACATCTCCGGACCACATCTTGCCGGCCCTGAGGCAGTCCATGATCTCCTCGGCCTGAGGCAACCCCTCCGGGGGAATGTTCAGCTCCAGGATGTTGCGCCCGAGCGCCTCCTCGGCGGCCCATCCATACAGCCGCTCGGCGCAGCGGTTCCAGTAGGTAACGACCCCGGCGAGGTCTGTCGCGATAATCGCCTGCTCGACGGCATTAAGAAGCTGGGCCTGGAAGTGGACCTGTCGGCCTGAATCTACGGTTCCGGTTGAGGCAAACGACGTCATGATCAGCCGAATCATCCTTGAGCTTGCAATCTCGCAGCCGCCGCCGGCTATGCGGGATCAACCCTCGTGCCGCGGCCCCCGCGATGGGCTGGCCTCAGGTATCCGCCGCTCGCGCCCGCGGCCGTTCAGGGCTGCTCGAACCCGGTCGGCGAGGTCGGGCCGACGATACGGCTTTCCGAGCACGTCGGCTCCGCCCGATGCCTTTCCCTCTCTCAGGAGGTCATCGTTGTAGCCCGTAGTCAGGAGAATTCCGATGCCGGGGGAGCGCTCGCGAACGGCATCGGCCAGCGCCAGCCCGTTCATGCTGCCCGGCATGACAAGATCGGTGAACAAGAGGTCGATCCTGCCCTCGGCCTTGTCGAACACGGTGAGAGCCTCGTCGGCGTCCCGGGCGGTCAGGACGGTGTAGCCAAGTGCCGTCAGGTGCTCGCGTGCGATTTCGAGCACGTCGTGACTGTCCTCGACAACGAGGATCGTCTCCGCCTGGCCCCTGGGTTCCGCATGCGCCAGGTCCCGGCTCGGCCGATGGGGTGCATGCGCCTGCGCGTCGGCCGCCGGAAACAGCATGCGGATGGTCGTGCCCTTGCCGCGTTGGCTCTCAATCTCGAGCCGCCCGAGGGACTGCTGCACGAAGCCGTGCACCATGGCGAGCCCGAGCCCCGTGCCCTTGCCCTGACTCTTGGTGGTGAAGAACGGCTCGGTTGCCCGCTCCAGCACATGCGGGGGCATGCCCTCGCCCTCGTCGCTGATCGTGAGCGCGACGTAATCGCCCGGTGGGAGATGATGGGCGGACGCGTTCCCGTTGAGGTGCACCTTGGAAGTCGCAATGGTGACGCAGCCCCCTTTCGGCATGGCATCGCGGGCGTTGATCAGCACGTTGAGCACCGCCATCTCCAGATGCACCGGATCCACCAGGGCTGCCGGCACCCGGGAGCGCAGGTTGAGCTGGATCTCGATCTGCGGACCGACCGAGTTCTCCAGCATGTCGCCGAACTCGGTGATGAGGGTGTTGAGGTTCGTCGGCTTCGCCTCGAGCCGGGTCTTGCGGGCGAAGGCCAGGAGCTGCTTGGTCAGCTTGGCGCCGCGCTCAGCCGCACGGCTGGCGTTCTCCAGCGGGCGGCGCAGGGACTCGTCGTCCGTGCGGGACAGTGCCAGCTCCAGGTTGCCCGAGACCACCTGAAGCAGGTTGTTGAAGTCATGGGCCAGGCCCGCGGTGAGCTGGCCGATGCTCTCCATCTTCTGCGCTTGGCGGTAGGCTTGCTCAGAGGTCCGCCGCCGCGTCACGTCAAGCTGGGAGGCAAAGAAGTACAGGAGGCTGTCGTCCTTGTCGAAGACGGGAGCGATGAAGCAGGCATTCCAGAACGGGGTTCCGTCCCGCTTGTAGTTCAGAAGCTCGACCGAGACGGCCCGGCTCTCCTCGACGGCGTGCCGCAGTTCGGCAACGGCCTCCCGGTCCGTATGGGCGCCCTGGAGGAAGCGGCAGTTGCGCCCGAGAACCTCGTCCTCGGTGTAGCCGGTCAGGTCCTGGAAGGCGCGGTTGGCGAAGACGATCGGGTTGTCCGGCAGGTTAGGATCCGTGAGGATGATCGGCATCCGGGTCATCTCGATGGCGGCGAAGAACACGCTGCCCCGCTCATCAAGACCCGGTTGTGTGATTGCCGCCCTTTGCCAGTGGTGGATGCCCGGCCCGCCTGTCGGGTTGTAGGAGACGTTCTCGTGCTCGCCGGCTGCGGGAACACCGATGCTCTGCCCGTCTCCCTGAACATCAAGGGACGGCGGATTGCTTTCCGCGCCCTCGGGCGCGTCATTGTCAGTCATGGGTAACCTACGGCGCCCGGAGGCGAAGTTTCGGGAGGCACGACGGGATGCGCTGGCTTGGAATGCCCGGCCCTGTCCGCGAGCAGCGGTAGGTATCGCAGGCGGGGCATGTGTCAACCTATGCTTGGCAGCCAGCGCGGCCCTTGCATGCGTCCGGAATGTCGCAAGCGATGGATGCCTGCCCATCCGCTGTCGCGCCTGCCGGGGGGCTTGGGCCAATGGGTACCGATCACGCCCGCCTGCCGCGCGCAAGGCGGCACGCGTCAACTCGGCTCTTTGCCCGAGCGGCTTCCTGGCCTATCTAGCCACCCGACATCCTTCCAGCCTTCCTGTCGTATCCTCACCGATGCCCATCAACTCCTCCTCGCCCAGGTTCATGAACCTGGACCAATCTCCTAGTGCGTGGGTCGGGTGTCGGCCGATCCTCGGCTGCGAAGGCAGGGACACCGTTCACCTCAGCTTGTTCGGGTCCAGGGAGCAACTCGCTCGGGGACCGTGCCCATGTGCGGAGGGTACACATGCGCCCTGACGTCACCGGACCTGAACTGTACTTCCTTGGCGGAGAGGGAGAAGCGGGAGCGCTCATGCGCTCCCTGGACTGGTCCGCATCCCCGCTTGGGAACCCGAAGCAGTGGCCGCAGAGCCTGCGGACGGTCGTGAGCCTCATGCTCAATTCCAAGTTCCCGATGTTCGTGGCATGGGGGCCCGAGCTGGGTTTTCTCTACAATGACGGCTATGCGGAGATCCTCGGGGCCAAGCACCCCGCCGCCATGGGCGGGCGCTTCAAGGACATCTGGTCCGAGATCTGGCCGGACATCGAGCCGCTGATCGGCAAGGCCCTCGCGGGCGAGGCCAGCTTCTGGGAGGACCTGCCGCTGGTCGTGCGGCGAAGGGGCTTTGACGAGCAGGCCTACTTCACCTTCTCCTACAGCCCGGTTCATGACGAGACGGGCGGTATCGGTGGCATGTTCTGTGCGGTCACGGAGACCACCCGGGAGGTGGAGACCCGCGCGTCCCTGAGGGCCGAGAAGGACCGCCTTCAGAGCTTCTTCCAGCAGGCGCCAGGCTTGATGGTGATGCTCAGCGGACCCGAGCACGTCTTTGAGCTGGCCAATCCCTCCTACTTGAAGGTTATCGGCGCGCGTGAGGTCATCGGCAAGCCGGTGCGCGAGGCTCTGCCAGAGCTGGCGGGCCAAGGCTTCTTCGAGATCCTCGACGGGGTCTATGCCACGGGCGAACCGTTCGTTGGGCGGCAGATGCCGATTACCCTCCAGCGGCCCGGCGAGCCACCGCGCAGCCTCTACTTCGACTTCGTTTACCAGCCGATCACCGATAGCCAGGGCCGGGTGATCGGCATCTTCGGTGAGGGGCATGACGTCACCGACCTTAAGCAGGCTGAGATCGCCCTGCGGGAGAGCGAGGAGCGTTTCCGCACCGTGGCGGACAGCGCTCCGGCTCTGATCTGGATGAGCGATGAGACAGGCCAGATCATCTTTGCCAATCATCATTACGAGACCCTGTTCGGCAACCCGGCCAATGACCTGGAGGGTGCAGGCTGGACCCGTGTCGTTCATCCGGAGGATCTTGAGAGCTTTCGCTCGGCGTACCTGCGGGCCTTCGAGAGGCGAGTGCCCGTCAGCGTCAATACCAGGGTCAGGGATCGGGACGGTCAGATCCGCTGGCTGCGCTGCGAGGGGGTTCCCCGCCTGGGGAGTGATGGCCGTTTCCTTGGGTTCACAGGCTGCAATGTGGACGTCTCCGAAGCCAAGCAGGCGGAGATTGCCCTGAGGGACAGTGAGGAGCGCTTCTCGACCGCTCTGACGATAGCAGATCTCGGAACCTTCGACTGGAACCTGCGTGACAACACCGTTGTGGCGTCAGAGCGAACGCGCGCGATATTCGGGTTCGCCGAGGGTGAAGGCGGGAGAGCCGAGGACTACTTCAGCCGGATGCTGCCTGAGGATGTAGAGCGGGTGCGCGCCGAGGTCGAGGCCACGCTCCGCGGCTCGGGAAGGCTGGACACGCAGTACCGCATACACTTGCCCGATGGCTCCATCCGGTACATCGCCAGCCTGAGCCAGCTCTACCGGGATGCTCAGGGACAACCCGAGCGCGAGGTCGGGGTGTTCGAGGACATCACCGAACAGAAGCAGTGGGAGGAGCACCAATTGCTCCTGATCAACGAGCTCAACCATCGTGTCAAGAACACGCTGGCAACAGTGCAGTCGATTGCTTCCCAGACCCTGCGCACCACCGAGACGGCAGCGGAAGCCAAAACAGCGATAGAGAGCCGCCTGCTCGCTTTGTCCCGCACCCATGACGTGCTCACGCGTGAGAACTGGGAGGGAGCCGATCTTTACGAGATCGTAGAGCAGGCGGTGGCTCCCTACTCCAGCGAGAGCGAGGACAGACTTCATCTGAGCGGACCAAAGGTTCGCCTGTCACCACGCATGGCGCTGGCGCTTGCCATGGCGCTTCAGGAACTGGCGACGAACGCTGTCAAGTACGGCGCTCTGTCCAACGCCACGGGCCAGATCACGGTCACCTGGAACGTGGAGCAAGGCGAGCCATCCACCCTCGACCTGCGTTGGGCGGAGAGCGGAGGGCCTGCCGTGCGGACACCCACCCGCAGAGGGTTCGGTTCCCGGTTGATCGAGCGAAGCCTGGCACAGGATCTCGGGGGAAACGTTCAGATCGCCTTTGCTCCGACAGGGGTGACCTGCACTGTGCGTGCCCCACTGACCTGACGTTTGGCAGCTATCGGCAAAGGTGGAAGATCTGCTCCGGGTCAGACCAGGAAATCCCGTCCCCTTTGAGAGCGTCCGGTGTTCCTGGCTCGAGCTGACGTTCGGTGTTCTGCGCAGCAGTGTTATCACTGTCCTGGGGAGGCGAACCCTTGTTCAGAGGGTCGCCCCTTGAGAATGGAAAGCAATGAGCCTCTTAGACAAGCTGCGCCGATGGATCAGCCATTGGCACCCAGTGGTCGTGTGATCCCAGTGACATGGCATCCCTCATCGGCAAGCTCACGGTGCTGACGCATGACCTGATGGCGGCCCGTAAGTAGCGAGACTTCATGGAGCGTCCTCAGAACCCCTCATGTCCCTGAGCACGCGCTCTTCTGGAGCGGCGCCGTATAGCCGAGCAAGTGTCCTATTGCTCCGTGAAGAAGGTGAGCACCACCTTGCCCTTATCGCTCACAAGGCAGACGAAGCGGTTCGGCTTGTCGCTTTTCTCGCGCTGGAGGTAGGCGTCGCCCATGACCACCATGCGGATCGGTGTATCCTCCACCTTGGTGGCTGCCTTGGAGATGGCCAGCGACTGGATGTCGAAGGTGAGATGCTCAATCGAGGGCGAACGCTCCTTAAGAGCCGCCAGCCCTGACAGGCGACACGCCTCAACCTCCACCGGCACCTGAGCAAGGGCTGAGGATGCTAGAAGAAGGGTGCTCCCAAGAACGGCCAGTGCAATGCGCATAGGTCTCTCCGTTACGGTGAAGGTCCGGCGATAGATCCTGTCGCGGATCTGGTGTGGGCTGCTAGTGCGACGACGTGGCCTCAACGGCGCGAAGTACTTCGTCGACCAAGTGCGGCAGACCGTAAGGCTTGGCGAGAAACGCAGCGCCCGGTGGAAGGCGATCAGCGTGGCACCGGCCCGAGCGGCCTGAAGTCAGGATCACGGCAAGTCCGGGCTGTGCCTTGAGGGCCTGTTGGGCGAGCTCGCACCCATCCAGCCCCCTAAGTTGATGTCCGTGAACAGCACGTCAGGGGCCTCTTCAGCGAGGATGACGTTGGCCTCCTCGGCGCTGGCGGCGGACAGGACTGTGAAACCCGCCTCTTCGAGCGCCTCGGCTGCCACAGCCCCAACAAGCAGGTCATCCTCAACGACCAGAACACGGGTGCGGCTTGCCTCTGCGAGCCGGCGCTCAGGCTGTGGGACACGGCTCCAGAGCGAAGAGATCGGCGTCATAAGGGTGGCCCTTCTCGTGCGAGTTTGCTGAGCTAACCCAGAACTCAAAGGAGACGTTCACAGGCGCAATGGCCTTCTGCTCAGCATGGTGAGCGATCTGTTAACAGCTCCCTGCTCCCAGGCTCCACCCGGACCAAGGCGGTTCGACCTATCTCGCGGCTCGCGTCGACCAAGCCAAGGACTTTCTGTTGAGCCGGCATGACAGGTGATCGGCAGCACGGCAGGTCTGATCTAAGGCTTCCCAGACCTTGTGACCGGCCGAGGTGTAAGGGAGTGCTCCTCCGTCGATGCCTTCGATCATGATCTCACTCGGGCCGCTGCCGAATGGTCGTGAGCGACGGATGCTCTATCTGTTGCGGGATCACTTTCAGACAGGTGTCCTGCGATGTCTGTTTGCATGCTCGCTGACCCGATCGTCATCCGCAAGGCATTGGACCTCGTGGGAGCCGAACTCCGCGACCGGAGGATGCTTGGCGAGATTATGGTCTGCCGGGGCAGCGTTTTTCTCTTGCGCTACGGCTGGACCGATGACGGCACCCGCATCGAGGTCGACGTCTCCTTTGATGGCAAGAACGGCCCGATCCGGCAGGCCTGCGAACGGGCAGGGCAAGCCGTCAGGCTTCTGGATGGTTGGCTCGATCGCCTCCTGCCAAGGCTGTGCCGGGATGGTGTTTCGACCTCTGGCGACTTCCCGACCGGAATGTACCCCACGTGGGAGAAGCCAGGACTTCGTGTGTTGGCGGCTTCACCCGATCTGCTGATTCCAATGATTTTCCTGGCCACCCTGCGCCCCATGCCTGACATGACCCTCGACGACATGGAGCCAGCTTTCCGGATTGCAGCCGCAGTCGGCATCAGAACGAGTAAGCGCCTCAGGAGGCTCGTCCTGCCCTATCTCGAGCGCAAGCCCGGGCGTGACGCTGACTTTGAGCGTATGATTGAGGGGAGGCTCTCCCGTTTCGAGGAGGGGCTTGACCGCTTCGGTCTCGGACCGCCCCTGAAGAGCGAGCCGAAATCACTCGCCGACGTGGTTGACCTCGTCCGTGAGAATCTCGATTGGTTCAACCTTGCTATGTACCAGTTCAAGGGGGTCTTTTACCTAGAGAATCCGAACACACAGCAAGCGATGCTTGATCCGGCCCCTGTCCCGTTAGGTATCGCCAAGAACGACGCATGGATAGGTGCCACGGGAGAGCATCTGTCCCAACGCTGGGGTCTCAAGGTGCCGGCATGGACCCAGGAGGCAGCCTTCATGGGCGGCCCCGTTCCCGATTTCTGGTCCACGGATCCGACCGCACGGGATATCGAGATCGTGGAGACACCTCCGGCCTTTCGTCGACGGCTGCTGTTCTCATCAGCGGAGCCGCTCATGGACGCCAAGTTTCCGAACCACAGGAAGGTTCGGATGCCGTACTGGCGATGAGGGGCGGCCGCTGATCCTCCGCTCTGTCATTGACGCGCTACGCCACTGACGTATGTCCTCCGTCCATCAGGGGAACGTCCATGAGCAATGACAGCGAGTTCGAGGACCTCATTGCCAGCCTTGGCTCCATTCTCGCAGAGACAGGCGATGATCTCAGTCTCGGCAGCGGGCTAAGGCTACCCGCTGCCATTGATGCAGCGGCTGTGCGGAGCAAGACCGGCCTCTCGCAAGCCGCTTTCGCTCGCCGCATCGGTGTAGCGGTGGGAACGCTGCGCAATTGGGAACAGGGCCGCCGGTCGCCACAGGGACCAGCACGGGTCCTGCTGGCGCTGCTGGACCGCAATCCGAGCATTGTCGAGGACACCCTTGGGACCTGAGTGCAGATCGCCTACGTCCTTTTGTCCCTGGACGGTTTTTTCTGAGCGGATGAGGCGCTAGGCAGCGTCATGGCCTGAGGCAGGGACGAGAGCCAATCGACGATCTTGCCTGGCTCAAGACCTCGCTTGGGGCGTGCACTCGCGAGCCGTTGCTCTTCCAACCTCTGCTGGCGCTCAGCCCATTCGTTCACCGCAGTGGCAACACGCCCAAAGTAAGCAGCCGGTGCCCCCGCACCCGCAACAGCGTGTCCGGCTGCGCCGCGGCGGCGCCCCATCCAGACCCCGAAGACCCGTTGCTCACTCCAGCCGACGAACCAGGCATCAGCATTGCCGGTCGAGGTCCCGGTCTTCCCATAAGCGGCCCAGTGCTTCATCTGCGCCGCGCGCCCGGTCCCATGCTGGACCACCTCACGCAGCACCGCTTGAGTCGGCTCAATGCATTTTTCATGGATGACCCTCGTCCGCATGGGGGTGAGAAAGTCAGCCCGCACTTGGCCGCGGCCATCGACCACCGCCAGCAGGCCTGATGGCTCGATACGGTAGCCACCATTGGCCACGGCTGTGTAGGCGGCCGTCATGGTCATGACATTGCTTGAGTAGGAGCCGAGGACAAAGCTTGAGTCGGCTGCAGGCCCAGGATCGATACCGATGCGGCGGCTGACTGTAGCGACAGTGTCAGCCCCGAGTTCCTGTGTCAGCCGCACGGCAGCGGCGTTGCGTGACGAGGCAAAAGCCTCTTTCAGTGTCGTCTGCCCGCGGTACCCCAGCTCGCCGTTCGCCGGCCAAGTCCCTCTGACCGGCTGGTCCATAACCCGGCTCTCTGGCATCCTGCCAGCCTCGCAGGCGGCAATCAGCAAGGGCAGCTTCGCCGTTGAGCCGGCCTGCACGCGGGCTTTGACGGCGTTGTTGAACTGCCGCTGTGACCAGTTCACAGAGCCGACCATCGCCTGCACCCGTCCATTGGGGGCCATCATCACCGCTCCCGCATCATACTGGAGCGGAACAGCCCCGTCCTTGACCAGCCTGCTGAGCTGCTGCTCCGCAATATGCTGGACGCGCGGGTTGAGGGTGACGAAGAACCGGACTGTCTCACCCGGTTGCACGTACTTCTCGCCCCAAGTCTCCACGACCCATTCAGCAAAGGCCTGTGGCTGGATCTTGAACTCCGGCAGCATGCCGGGACGGATCCCGGCTTTCTCAGCCTGACGGCGCTCCTTATCGCTGATCAGATCCTGCTCGGCCATGAGCTTCAGGACGAGAAGCGCTCGTTCGTGCGCTCGCTCCCGGGTGCTCTCCCGAAGCGGGTTGAGCCGGGCAGGTGCCTTGACCATGCCGGCCAGCAGAGCTGCCTCGTACAGGGTCAGATCCTTGGGCTCCTTGCGGAAGTAGTGCCGGCTTGCTCGATACAGCCCGACGATGTCGCGGCCGCCGAACTCGATCTGGTTGAGGTAGGCGGCCAGGAGTTCCTCCTTGCCAACGGCCTCGTTGAAGAGCCCTGCATACCAGACCTCCGCGCCTTTGCGCTCGAGACGCGTGAGCACGTCACTGGCGCGCAAATCATGGAATACCAGGTTCTTGAGCAACTGCATCGGGATTGTGCTGCCTCCGCGGGTGAGACCGCCTTTGAGCACGGACAGCAGCGCGGTTACATCGACGCCGCTGTGGTCGAAGTAGCGTTTGTCCTCTATGGCGATGATCGCCTTCTTCATCACCTCAGGGATCTCTGAGGGTGCGAGCACGACCGGACAGCGGCAGTAGGCGTCCCAGCCTGTCTTGGTGCGGGTGACCATCACCTGGGGCGAGGCTACCAGGAGGCGCAGAGATCTAGGTTGGAGATCCCAGAAGTGCACCGGGTCTGCGGCTTGTGCGGCGGGTGTGTGGGAGAGGCTGGCGAGCAGAAGAGCAGTGGCAAAAGCCAGAGCGCGGGTCATCGGAGGCCCTATGACGCGCCGACCGATTCGGCGCCAAGGCCTTCAACAAACACGAAGACTATGGCGAAACTGGTATGGTGTTACGGCCAAGCTTCATCGCCAGGCCGCCATGCTGCCTTCAGGCTACAAATCATCATTCAGCTATCTCACTCCCATGCTCGCGAGAACTCTTCATGTGAGCACAGTCCGGATGCTGATCCGTACCACCACGTTTTACGTGGCTATCGCGACTTGTGTGAAGCTTCTCATTCCGCACCCGCTGCCTGACAATCATCTGCATGCGGCTCAACGCGTCCTGAACCTCGAGACGACCAGAAACCTCCTGAGCCGAGAACTCGTGCCGGCACAGCCGGCAGATCAGATCGGCTCCGAACTGGAGCTTGCGCAACCGGACCTTGAACAGCTGCAGGCAATGAGGACAGGCCAGATCGATCCGTGTGCTCCCGTGATCCTCGAACAAGCTGCCCTCTCCGGTTAAGGTTCGTCCTAAGGGCTGAACCATGGCAGTAAGGCGACAAAGAGGCGTCGCCTGTGTGGCTGGATAGCGTCAGACGATGCCCCAGGCGCGGTAGCGGGTTCGTCCAGTGAGCTCGCGCGGCAGAGCGCCGCCGAGCTGGGCCAGCATCAGGTCGACGGCCTTGGGCGTGACTTTCAACAGTTTGGCCCCGAGCGGCACCGTCACCAGCGGGCGCGACAGGAACAGCTCGACCAGCTCCGGCAGCTTCGAGTTGGAGCGAGTCTTAGCCGTGACCCGACTCATCAGCTCGCGGGCGACGATGAGCCGGTCGAAATCCTTGTGGGCGATGGCAAGCGCCTCCTCCAGCACTTGGCAGAAGCCCTCCAGCTTCTCGGCCGCTCCTTCCCGCCCCTGCGGCCGGGACCTCGATTGCTTGAACCCGGCGGCCAGCGGCAGGAGATGGCAGGTGAGCCCGCGGGCGCGCAGGATGGCGGCGGCCATGATCAGGCCGTGCCAAGGCAGGCGGGTGTACAGGTTGAGATCCAGCCACGCGTTCCA
>NZ_JAFBID010000079.1 GCF_016811235.1 Microvirga arabica
TGTCGATCATCCGGGGCGCAATGCCGCCGGCGATGAAGACGCCACCGGAGGATTCGAAGGTGAGCGCGAGGTCGCCGGCGAAGCGCCCGAGGAACCGCGCGAACAGGTCCAGGGCATCCTTCGCCAGAGGGTCTCCCTCGCGGGCTGCGGCCAGAACGTCGTTGGGCATCGTGAACGGGCAGTCCACGCAACGGTGGGCGGCGAGCGCCCTGGCGATGCGGAAGAGCCCCGGACCCGACAGCACCACTTCTCCGGAAACGCGCCTGCCGACCCGCTCCAGATGCGGCCAGAGGGCGGTTTCCTCCTCCGTGATGGGTCCGAACTCCATATGGCCCGCTTCTGTTGCCAGGATGGCGAAGCGGTCCTCCACCGGCACAAGGGCGCCTGCGCCCAGTCCTGTGCCAGGACCCAGCACCACGCGTGCGCCGGACTTGGCCGGCGGGAAGGTGCCGATGGGCGCAAGATCGCCCCTGCCCTCGTCGAGCACCGTCACGGATGCCGCGACCGGCGTGTAATCGTTGACGAGGGTCACGCGCTCAAGATCGAGCGCATGACCGATGGCCTGCGCATCGATGAGCCAATGGGCATTGGTCAGCCGGATGGCCGGCGCATCCACCCGCGTTGCCACCGCGATGATGGCAGAGCGCGGGGCTGCTCCCGTGTAGGATTCAAGCGCAACCCTGATCGCGCCGACCGGATCAGGCGTCTGCGCCGTCAGGGCGCGCGGCAGGAGCTGAACGGGCTCGCCGGGGGCAGGCAGAACGGCGAAGCGGGCATTGGTGCCGCCGATATCGCCGAGCAGAACGGGAAATGCGAACATCGAAGCCTATCGTCCTTTTCGCCTTGGGCTTCCGATCATAGGGATCAGAACGCCTCCTCCCAGCTCCGGCTCAGGCGCACGGCCGAGTTGATGAGACCCACCATGGAATAGGTCTGGGGAAAGTTGCCCCACAGCTCCCCGGTGGTGAAATCCGCATCCTCGGAGAAGAGCCCGAAGGAATTGCGCAGGCTCAGGATGTGCTCGAACAATTCCTTCGCCTCCTCCTTGCGCCCGATGGCGTTCAGGGCATCCACGTACCAGAAGCCGCAGATCATGAAAGCCGTGTGCATGAGCCCGAAATCGTCTTCCACATCATAACGCAGAAGAAGGTCGCCCCGTCGCAGCTTCGTGCCGACGGCCTCCACGGTGGCGACGAAGCGCGGATCGTCCGCCTTCACGAAGTCGAGCTCGGCCAGGAGCAGCAGCGTCGCATCGAGATCCTCGCCGTCGAAGGAGGACACGAAGGTGCCCTTGTCGGCATTGTAGGACCGTACATCGATGACCCGGTGCATGCGCTCGGCGTTCTCGCGCCAGAAGGCGGCGCGGTCCTCGCGTCCCATGGCCTCGGCAATCTTGACGAGCCGGTCGCAAGCGGCCCAGCACATCACGCTCGGAAAGGTGTGCACGGCCGCCTTGGTGCGCAGCTCCCACGGCCCAGCATCGGGCTGGTCGAACACCTCGATGGCCCTTTGCCCGAGCTTTTCCAGATGCTCGAACAGGGCCTTGTTGCCGGTGCGGATCAGGCGCTTGTCGAGGAAAGCGTGAACGGAGGCGAGCACGACGCTACCATAGGCGTCGTTCTGAATCTGCGTGTAGGCCGCGTTGCCGACGCGCACCGGGCCCATGCCGCGATAGCCTGCGAGCGCCGTCGCCTCGCGCTCCTCGAGATCGGGCGAGCGGGTGATGCTGAAGAGCGGCGGCATGTCCTTCTGGTTCGGATCGGCGTCCATGTCGTCGACGATGTTGGTGATGTAGGTGAGGTATTCCTCCATGGTCTTCGTGGTGCCGAGCCGGTTGAGGGCCTGGATCACGAAATAGGCGTCGCGCAGCCAGCAATAGCGGTAATCCCAGTTGCGCTGCGTGTGGGGCGCCTCCGGCACCGAGGTGGTGAGCGCCGCCACGATGGCGCCCGTCTCCTCGAAGTTGCACAGCTTGAGCGTGATGGCGGCGCGGATCACCGCCTCCTGCCAGTCGAACGGGATGGAGAGAGAGCGCACCCAGTCCCGCCAGAAATCCACCGTACTGTCGAGGAAGGCGCGGGCTGTGGTATCGGCCTCCGAGCGCAGCGGTTCGTCCTCGCCGAAGAAGAACGACATCGGCCGGTCCACCACGAAGAAGCGCTCGTCCTGAACGTAGGAGATCGATGCATCGGTGGTCAGGCGCAGCGACGTGTCGGGGCCGACGAAGCGCAGGTGATTGCTGCCGCGCGTCTGGCCGGGCGGATGCTCGCCCCACTCGAAATGCGGACGCAGGCGGACGCGGATGCGCGGGCGCCCTTTCACGGGCGTGACCCGGCGGATCAGCATGGGCGGACGGAAGGTGCGGTCGAAATGCTTGAAGCGCGGCGCGAAATCCGTGACCTCGACAACGTTGCCGAAGGAATCGGTCATGCGCGACACGAGAACCGCCGTGTTCTCGAGGTAGCGCTGCTCGCAAGCGACCATTCCGGCCATGTCGATGGCGAACACGCCCTTCTGGTCCGCGTCGCTTTGGCCTTCAGGGCAATCGAGCAGGGCCGAAAAGACCGGGTCGCCATCGAAGCGCGGAAAGCAGCTCCAGACGATCTGCGCGCGGCGATCCACCAGGGCCGAGATCATGCAATTGCCGATCACGGCAAGATCCAACGAACTCATATCAACAATCATCCTCGTTGAAAGGAAGAGAACCATCGGACGCCCATGCGGACAGAGCGCGTCGCAGGTCCGCGGGCGTTGCGAGGCGCACCTTGGCGACGGTCTCGCCGCCGCCGATGCGCACGGACAGGCCGTCATGGGCGTTCACGGTCTTGAAGCCGTGCTCGTCGGTCAGGTCGTCGCCAATGAAGATCGGGCGCCGCCCCTGATAGGGGGCCTCATGAAGAAACCGCTCAATCACCTTGCCCTTCCCTGCCGCCGAGGGCAGGATCTCTGCCACAGCTTTCCCGTGTTGAACACGATAATCCGCACCCAGGGCTTCGACAGCGGCATGCGCGGTGGCCAGAGCGAAATCCTTCTCGTGCGGAGCCAGCCGCCAATGGATCGCGACCGAGCAGCCCTTGTCCTCAATCAGGACGCCCTCCTTGCCGGCCACGATCGTGTCGAGGCGCGCCACCATGTCCCGCAGGGCAGGATGCTCGTCCGGATCGCACATGGAGAGCCGCCCGGCGATGCGATGCTCGAGCCCGTGCAGTCCCGCCATGTCGAATTCATGGGGCATGAAGCGCCCGTCGAGAAACGCCACGGGACGCCCGCTGATAATGGCGAGAGCACCGCCGAGCCGTTCCTGCAGCCTGGTGAGGACTTCCGGCAGGGCCGGATCCACCGCAACCGCATCGGGCCGCTCGACGATGTCGACGAGGGTGCCGTCGAAGTCGAGAAACAGGGCATAGTTCTGGTTTGTTTTGGCCATGGCCTCGTGTCCTGCAGAAACGTCACGCATTGGCCGCCGCCCGCCTGCGACCCCGGGCGATCAGCTGCCGGATCCGCTGCTGCTTGCGCAGGCGCGACGCCGCAAGCAGCATCTGCCCGGCCCAGCGATAGACATTGCGCTCCTTGACCTGATCGCGCATCAGCCGCATGCGCTCGCGCTGCTCGGGCTCAGGCATGGTCAGAGCGCGGTTGATAGCCTGCCCCATGGCATGAGCATTGTAGGGATTGACGATCAGCGCCTCCGACAGTTCGCGGGAGGCTCCGGCGAAGGCCGAGAGAATGAGCACGCCCTGCTCGTCGTCCCGAGCCGCCACGAACTCCTTGGCCACCAGATTCATGCCGTCGTGCAGGCTCGACACGATGCACAGATCCGCCGCGCGGAACAGCTCGAACACCTCGTCGGGCTCGTGGTGGCGAATGAGGAGCCTGATGGGCTGGTATCCGTCGCCGCCATGGCGCTCGTTGATGTCGCGGGCGAGAGCCTCCGCCTCCTCCTGCAGCAGGCGGTAGTTGGCAAGCTTGCTCCGCGTCGGGGCTGCGACCTGCACGAAGGTGAAGTTGCCTCTCCATTCCGGATGCTCGCCGATGAGCGCATCGATGGCCTGCATGCGGTCGAGAATGCCTTTGGTGTAGTCGAACCGCTCGATGCCGACGCCGATGCGCATGTCCGGCGGCAGGCCCAGGCGCTCGCGCACGATGCGGCGGCACTCCTCGACCGGCTTCTGGCCTTCCATGGCCGTCGGGGGCCATTCGATGGAGATCGGATAGGGCCGGATCAGGGTTTCCTCGCCGCCGAAGAACACCGAGTCCTTCTCCCGGTCGATGCGGCTTTCCACGAAGGAATCGACCGCGTCCAGGAAGTTGTTGCAATGCGCCTGGGTGTGGAAGCCCAGGATCGACGAGCCGAGCAGACCGTCGACGATTTCCTCGCGCCACGGGCAGATGCCGAAGGTCTCCGCATTGGGCCAGGGGATGTGCCAGAAGGTCACGATGGTCGCATTGGGCAGCCGGTCCCGGATCATGCGCGGCAGCAGGGCGAAATGGTAGTCCTGCACCAGGATGATCGGGTCCTCGCGCTTGGCCTCGGCCACGATCGCGTCGGCGAACTTTTCGTTCACCGACCGGTAGAACTGCCAGTCGGCCTCGCGGAAGATCGGCCGCACGAAGGCGATGTGGCAGAGCGGCCAGAGGCCCTCGTTGGCGGCGCCGTAATAGTAGCCGTCCTGCTCCTCGTCCGACAGCCAGACCCGGCGCAGGGTGTAGGAGGGGTGATTCGGCGGGACGGGCACCCGGTCGTTGGCATCGACCACGTCCCGGTCCGCGGTGCCGCTGCCGTGAGCCACCCAGGTGCCGCCGCAGGCGCGCACCACCGGCTCCAGGGCCGATACCAGGCCGCTCGCGGGAATCTGAAGGGAGACCTCCCCGGCCTCTGTGCGGTTGTGGATGTAGGGCTCGCGGTTCGACACCACGATGACCTCAGAGCCGGACAATTCGTTGGCGAGCGCTGCCCGCAAGGTATCCGGGCTCCAATCCGTGTGCGCGGCATCGATGGTCCGCCGGGAGGATTCCAGCTCCTGGAGCACGTCGCGGATTTCCTTGCCGAGGGGGATGATGTTCTCCTCCACGGCCGGCTGCGCATTGCCCGCGCGGGCGCTCTCCAGCGCCTGCCGGATGGAGGCGAGCCATCGCCGCATGATGAGAGCCGCGATCATGGCGGCCAACGCCGCCGCCCCGAAGGCAACACCGGCAAGAGCCAGGAAGAGATAGTTGCGCGCCTCCCCGCCCCGCTGGTCGGCATAGCTCAGATCGTGCAGGACGACGAGGTGGCCCGGCCGTCCGCCGGCGCTCAAGGGAAACGAGCTCACCAGGACGTTGTGATCCTGGTTCCTGACGGTGGAGAAGCTCTCCGCATCGGAGCGGGCCGCCCCCGCGCAGGAGAAGGATTTCGGCATGTTGGCCGTTGGGAAGCGCAATTCCTGCCCGTCGCAATAGCCGATGGCGAGAACGCGCTCATCGGCGGCGATCCGCTCGAAGAGGCCTGCCACCTGCTGGGCCTCGTTGCGGGCAAGAAGGCCCGTCACCTGATCGCGGACGGAGTTGAACACCAGACGGGACCGCAACTCGACGTCGCGGCGCGACCATTGCTCCACAAAGGAAGTCGCAAAGGGCAGCACGGCCAGAATGACAATGGCGGCTACGAGCAATGCGATGCCGCCGAAGCGGAAGATGATCCTCAAAACGCTCAGTTCCTCAAGAAAACCAGCACCATCGTCGAAGGGGAGACTTGGCTTCGCAGGGAGCCTTCGAAGGGCCTTCGACGGAGGGCCACGGGGATGCGGCCTTCGCCCCTGTTATGGGTTCTTGGGCGGAACTTTCCAGCCTCGACCGGAGCTGGAGACGGGTTCGGCGTGGGCTTTCAACGAAAAACGCGGCCGAACCCAGGGGTCCGGCCGCGCTTCATCACGCAATGGAATGACAGGGATCAGTGCTCGCGGAAGGCGCGGGCGATCTGCTCCTGCATGGGCTTGAAGAAGTACTGCAGCGGGGTGCGCTCGTTCACCTCGACGAAGACTTCCGCCTGCATGCCGGCGATGAGCTGCACCTTCTCAAGCTTCTTGATCTCATCCTGAGGCAGGTCGACCCGGATGGTATAGAAGGTCATGCCGGTCTGCTGGTCCCTGGACACGTCCGCCGAGATCCGGCTCACCTTGCCGTGCAGCTCCGGCGTGTTGCGGGCGTTGGAGGCGTGAACGCGCACATTCGCCCTCTGGCCGATCTTCACCTGGTCGATCTCGTTCGGCAGAACCCGAGCCTCGAGCTCGAGCCTGTCGTTCACCGGAACGATGTTCATCACCGGCTCGGCGGGCGAGATCACGCCCCCGATGGTGTGAACGTTGAGCTGGTGGACGAAGCCGTCGCTCGGGGCGCGGATGTCGATGCGCTTGAGCTGGTCCTCGGCGGCCACGCGCCGCTCGGTGTATTCCGCGACCTTGCCCTGGATCTCGCGCAGCTCTTGCACGGCCTCGGCCAGCATCTGCTCGTCGATCTGGATGATCTGGAACTCGGTTTCGGCGATGCGGCTCTCGGCCTGGGCCACGGCAGCGATGAGCTGGCCGCGCTGGCCTTCGATGCTGGCGGCGTCACGCTCGAGAGCGTTGAGGCGCGTGATCGGAACCAGGTTCTTCTGGTAGAGGTCCCGGACGCCCTTCAGCTCGTCCACGATCAGCTCGGCCTCGCGGGTCTTGGCGTTCTGCTGCGCCTTCAGTCCCACGATTTCGTCCCGGGACTGGGTGATTCGCTTCCGGAGCTGGTCCTTCTGCGCCTCCCGCGAGGCGCGACGCGCCGTGAACAGGGTCTTCTCGGACGACATGATCTTCTGAACGGCCGGGTCGTTGAGCCGGTTGGCGAACTCCGCCGGCATCGCGACGTCGGACGCGCCGTCGCGTTCGGCCTCCAGACGGGCTTGGCGGCCGAGATACTCGTCGAGCTGCTTGGACACGACCTGCAGGTTGGCGCGGGTCACCGTCTCGTCGAGTCGGACCAGAAGATCGCCCTGGGAGACACGGTCGCCTTCCTTGACCTTCAGCTCGCCAACGATGCCGCCGGTGGAGTGCTGGACCTTCTTGACGCTGGTGTCGACGACGAACTGACCGCCGGCCACGACGGCGCCGGAGAGCGTCGAGGTCGCCGCCCACAGGCCGATCGTGCCGCCGAACAGGGCGATCATGGCTATGCCGCCGATGGTCGACTGGCGCAGGATCCGCTGGTGGGTGGAGGGCTTCTTCTCGGGAGCTTGAATGACCAACATTTAACCAACCTCTCGCAGGTTAGCAGCCTGGGCGGCCGGCGCCTGCTGCGGGCGCACCGGTGCCGGCGCCGCATTGCGTTTCATGACGGATTGCAGGACCTCGTCCCGCGGGCCGACGGCCTTGATGCGGCCCTCTTCCATGATGGCGACCTGATCGACCTGACCGAGAGCGGCCGGACGGTGCGTGATGACCACCACGATGCCGCCGCGCTTCCTCACTGCCAGGATGGCCTGGTTCAGGGCCTCGTCGCCGGCGCCGTCGAGGCTGGCATTCGGCTCGTCGAGCACGACCAGGAACGGGTTGCCGTAGAGGGCACGGGCGAGCGCCACGCGCTGGCGCTGGCCGCCCGAGAGCGATGCGCCGCCTTCGCCGATGCGGGTGTCGTAGCCGTCGGGCAGGTTGAGGATGAGCTCGTGAGCGCCGGCCGTCTGCGCCGCCGCGATGACATCATCCGGCTTGGCGTCGGGCTGGAAGCGGGCGATGTTCTCGGCGATGGTGCCTTCGAACAGTTCCACGTCCTGCGGCAGGTAGCCGATGTTGCGGCCGAGGGGATCGGCCTCCCACTGGTCGAGGGCGGCGCCGTCCAGGCGGATCTCGCCGCGCAGGGTCGGCCACACCCCGACGAGGGCGCGGGCCAGCGTCGACTTGCCGGAGGCGCTGGGGCCGATGAGGCCGAGGCCCTGGCCGGCCTGGAGCTGGAGGGTGGCGGCCTGCACGATGGGCAGCGAGGCGCCGGGCGCGCCGACATAGACCTCTTCCACCAGCAGGGTGGACTTGGGCGCGGGCAGCGGCATGCGCTGGCCCTGGGCGGGCACGATCGACATGATGTGCGCGAGGCGGCGATAGGCCTGGCGGGAGGCGGTGAAGCCCTTCCAGTGCGCCACGGCGATTTCGATGGGTGCGAGTGCGCGGGACATCAGGATCGAGCCGGCGATCATGAGACCGCCCGACATCTCGCCCTGGATTACGTAATAGGCGCCCAGGCCCAGGACGGCTGACTGGAGGACCATGCGGAAGACTTTGGCGAAGGCGCTGATGCCGGCAGACGATTCGCTTGCCATCAGGCCGTCATTGACGTGGCGCACATGCACCTCGTCATAGCGCTTGGCCAGGAAGCCCAGCATGCCGTTGGCGCGGATGGCCTCGGCGTTGCGGCGGCTGGTTTCCGCAATCGCGTGGCGCTCGGCGCCGCTCTTGGTCACCTCGTAGGAGGGGCCCTTGCTCTTGGCATCCGTGTAGATGGTCAGGCCGATGATGATCACGCCGCCCACCACCGACAGAACGCCGATGCCCGGGTGGATCATAAAGCAGCCGATGAGGAAGATCGGCATGAAGGGCATGTCGAACAGGGCCGTGGGACCCAGGCTGGACAGGAAGCCGCGGATCGTGTCGAGGTCGCGGATCGGCTGCATGCTCTCCGACTGCTTGGCGCCCTTCAGCGGCATCGTGGCCACGAGGTCGAAGACCCGGTGCGACAGCAGCTCGTCGAAGCGGGCGCCGATGCGCGCCAGCATCCGGCTGCGGATCATGTCGAGGCCGCCCGAGAGCGCGAAGGCCGCAAGCGTGATCAGGGAGAGGCCGATCAGGGTGGCGATGCTCTGGCTCGACAGAACCCGGTCATAGACCTGGAGCATGTAGATGGAGCCCGTCAGCGCCAGAAGGTTGACGACCGCCGAGAAGACGGCAACCCCCGTGAACGAAGGAAGGCACGACTTCAGAGCGTCCTGAACCTCTGTGCTTTCTTCCCGATTTCTCGATGCCTGCTTCATGTTGTCTTTCCATCAGCGCACGCGTCACCGGCGCTAGCTTGATTGCAGTGCCGCTCCGCAAGGTTATTACCTAGCGCAACGGGGCCATTTGGCGATGGCTGCCTAAATCGGGGTTTTGGCCCCACAAGAGTATCTCTTCATAGTTAGGCCCAGCGGCCCGCGTTGCTCTTACTCTTATGGGTATTGAAGTGCCCCTAAGGTGTCGCTTTCCGTTACGCCACCTGTTGTAACCCTATTATATGTAACTATGTCAATATAAAGTTCTTAGTAGATATTCATCAATGTGCGCAAAGTTACCTTTCCTCTTTGTTTAGAGGGGGTTACGATGCAGCCAGGAACCTTCACCATAACGTTTTGGTAAACATTCGTGGTTAATCGTCTTTGACCTGCAAATGAGGTCGCATTATGGACACCAAGAAACGTCTGAAGGATCGCAGCCCCGCTAAGGCAGAGACCGGCGCGTCGTCCGAGGGCGCTGTCCGGGCCGGTTCGCCGGCAAGTGCCGCCCTGGCCGAAGCCGTCAAAAGCGCCCGTAAAAGCGCCAAGCCTGTGCCTCCGGCTTCCGAGGCGAAAGCGGCTGATGCCGCTGGGCGCCGGTTTGCCCCCTCCCAGTTCGTCGCACAGGCGGCCATCGCCCTCCTGCTGGTCGGTGCCGGCTGGTCCGCCTCCTATCTGGGAACGCTCGCCAACCGCGGCGCGATCGAGAAGCTGGAAGCCGAGACCGCCCGCAGCCAGGAGATCCTTGCGCGCCTGAGCAGCGACCTTGAGACCCTCAAGACCACCGCTGCGGCCTTCAAGGAGATCGAGCACACCGCGTCCACCGCTGCGAAGTCGGATCAGGCGAAGCTCACCGACAAGGTCGAGGGGCTCGCGATCAGCCTCCAGGAGCCCGCCAAGAAGCTCTCCTCCCTCGAGGGCCGGCTGGACAAGATGGAAAGCCAGATCATGACCACCCTGGCGGCCCTGAACACCAAGCCCGCCGCACCGGCTCCGGCCCCGGCGCTCCCTGCCGCGTCCGCTCCGCCGGTGGCCGAGGCCGCGACGCGCGAAGAGGCGCCCGCCCCGAAGCCGGTCAGGAACGAGCCGGTGGACGGCTGGGTGCTGCGCGAGGTGTACAAAGGCGCGGCGCTCGTCGAGAGCCGCAACCGCCGCCTGTACGAGGTGATGCCCGGCGGTATCCTTCCCGGCGTCGGCAAGGTCGAGGCCATCGAGCGCCGCGGCACCCGCTGGGTCGTGCTCACCGACAAGGGCTTCATCAGCACCTATCGGTAAACATCGGCCACCAAGCCCCGCAGACCATAGACGAGCCCCGCGAAGATCGCGAGGCTCGCCACATAGAGAAGCACGAACCAGAGCAGGCGTTTCCCGCGCCGCTCTCCAGACCGATGCGTATCGCCCCGCATCAGTGATACCCGTAGCCGCCGCCAGAGATCTCCTCCGCCACCTTGCCGCGGAAGACCCAATAGGCATAGGCCGTGTAGGCGAAGGTGATCGGCATCACGATGGCGAAGCCCACCAGGGCGAAGAGCTGCGAACTCACCGTGTTGGCCGTGTCCCAGATCGTGAGATTCGGCGGCACGTTGTAGGGAAAGAGGCTGATGCCCAAACCCAGGTAGCCGAGCAGGAACAGGCCGATCGTCAGGAAGAACGGGCGGTAATGGCGCCCCTCCTCCAGATCGCGGAAAAGCCTGTAGGCTACAAGAGCCGTGACCAGGGGGATCGGCGCCAGGAAGGCGATGTTGGGCCAGGTGAACCAGCGCGTCTCGATCTCGCGCCCGAGGAATGGCACCCACAGGGACACCGCCGCCATGGCCACGATGGTGAGAGCCAAGAAGCGCACCGCCATGCGCCGTGCCCAGATCTCCAGTTCGCCCGTGGTTTTCATCACGCACCAAGTCGCGCCCAGGAGCGCATAACCGAAGATCAGGCTGATGCCGGTGAGCACGCTGAACGGCGTGAGGAAGTCGAAGGTGCCGCCGGTGAACTGGCGCCCGTCATTGGCGAAGCCCTGCACGAAGGCGCCGAGCACCATGCCCTGGAAGAAGGTCGCGAGCAGGGAGCCGAAGAAGAAGGCATTGTCCCACAGGAACTTCGAGCGGTCCGCCTTGAAGCGGAACTCGAACGCCACGCCGCGGAAAATGAGCGCGATCAGCATGAGGATGATCGGCACATAAAGAGCCGGCATCAGAACCGCATAGGCCACATGGAACACCGCGAAGAGCCCGCCGCCACCAAGGATCAGCCAGGTCTCGTTGCCGTCCCAGATGGGCGCGACCGAAAACATCATGCGGTCGCGCCAGTTCTCGTTGTGAGCGGCCTTGAAGAGAATGCCGACGCCGAGATCGAAGCCGTCGACGATCACGTACATGGCCACCGCCACCGCGATGAGGCCCGACCAGATCAGCGGCAGCCAGAAGGCCAGCCCCTCGTATTCCGTTCCGAAGCCGAACATGGTGCCGTCTCCTATCGTGCAGGCAGGGCTTTGTGGCCGGGACGTCCCTCGATGCCCTCGTCCGGCACGGACAACGGACGCTTGGGCTTCTTGCCGAGATCGTCCCCACGGATGTCCTCGATGGGATCGGGACCGCGCCGCAGGAGCTTGGCGAGGTAGTAGGAGCCGAAGCCGAACACGAAGGCATAGACGACCACGAAGGTGAGGAGCGATGCCGTGACGGCTCCAGCCGAGATCGGTGAGACCGCATCCGCTGTGCGCATGTGTCCGTAGACCACCCAGGGCTGACGGCCGATCTCGGCGGTGAACCAGCCGAAGAGCACCGCGCCGAAGCCCGAAGGCGTCATGATCATGGCCGCGGTGAGGAACGTTCTGTTGGTGAACAGCGTACCCTTCCAGCGCAGATAAAGGCTCCAGAGGCCGATGCCCAGCATGGCAAAGCCGATGGCGACCATGATGCGGAACGAGAAGAACACGGGCCAGACCGGCGGGCGATCCTCGGGCGGCACCTCCTTCAACCCGGGAACCTCACCGTCATAGGCGTGGGTCAGGATCCAGCTGCCGATCTTCGGAATGCCGATCTCGTAATGGTTCGTCTCCGCCACCTCGTCGGGAATGGCGAAGAGGCGCAGCGGCATGTTCGACATGCGATCCCAGTTGCCCTCGATGGCAGCCAGCTTCGTCGGCTGATATTTCAGCACGCCGAGACCGTGAAGATCGCCGATGATGATCTGGACCGGCACGAAGATGGTGGCGAACCACAGCGCCATGGACATCGAGCGCCGCGAGGCGGCGAGCTTCGCCTCCGGCGCGTCGTGCGGATGGCGCAGCAGCATCCAGGCGGACATGCCGGCAACCGCAAAGGCCGTCGTGAGGTAGCAGCCCATCACCATATGCGCATAGCGCAAGGGGAAGGATGGGTTGAACACAACCTTGAACCAGTCGACCGGAACCGCCTTGCCGTTCTCGATGGCAAAACCGTCCGGCGTCTGCATCCAGGAATTGGCGGAAAGGATCCAGAAGGCGGAAATGAGCGTGCCCAAGGCCACCATGCAGGTGGCGAAGAAATGCAGGCGATCACCGACGCGCTCCCAGCCGAAGAGCATGATGCCGAGAAACGCCGCCTCCAGGAAGAACGCTGTGATGACTTCGTACGCGATGACAGGTCCGAGGACGTTGCCGGTGAACTCGGAGAACCGCGACCAGTTCGTGCCGAACTGATAGCTCATGACGATGCCGGACACGACGCCGAGACCGAAGGAGACGGCAAACACCTTCACCCAGAAGCGGAAGAGATTGCGGTAGAGCGGGTTGCCCGTGCGCAGCCAGTTGAACTCCAGCGCCGCAAGCCAGCTGGCAAGGCCGATGGTGAAAGCGGGAAAGATGATATGGAAGGCAATCGTGAACGCGAACTGGATGCGCGAGAGCAGCAGGGCATCAAATTCCATATCCGCCTTCCCCTTGTCATCGTACCTGCCTGCTTTTAGGGCGGCGCCAGGCCGGGACCAGGGGTCCGGAGGCTAGTGCGCCTGCATGCCCGCGGCTTGGCCCGAGCGAAGCGGACGCCATCCGGTGCTCAGACGCTGTAACGCCTCCAGTTCCACAGGATCGTGGCTGCAGAAGATTCTCACATGGCTGCGAGGGTCGTTTGCCAGCTCCCGCAGGCGCTCCTGGTTGTGGAGGCGCAGCGGCCGGTTTTCTTCCATGAGCTTCTGGTAGGCTGCGAGTCCCGGCGTGCAGGAGGGATCCTCGTCCATCTCGTGCCGGTGGAAATAAGCGTCGCCCGCATTGAGCAGCCATCCCTCGGGCGTGTCGATGGCGATGCCCGCATGTCCCATCGTATGGCCCGGCAGGGGAGTCATCAGGATCTCGGGCGGCAGGCCGTCGAGATCGCGTACGGAACCGAAGCCGAACCAGCTTTCGCCCGTGGGGTCATAGAAGCGCCAGTCGCGCACGCCATCCCATTGCTCGGGGCGGTAGCGGCGGCGGTGAATGAAGCCCTGCCGCACCTCGGCCTCCTCCACCTCGGCGCGCAGCACATGGACCGTTGCGTCGGGGAAATCCTCCAGCCCGCCCGCATGATCGAAGTCGAGATGCGTCAGCACGATGTGGCGCACGTCGCGCGGCGAGAAGCCGAGGCTCTTCACCTGTTCGAGCGCCGTATACCGGTGCTCAAGCTGGATTCGGTTAGCGTGTACGAACAACGGGCTCAAGCGCTCGTAAGGATTCTCCACGTCGCGGGCGCCGATGCCGGTGTCGACGAGCACGAGCCCGTTGCGGTCGGTCTCGATCAATTGGCAATGGCAGACCAGATGGGCGGTCAGCCCGCGGCTCACCCCATCCCAGAGCCGTCCGCCCACAGGACACATGCAGCCGCAATTGAGGTGATGGATGCGCATGGGGACCTCGCTGAAGGAAGGAAGCGAAATCCTAACGCCGGCGAGGAGGAAAATGTTCGAGAGGCTGAAATCCCAAGCCGCCGGTCACTTGCGACAGGCGAAGGGCGGGAAGGTGCTTGCAGTGCCGGCATTCATGGCCGCAACCACCATGATGTTGGCCATGCTGAGCTCCTCTTCCGATCGGGGGCAGACATCGGCCTTGGTCGTGCAGCCGGATGCGAGGAAGGCTTCGTGACGCTCGACGAATTCCGGGCTCAAGCCCTTCCTGCCCCGCCGAGTGAGCGCCTCCGTCCAGGCCTTGCCATAGCGCTCGCACTTCACCTCGGGCCAGGATTTCGGCGGCGTAGTCTGAGCGACGGCATGTGAAACACTGCCGGCAAAGATGGCGGCCAGCAACGCCGCAAGAGAGATTATCGATTTCAGAGAACAGGTCATCTCATCCGGTCACGCTTGATGTGGATGCGATGGACCATGGGAGCTGTAGCGGGTCAAGTCACTGTAGGTGCCTTGAGCTTTTTCCTGCCGCCATCCCGGACGGCAAAGTCGATCCGGGATCGGGTGCAGGATAGAGCGCGTACCTCCCTCCCCCTTGTGGGGAGGAGGGTTTCAGCGCCACTCTCGTCTCACGATCCCGGGTTCTGCTGCGCAGCCCCGGGATGACGATGAACTTTAAGCCCGGAGTTCAGGCTGGCTCTTGGCCTGCGCCTTGCGCGACGATGCGCGTCGCTTCTTTGCAGGTTTTGCCTCCTCCTGCTTCTTCACCTCGCGGGAGAGGCGTTCCTGCAGCAGGGTCAGAACCGCAGCCTCCTCAGGCTTGAGGGACGGCAGATCCTCGCGCAGCTCCGTTTCGATCTCCTCCTTGACGTCGAGAAGAAGCTCGCCATCCATGTAGGAGGAGAAGACCTCCGGGTGCACATAGCATTTGCGGCAGATGCTTGGGGTATTGCCGAGCCGTCCCGAGACCTTCTCGATGGCCGCGCGGATGTTCTTCTTGGCCTTGGCCTCGCTGTCGAACTCTTCGAATTCCTTGAGGGCGAGCGCGGCAAGCACCGTTCCGGCCCAGGTGCGGAAATCCTTGGCCGTGATGTCGCGCCCGGTGATTTCCTTGAGATAGGCGTTCACGTCGGCGGAGGTAACCGATTGCCGCTCACCGTTCTCGTCGAGATATTGGAACAGATCCTGCCCCGGCAGGTCCTGGCAGGCCTTCACGATCCTGGCGATGCGCCGGTCCTTCACCTGCAGCTTCCAGGTTTTGCCGCTCTTGCCCTTGAACTGAAAGCGCAGCTCGCCGCCATCGACCTTCACATGCGGATCGCGCAGGGTCGTGAGGCCGTAGCTCTTGTTCTGCTTCACGTAATCGGCGTTGCCGACGCGGATGAGCGTGTTCTCGAGCAGATGCACCACGGTTGCCAGCACCTTCTCGCGCGGGAGCCCGCGCAGGCTCATATGCTCGTCGATAGTCTTGCGGATCGCCGGCAGGCCTTGGGCGAATTCGAGCATGTGCTCGTATTTCGTGCTCTCGCGAACCTCGCGGAAGGCGGGATGGTAGCGGTACTGCTTGCGGCCCTTGGCATCGCGCCCCGTCGCCTGGATGTGGCCATTGGCCTTCGCGCAGATCCACACATCCGCGTAGGCGGGGGGAATGGCGAGCGACTTGATGCGGTCGAGCGTTGCCTTGTCCGCAACCTTCGAACCGTCCGGCTTGAGATAGGTGAAGCCCTTGCCGGATTTCTTGCGCCGGATGCCGGGCTCCTCGTCCGAGACGTAAAGCAGACCGGCCGTCTCAGCCGCATCCCGCGGATCGACGATGTTCTCGGAGGTGGCGTTGGGTTCCAGCAGCATGGGGCGCCTTGATGGGAGAGCAGAACGTCAACCGGGCCGCGCCGCTTCGGGTTCCCTGCGTGGGGTCGACGCAGCGGACGGCGTGCGGGTCCTCTGGCGGTCGTTGCGGATCTTCAGGACGAGGATCGTGGCGCTCAGGACCAGACTCAGCAGGTTGAAGATGATGAGCGGCAGCGCCCCGATCAGGAATCCGTAGGCCGACCACAGCACGAAGGCCGTCACGGTCACGATATACATGCCCTTGGAGATGGCGGCCGTGTCCCGCTCGCGCCAGGCCTTCAGCACCTGAGGCACGAAGCTCGACGTGGACAGGATGCCGGCGATTGTCGCCAGCACGGTCGGCAGCCAGTCCTCCATGTGCGATGCTCCCATTCATCAAGACACCGGCAACGGCCACCGCCGAAGGGGAGTTCCCTTTGCCCTCATGGGGAGGTTACAAGGGCGCCTTGCTTCACTCAGGTCGTCCTTTGTCCTCCTCTCCTTCTCCTGACATTCAAGGCCGCAAACTCGTCTTCGTCGTCACCGAGGACTGGTTCTTCGCCTCCCATTTCCTGCCCATGGTCAGAGCGGCCCGCGAACTGGGGCTTGCCGTGACGGTGGTCACGCGGGTGCGCGCACACCGGGAGATCATCGAGGCCTTGGGCGCCAAGGTCGTGCCGCTCGACATCGAGCGGCGCAGCCTGAACCCCATCACCATGGGCGATGCCTCCGGCCAGTTGGCGGCCATTCTCAAGGCCGAGAAGGCCGATCTCGTCCACTGCATCGCTCTCAAGGGCATCCTGCTCGGCGGCTTTGCCGCCACCCTGGCCGGGGTCGGACGGCGGGTCTATGCGCTCACAGGCCTGGGGTTCATCGGTGCCCGGACCGACACGGTCGGGCGCCTGTCGCAGCGGGCGATCCGTCTGCTGATGCGCGGCCTTCAGACAGGCCGGACCCATTACGTTTTCGAGAACACCGACGATCCGAAGCTCCTCGGCCTCGATCCGATGGGAGCCCGCGTCACCATCCTCGGCGGCGCCGGCGTGGATCCCGAAATCCTCAAGCCCGAGCCCCTGCCGGCCCAGCCGCCGCTCAAGGTCGCGGTGGTCGCCCGCATGCTCTGGTCCAAGGGCATCGATGTAGCCGTGGAGGCGGTGCGCACGGCGCAGGCGAAAGGCGCACCCATCGAGCTCTCCCTCTACGGCGCTCCCGACCCGTCGAACCCGAAGGCGATTCCCGAAGCGACCCTGAAGGCCTGGAGCGCAGAGTCCGGCATTACCTGGCATGGCGCGACACGGGACATCGCGGGCGTCTGGCGGGAGCATCATGTCGCCTGCCTGCCCTCCCGGGGCGGCGAGGGCCTGCCGCGCACGCTGCTGGAGGCGGCAGCTTGCGGCCGCGCCATCGTGACCACGGATGTGCCCGGCTGCCGGACCCTCGTGCGGGATGGCGTCGAGGGTCTGCTCGTGCCGCCGGGCGATGCCGCCTCCTTGTCCGAGGCCCTGCTGCGCCTGTCAGGCCAGCCCGACCTCGTCCCCCGCATGGGCGAGGCCGCCCGCGCGCGGGTTCTCGACGGCTTCACGGAACGGGACGTGATGGAGAGCGTCAAAGAGCTGTACCGCTCCATGCTGGCTTCATGATCGTCGACCCGGTCGCCTTCATTCTCGCCGAGACCCGGCTTCGCCCCGTGCCCCACGCGCCGGAGATCGCCCTGCATGTGGCCGATGAGGCCACGGAGCTGTGGCAGAAAACCGAGGAAGAACTCGGCGAGATCGGCCTTCCGCCGCCGTTCTGGGCCTTCGCCTGGGCCGGCGGCCAGGCGCTGGCGCGCTACATCCTCGATCACCCCGAGACGGTGCGTGGCCGGCGCGTGCTCGACTTCGCCTCTGGGTCGGGCCTTGTCGCCATCGCGGCCATGAAGGCCGGAGCCGCCGAAGTTACCGCCTGCGACATCGACCCCTTCGCCATCGCGGCCATCGGGGTGAATGCGGAAGCCAACGGCGTGGCCGTCACCCCGATGGCCGCCGACATCGTCGGGCAGGACAGGGGATGGGACACGGTGCTGGCGGGCGACATCTGCTACGAGCACGATCTCGCCGCCCGCGTGACCCAGTGGCTGCTCACCTTGAGCAACCGTGGAGCGACGGTGCTGATCGGCGATCCGGGGCGCAGCTATCTGCCGAAGGATCGGCTTGAGAACCTGGCCGTGTATGAGGTGCCGGTCACCCGCACCCTTGAGGATTCCGACATCAAGAAGTCGAGCGTCTGGCGGTTCCGGCAGCCGTAATCCAGCGCCTGGGCCATTCTCATATTTGACCGCCAAAGAATCGACTTTGCTGTTTACCTCTCAGAACAGGCACTGTTATAACATAAATGAACGAGGTGGATGCGCCTGATTTGGCAGGTGTGGCGCCGTATCGCTTTCAACCTTCAGCCTAACTCGAAGAGGGATCCCGATGGTCCACGCTCCTTCCCTGCAGCACCGCCTTCCGGGCGAAAGCACCCGCTTCCAGGCCTCTCCGGCCTCCGGCACGGCGAAGACCTTGGCAGAAACCGAAGCCCTGTGCCGGTCCAAGGGCGTCCGGCTGACCCCGATCCGCCGGCGCGTGCTCGAGGTGCTCCTCAATTCAGCCAAGCCGCTCGGGGCCTACGATCTGGCGGATGCCCTCGTCTCCCAAGGGCGCCGAATGGCCCCCATTACGGTCTATCGCGCCCTTGACTTCCTGATCGAGCAGGGCCTGGCCCACCGCCTCGCGAGCCGGAACGCCTACATCGCCAGCACCGGCAGCCATGGAACCGCAGCGTTCCTGATCTGCGAGGCCTGCGGCGAAGCCACCGAGATCGCCTGCCCCAACGTGGCGGAGACCGTCCGCAGGGTGCTGACGGCGCAGGGCTATCAGCCCCTGGCCCGCGCCCTGGAGATCACCGGCCGGTGCCCCCATTGCCAGGATGTTCACTGACCCGTGAGCTTTCGCTCTACGAGCGCTTTCTCCCTTGGAAGCATCAGCTTAGTCCCAAAAGTGCAAATCCACTTTTGGGGCCGATGCTCTAAGCCGCGCTTGACGAAGAGGGTGTTTGGCATCAGCTAAACGGCGGCAGCCCGGAGCTGTCGTCGTGGGTTGCAGCATGTCCTTCATCTCGTCTCCTGAGACCGATCCCGCATCCGAGATCCCCGCAGGTCCCGCCCCGCGCCACCGCACGGTGGGCGTGCGCGTCGGCTCCGTCATGGTCGGCGGCGGCGCTCCGATCGTGGTCCAGTCCATGACCAACACGGATACGGCGGATGTGGATGCCACCGTCGCCCAGGTGGCGGCGCTGGCCCGGGCGGGCTCGGAGATCGTGCGCATCACGGTGGACCGCGACGAGGCTGCAGCCGCCGTGCCGAAGATCCGCGAGCGGCTCGACCGGCTCGGCGTGGACGTGCCCCTGGTGGGCGACTTCCACTATATCGGCCACCAGCTGCTGGCCGATCACCCGGCCTGCGCCGAGGCACTCGCCAAGTACCGCATCAACCCCGGCAATGTGGGCTTCAAGGAGAAGAAGGACCGGCAGTTCGGCGCGATCGTCGAGCAGGCGATCCGGCACGGCAAGGCGGTGCGCATCGGCGCCAACTGGGGCTCCCTCGACCAGGAGCTGCTCACCCACCTGATGAACGAGAACGCGGCCTCGGCCAACCCGCGCGACATGCGCTGGGTCACCCGCGAGGCGATGATCCAGTCGGCCCTGCTGTCGGCCGCTCGCGCGGAGGAGATCGGTCTCGGACGCGATCGGATCATCCTCTCGGCCAAGGTCTCGGCCGTCCAGGACCTGATCGCCGTCTACCAGGATCTTGCCCGCCGCTCCGATTACGCTATCCATCTCGGCCTCACCGAGGCCGGCATGGGCTCGAAGGGCATCGTGGCCTCCTCGGCCGCCATCGGCATCCTGCTCCAGCAGGGCATCGGTGACACGATCCGCTTCTCCCTGACGCCAGAGCCCGGCGGCGACCGGACGCTCGAGGTCAAGACGGCCCAGGAGCTGCTCCAGACCATGGGGTTCCGCACCTTCGTGCCTCTGGTAGCCGCCTGCCCAGGCTGCGGGCGCACCACCTCGTCGGTCTTCCAGGAGCTGGCGCGCGACATCCAGACCTGGATCTCCACCTCGATGCCGGAATGGCGCCGCACCCATCCGGGCGTCGAGAACCTGAACGTGGCCGTGATGGGCTGCATCGTGAACGGGCCGGGCGAATCGAAGCACGCCCATATCGGCATCTCGCTTCCCGGCACCGGCGAGCAGCCGGCGGCTCCGGTCTTCATCGACGGCAAAAAGGCCATGACCCTGCGCGGCCCGACGCTTGCCCAGGACTTCCAGAAGATCGTCATCGACTACATCGACAAAAATTACGGCCAGCCCGGTCGCGATGCCGCGGAATGAGGCGATAAGCTGGACCGTGGAACCCTGAGAGAAATTCCGTTTTAAGCTCGGGCGCGATGTGCTAGAAGCCTGCCGCGCCGGCAATGACGGCCGCCGCGCTCTTTAAGCAGGGCGCCCTTCGTCGATTGCAAGATGACTTGAACAAGGGCCGTCCGCGGACACATCCGCAAAGAAAAACACCCATGGCAGAACAGCACGCTGTCGCCCCCGGACATGCGGATTCCGCAGTCCCAGAGGCGACCCTTCCGGAAAGCCACCACAAGGCGAGCTTCTGGACCCTGACCCTTGGCGCCATCGGCGTCGTCTATGGGGATATCGGCACCAGCCCTCTCTACGCCATGCGCGAGACGGTGGCAGCCGCCACCGGAGGGCATCATGGCGTTCCGGTGGACCTGACCCGCGAGCTCGTGATCAGCATCCTGTCGCTGCTGCTCTGGGCCCTGATCCTCACGGTCACGGCAAAATATGTCATCCTGTTGCTGCGGGCCGACAACAAGGGCGAGGGTGGCTCCCTGACGCTCGTCGCCCTGACGCAGCTCGCCCTCGGTCGCCGAAGCCTGCCCGTGCTCGTGATGGGCATGGCCGGAGCAGCTCTGTTCTATGGCGACGCCGCGATCACGCCGGCCATCTCCGTGCTCTCCGCTCTGGAAGGCCTGAAGCTCGTCGCCCCCTCCTTCGAGAGCTATGTTCTGCCGGGCGCCCTGGCGATCATCATTGCACTTTTTGCAGCCCAGAGCCGCGGCACTGGAAAGGTGGCGGCCTTCTTCGGCCCGCTCACGCTCCTGTGGTTCGTGACCATGGCCGGCCTTGGCCTCCTGCATATTGCCGACGACTGGGAGGTCCTGCTCTCGTTCAACCCGTATTACGGCGTGTCCTTCCTGGTCACCCATCCGGGAACCGCCTTCGCCATTCTCGGAAGCGTCTGTCTTGCGGTGACCGGAGCGGAGGCGCTCTATGCGGATCTCGGCCATTTCGGCCGCAAGCCGATCCGCATGGCCTGGGGAACGGTGGTCTTTCCGGCCCTCGCCCTGAACTATCTTGGCCAGGGCGCCCTCGTCCTGTCGAATCCCGAGACCATCGCGAACCCGTTCTTCCTGCTGGCGCCTCCGTGGCTGCTCCTGCCGCTCGTGATCCTGGCCACCCTGGCCACCATCGTGGCGAGCCAGGCCGTGATCACCGGCGCCTTCTCCCTGACCCGGCAGGCGGTTCAGCTCGGCATCCTGCCGCGCCTCGAGGTTCGCTTCACGTCCGAGACCCACCAGGGGCAGATCTATCTGCCGCGCGTGAACTGGCTGCTGCTCGCCGCCGTCGTGACTCTCGTAATCCTGTTCGGGTCGTCGAGCAGCCTTGCCAGCGCCTACGGCATTGCGGTGTTCGGCACCATGGTGGTCACGACGCTGCTCGCCTGCATCGTGATGAGCCGGAGCTGGGGCTGGGGTCCGGTGAAGACCGGGCTGGTGATGATCCCCCTCCTGCTCATCGACCTCACGTTCCTGTCCTCGAACCTCGTGAAGCTCCTGGACGGCGGCTACGTGCCCCTGCTGATCGCCGGCACGTTCTTCGTGGTCATGTTCACCTGGGTGAAGGGAACCCGGATCCTGTTCGAGAAGACCCGCAAGATCGACGTGCCTTTCGTCGAGCTGGTGCAGATGCTGGAGAAGAGCCCGCCGCACCGGGTGAAGGGCACCGCGGTGTTCCTGACGAGCGATCCGGACACCGCGCCCGCCGCGCTCCTGCACAACCTCAAGCACAACAAGGTGCTGCACGAGAAGAACGTGATTCTCACGGTCAACAGCGCCGACATCCCGCGCGTGGAGGACGAGGACCGCGTCTCCATCGAGCATGTGGGCGACTCGTTCTGGCGCATCCGCCTGAGCTACGGCTACATGGAAACGCCCAACATCCCGCGTGGGCTGGCGATCCTGCGCAAGCAGGGCTTCAAGTTCGACATCATGGCGACGTCGTTCTTCCTGTCGCGGCGCTCGATCCGGCCGGCGAGCCAGTCGGGCATGCCGCTCTGGCAGGACAAGCTGTTCATCGGCCTTGCGAAATCGGCCAGCGACGCCACGGACTTCTTCCAGATCCCCACGGGCCGCGTGGTGGAGGTCGGCACGCAGGTGACGGTGTAGGCATCGGACCCAAAAGTGGATTTGCACTTTTGGGTCCGATGCCCTTTCTTGAGTGAGCGCATCGTTCGATGCGCGATCCTGTTGCCCTCGTGGCGGCGCGATGTCACCTTCGAGCCGCCATGACCGACATCACCCTGATCCGCCCGAGCCTTGACTGGCTGCCCGCTTACGAAGACGCCCTTGCCCGCGGCTGGTCGCCAAACACGGACCATGACGTGAGCCGCGAGCAGCTTCGGCAACTGCGCCGCAATCCCGAGCGCTTCCTGCACGACCTCTACAACAGCCCGATGATCCGCCTGGCCGACGGGCGGGAGGTTGCGCGCCTGCCCGCGCACGACTTCTGGATCAGCGACGGCGCATTCTGCGGCCGGATCGGATTCCGCTTCCAGCGCGGCACGGAAGAGCTGCCGCCCACCGCCTACGGCCATATCGGCTACACCATCGTGCCGTGGAAGCAGCGGCGCGGCTATGCCACCCAGGCCCTGCGCATGATCCTGCCCGTCTGCCGTGAGGAAGGGTTTTCGCGGGTCCTGATCACCTGCGACGACGACAACGAGGCCTCGCGCAAGGTGATCCTCGCCAATGGCGGCGTGCCTGACGGCACGGTCCCGCACAAGGCCCGCCCCGGACACGTGAAGCTCCAGTTCTGGGTGCCGACGGACGCGGGCGCCGATACGACCGTGTCCCTTGCGGGGTGAGGTCTGCCGGTGATCTAACGAAACCTTGTCGATCCCCCTGGAGCATCGCATGACGAAGCCGGTTCTCGAACCTCTGAGCACCTACCGTTCCTATCCGCCTGAGGAGATGGTGGATCGCACCCGCGCCTTCTACGAAACCATTCGCCGGCGACGCACCGTGCGGGATTTCTCTGACAAGGCTGTACCGAGGGATGTGATCGAGTATGCGCTTTTAGCCGCTGGCACCGCGCCGTCCGGCGCCAATCTCCAGCCCTGGCACTTCACCGTGATCACCGGCCCGGAGGCCAAGCGGCGCATCCGCGAGGAGGCGGAGGTCGAGGAGCGCGACTTCTACAACGGCCGCGCGCCGCAGGAATGGCTCGATGCCCTCGCGCCCCTCGGCACGGACGAGCACAAGGCGTTTCTGGAAACCGCCCCGGTGCTGATCGCCATCTTCGGGCAGCGGTCGAGCGAAGGACCGGGCGGGCGCCGGATCAAGAACTACTACGTGCCGGAATCGGTGGGCATCGCCACGGGCTTTCTGATCACGGCCCTGCACGAGGCGGGCCTCGTCACGCTGACGCACACGCCGAGCCCCATGGGCTTTCTCAACGAGATCTGCGGCAGGCCGGACACGGAGAAGCCCTACATTCTCTTGGTGGTGGGCTACCCGGCCGAGGATTGCCGGGTTCCGGTTCACGGCGGCATCAAGAAGCCGCTGGAGACAATCGCCTCCTGGATCTGAGGCAGGTTAGACCTGCCGCTCGACCACGAACCGCACCGCCTCGCGCAGGGTGTCGGCCTCCGGGCCGAACCGGTCGAGGGAGGCGTGCGCCTTCTCCACAAGATCCCGGCACTCGCGGCGGGCGCCGTCCATGCCGAGGAGATCCACGAGGGTGGCCTTGCCCTTCTCCTGGTCCTTGCCCGTGCGCTTGCCGAGCGCTTCCGCCGAGGCTTCGCGGTCGAGGATGTCGTCCGCCACCTGGAAGGCGGCGCCTAGGGCCCGTCCATAGTCGAGCAGGCTCCGGCGCACCGAACCATCGGCCTTGCCGAGAATCGCCCCCGCCTCCACCGCGAAGGTGAGGATGGCGCCGGTCTTCATCATCTGGAGCAGGCGCACATCCGCCTCTCCCAGCTCCGCCAGCCCGTAGCGGCCTTCCGCCGAGAGGTCGAGGAGTTGGCCGCCTACCATGCCGCCGAGACCCGAGGCGCGGGCGAGGCCGAGCACGAGGTCGGAGCGAACGGCCGGATCAGCCGCGGTGGCGGGCTCTGCGAGAACCTCGAAGGCCAGGGTCTGGAGGGCATCGCCCACGAGGATGGCGGTGGCCTCGTCATAGGCCTTGTGCACCGTGGGACGGCCCCGGCGCAGGTCGTCGTCGTCCATGGAGGGCAGGTCGTCGTGCACCAGCGAATAGCAGTGCAGGAGCTCGACCGCGCAGCCGGCCCTTAAGGCCCCCTGCCCTCCCACGCCGAGAAGCCGCGCCGCCTCGATGGTCAGGAACGGGCGCAGGCGCTTGCCGCCCCCGAGGACCGCATGACGCATGGCGGCCATGAGCCGGGGCGGCCGGGCAATCTCGCCGGGAGCGGCTTTGTCTGATAGCAAGGCTTCGAGACTGGCTTCGACAGCTCTCGCGGCCTCGGAGAGCCGCGTCGTGAAAGTAGGGGTAGATGGCATCATGATGAGCCTGGATTCGGGTGGGGCCGCCGCTCCGCCCGAGGGGAACGTGGGTGAACGATCGACGCCGAAATGGACGCTGCGGTCGGGACGGCCCGGGAAGCCGATGACGGCTGGGCGCCTCCTCCGCCGCATCGTCACGTTCGGCCTCGGTCTCGTTCTCTTATGGGTCGGCGCCGTCTTTTGGCTAGGGCTTTTGTACTGGGCCGTGCCGCCGGCCTCGACCCTCATGCTCGGCCGCTGGCTCACCTTGCAGCCCGTGGAGCGGAGCTTCGTCAGCCTGGACGAGATCGCGCCCAGCCTCCCGCTTGCCGTTCTGACCGCCGAGGACAGCCGGTTCTGCGAGCATAACGGCGTGGACTGGGACGCCCTCCGGGAGGTCGTCGAGGCGGCCGACGGGGATGGGCCGGCCCGCGGCGCCTCGACCATTCCCATGCAGGTGGCCAAGAACCTCTTCCTCTGGCCGAGCCGCTCCTACATTCGCAAGGGCCTGGAGATCCCGGTGGCGCTCTATCTCGACCTGGTCTGGTCCAAGCGCCGGATGATGGAGGTCTATCTCAACATCGCCGAATGGGGCGACGGCGTGTTCGGGGCGGAAGCTGCCGCTCAGACATACTTCCGAAAGTCGGCTAGGAACCTGAACGCCCGGGAGGCCGCCCTCCTGGCCCGCGCCCTGCCCAATCCCCTGGTCCGCAACCCGGCCCGGCCGAGGCCGGGGCACCGGGCGCTGGCCGGTCAGCTCCAGGTGCGGATGGTGAGGGCCGCGCCCTTCACCGATTGCCTGAAGTCCTGAGCCCCCTGCGGCAATGAAAAACAGGCCGAATGCGCCAGGGGGGCTGGATATTTGCTCCCAGACCTTGTATGAGGCGCAACCTCATCAAGTTTGAGATGTGAGCGTTCCCCGGTTGAGCGGGCGCTCCGCTTTTTTACCGGAGACGAGAAATGGCCGTTCCTAAGAGAAAAACGTCGCCCTCGCGGCGTGGCATGCGTCGCTCCGCCGATGCCTTGAAGGCCCCGACCTACATCGAGGACAAGGATTCCGGCGAGCTGCGCCGTCCTCACCACGTTGACCTGAAGACCGGCATGTACCGTGGCCGTCAGGTCCTGAAGGTGAAGGCTGACGCGTAATCTTCACGCGGCATGCGAGTATCAAAAGCCGGCGCCTTGAGCGCCGGTTTTTTTATGCCCGCAATCCCCAAGGCTCCTGATTTTCCAACGCATTTTACCCTTCATTAAGCCTGAAGGCGGATCCTGCTCCCTTGTTCTCCAGGACCGGCCCGACCTGCGACCCATGCGTCGCCATCCTGGATCTGTGCGTATGTCCAAGGGTGAGCGTGATGGCAGCGAAGCGGCAAGGCCCGATGGGATTGTTCAAGGGAGCTTCCCGGCTGCCGCGTAAGAGTCAGGCTGCCGTCTCCCGCCCATCCATTGCCGGCGTGCTCTATGCCTGGGACATGGTGACGGACACCCTAACCTGGGGTCCCGGCGCGGCCGAGGCTCTTGGGCTCTCATCGAGGGACCTGCCGAAGACCGGTCAGGCCTTCGCCCAGCTGATCGAGCCGGGCTGTGGCCTCGCCCGCCAGGACGCCATCGCGGCGGCAGAGCCCCCTCACCGCGCCTACGAAACCCGCTATGCCCTGCGGCTTGAGCCCGACCGGGTCGTCATGATCGAAGATGCCGGCCGCTGGCACCCGGATGTGCAGGGCCGACCCGCCTTCGCGCGGGGCCAGCTGCGCGTCGACCCCGCCTCCGGCGCCCGGGATCTTCTGCCTGCCCGGCTGAAGGAGCGCTCGGCGCTTCTGTGCGGCATTCAGGACGCCATCAACGAGGCTGTGCGCGTCTCCCAGACCTGCACCCTGGTCGTCGGGGCGTTCGACGGGGACGAAGCGGACCAGATGGCGGAAATTGCCCGCCACGTTCGTCCAATGATGCGCCGCCACGATCTCTTCGCGGCGCTCGGGCCGAATCGCTTCGCTCTTGCTCTCACCTGTTGTGCGGCTGCGGACGTCGCAGGCGCCATGCACCGCCTGCACGGGCTTCTGCAGGATCATCCGGCCGGACCGTCGCTGCGCCTGGGCGCGGCCTGCGCGCCGGACCACACCTTCAAGGCCACCAAGCTGCTGCGCTTCGCGGAGCAGGCTCTGGCGGCCGCCACGGAGCGGAATGAGGCCTCGGCTCTCTACAAGCCCCGCTCCGCCAAGCCCACGCGCATCGCCGAGCAGACGCCGTTCGACTGGATTGCCGCCCTCAACGACCGCAGCCTGACCTTGGCCTGCCAGCCCATGGTGGATGCGCAGACCCGTGCGCCGATGCTGGCTCACGCCTGCGCCTCCGTGGCCGGAGCCGACGGGCGCATCACTCCCCTTGGCCCCGCACCCACATTGCAGGAGGCGAACGTTCCCCTGCTCGTCGACGGGCGCATGCTGGAACTGGCCGCCGATCACCTTGCCCGGAATCCGGATCAGCGCTTGGCGCTGCCGGTTTCATCCAGGACCCTTCAGGACGCCGAATGGCTGCCGATGCTGGCCGCGCATCTCGGCGCCCGTCCGGGCATCGAGGCGCGGCTTGTGCTCGAAATTCCTGAGATCGCCCTCGTGCAGTGCCGGCGCAATCTCGGCCGGCTCCATGCCATGAAGGCCCTCGGCATCGGCATCGCGCTCACAGGCTATGGAGCAGGCCACGTGCCGCCGGCCCATCTGCGGGTGCTGCCGATCGATCTCCTCAAGATCGACGGCGTGTTCATCCAGCCGCTCAAGCGCTCCACGGACGACCGGCTCCATGTGCGCACCCTGGTCGACCGGGCTCAGCATATGGGCATCGCCATTGCGGCCGAATGGGTCGACGACGAGGCGACCGCCCGGCTGCTCGCCGCCTGGGGCGTGGACTACCTGCAGGGCGGGCTGTTCGGGGAGCCCGAGACTGTGGTGCAGCCGTCGCCGCTGCAGCAGATGCTGAAGAAGGCGCGGGGCTAGCGCATCGGCCTATTTGCTCGCCAGCTTGTCGAGCTTGGCCTGCATGTCGGCCATCTGCTGCTTCAAGGTATTGAGCTCGTCGGACCCCTCGCCCTTGGGAGCAGGCTTCGTCTCGGGTGCGCCCCCGTTCGCCTGCGGGAAGGGCGAGAACATGCGCATGGCCTCGCTGAAGAAGCCCATGTTCTTGCGCACCTGCTCCTCCATGGCCTGGAAGGCGGAAGGGCCGAAGGCCTGCGCCATCTGCTCCCGGAGCTTCTGCTGCTCCTGGGACAGGTTGTTCATGGAGAATTCGAGATAGCTCGGCACCAGGGCCTGCATGCTGTCGCCGTAGAAGCGGATCAGCTGGCGCAGCACCGTGACGGGCAGGAGGTTCGGCCCTTCCTTGTTCTCCTGCTCGAAGATGATCTGGGCCAGGACCGACCGGGTGATCTCCTCGCCGGACTTCGCGTCATAGACCACGAAATCCTCGCCCTTGCGCACCATGCCGGCCAGATCTTCCAGCGTCACGTAGGTGGAGGTGCCCGTGTGATAGAGGCGGCGGTTGGCATACTTCTTGATGACCGTCGGTTGTTTGTCCGTCGCCATGTTGTCCCGATACGCTCCTGGGAAATCCACCGGGCCCGGCACCCTTCAGGATGTCGGCCTTCCTTGATTATAGGCCTTATAACAGAGGTGCAAAGCGCCAAAAGTCTAAGGCTTCTTGAGACCGGGTCGAACGATCCTATCCTTGACATCCCACCCTCTGGGGCTTTCATCGAGCAAGCACTACATTCAGTCCAGCACCACACGGATCAGCACAGGAGAGAGGCATGGCCCAAGAGAGCATCGTCATCGTCGGAGCGGCGCGCACCCCCGTCGGCTCGTTCAACGGGGCCTTCGCCAACACCCCGGCCCATGACCTCGGCGCCATCGCCATCAAGGCGGCCCTCGAGCGCGCCAAGGTCGACGGCTCGGACGTGGACGAGGTGATCCTCGGGCAGATCCTCACGGCCGCCCAGGGCCAGAACCCGGCCCGCCAGGCTGCCATGGCGGCCGGCGTGCCGCAGGAAAAGACCGCCTGGGCGCTCAACCAGCTCTGCGGCTCGGGCCTTCGCTCGGTTGCCATCGGCATGCAGCAGATCGCCAATGGCGACGCCGGCATCATCGTGGCCGGCGGTCAGGAATCCATGTCGCTCGCCCCCCACGCGGCCTATATGCGCTCCGGCGCCAAGATGGGCGACTTCAAGCTCGTGGACACCATGATGAAGGACGGCCTGACCGACGCCTTCCACGGCTATCCTATGGGCAACACCGCCGAGAACGTGGCCCAGCGCTGGCAGCTGACCCGCGAGGATCAGGACCAGTTCGCCCTCAGTTCGCAGAACAAGGCCGAGGCGGCGCAGAAGGAAGGCCGCTTCAAGGACGAGATCGCTCCCGTGACCGTGTCGTCCCGCAAGGGCGACACCGTGGTGGATCAGGACGAGTACATCCGCGCTGGAACGACCATCGATGCGCTCGCCAAGCTCCGCCCCGCCTTCTCGAAGGACGGCACGGTGACGGCCGGCAATGCCTCGGGCATCAATGACGGCGCCGCCGCCGTGGTGCTGATGACGGAAGCAGAAGCCCAGAAGCGCGGCCTCACCCCGCTCGCCCGCATCGCCTCCTGGGCGACCGCCGGCGTCGACCCGGCCATCATGGGCACGGGCCCGATTCCTGCCTCGCGCAAGGCCCTGGAGAAGGCCGGCTGGAAGGTGCAGGATCTCGAACTCGTCGAAGCCAACGAGGCGTTTGCCGCGCAGGCGCTCGCAGTCAACAAGGACATGGGCTGGGATCCGTCCATCGTGAACGTGAACGGCGGCGCCATCGCCATCGGCCATCCCATCGGCGCATCGGGCGCCCGCGTGCTCGTGACCCTGCTGCACGAGATGGGTCGCCGCAATGCGAAGAAGGGTCTTGCCACCCTGTGCATCGGCGGCGGCATGGGCGTTGCCATGTGCCTTGAGAGATAAGAAGCTTCGTAAGGGAAATTACGGAGCTTCACCCTTCCACGTTCTGCCACATATCGTAAGCTATGTTGTGAGACGGTCTGAATCGGCCGTCTCACAACGAATGGATCCTTGAGAGATCCGCAGAACGGTCCTGGGAAGGAAACAGCATGGCGCGCGTTGCATTGGTCACCGGCGGCAC
>NZ_JAFBID010000007.1 GCF_016811235.1 Microvirga arabica
CCGCCCAGCGCATCTTCGACGCGCTTAAGGACAAGCCGGGCAAGAAGATCATCAACATCATCTGGGCCGGCCAGCACCCGCTGCCGAAGATCGCCGACCTGAAGCCCGAGCGCTTCGGCATCGAGATCGCGCCCGGCGGCAACATCCTGCCGGCCATGCAGATCTACAAGAACTATCCCGGCATGGAAGGCGCGATCTACTACTACCATGCCTTCCCGAAGAACCCGATGAACGATTGGCTCGTGGCCGAGCACCAGAAGCGCTTCAACGCGCCGCCGGACTTCTTCACCGCAGGCGGTTTCGCGGCTGCTTCCGCTGCCGTCACGGCCATTCAGAAGGCCGGCGGCACCGACACCGAGAAGCTGATCACGGCCATGGAGGGCATGACCTTCGAGACGCCGAAGGGTCCCATGACCTTCCGCAAGGAAGATCACCAGGCCATGCAGGAGATGTATCACTTCAAGGTCAAGGCCAACGGCAAGGACGCGAACGACCTGCTCGACCTCGTTGCCACCATCCCGGCCGACAAGATGCCGATCCCGGTTCGCAACAAGCGCTAAAAAGACCCGTGACCGCATCAACGACAACGACGCCCGCGCTTGAAACGCGCGGGCTTACGATTCGCTTCGGCGGCCATGTGGCCGTCAACGACGTGTCGTGCCGCTTCACCCCCGGCACGCTCACATCCATCGTCGGTCCCAACGGTGCCGGAAAGACCACCTATTTCAACCTGATCTCCGGCCAGCTGCGCGCCACCTCGGGCACGGTCATCGTCGGCGGCGAGGACATCACAGGCCTTGCTCCATCGGCCCGCACCAAGCGCGGGCTCGGACGCGCCTTCCAGCTCACCAACCTCTTCCCGCAGCTCACCGCGCTCGAGAATGTGCGCTTGGCGGTGCAAAGCCGCGCCGATGCGGGCTGGTCGCTCCTTAAGGTGTGGAACACGCGCCGCGATCTGGTCGAGCAGGCGGAGGCCGTCCTGGAGCGGGTGCGCTTGGCCGACAAGCGCCACATCGCCCCGAAGGCTCTCTCTCATGGCGATCAGCGCAAGCTCGAGGTCGCGCTTCTCATCGCCATGGAGCCCAAGGTCTTCATGTTCGACGAGCCGACCGCCGGCATGAGTGTGGACGAGGTTCCGACGGTGCTCGAACTCATCAACGACATCAGGAAGCGCGGGGACGCCACAGTGCTCCTCGTGGAGCACAAGATGGACGTGGTGCGCTCGCTCTCCGACCGCATCATCGTGCTGCACAACGGTGCCCTCGTGGCCGACGGCGATCCCGCCGAGGTCATCGCCTCGCCGGTGGTGCAGGAAGCCTATCTCGGCGTGGAGGTCGCCCGTGACTGAGCCTCTGCTGCATCTCTCCGGCGTGCACACGCATATCGGCCCTTATCACATTCTTCACGGCGTGGACTTTGCCGTTCCTGCCGGCGAACTGACCATGCTGCTCGGCCGCAACGGCGCCGGCAAGACCACGACGCTTCGCACCATCATGGGCCTGTGGCAGGCTTCTTCCGGCCGCATCCGCTTCGACGGCAGCGACATCACTACCCGCTCGACGCCGGACATCGCCCGTTCCGGCATTGCCTATGTGCCGGAAGCCATGGGCATCTTCACCGATCTCACGGTTCGCGAGAACATCGTGCTCGCAGCCCGCAGCGGCCCCGTGGACAGGAACCGCCTCGACTGGATCCTCGGGCTGTTTCCCGCCCTCAAGCGCTTCTGGAACCTACCCGCCGGCAACCTCTCGGGCGGGCAGAAGCAGATGCTGGCTATCGCCCGCGCTATCGCAGAGCCCCGCCGCCTGCTGCTCATCGACGAGCCCACCAAGGGCCTTGCTCCCGTCATGGTGCGCAGCATGATCGAGGCCTTCAGAGCCCTGAAGGCCTCAGGCGAAACAATCCTGCTTGTTGAACAGAACTTTTATGCGGCTTCGGCGCTCGGCGACCATGTGGTGGTGATGGACGACGGACGCATCGTGCATTCCGGCGCCATGAGCGACCTCGTGGCGGACAAAACCATGCAGCAGCGCCTGCTCGGCCTCTCTCTGGATGCCCACCAATGAGCGACATGGCTGCCCCATCCACGGCTCCGGCCGAACTTCCCCGCGCCAAGACGGACTGGCTGCCGCTCCTGCTCGTGCCGGCTCTCGGCCTTCTGGCGCTGCCCTTCGTGGGCAGCCCATCGACCTGGGTGACGCTCACGGTCGCGGGCCTCGCCATGGGCATGATGATCTTCCTCATGGCTTCCGGGCTCACCCTCGTGTTCGGCCTCATGGACATCATCAATTTCGGCCACGGAGTCTTCATCTCGCTCGGCGCCTACGCCACCCTCCTCGTTCTTGGCCCCCTGGCCGGTTGGGCGCTGGAGGATTCCATCGGGTTGAACCTGGCGCTCTTAGGCTTGTGCATTCTGGTCGCCATGGGCGTCACGGCCCTGGCCGGAGCCGTCTTCGAGCGCGTGATCGTCCGCCCGGTCTATGGCAGCCATCTCAAGCAGATCCTCGTCACCATGGGCGGCCTCATCGTGACCGAGCAACTGATCCACGCCATCTGGGGCGCATCGCCGATCCCGATCCCGCTGCCGCAATCCCTGCGCGGCGCCTTCGTGTTCGGCGACATCGTCATGGAGCGCTACCGTGTGGTGGCGGTCGTCATCGGCCTTGCGGTGTTCATCGGCATGCAGTTGCTGCTCAACCGTACCCGGATCGGCCTGCTCATCCGCGCCGGCGTCGAGAACCCTGAGATGGTCGAGGCGCTGGGCTACCGCATCCGCCGGCTCTTCGTGAGCGTGTTCATCGCAGGCTCGGCGCTCGCCGGCCTCGGAGGCGTCATGTGGGCGTTCTACCGCCAGACGCTCACCGCCGGCATGGGCATGGAGGTGATGGTGCTGGTGTTCATCGTCATCATCATCGGCGGTCTCGGCTCCGTCGGCGGCTGCTTCGTGGGCTCCATTCTCGTGGCGCTCGTGGCCAACTACGTCGGCTTCATCGAGCCCAAGCTGGCGCTGATCTCCAACATCCTCGTCATGGCCCTCGTCCTGATCTGGCGTCCCCAGGGCCTGTTTCCGGTAGCACGCCGATGAGTTCATCTTCTGCTCTCCCCCTCGCCTTCGACGAGACCCGCAGGCGCGGCGGCATCCTGACCTCTCTGCTGTCGTCCGACCTGCCCCGCTCGCGGGCCCTGAGCGTGATTCTCTTCTCCATCTTCGCGCTGCTGGCCGCGACCCCATTCCTGTTCTCGGGCAGCCAGCCCGTGGGCACGGCGGCGAAGATCTGTGTGTTCATCGTGCTGGTCGCAAGCTACGACCTGCTGCTCGGCTATTCCGGCATCGTGTCCTTTGCCCACACCATGTTCTTCGGCATCGGCGGCTACGGCATCGCCATCGCGCTCGAGCGCGTGAGCCCCACCTGGGGTTCGGTCGCCATCGGGTCGGCGGCGGCTCTCGGCTTGTCGGCCGTCCTGGCGATCGCCATCGGCCTCCTGTCGCTCCGGGTACGCGCCATCTTCTTCTCGATGATCACCCTGGCGGTCGCGACCGCAGCGGCCGTTCTGGCCTCCCAATTGTCCGAAATCACCGGTGGCGAGGATGGACTGTCGTTCCAGCTGCCGCCAGCGCTTCGTCCGGCCTTTCGGGTCTTCTCGGAGCCGGTCTTCGGCACCATGATCAACGGACGCCTGCTCGCCTATTACCTTGTCTTCGCCGTGTCGCTCGTGGTCTTTCTTGCCCTGCTGCGCATCGTGAACTCCCCCTTCGGCCGCGTGCTGCAGGCGATCCGGGAGAACGAGTTTCGGGCCGAGGCCTTGGGCTACCGGGTTGTCGCATACCGCACAGCGGCCTCGGTCATCTCGGCTCTTGCCGCGACGATTGCGGGTGCCCTCATGGCCTTGTGGCTGCGCTACAACGGGCCGGACACCACTCTGTCCTTCTCGATCATGATCGACATCCTGCTTATGGTCGTGATCGGCGGCATGGGCACGATGTACGGCGCCGTCATCGGGGCGGCCCTGTTCGTGCTGGCCCAGAGCTACCTTCAGGTGCTGATGGGGGCCGGAAGCGCGGCACTCGCGGGCATCCCGCTCCTGCCCAACCTCATCCACCCGGACCGGTGGCTCCTGTGGCTCGGCGCCCTCTTCATCATCAGCGTCTACGCCTTCCCCGGCGGCATCGTCGGTCGCCTGAGGCAAGGCAAACCCTAAAGGTTAAAACGGGAAACTTAGCCGGGTTCGGACGTTTTCCTCCTAGGCGGAGGAAGCGCCATGAGCCGTGCCTTTGTTCGTGAATCTGAAGGTGGAGAAGCCTTCGAGGACCTACCTGACCGGTCGATCAGCCCCCACCATCTCGTCACGCCAGCGGGGCTAGCCCGCATGGACTCCGAGATCGAGTCGCTGGAGAAGCGCCTTTCAGAGGCGCAGCTCAGGGATGACAAGGCCGAAGTCGCCCGCCTGTCTCGTGACCTACGCTACTGGTCGGCCCGCAGGGTCTCGGCGGAGGTGGTGCCCCCACCGACGGACACGTCCCACGTCCGCTTCGGTGCCGAAGTGACCTTCGAGCGCGAGAACGGACGACGGCAAACCTACCGCATCGTCGGTGAGGATGAGGCCGATCCGGCGAAGGGCAGCCTCTCCTACGTCTCGCCCCTCGCGCAGGCCCTGATGGGCAAGGAGGTCGGGGATACCGTCACAGTCGGGCCGGGACAGGCTGAGATCGTGTCCATCACCCTCTGAGACCGCTCGATCTCAGTTCATGCAGGGTCCTTGAGCGGCACGACGTTGTCCGTTGAACCGGGGGCTGGCGCATCCGTGGATGCAGCAGCCAGCATCCTGTCGCGCAGCATGAGGTCGAGTTCCTGCTGGATCTGCAGGAACTCGCTCCATTTCGACGTGCTGATCAGGGCACAGATCTCGACCTTGGGCTTCTCCTCCTGCCCCTCCCGCAGCCGCGCCTGGACGGAGCCGCGCTCGATTCTCGGGTGTTCCGCCACAAGGGCAGCAACGGCCTCGATCTCCTGGCGGATCGCCGCCGTGTCCGTAGCGAGCAGCCCGATGACCCGGTCGTAAGGCATCCGGTCGCGGTTGGTCAGGTTGATGATGTTCATGTTCACGAAGGTGGCGTTCGGAATCGTGATCAGGGTTCGGTCGAGGCCCCTGATCCGCGTCGAGCGAATCCCGATCTCCTCGACCCGGCCTTCGAGAGTGCCGAACCGGCACAGGTCGCCCACCCGGACCGGGCGGTCTGCATAGAGAATCAAGCCGCCGATGAAGTTCTCCAGGGTCGGCTTGGCCGCAAGGGCAACCGCCAGGCCGCCGACCCCGAGACCGGCCAGGAGACCGGCGAGCGGAATACCGAGATAGGAGGCGCCGTAGATGAGGAGGGTAACGGCGGCGGCAAGACCGGCAACCCGAACGGCAGCCCGTGCCAGATGGGCGTCAATGCTTTTCGTCGCCGTCAGGTAGAGCTGTCCGGCAACAGCGTTGGAAAAGGCAATGACGGCCCAGATCATGGCGATATAGGCGGTGCCTTCGGCGACCTCCTCGACGACGTTGTTGACCTGGCCTGTCAGGTTGATCTGGTTGTCGCTCATGTAGCGCACGAACAAAGCCGCTGCTGCAACAGCGCCGGGCACGATCACACCTGCGAGGACCTGCGCCACTGCGCTTAGAGAGGCGTCGGCATGGCGCGCCAGCAAGCGCACTCCCAGGACAATTCCGGCAGCGAGGCCTGTCGCGAGGAAAAATGCGATCCATTGCCAGACCGCCTGCCCTTCGATCTCCACCTTCAGGGACACCGGCAGGGCTTCGATCACGCTGAACCATTTCGGCGGCAGCAGATGGCCCGGGGACTGGCTGAAGAAATCGTAGAAATCGATTGTTGCGCCGCTTAGATTGGGCTCGTTGCGAACCATGCGATAGAATCTCTCAAGCCCGAGCACCGTCCCACTCGAGAACAGGTACTCTCCAGCCCTTGGCCCGTCGGCGATGCGCACGATCCGGAGGTCCGTTCCGGGCACATTCCAGCTTGCCGGCGGCTTCGCCGCAATCTCGTCGTCACCGGGTATCAAACCCGTATCCGGCAACCGGACACGGTCGAGGATCTCTTTCAGGAGAATGACGGATTCAAGCCTCCGGTGCTCCAGCTCGACTGGGGGAATATCCCGCAGATCGAGGGTCTGGGAGGCTCTGGCCAGCAGGGCATCGGCCTCCGCGGCTTTCCGGGCAACGCTTTCACTCAAGAACAAGCCAGGTTCGGACCGGCTCTCCCGGTAAGCCTCCATGAGCCGAGCCGTTGCGCGCGATGTGTCGGCGCGGAAGCCCTCCAGGGTCGCCCGGGGGCTTGATGTCTGCGCCGGAGACAAGAAGCCGAGGCCGCCGAGCGCCTGGGGCGTTCCAAGGACCTGCAAGACGATGAACAGAACCAGCAGAAGCGCGCCAACCAGCGGGATGGCCATCTCGCGCAGTGCGCGTCGCAGGGAAATCATCATGACGCCTTCCCGGTCATGGGATCCAGGGCCCGCCATCCTAGTCTATCAGGCAGGACCTTCCAACCGACTGTCAGACAAGGCAAAGGCCGTCAGGTGGTGGCCCGACGGGGAATGACGGCCGTTGCCTCGATCTCGATCCGGGCGGCCTTTTCCACGAGGCGCACGACCTGGACGAGCGCCATGGCCGGGTAGTGGGTGCCGAACACCTCCCGGTAGGCGCGGCCGAGTTCACGCAGATGCGCAAGATACTCTTCGATGTCGACCACATACCAGGTCAGCCGCACCAGATGCCGGGGCTCAGCCCCTCCCTCCGCTAAGATCGCCCGGATATTCTCGAAGATCTGGCGCGCCTGCGTGACGAAGCCATCGGCAAAAACACCATTCTCGTCCCAGCCGACGATGCCGCCGGTGACGACGATCCTGCCTTCCGCCATCATGCCGTTGGCATAGCCTTTCGGGGAAGGCCAGTGCTTCGGGTTGAGAACTTCGGGACCATCATCGGCGACGGGCAAGGGAGCCTCTCCAACAGCGGCTGTCATCGGCATTCTCCCCTTCAATGCTTGGATTGCTGCGCGTGCAGCTTCAGGAGCTCCCGTGCAATCACGACTTTCTGCACCTCGGTCGCTCCCTCGTAGATCCGCAGAGCCCTGATCTCGCGATAGAGCTCCTCGACTTTCACGCCCTTGGTCACGCCAAGGCCGCCGAAGATCTGGACAGCCCGGTCGATCACGCGCTGCGCCTCTTCCGTAGCATGCATCTTCGCCATGGCGGCCTCGCGGGTCACGCGCTCCGCGCCTTGGTCCTTTGTCCACGCGGCGCGATACACGAGGAGCGCAGCCGTATCGACACCTGTCGCCATGTCGGCGAGTGAGGCTTGCGTCAACTGCAACTCGCCCAACGGAGCGCCGAAGAGCTTACGAGACGATGCGTGCTGCAGCGCCTCGTCAAGGGCACGGCGGGCTAGTCCGAGAGCCGCCGCTCCCACGGTCGAGCGGAAGACGTCGAGGGTCGCCATGGCCACCCTGAACCCATCCCCCGGACCGCCGACGCGCTGCGAGAGCGGCACGCGGCATCCTTCGAACCGAAGGGTTGCGAGAGGATGAGGCGCGATGACATCGATCCGGTTCTCGATCGTCAGTCCCGGTGTCTGCGCATCGACCACATAGGCCGACAGGCCCTTCGCTCCGGGCGCCTCGCCAGATCGTGCGAACACCACATAATGGTCCGCAATGCCGCCGTTCGAGATCCATGTCTTCACGCCGTCGAGGCGCACATGATCGGATCCATCCGGCACAGCCGTCGTGCTCATGGCGGCAACATCCGAACCGGCTTCGGGCTCCGACAGCGCGAAGGCTGCGATGGCTTCACCGCGTGCGACTGGCGGCAGATATCTGTCCTTCAGCGCCTCGGAACCGAACAGGGTGATCGGACCCGTCCCGAGCCCCTGCATGGCGAAGGCGAAATCCGCCAGACCGTCCTGATAAGCAAGAGTCTCGCGGGCAAGGCACAGAGTGCGGACATCGAAGGTCGGTAACAGGCCGCCATAGGCCTGCGGCACGACAGCCTTGAGCCATTCGCCTTCGCCGAGGCGGCGTACCAGATTGCGGCAGGAAGCGTCCATGTCATGGTGATCAATGAGAGGACGGACTTCATGTGAAGCCCAGTCGCGCAAGCCATCGGCGAATTGCCGATGGCGAGCCTCAAAAAAGGGCCAGGAGAGAAAGCTCGTATCGACCACGTCAATCTCCCTTGAAGACCGGCTTTTCCTTGGCCGCGAAGGCGCGGTAGGCGCGGGCGAAGTCCTCGGTCGTCATGCATAGAGCCTGGGCGACAGCCTCGGCCTCAATGGCCTCTTCCACCGACATAGCCCATTCCATTGCGAGCATGCGCTTCGTCATCGTGTTGGCATAGGTCGGTCCGGTGCCGATCATCCGAGCCAGGTTATGCGCCTCGCTCAGGAGTTCGCCGGAATCGACCATGCGGCTGAAGAAGCCCCAACGCTCGCCCTCGTCGGCGCTCATGAATCGGCCTGTGTAGAGCAGTTCCGAGGCACGCCCCTGACCGATGATGCGGGGGAGGATGGCGCAGGCGCCCATGTCGCAGCCTGCAAGACCCACCTTGTTGAACAGGAACGCCACCTTTGCGCTAGGAGCCGCAAGGCGGATGTCGGAGGCCATCGCCACGATGGCCCCCGCGCCGGCGCAGATACCCTCCACAGCCGCAATGATCGGTTGCGGCGCGGCCCGCATGGCCTTCACGAGCTCTCCGGTCATGCGGGTGAAGGCGGTGAGGTCTTTCGTGTCCATCTCGACCAGCGGGCCGATGATCTCGAAGACATCGCCGCCGGACGAGAAGTTACCGCCGGCGCCGGTCACGACGATGGCTTTCACCTCCTCGTCCTTTGCGCAGGCATGGAAGAAATCCGCCAACTCGCGATAGCTCTCGAAGGTAAGCGGGTTCTTCTTCTCCGGCCGATTGAGCGTGACCGTCGCGACAGGCCCGTCGACCGACAGGAGAAAATGGCGCGGCTCGTAAGTGGCGAGCGGCAACGTGATGGAATTGGCAAACTGCATCACTGGCCTTCTCCTTGGATGGCGCGCCGTGCCGACAGCTTGGTTTTTCCGAGAAGGTGCATCAGTTCGCTCCGATCCTTTTCCGTCAGATCGCCGAAGAGTTCTGCAATCCAGTGCTCATGCTCGGCCGCCATGGCGCGAAACTCGGCGCGGCCCGTCTCCGTCAGGCGGATCACCGACGCCCTGCGGTCCGTCGGAGAAGCTGTGCGCACGATATGGCCGGAGGCGACGAGCCGGTCGACGAGACCGGTGAGATTTCCGTTTGAGACCATCATGCGCTTCGAGAGGTCGGACAGGGTCATGCCCTCCGGCACCTTATCGAGCTGGGCCATCAGATCAAAGCGAGGCAGCGTGACGTCGAACCGCTCACGCAGGCGGCTGCGCACCTCGCCCTCGATAAGAGTGGTGCAGGTGAGGAGGCGCAACCAGAGGCGCAGTTCCTCCCGGTGATCCTCCGGCATCTCGACTGCCTTGGTTTCGGCGTCGAGCGGAATTGCCTGATCGTCCATCCTAGATTTCTCCCCCGGCCATCACGATGGCCTGCCCCGTCACGGAGCGTGCTTCCTCGCTGCAGAGCCAAAGCACTGCACCGGCCACCTCTGATGGGTCAATCAATCGGCCCTGCGGGTTATGTTTCACGAGTTCCCCCAGGGCTTCCTCTCGCGTCCTGCCCGTCTTCGCCATGATCGTCTCGAGGCTCTCTGCCACGAGATCGGTGTCGGTAAAACCCGGACAAACGGCATTCACGGTCACGCCGGTTTTGGCGGTCTCCAGCGCCAGGGCGCGTACGAAGCCGATCACCGCATGCTTGGCGGCACAATAGGCGCTCACGTAGGGATAGCCCTTCAGCCCTGCCGTTGAGGCGACGGCAACAATGCGTCCGAAGCCCCGCTCCGTCATGGAATGCAGCACGGCCTGAGCCACGTTCGTGACACCGAGCAGGTTCACGTCCAGCATCTGCCGAAAGACCTCAGGGCCGGATTTCATGAATGGCGCGGAAGCCGCACCGCCGGCATTGGCGATCATCAGATCGACTGGCCCATAGCGTGCAACCGATTCCTGCACGGCGACCTGCACTCTCTGCGTATCCGAAACGTCCGCCACGGCAGCCGCGTGAGCATCGCCCTGCATGATGGCCTGTTCAAGCGTCGCGGGGTTGCGCCCCACGATCGTTACGGTCGCCCCGGCTTTGGCGAGCGAGGCCGCGATAGCCCGGCCGATCCCACGGCCGCCACCCGTGACCAGTGCATGCCGGCCTTTGAGAGTTGTCATGCTCATTTCATTCCGCCGCGAGGGGCTTCTCGCCGGCCTCCATCTTCAACTCGGCGCGTGTTTTAGGCTTGGCCTTGATCTTCAGCTCTTCAAGGTCTTGCCGGTCACGCACGGAGTTACGGAAAATCTGGTCCCGGCCGGCATGATATTGCGGCGGGCAATGGATGCCGGCGGCGCCATACCAGGCCGCAGCCTTCATGGTGAAGAACGGATCCACGAGATGCGGTCGCCCGAGCGCCACGAGATCGGCCCGGCCCGCAGCTAGGATCGTGTTCACCTGATCAGCCGTCGTGATGTTGCCGACGCACATGGTGGCGACGCGCGCCTCGTTTCGCACCTGATCGGAGAACGGCGTCTGGAACATGCGCCCGTAGATCGGCCGCGCCTCCCGCACGGTCTGCCCGGTGGAAACATCGACGAGGTCGACCCCGTGCTCTGCGAAGGCGCGGGCGACCTCGACCGCTTCCTCACCCGTGACGCCCCCCTCGGCCCAATCGGTCGCGGAAATGCGAACCGACATGGGCTTGTGCGCAGGCCAGACCATGCGCATGGCGTCGAACACCTCCAACGGATAGCGCAGGCGGTTCTCGAGGGAGCCGCCATACTCGTCCGTGCGCCGGTTGGTGAGCGGCGAGATGAAGCTCGCCAGCAGGTATCCATGCGCACAGTGGAGTTCGAGCATGTCGAAGCCGGCGCGCTCGCCACGAATGGCCGCTTCGACGAACTGCGCCTTGATGGTGTCGAGTTCCGCCCGCGTCACCTCGCGCGGCACCTGGCTGTCCGGGAAATAGGGGATGGGAGATGCTGAGCAGATGTCCCAGCCCCCCTCTTCCAGCGGTCGGTCGATGCCCTCCCACATGAGCTTGGTGGCACCCTTGCGGCCGGCATGGCCGAGTTGCAGGCAGATCTTCGTCTCCGAGTTCGCATGAACGAAGTCGACGATCCGCTTCCAGGCGGCCTCCTGCTCGTCGTTCCACAGGCCGGTGCAGCCGAGCGTGATGCGAGACTCAGGCGAGACGCAGGTCATCTCCGTGAACACGAGTCCAGCCCCGCCCGTAGCACGGGAGCCGTAATGAACGAGGTGAAAGTCGTTCGGCACACCATCTTTGGCCGAATACATGTCCATCGGCGACACCACCACCCGGTTCGCGACAATCATCTCGCGCAGTCGGAACGGCTGGAACATGGGGACAGTGGGGTTCTCAACTGCAACGTCGAAGCCCTGCCGGCGCACCTGTTGGGCAAAGGTCTGATCGACGGCCGCGACGAAATCGGGAGCCCGCAGGCGCAGATTATCGTAGGTGATCGCCTTGGCGCGGGTCATCACGCCGAAAGCGAACTGCACCGGATCGAAGTCCCAGAAGCGGGCCACATGCTCGAACCAGACCAGCGACACGTCGGCCGCGTGCTGGGTCTTCTCGACCTCCTCGCGCCGGCCCGTCTCATAGAGCGCCAAGGCGCCTTCGACGCTCCGCTCACGACGAATGGCTTCATAGAGCGCAATCGCATCCTCCATGGCGAGCTTCGTGCCCGACCCGATGGAGAAATGCGCCGAAGCCTTGGCGTCGCCGAGCAGCACCTTGTTACCCATGACCCAGCGCTTGTTGCGGATCATCGGGAAATTGCGCCAGATCGAGCGATTGGTAAGAATCCGGTGCCCGCCCAGAAACCAGCCGAAGATCTGCTCCATGAGCGCGGCGGATTCAGCCTCGCTCTTGTCCCTCAACCCGGCCCGCTCGAAGGTCTCCGGGTCTGTTTCGAACACCCAAGTCGAGCGGTTCGCCTCATACTGATAGGCATGGGCGATGAAGGGACCCCACTCGGTCTCCTGGAAGATGAAGGTGAAGGCGTCGAGCGGCCGGGTCGAGCCCATCCAGGTGAATTTGTTCGGCCTCAAGTCGACTTCAGGCTGGAAGTGATCCGCGTAGCGCTCCCGGAAGCGGCTGTTGATGCCGTCCGCCACCACGACCAAATCCGCATCCGTGAACAGGCTCTCGTCATCGACATCCGCTTCGTAGCGCAGCGTGACGCCGAGTTCCTCCGCCCGATCCTGCAGGATCAGGAGCAGCGTGCGGCGCGAGCAGCCGCAAAAGCCGTTGCCGCCGATCCGGTGCTCGGTTCCCCTGAAATGGATCGCGATGTCGTCCCAATAGGCGAACTCCCGGACGATCCGCTGGTAGCTCGGCAGGTCGTACTTTTCGAAATTGTCGAGGGTCGCATCGGAGAAAACGACGCCGAAGCCGAAGGTCTCGTCTGCACGGTTGCGTTCATAGACGGTGATATCGGATTCCGGCCGAAGCTTCTTCAGCAGGATTGCGAAGTAAAGCCCCGCCGGGCCGCCACCGATGATTGCCGTCTTCATGGGTTCTATCCGAGTTACGGAATTTATTTTAAGCTTAAAATAACTGGCGATCAACCTGGAAGCCGATCGTCAGGCTTCAGCCTTATCCTTAGACACCCATCGCCTCCTGCGGCTTGGCCACGTCCTGCGCAATGCGGCGCAGCTCGAAACGCTGGAGCTTGCCAGTCTGTGTTCGGGGTAATGCGTCCACGAATTCGATCAGGCGCGGATACTTATAGGGAGCGATCTCCTGCTTCACGTGATCCTGCAACGCCTTGGTTAGCTCGGCGCTTGGCGCATGGTCCGGACGTAGAACCACATAAGCTTTGACCACGATACCGCGGCCATCGTCCGGCGCTCCGACGACGCCGCATTCTGCCACAGCCGGATGGGTGAGGAGCGCCGCCTCGACCTCAGGCCCCGCGATGTTGTAGCCCGCGGAGACGATCATGTCGTCGGAGCGGGCCTGATACCAGAAGTAGCCGTCCTCATCCATGAGGTAGGTGTCACCCGTGATGTTCCAGCCATCCTGCACGTATTTGCCCTGCCGCTCGTCGGCGAGATACCGGCATCCGGTCGGTCCACGGACTGCGAGACGGCCGACGCTCCCGGGCGGCAGGTCGCGCCCCTCTTCGTCGATGACCTTCGCCTCGTAGCCTGGAACGGGTTTGCCGGTTGCACCGGGGCGGATCTCCTCCTCCCTGGCAGCGATGAAGATGTGCAGCATTTCAGTGGCACCGATGCCATCCATAAGTCGAATGCCCGTCGCATCCCTCCACGCCTCGAAGGTGCTCTTCGGCAGGGGCTCGCCAGCCGAGACGCATTTGCGCAGGGACGAGATGTCGTAGCCTTCCAGCTTCGACAGCATGGCGCGATAAGCTGTGGGCGCGGTGAAGCAGATCGTGGCCTTGTACTGCATGATTGCCGGCAGAAGATCGTCAGGACCGGCTTTCTCCAGCAGCACGGTCGAGGCTCCGACGCTCATGGGGAACAGCACGATGCCGCCGAGCCCAAACGTGAAGGCAAGCGGCGGCGAACCAATGAAACGGTCGCTCGACTCAGACCTCAGCACGTTGCGCGAATAGGCGTCGCAGATCGCCAGCATGTCACGATGGAAATGCATGGTTCCCTTCGGCTCGCCTGTGGTGCCGGAGGTGAAGCCGATCAGGCACACATCGTCCGCTGCCGTGTCGACAGCCTCGAACTCGCATGATGTCCCGGCGATTAAGGCTTCCAGGCTATCTGGCTTGCCTGAACCCCAATACACCACGTGCTGGAGATCAGGCGCCATGACTTTGGCGCGCTCCATGTCCTCTGCAAGACGGTAATCACAGAGCGCGATGGTGATCCTGGCCTTGTTCAGGGGATAGGCGATTTCCTTGGCGCGAAGCAGCGGCATTGTCGCGACGACGACGCCGCCGGCCTTCAGCACGGCCAGATAAGCCGCCACCATCATCGGATTGTTGGCGGACCGCAGGAGCACCCGGCTACCGGGCACGAATCCGAGCCGCTGGACCAGCACGTTGCAGATCCGGTTCACCCGCTCCTGAAGCTCGCGATAAGTGAGCGTCTCGGCCGGACTGATGAGGCAAGGCTGGTCGCCTCTGCCCGCCTCGACCCATCGGTCAAGAAACGCTGCGGCGCAGTTGAGCCGCTCGGGATATTGCAGCTCGGGGCGGTTGAAAATGAATGTCGGCCACTGGTCCCTGGGCGGAAGGTTGTCTCTCGCGAAGGTATCCACATGCGCCGTGTCCGCCATCGTCCGCTCCTCCGTTCGATTGTGGAGCAGGAGAGCAATGCCGCGCGAGCCCGTGGAGCTTGGGCCCGATGTGCCGAGGACCGCGAACGCGCTCCTCAGGCTCTCTTGTCCCGCTCCTCACGCAGCTGTCATCCCACCAGCCTTCCCCTGCGAAACAATCCACTTGAAGAAGGCAGAAATTATTTTAAACTTAAAACAATACTTGGCAATCCCAATTTTGGGGATGCCGGTGCGAGGGCTCCTATAAAGGGAGTGTTCGCCAGAAACGTTTTGCGGCAGAGTAGCGCCGCCCCTTCCGTCGAGGCGCCTTCGTCCCGCCGGGAACAATCTCGTAAAGCACGGCAAACGTGCGCAGGGAACAGCCACTCGGGAGATCACGATGAACGCAACAATCAAAACCCTTGGCCTTGCAGCGGCCGTGACTCTGGCTGCAGCACCGGCCATGGCACAGGAGAAGCTGAAGGTCGGCCTTCTCCTCACCCTTTCCGGCCCATCGGCCGTGCTCGGCCAGCATGCGCGGGATGGCTTCCAACTCGCCATGAAGGATCTCGGCGGCAAACTCGGCGGACGCGACGTCGAGGTGATCGTCGTCGACGACGAGCTGAAGCCGGACGTCGCCGTGACGAAGGTCAAAGGCCTCATCGAGCGCGACAAGGTGGACTTCGTCGTCGGGCCGATCTTCTCGAACGTTGCCGTCGCCACCCACAAGCCGATCACCGACTCGAAGACCTTCTATATCAGCCCCAATGCCGGCCCGTCGAACCTCGCCGGCAAGAGCTGCGATCCCTACTTCTTCGCAACCTCCTACCAGAACGACCAGAACCATGAGGTTCTGGGCAAGGTCGCGGAGAACCGCGGCTACAAGAAGGTATATCTGCTGGCGCCGAACTACCAGGCCGGCAAGGATGCGCTCGCGGGTTTCAAGCGGCACTACAAGGGCGAGATCGTCGAGGAATCCTACGTTCCGCTCAACAATCTCGATTTCCAGTCGGAGCTCGCCAAGATCGCCTCGATGCAGCCGGATGCGATCTTCACCTTCATGCCAGGCGGCATGGGCGTGAATCTCGTCAAGCAGTACCGGGCGGCGGGTCTCGCCGACCGCATCCCGTTCCTCTCCGCTTTCACCGTCGATGAATCGACGCTGCCGGCGCAGCAGGACGCCGCGATCGGCATGTTCGGCGGCTCCAACTGGGCTCCGAACCTCGACACGCCGCAGAACAAGAAGTTCGTGCAGGACTATGTTGCAGCCTACAATTCCGTGCCGGCTTCCTACGCCATGCACGCCTACGATGCGGCGCTCCTCATTGACAGCGCATTGAAGGCAACGGGCGGCAAGGCCGACGACAAGGAAGCTCTGCGCACAGCCCTCAAGAAGGCGGAATTCAAGTCCCTGCGCGGCGACTTCAAGTTCGGCGCGAACAACTTCCCCGTTCAGGATTTCTACCTAGTGAAGGTCGGCAAGCGTCCGGACGGCAAGTTCCAGACCGAGATCGTCGAGAAGGTGTTCGACGATTATGCGGATGCCTATGCGAAGGAATGCGCGGCGACGAACTGAGCCGCAATCCGACTTGCCCCGCCCCGTTCAGGCCTCGCCTGATACGGGGCGGGCCATTATCCCGAGAACGCCGCCGGCATTCTCGCCGAGGACGACGCGCCGAGGCTCGCCCGGTGAACGTCCGCCGCCAGTGAAGCGCCGATGACCGCGACCCTCCTTCTGATCCAGACATTGAACGGCCTTCAGTTCGGCCTGATCCTGTTCCTGATCGCCGCCGGGCTGACGCTGGTTTTCGGCGTCATGGACTTCATCAATCTGGCGCATGGCGTCCAGTACATGATCGGCGCTTACCTGATCGCGGCCTTCAGCGCCTGGACAGGCGGCTTCGGCTGGGGGCTCGTCTTAGCCCTTCCGACCGCGCTGGCCTTCGGCCTTCTTCTGGAAGTGCTCGTCTTCCGGCACCTCTACGAGAGAGATCATCTCGATCAGGTGCTCGCCACCTTCGGCGTGATCCTGTTCCTAAACCAGGGCGTAAAGTTCGTCTGGGGCGCGGCTCCCCTCAGCGTGCCGGTGCCTGATATCCTGTCGGGCTCCGTCGAGATCGCGGACGGGCTGCTCTATCCGGTCTATCGCCTCGCCATTATCGCGGCGGGCCTCCTCGTCGCCGCTCTGCTGTACGTGCTCGTCAACTTCACGCGGGTCGGCATGCTGGTGCGCGCAGGCGCCACGAACCCCCAGATGGTGTCGGCGCTCGGTGTCAACATCAAGCGGCTGTTCATGATCGTCTTCGGGTTCGGGGCCATGCTCGCGGGCTTTGCGGGCGCGATGGTCGCTCCAATCCTGTCCGTGCAGCCCGGCATGGGCGACAATATCCTCATCCTGGCTTTCGTGGTGATCGTGATCGGCGGCATCGGGTCGATTCGCGGGGCCTTCCTGGCGGCGCTCCTGATCGGTCTGGTCGACACCATCGGCCGCTCCTTCGCACCGAACCTGCTGAGGCTCGTCCTCGATCCTTCGGCGGCGAGCCAGACCGGGCGGGCCATCGCACCGATGCTGATCTACATCTTCATGGCGGGGGTGCTGTTCTTCCGTCCCTCCGGCCTGTTTCCGGTGAAAAGGTAAGGCGCGGTCATGACGGAACTCACCGGAACGCAGACCGCTCCAGCGCCCTCCTCGAGCATGCGAATCGACAGCATCCCTCTCGTCCTCTTCGCAGCCTTCGCCGCGGCTCCCCTCCTGGCCTCCGCCTCGGGTGCGGAGGGGTATGTCCTGTCGCTCCTCACCCGTATCATGATCTTTGGCCTCGCGGCCATGTCGCTCGACCTCATCCTCGGCTACGGCGCGCTCGTGAGCTTCGGACACGCGGCCTTTCTCGGCATCGGAGCCTATGCCGTCGGCATCCTGGCAAGCCATGGGATAGAAGACGCGCTGATCCAGATCCCGGCCGCCCTCGGGGCCTCCGCGTTGTTCGCCTTGGTGACAGGCGCGATTTCGCTGCGGACGAAAGGGGTCTACTTCATCATGATCACCCTCGCCTTCGCGCAGATGCTGTTCTTCCTGGCCACATCCCTCGCTCCCTATGGGGGCGATGACGGCCTGACGCTCCCGAACCGCAGCCTCATTGCGGGCGCCGGCCTCCTGGAGAATGACTACGCCTTCTATGCTGCAACGCTCCTTTGCCTCATCGGTGCTTATCTGCTTTCACGGGCCATCGTCACATCGCGCTTCGGGCGCGTGCTGCGCGGCACGAAGGAGAACGCCGTGCGCATGGAAGCCGTCGGCTTCCAGCCCTTCCGCTTCCAGCTTGCTGCCTATGTCATCAGTGGGATGATGGCGGGCCTCGCAGGCTGGCTCATGGCCAACCAGGCGGAGTTCATAAGCCCCGCCTTCATGACATGGCAGCGCTCGGGTGAGCTGATCTTCATGGTGGTGCTTGGTGGGCTCGGCTCCCTGCATGGCGCGATCATCGGCGCCGCGGCCTTCCTGCTGCTGGAAGAGTTCCTTCCGGAAATCCTCCACGCGGCGAGCTTCCTTCTGAACGACGACATCCGCTCGCGGCTGACGGAAAACTGGCAGATGGTGTTCGGCCCCCTGCTCATCCTGATCGTGCTGTTCGCGCGAGGCGGTATCATGGGCCTGCTGCGGAGGCCGCATCATGGCTGAGCCCCTGCTCGAACTCCGCAGCCTGCGCAAGAATTACGGCGCGCTCGTCGTCACCGACCATGTAAGCCTATCGGTTCGGCCCGGCGAGTTGCATGCGATCATCGGACCCAACGGCGCGGGCAAGACGACGCTCATCCATCAGGTTTCCGGCATGCTACCGTCCAATGCGGGCCAGATCCTGTTCGCCGGCGAGGATATCACGCATCTGTCCATGCCGCAGCGGGTCAAACGGGGATTGGCGCGCTCGTTCCAGATCACGTCGATCCTGCCCGGCTTCTCCGCAATGGAGAATGTGGCCCTTGCGGTTCAGGCCCGCTCCGGCTCGAGCTTCCGCTTCTTCGGCAACGCCTCGCAGGAAAAAGGCCTGAACGGCACCGCCATGGATTGCCTCAGCGAGGTCGGGCTTGGCGCCCGCGCCCACATTCCGGCCGGCCTCCTGTCCCATGGTGAGAAGCGCCAGCTGGAGCTCGCCATCGGGCTTGCAACGAAGCCGAAGCTGCTCCTCCTCGACGAGCCGCTGGCCGGAACGGGGCATGATGAGTCACAGCGAGTGGTCGAGACCCTGCGACGCCTGAAGAGCCGTTTGACCATCGTCCTCATCGAGCACGACATGGATGCGGTTTTTTCCCTTGCGGACCGCGTTTCCGTTCTCGTCTACGGGCGCGTCATCGCCACCGATACGCCGGAGCGGGTCAGAGAGAATCCCGAGGTGCGCGCCGCCTATCTCGGCGACGAGGAGATGGTCTGATGCTCTCCGTCCGTCAACTCCAGGCCTCCTACGGGGCAGCCCAGGTTCTGTTCGACATCTCGCTCGATGTCGGCGCCGGCGAGGTCGTGACCCTGCTCGGGCGCAACGGCATGGGCAAGACCACCACGGTGCGCTCCATCATGGGCCTCCTGCGCCCGCGGGGCGGCGAAGTACGCTTCGACGGTGCCGTCGTGACGGGACTTGCACCCTATCGGATCGCCCAGACCGGCATCGGCCTCGTGCCGGAGGGACGCCAGGTCTTCCCGACCCTGACAGTCGAGGAAAATCTCATCGCCACAGCGTCCAACCGAACGGGCCTGGGCCGCTGGACCCTCAATGCCGTGTACGACCTCTTTCCGCGCCTCAAGGAGCGCCGCGGCAATCTCGGAACGCAGCTTTCCGGCGGCGAGCAGCAGATGCTCGCCATCGGCCGCGCCTTGATGACAAACCCGAAACTGCTCGTCTTGGACGAGGCAACGGAAGGACTGGCACCGCTGATCCGCGCCGAGATCTGGACCTGCCTCAAGCGCCTCAAGGGTGAGCGTCAATCGATCCTGGTGATCGACAAGAACGTGGGCGCGCTGGCGACCTTCGCCGACCGCCACGTGATCATCGAGAAGGGGCGGTCGGTCTGGACGGGGACCAGCGAAGAACTCATGACAGATAAAGGCGTGACGGACCGGTATCTGCACGTCTGAGGACAAGCGCCATGGCATCCGGATCCCTGGACTTCGAGACCGAATACAACAACCGGGCACGGGTGCCGGACCATCCCGTGCATATCGCCGGATGGCAGCGCGATGCCGCTGCGTATCGCGAGACAGCCCGCAGCGAGCTCGATCTGGCCTATGGGCCCGGCCAGCGGCATAGGCTCGATCTCTTCCACCCGCAAGGCGGCGATGCGGGTGGTCCCGTCGTGCTGTTCATCCATGGCGGCTATTGGCAGGCTTTTGACAAGTCGTCCTCAAGTCATCTCGCCCGCGGCGCCAACATGCGCGGACTGACGGTGGCGGTGCCGAGCTACACGCTTGCACCTGCAGCCACGCTCGCCGAGATCATTGCTGAAATCGAAGAGGCAGCGGACTTCATCATGCATCGGACAGGCCGTTCCATCGTCGCCACAGGTCATTCGGCCGGCGGGCATCTGGCAGCCTGCCTCATGGCACGATCAGCTCCGACGCAGCATCCAGTGCGGGCAGCGATGCCGATCTCCGGTCTCTTCGATCTTTCACCTCTCGTAGGAACTTCGATCAACAAGGCCCTCGGGCTCACGATCGAGGAGGCGCACCGCCTGAGTCCGCTTGAGTGGGCGCCGCCGAGCGGCGGGAGCCTTGTCGCGGTTGTCGGGGGCGCAGAGAGCAGCGAGTTCCTGCGCCAATCCCGCGTGATCGTCGGTGAATGGGGCAAGACCGGCGTGACGACCCGTTACCACGAGGTGCCGGGCGCCCACCACTTCGATGTCATCGCCGGCTTAACGTATCCTGCAGATCCGCTCGTGGAAATCCTGGTCGAGCTAACCGCGAAGGCCTGACGCTTCAAAATCCCGGGAAATCAGCCACGCTTTCCGCGAAAAGAAACCTTGGCCACCGGCAGATCCGCCACGGGTTCTCTCGTCCTCTCCCCTGAAGCCGAGACCCATCCGCGGCCCGACTGCCTTGAATGGAACACGTGACCTGTCCTCTCTGGGCTCAGGATCGACGAGGTGAGGTTGTCGAGGACATACTGCCCCTGAGCGGTCGAGACCAGAAGAACTGCATGGGCTTCGCCCTGCGCAGTGGCGCCGAGCGTGATCGAGAACGCCGACGAGGGCCAGCCGCGCTCGATCAGCATCTTGCGCTTCAACAGCACGAAGTCTTCGCAGTCGCCTTTGCCGCTGGTAGGGAGCGCCCACACGTCGTCACGGCCATACTGCTCCAGATCCGAAACCTCACGGATGGTTCTGTTCACATGGCTGTTGATCTGCTGGAGCTGGGCCATGCGCTCAGCCGTCAGAACAAAGGAGCGGCCGGGTTTGGCCTGTACGGGCGCAACCGACAGGATCATCAGCCCGGCAGCCAAGCCGAGCGCCGCTCTACGTGCGATAATCATTGAACATGCCCCTCTGCCACTTGTCGGCCGTTGCCAGAGCTGTACATCCGCTCCGGTTCTGCTTTGTCTTGCCAACCGGTAGGCTCTTATTATGAGACAACAATGAGGCAGCTTGGCCGTTTGATGACGAGGCGCACCATGCGCTTAGCTTTGGCGCTGTGCATTCTCGCGACGGCGGGGTGGATGCACCCTGCTCGTGCATCGGAGGAAGCCTGGCAGGCCTTGCGGCAGGGAGGCACGGTGGCGCTTTTTCGGCACGCCCGTGCACCGGGAACAGGCGACCCGGCCAAGTTTCGGCTGGACGACTGCTCGACGCAGCGCAACCTGTCTGAGGAGGGCCGACAGCAGGCGCAGCGCATCGGGGATGCGTTCAGGAGCCGGCAGGTGCCGGTCGAGCGTGTGCTCTCGAGCCGCTGGTGCCGCGCACTGGACACGGCGCGCCTGGCATTCGGCGCCATGGCGGAGCCGGAGCCGACGCTGGATTCGTTCTTCTCAGGGCGCGAGCAGGAGCCATCCCAGACACAGGCTGCGCGCGAGATCATCGAAGATTGGCGTTCCGCCCGCGTCCTGGTGCTCGTGACCCATCAGGTCAACATCACGGCCCTGACCGGGATCTTTCCGAGCGAGGGCGAGGCGCTCGTGCTCAGGCCACGAGCGTCTTCCGGGTTCGAAGTTATTGGGCGAATAAAGCTTTAGGATCTAATCCTCGGCCCTGAGCTGATCGACCACGCCCTGGCTCATATAGGGATGGCCTGCTTCGTTCAGAGCCCGATCCATGGCCTCGATTGCAACAAGGATCTTGGTAATTTCCTCCGCCATCTCGACGGACGGGAGCGGGGCCTCGGACAATTGTCGGGCCATTTCCCTGCGACGCTTCACGAGGCTTTCCCGTGCTGCATTCAATTCTTTGATCTCTTCCGAGGTCATCGGCTCCTCACGTTGAAAATCATCTTCATGGATAAGTCTTACAGACGCGATCCGTTCGTGGCTGAACTAATCGGCACCCGCCTCAATCGTCGAGCCGCGCCAGAAGCTCAAGGATATGCTGCTGCCTCTCCCCAGCTCGATCCTCGGCGACCGCGAGGATCAGCCGGTCGCCGCTCCAGCGAAGCGACCCTTTCGATTTCGCGATTAGGCTTTCCAGGGGAAGCCTCTCGACGGCTTCCGGCCTGAAACTCAAGGCTATTGCCTGGGGGCCTGCATCGATGCGGGCAATCCCCAGTCGCCGGCAGACTTTCCGAATGCCCGTGAGGCGCAGAAGATTTTCCAGAGCTTCCGGAATTGGCCCGAAGCGATCCTCGATTTCCTCTTCGATCTCGTCAATATTTTCCGAGCCGTCCATGCGCGCGAGGCGCGCGTAGAGATTGATCCGCACCTCGGGTTCATGCACGTACTCGGCCGGAATCGAGCCCGTCAGGCCGATGTTGAGCTCGGGGACCCACTCGTCCGCATAGGTCTCTCCGCGCAGAGCAAGCTTCAGCAGGTGCTGGTATAAATCCGCTCCAATGAGCTTGACATGTCCTGCCTGCTCCTCACCCAGAAGGGCGCCGGCTCCACGCTGGTCGAGATCCTGCGCGCTGATTGCAAACCCAGCTCCGAGCCGGTCGAGAGCTTCAAGGGTTCGCAGGCGCTTTTCGGTCGCCTTCGGCAGCTTCTGTCCCAGCTCCGTCAGCAGATAGGTGGTGCCGCGAATTCGACCACGTCCGACTCGGCCGCGAAGCTGGTGGAGTTGCGACAGGCCGAAGCGGTCGGCCCGCCATACCAGCATGGTGTTGGCACGAGGAACATCGAGACCGCTTTCGATGATGTTGGTGGCCAGCAGGATGTCGCCTTCACCATCTGCGAACCGCACCATCACATCGTCCGTTTCGGCTGGCGGCATCTGACCATGCGCCACGTGAACCTTCAGGTCGGGTACGATCTTCGCCAGTTGCTCGCGCATCGGCCCGATGTCCTCCACCCGGGAGCAGACCACGAAACTTTGCCCGCGCCGCCGGCTTTCGCGCATGAGGGCTTGGCGAAGGGTTACGGGGTCAAATTCTGACAGAAAGGTGCGGATCGGCTGCCGCCGGGCCGGCGGCGTGGCGATGATGCTCAGTTCCTGCAAACCAACCAAGGCCGATTGCAGCGTGCGGGGAATGGGCGTTGCGGTCAATGTCAGCACATGTCCGAGCGACGCCATCGCCCGGAGCTTCGATTTATGGGCGGCACCGAACCTCTGCTCCTCGTCGATGATGACAAGGCCGAGATCGTTGAAGGCTACGCCCTTGGCAGCGAGGGCATGCGTGCCGATGACGATGCGCACCGTTCCGTCCGCCAGTCCCTTCTTCACGGCACGCGCTTCGGATGCCGTCACAAGGCGAGACAGGTGCGCAACCTCAAGGCCGAAGCCGGAAAAACGCTTTTGAAAGCTGCGCACATGCTGACGCGCCAGCACCGTCGTGGGCGCAATCACGGCAACCTGTTTGCCCGACAGCGCCACGGCCGCCGCTGCACGCAGGGCAACCTCGGTCTTGCCGAATCCGACATCTCCGCAAACCAGCCGGTCCATGGGATGTCCCGAGGCGAGGTCTTCGAGGACATCTTCAATGGCACGCAGCTGATCCGGGGTCTCGGAGAATGGAAAGCGCGCGACAAAGCGTTCGTATTCACGTCCCGGCGGCACGAGCGGCTTCAGCTTTGCGCCATCGCGCGCTTCGACCAGCCTGCGCAGATGGTCGGCGGTTTTGCGTACCTCTGCTTCAATAGAACCCAGTTTCTCGACCCACGCATCGCTCTTCAGCTTGTCGAGCTGCAGCGCCTCGGACATGCGGCCGTAACGCCAAACGCGGTCCATATCCGTTGCGGGAATCATGAGTGTCGTATCGCCCGCATAGGTGAGCCGGATGGCGTCGCCCGCTCCCTCCTCGCCTATGCTGATGATCTCAGTTCCCTCCAGAAGCCCAAGTCCATGATCGACGTGGATGACAGCATCGCCGATCTGAAACCGCATATCGGTGAACTGGTGGACTGTCGATCCGACATCTTGTTCACGCCCGTTCGACGCGCGGCTTCCCAGAACATCGGCAGCCGTTACGACAGCGATGCCATGCCGCTCGTCGATGAACCCGCCCCTGAGATCGGCCTGAAGGGCGAAGGAGCCCTTTGGCGGCCCCTCAACGGCGTCACTCCAACGCTCGATCAGTTTTGGGCTGAGTTGCAGGGATTGAGCCCGGCGCCGAAGGCGGTTCAGATCGTTTCTCGTTGCCGCCGCCAGGACGATCTTCCGATCCTTGCCCTGCTGTGCCTCAATGAAGCTCGCGAGGGCGCGAGCCGGCTTCACCTCGGCGGCAAACCGGGGGACGGCGTTCTGCCGCGCCTCCCCTTCCGAGGCCGCATGAATGACGGTCAGGCAGCGCTGCCCCAGAATGTCCTGCCATTCCGCATCTGCGATGAACATCCGCTCGGGAGAAACCGCAGATCCTCTGCCGCCCCCCTCACCTCGCAACGAGGTGCGGCTCTCATGAGCATCGACAATCTGCTCCATCACCAGTTGGCGCCGTTCCTCCGCTCTGGAGTCGACGACAACAGGAGCATCCGACCAGTAGTCGAAGATCGTTTCGAGAGATGCATAATGCTCCGGCAGCTGATGCTCCATTCCGTCAAACCGTTCCGGCATCGAACCATCAGGAGTTTTTTCAAGCAGAACCTCGGAAGCAGGATCGAGGGAAAGGATTTCAACATCTCCTTCGGTTCGTTGCGAAACAGGATCATAGGAACGGATTGCGACGATGGTCTGGCCGTCATGCTCGATGCGATAAGGCAAGGAACTGCTCGCAGGAAAGATATCGATGACCTGTCCCCGGATGGCAGCCTCGCCTGGCTCGTCCACTCTCTCATCCAGGACATATCCTGCACGCAGGAGATAATCTTCAAGCTCTTCCGGCGAGAGGTATTCACCAATCTTGAGATGGAAGCAGGCGCTCTTAGAGATGCTTCGCGGCGGCACTCGTTGAATGATTGCGGCGCTGCTCGCGATCAGAATCCGCGCGCCTTTCCCCGGCTCACACATGCGCCGCAGGACGGACATGCGCCGCCCCATTGCCTCTCGTGAGGGCGATGTGTTGTCAAAGGGAAGACAATCCCAGGGCGGCAGCAGATACACATCCAGCTCTGGAGCCAGCCCTTTCAAGGCCTGTGCCATCTGCTCGGCCCGGTTCTCGCCTCCTGACAAATAGATGAGCTGCTTCCGGTCCCCATTCAGAGCCTGCTCGATCAGGTGAACCGCGTGAAGGCCTATGGATGGTGGCAAGGTCAGATCGATCCGCCGGATATCATGGGCAGGAGCGGGCTTCACGCGCATGAAGGAACTCGTACGGCGAGAGGGCTGAGGCGGAGACAACGCACGGGCACCAAGACCGGTTGCAGGCAGCCGCGTTCCCCTGAAGCAGCACTTTGTAAACCATCGTCGGTCATAGTTTCCCAATGACCTATCGGAATGCGACCAGCCTCACCGTCAGCTTGAGCCTGATCTTTCTCTCATGCTCGGCATCAAGCAGCCTTAACAAAGCGTGGGCGGCCTCTGAACAGGTGAGCACAGCCGCTCCAGCGCGTCAGCCTTCAAGCCCCGCCCCGGCTTCCACAGAACCTGAGCTGCGACAGAAAGCTGCAGTTCCGCCCACCAGCAAACCCAACCCCTCGGCACCTCAAAGGATTCCGGTGGCGACGATCTCCCAGGATCCCCGCCCGACCCTGGATGCCAGCACCTTCATCAATACCATGCGGGCTGCCTGGACCTATAAGCGCATTGCCGAAACAGGAGGCTGGCCCACGCTCCCCCAGGGAACAATGCTGAAGGCAGGCGACAAGGGACCATTGGTTCCGGTTCTCCGGCAGCGTCTCGTTGCTGAAGGAGATCTCTCGCGCGAACTTGCGAACGGCACGACCTTCGACGCTGCTCTCACGAGTGCGGTCAAGCAGTTCCAGGCACGACACGGACTGCCAGAGTCCGGTGCCGTGCGAGCAAGGACCCTGGAAGCGCTCAACGTTCCGGCCGAAACGCGCCATCGTCAGCTCACCGCATCCGCACAACGGCTGGCGAGTTCCACCTTTCCCTTCGGTGGCCGATATGTCGTGGTCAACATTCCCTCGGCGGCTGTGGAGGCTGTCGAGCAGGGCCAGGTCGTTCGGCGGTATGTCGCCATCGTCGGCAAGGCCGACAGACCCTCGCCCATTGTCGAAACCCGAGTCACGGCCGTCAATCTCAACCCAACCTGGACGGTACCGGTCTCGCTGATCAAGAAGGACATCATACCCCACGTCCGGAAGGATCCGGATTATCTGCAGAAGATGAAGATCCGCATCCTGGATGCGAAGGGACAGGAGGTTGATCCGAAGGCGATCGACTGGTCGACGCAGAACGCCGTCAACTACACGCTTCGCCAGGATCCCGGCGCGATCAATTCGCTCGGTCAGATCCGCATCGACATGCCGAACAAGCATGCAGTCTATATGCACGACACGCCCAAGAAGCAGCTTTTCGCACAGGATGCCCGCTTCCATTCCTCAGGCTGTGTTCGGGTCGCCGATGTGGGTGAATTCGCCGAATGGCTGCTGCGCGGCACCAACGGGCCTTCAGGCCCGTGGACCAGAGCAGGCATTGACACAGGCATCGTCGGTAACGCGCGTCAGGACATTCGGCTCGACAAGCCCGTTCCCGTCGCGTGGGTTTATCTGACGGGTTATGCAACGGCCGACGGCATGGTCCATTTCCGAGACGATGTTTATAGACTCGATATGCCGAAGAGCGAACCTGCTCCCGAACTAGAGACTGTCGATGTGCCGGCGACGGCCTCCATCAAACCCAAGCGCCTTTGAGGCAGTCGAGGTCTGGCAAGTCTTTTCCTACAAGCTCTTCCTGCGCAGCAGCCGTCCCGACGATGGCACGGGCATGCGGGCCTTGCGCCATTCGAACACCACATCCTGAAGTATGTCGATGGCGGCCATGGCTTGAGCCCGTGAAGCTGCAATTGCGACAGGGTCGCGCACGGCGAAGCGATCCGTGTCCTGGGCAAGCCGTCTGCATCGATCCTCCACGAGGCGTCTCGCCTCCTCCAGGCGTAGATGCGGCGCTCCGGTGCCGGCCATCTCGTCGCAGAAGCGCAGGACGTCGCGCACGAGATTCTCGCCCGAATAGAGGCCGGAATAATTGTTGATCATGCTGCGGATGTAGCCGAGCGAGTAACGAATTTCCTGTCTGAGTACTGTGTCGCTGCTCATCGCGCTTCCCCGGACATGGAGCCGCATTCCTGCCTGTATGGGCGATGAGGTGGGTTATGCCCCACCGATCTCTAAAAAGACGTTAGCCCGGCCGTCCGACCTGCCGTTCGGAGGACGTATCGATGGGGGGCAAAAGGGGCTGAGCGTTGCGCTCCGTCACTGTCAGCTGTGAAAAAAGAACCTTCTCAAGGATTGGACCCGCAACGATCCCGGCGACGAACGCGAACGCAGCGACTATCAAGCCTACCCGGCCGCAAAGGCTCAGCACATCTTTCAATGCCATGGATCCGCCTCCCGCTTGCTTCGTTGAATGAAAGCTTAAGAGACGAAGCCGCTGCCGCCAATAGACTAAAGCAGTAGACAGACCGGATGCCGGACGAAGGTGCTTGAGCATTCTTCCCGAACGTCCGGCAACCAAAGTGATTTCGGAAACAGCTTCCTTGCAATTATTTTTTCAGGTCAGCTCCAAACTGCGCTCCTGCTCAGGCCATTTGAAACATTGTTTGCAGCATTTCCCCTTCATGTTCAGCCTGTCGATTCTGCCTGACCTTCTCACCCGAATTGTGAGCCCACGCATCACCGTCTTGGGCGATGGGCTGAACAATTCAGCCTCGTTTGATTTGACCATGGGTGGAACCGGATCGCTTGCATGTCCTACTCGCCTGACTTTTCTCCTTCGACGCATCACGAGGAACTCGGCCCCTCCTTCTACGATGCTGTCGAGCCGGCACGCTTTCCGCAGCACATCCTGCGCTACCGCAACCAGCGCTGGGCAGAGCGGATTGGCCTCGATGCTCTGAACGATCAGGAATGGATTGACCATTTCGGCCGTTTCCAGCCGTTGCCCGGAAGCTTCGAGCAGCCGCTGGCCCTGCGCTATCACGGCCATCAGTTCAGAACCTACAATCCCCATCTCGGCGACGGGCGCGGCTTCCTCTTCGCCCAACTCAAGGATGTCGAGGATGGAAGGCTTCTTGACCTTGGCACGAAGGGAAGTGGCCAGACACCCTGGTCGCGCCACGCGGATGGCAGGCTCACGCTCAAGGGCGGTGTGCGGGAAATTCTTGCAACCGAGATGCTTGAGGCCCTCGGCGTCGAAACCTCCAAGTCCTTCAGCCTGATCGAGACGGGTGAGGAACTCGAGAGAGGCGACGAGCCGTCACCGACACGGTCATCGGTTCTGGTTCGCCTCAGTCACTCACATATCCGCATCGGAACGTTCCAGCGCTTTCTCTACTTCGACGAGGTCGACAACCTGCGAAGGCTGCTCGACCATACGGTACGAACCTATCTCCCCGAGACCTGGCGAGATGAGGAGCCCGCCCGTGCGGCCGCGTTTCTCGAGCAGGTCTGCCGGCGCGTTGCCCGCATGGACGCGCAGTGGATGGCTGCGGGCTTCGTCCACGGCGTGCTCAACACAGACAACATCAATATCACCGGGGAAAGCTTCGACTACGGACCCTGGCGCTTTCTGCCCCACTACGATCCAGGCTTCACGGCAGCTTATTTCGATGAGACCGGCCTCTATGCCTTCGGTCGGCAGCCCGACGCATTGCTATGGAACCTCTACCGTCTGGCGGAGTGCCTGCTCCCCCTGGCCCCGCAGGATCTGCTGGAGCAGGCGCTCGCCTCTTTCGAGCCTGCACTCCACCGGGAGTTCGCGCAGGCCATCCTGCGCCGGCTTGGTCTCCAATCCAGAGGCTACGAGCATGACGGGGCACTGGCCAAGGCCCTATGGACCTTCCTTTACGAGACGCGCGCACCCTTCGAGCAGACGTTCTTCGATTGGCATGGCGGCTTGATGAGCAGCCCACGCGCAGAAAAGAGCCCTTCGGCCGCCTTCTATGCGAATGAGTCCTTCCGTGCAGTCCAGGCGGCTCTCGATGGTTTCCTGCCGTCTCCGGGCATCAACCACACTCATCCCTATTTCGAGCAGCCGAAGCCCTGCACCATGCTGATCGATGAGGTGGAGGCGATCTGGGCCCCCATCGCTGCAGGGGACGACTGGTCCGCCTTCTCGTCTAAGCTTGAAAGCATCAGGGGCATGGCCGAAGCCTACCGGGCCTATTAGCCTTGCTGGAAAGTTTACCTACGTTCTTTTATTGATGCTAATGGCTAAGTTTCACTTATAGGGTAACTTAGCAATAACAGACACAATCAGAGCCATATTCTCCTCACATAGCGCATAGGCCAGGAAAGTTCCCCTCACAAAGAGATTAGAATTTCATCAGATCTCAGGAACGTTATCCCTATACATGCGTCTATTAGCCAAGCAAGCTGTCTGAAGGCAGCTACACATCACAATTGGCTAATTATGTAGGTGAACACATGAAGCGTTCGCACGCTCTTGCTCTGTCCGGCGCAGCCCTCTTCCTTGCTGTCAGCACTCCGGCCCTTGCCCAGAGCCTCAGGTCCGGACCGCAATGCATACCGGCGGTCGCCAATCCCTCCATGTACCACAACTGCCGGCTTCAGGTCGTGCAGGGTCAGGAGGTCTGCCGTTGCGCTATCCGCCCTCAGGCTCTGCGCAGAATGGATGATCGTACCAGTGAGCGGAATCAGACCGACGCTGTAACCGGCTCGATTGGCCGTGACCAGACGATTATTCCTGGCACCGGCAACCCTGTGGTCGGTGCGCCCGGCGGCGTCAATGACGGACGTGGTCCCAGCCGTGGCGGCTCTGTTGCGGATCGTGGCAACTCGGGAACCGGTGGTACCGGTACCACCGGTGGCACCGGCGGCACGGGCGGAACCGGTAGCGCCGGCGGCAATGGCAGCACCGGCGGAACCGGCGGCACGGGTGATGACGGCGCCGGCGGCACAGGCGGTACCGGGGGAACCGGAGGCAATGGTGGCACGGGTGGCAATGGTGGCACCGGCGGTAATGGTGGTACCGGCGGCACGGGTGGCACCGGTGGTAATGGGGGCATTGGCGGGTCCGGCAACGGCAATGGCAACAACGGCCATGGCAACGACCCCGACGGCAATGACTCGTCGAACCCGGGTAACTCCAACAATGGTGACGGCACCGATGCAGACGGCCCGGCCGGTAATGGCAATGGCAACGGTGGCGGCAATGGAAGTGGCAATGGCGGAGGCCGTGGCAACAACGGTCACGGCAACGACCCCGACGGCAACGACTCGTCGAATCCGGGCAATTCCAACAACGGTGACGGCACCGACGCGGATGGCCCGGCCGGAGGCGGCAATGGTAACGGAAACGGCGGTGGCAATGGAAATGGCCGCGGCGGTAAGGACTAAAGCTCTCTAACTAAAATAACAAAGCCCGTGGGTGCCTCCGCACCCACGGGCTTTGTGTGTTAGAACAGCATCATTGGCAAGTGTTGTGCAACCGACGTTTTAGCCGACCGGTAGCACTAGGCCAAAGCCGCCTGGCAGGCACGCTCATAAACTTCCTGATACCGTGAGGCGGAGCGGTCCCAACCGTGAGGCCTGTTCATCGCAGCGCGACGCATGGTCGTGAGCCGAGACCTCGAGCGGAAGGTTTCGAGGCCTCGCCTGATCGCATCCTTGAATCGGTTGAGCGAAGGTTCGCCGAACAGAAATCCAGTGACGCCGTCCTCGATCGTGTCGGCCAACCCGCCGGTCTTGTGCGCAATTGGCAGTGAGCCGAACCGCTGCGCATACATCTGACTGAGACCGCAGGGCTCGAACCGGGATGGCATGAGCAGGAAATCGCTGCCTGCATACATGCGACGGGCATCGCCTTCGTCATATCCGATCTTGACGCCGATGGAACCGGGATGACGGCCCGCAAGCGCCTCCAGCTCGGATTCGAAGCGAGGCTCTCCCTGGCCGATGACGGCAATCTGCCCACCTTGGGACACGATGGTTTCCGCCGCCGAAATGGCAAGGTCCACGCCCTTCTGATGAACAAGGCGCGACACCACGGCAAAGAGCGGGCCGGAGGACAGGTCGAGTCCGAAGCTTTTGCGCACAGTGTTGGCATTGGCACGCTTGCCACGGAAGTTCTCGGCCGAAAATCGGCTGACCAGATATGGATCCGTGCTTGGATCCCAGCTCGCATCGATGCCGTTGATGATGCCGTCGAGACGTCCCTCCTCAGCGCGGGTTCTGAGCAGTCCATCGAGCCCGCAACCGAATTCCGGCCGCGTAATCTCCTGGGCATAGGTGGAGCTCACCGTCGTGATGTGGGACGAGTAATAGATGCCGGCCTTCAGGAAAGACAGCTTGCCGTAGAACTCAACGCCATTGATTTGAAAGGCCGCATCGGGAATTCCAAGATGGGAAAGGCGCCCACGATCAAAATTTCCCTGATAGGCAAGATTGTGAATTGTCAGGATTGTCGGAATTCGCTGCCCGCGCCAAGCGAGATAGGCCGACGCAAGCCCGGACGGCCAATCGTTGAGGTGCAGGAGATCGGCGCGCCACAAGGGATCGCCGTTGCCGCAGGCGATATCGGCCGCCGCCAATCCCAGACGCGCGAAACGGATATCGTTGTCGCTCCAATCCGCACCGAAGCTGTCGACATAAGGCGATCCATCGCGGTCGTAGAGTTCCGAACACAGGAGAACGTAAACTGTCAGGCCATCCTGAGTCGTCCCGCGTCCGAGACCGCAGGCCGGTATGCCGAATGAGGCCGGCAGGCGGGCAATCTCCTCCAAATCGCTGATCTGCGAGAGAACCTGACGGTAACCGGGAATAAGGATTCGCACATCGTAGTGATGGCGCAACGCCCGCGGCAAGGCTGCCGCCACCTCACCAAGGCCACCAGCCTTGATGTAATCGGCGATCTCGGATGTAATGAAGAGAATTGACTGACGGCGCTTGATGGAAACCGAAGCCTGGGAGCCGCTCAGAAGTTCGGCATGCGCCAAGGCCGAGACACCTGAAACGGTGTCCAGTTGAGATGAGTCCAGCATGTTAGCTCAGAGGCGCGATCCCCACCGACTCCCCGCGCCATAGGCAGTCGGGCTTTCAACTCGCGACCCCTCGATATGGTTCCGCAAAATTTTTGGAAAATTCCTGATTAGCCCTTTCAGCCAGCTTGGCTGGTGTATCGTTGCTCAGTTGACGACCTGCAGACGTCAGCTTGGCTGTTTTTTTCTGCTGCTCCGGAACATTGCCCTGAACTGCTCGTTCGCAAGTGCTTCCCATGCTTCTCCGGAGTTCCGATGCGGCGCGTTCACTCCATGCCATTTGGGGCTGAGATAACTCCCGATGGTATTCGCTTTGCCCTATGGGCTCCCACGGCCAAGGACGTGCGGCTCGTTCTCGATACGGCCGAGCTTACGATGACGGCAGATGACGGAGGTTGGTATCGCCTCGTCTCGCAGGACGCCCGTGCGGGCAGCCGCTACGGCTACAAAATCGACGGCAGCCTCGTGGTGCCCGACCCGGCCTCCAGATTTCAGCCTGATGATGTCCACGGCCTGAGCCTCGTTGTCGATCCCGCAACATATCAGTGGTCCGACACAGCTTGGACCGGACGCGCTTGGGAAGAAACTGTCCTCTACGAGGTCCATGTGGGAACCGCGACCCCGGAGGGCACCTACGCTGGCCTGATGGCCAAGTTGGAAGAGTTGCGCGATCTCGGCATCACGGCCGTCGAGCTCATGCCCATCGGCGAGTTCCCGGGGCGGCGCAACTGGGGTTATGACGGCGTCTTGCCCTACGCGCCGGATGCAGCCTATGGCAGCCCCGACGACCTGAAGCGCCTCGTAGAGCACGCGCACGCGCTCGACATCATGGTCTTCCTCGATGTGGTCTACAATCACTTCGGCCCGTCCGGCAATTATCTCCACGCCTATGCGAAGACCTTCTTCACGGAGCGCCACCCGACACCCTGGGGAGCAGGCATCAACGTGGACGGGGAAGGCAGCCGCAACGTGCGTGACTTCTTCTTCCACAACGCGCTCTACTGGCTGGAGGAGTTTCATATCGACGGCCTTCGGTTCGATGCCGTGCATGCCATCGTGGATGACAGCAAGCCGCACTTCATCGAAGAGCTGGCCAACCAAATCCGCGAAGCCATTCCTGATCGCCACGTTCACCTTGTGCTCGAAAACGAAGCCAATCAGGCGCGCTGGCTCGGCCGCGAAGCGGATGGACGACCGAAGCTCCACACGGCGCAGTGGGCCGATGACATTCACAACTCCTGGCATGCCCTGCTGACCGGCGAGAATGAAGGCTATTACGAGGACTATGCCGACCGACCGCTCAAGCACCTCGGACGGGCGCTGGCGGAAGGTTTCGCCTATCAGGGTGATCCGTCTCCGCATAAGGACGGCGTCGTGCGCGGCGAGCCCTCGGGGCATCTGACTCCAACGGCCTTCGTGTCCTTCCTTCAGAACCACGATCAGGTGGGAAATCGCGCCTTTGGCGAACGCCTCTCGCAGCTGATCTCGCCCGGCCGCTTGGCCCTTGCGCAGGGCGTATTCCTTCTGTCGCCGCACATCCCACTGATCTTCATGGGCGAGGAGTGGGCTGCCTCGACGCCGTTCCAGTTCTTCGTCGATTTCGAGAGCGAGCCGGATCTGGCCAAGGCCGTGCGCGAAGGACGGCGTGGCGAGTTCAAACGCTTCAAGGCCTTTACGGATCCGGAGATGTCGCAGCGCATTCCCGACCCGACGGACCGCGCCACGTTCGAGCGATCCAGAATCGATTGGTCGGAGGTTGCGCAATCACCGCATCAAGAGGTTCTCGCGCAGACCCGTCACCTGCTCGACCTGCGCCAGACGGAAATCGTGCCTCTCCTGAAGAGCCAGTACCGCGGCTCGAATTATGCGATCTCACCCGAAAGGTCCCTCGACGTGACCTGGACTTTCACGGCCGGCACGCTTCGCCTGCTGGCCAATTTTGGCGAGAGGGTCGTGAACAAGACGATGCATGAAAGCACTCGTGTGCTCTGGTCAAGCAGCGGCGCCGGGCCTGCAACCGGGAGCCTTCAGCTCCCACCGTGGTCGGCATTCATCATGAAGGAGACGTCCGCATGAGCCGGCTGGACGCTCTGCTGGAGCGGATGGCCGCGCTCGTCGGCATTTCCTCGGATTACAGCGATGCCTTCGGAAAAAGAGTCGAGACGGGTTCCGGCACCCGCAAAGCCCTGCTCGCCGCCCTTGGGCTCGACGTCTCGTCCGAGAAAGGCGCACAGGAGAGCCTTGGGCGACTGGAGCACCTGAAGGCAGGCCCGGTGCCTGCGGTCATGACCGTGGAAGCCGGGGCACCCGCGAGGATCAAACTGCGCAGCGCTGCCGTTGCATCGACCTGGTCCCTTATCGAGGAAGGCGGAACCACTCACGAAGGCCGGCTCACCAAGACCAGCCGCACTCTCGATCTCCCCTCCCTTCCCATGGGCTACCACCGGCTCCGGCTGGGCGACCGGGACGCGACGATCATTGCCGCTCCTGACAAGTGCTGGGAGCCTGACGCTCTGAAGGGCAACACGCGATTATGGGGACTGACGGCGCAGGTCTATTCTCTGCGCTCGGAACGCGACCTCGGGATCGGCGATTACGCGGACGTGGCTCTCACCGCAGAAGGTGTCGGCCGGTTCGGAGGCGCGTTCCTTGGCCTCAGTCCGGTTCATGCCCTTTTTGCGGCGGATCGCTCCAAGATATCTCCCTATTCGCCATCCTCACGGCTCTTCCTCGAGTCACTCTATATCGACCCCACTCTTGTCGAGGGATATGCCGAGAGCGGCGCACCGCAGCTGATCGGGGGTTCGGACGTGCAGCAACGTCTTGCCAAGCTGCGCGGCGCGTCACTCATCGATTATGCCGAAGTCTGGGCCATCAAGCGCCCGGTCCTCGACACCCTCTGGTCCTGGTTCCAAACCTCCGGCAACAAGGCCGCTTTCGAGACCTTCCGCAAAGAGGGCGGCGAGGCCCTGGAGGCGCATGCGACCTTCGAAGCTCTTTCCGAGCATTTCCGAGCGCAAGGGCGCTTCTGGATCGGCGAGTGGCCCCAAGCCTTCCGGTCAGTCCGTTCGGACGAGGTCAAGCGCTTCCGCTCGCAGGAGGCGGGGAGCGTCGCCTTCCACGCTTGGCTGCAATGGCTCGCCGACCGGCAGTTGGGGCAGGCTGCCGAGCGGGCCCGCGCCGCCGGACTTCCCATCGGGCTTTATCGCGATCTTGCCGTCGGATCGGATGGCGGCGGATCGGAGATCTGGTCGACGCCGGAGCGTTATGCACCGGGGCTCTCCATCGGTGCGCCGCCGGATCCGCTCGGCCCGCAGGGGCAGGATTGGGGCCTTCCGCCGTTCAACCCGCTCACCCTGGAGGAGCAGAGTCTTGCCGCTTTCCGCGATCTCGTCTCGGCCAACATGCGCCATGCGGGTGCGATCCGCATCGACCACGCCTTTCAGCTTCAGCGCCTCTTCCTGATCCCATCCGGTGCCCCAGCCTCGCAGGGGGCCTATGTGGATTATCCGTTCGAGGCCATGCTGGCGGTGCTGCGTGTCGAGAGCCACCGCGCGCGCTGTCTGGTGATTGCGGAAGACCTCGGCACGGCCCCGGAAGGCTTTTCCGATGCGATCATGGAGTCGGGCGTTCTCAGTTACCGGGTGCTGCCCTTTGAGCGCGAAGGATCGGCTTTCAAAAAGCCGGACCAATATCCACGTTCCGCCCTTGCCGTCATCACCACCCATGATCTTCCGACCCTCACCGGTTGGTGGCGCGGCCTCGACGTCGATCTGCGCCAGACCCTCGGCGTCTTCGACCCTCAGACCTCCGATCGGGAACGCGCCGCGCGCAAGGCGGACAAAATCCACTTCGCCCAGGCGCTCGCAGAAGAAGGTCTCCTACCCTCATCGCAGGCACCGGAAGAACCGCCTCTGGAGGCGACCATCCGTTACCTCGCCCGCACTGCGTCCGTACTCACGGCGGTGCAGATCGAGGATGCGTCCGGCGAGTTGAACCAGCCCAACCTGCCAGGCATGGATGTGGGCCATCCCAACTGGCGCCGCAGGCTGTCGAACACTATCGAGGACATTGTCGCTCCGGGCAGCCTGCTGGCGAAGCTCGCTGTTGCCCTTATTGAGGAGGGCCGGGACGTGCGTGCCCGCAGGAGCAGCCTCACCGCGCCGCCGCCGCGCGCCACCTACCGCCTGCAGTTTCACAAGGACTTCACGTTCGACGATGCCGTGAAGATCGTGCCCTACCTGGCAAAACTCGGCATCAGCCATGTCTATTCCTCACCCATCCAGGCAGCCGCGCCCGGATCCACCCACGGTTATGACATCGTCGACCATTCGGTGATCAATCCGGAACTCGGCGGAGAGGACGGGTTTCGCCGTTTCTCGGAGGCTCTGAAGGAGCACGGCCTCAAGCTTGTGCTCGACATCGTGCCGAACCACATGGGTGTCGGTGGCCAGTCCAACGGCTGGTGGCTCTCCGTGCTGGAATGGGGGCGCCTCTCTCCCGTGGTCGATGCCTTCGACATCGACTGGGAGCGCCCTGGCGCTGACGGAAAGCTCATCATCCCATCCCTGGGCGGCCTCTATGGCGAGGTCCTCGAAAGAGGCGAGCTGCAGCTGAAGTTCGATCCAGAGGATGGCTCCTTCAGCGTATGGCACTGGGAGCATCGCTTCCCGGTTTGTCCGACAACTTATCCCGAAATCCTGGATCGCGCTCTGGTGTCCCTGAGCAACCCGGGGAAGGCCGGGAAACTGCGAAATCTCACTGAACGCCTGCGCGCCATGAGGGAGCAAGCCTCCAGCGGGGGTTCTTCTGCTCTTCCAGAGGAGGCGGAGGGGCTCAAGCACGATCTTGCACAGACGGTTGCCACCTCTGCAGACATGCGGAAAGCTATCGAAAGGGCCGTCGCGGCTATCAACGGCAACGTGGATGATCCGGGGAGCTTCGAGGCCCTTCATCGCCTCCTGGAGGCGCAGGCGTACCGCCTCGCCTTCTGGCGGGTGGCATCGAGCGATATCAACTACCGCCGGTTCTTCGACATCAACACCCTGGCGGGCATCCGCGTCGAGATCCCGCAGATCTTTGAGAAGACACATGAGCTGATCCTTCGCCTCGTGAACGAGGGTCTCGTTCACGGCCTCAGGATCGATCATATCGATGGCCTGGCCGATCCGGAGGGCTATGCCCGCGCCCTTCAGGAGAAGGTTGGCCCCGGCTTCTATGTGGTGGTCGAGAAGATCCTCGAACCCGGCGAGGAGCTGCGCCCCTGGGCCGTCGCTGGAACCTCGGGATACGACACGCTCAATGTGATCGACGGCGTGCTGGTGGACGGACGATCAGGCGATGCCTTCGAGCAGATCTACCGCGCAGCATCAGGTCTCCAGGGCTCCTATGAGGAGCTCCTTAAGGAGGCCAAGGTCGAGATCACGGAGAAGAATTTCGCCAGCGAACTCGGGGTCCTGGTCTCCGACATCAAGGCCAGCGCCGATGCCAGTCGCCGCACACGCGACTACACGGCGTTCGCCCTGCGCCAAGCCTTGGTGGAGATAGTCGCTGCGTTTCCCGTCTACCGCAGCTATCTGGAGGATGGCGAACCTGCAGACGAGGATGTGCGCCTGATTGAGGAGACGATCGAGGCCGCCAAGGCCTCCAGCGCGCTTCCCGATCGGACCGTGCATGACTTCATCGCCTCTGTCCTGCTCGGCCGAACCCAGTCCGGCAATCCTGACGACGTGCGCCGCTTCCGTCGCCGGTTTCAGCAGCTGACGGGGCCTGTCATGGCGAAGAGCCTGGAGGACACCCTCTTTTACCGATATGGCCGCCTAATAGCCCTGAACGAGGTCGGCGGCGATCCAGGTCACTTCGGCCTGCCGCCGGATGCCTTCCATCGGCTGAATGCGGATCGCGCCCGGATCTGGCCCCATGCCATGATCGCCACCGCCACGCACGACACCAAGCGCGGCGAGGATGCACGCGCCCGGCTTCTTGCCCTCTCCGAGATGCCTGACGAGTGGTCGAAGGCGCTCGATCTCTGGAGGGAATTGGCCTCCCCTCACCTGTCAGAGATCGACGGCGCTCCTGCACCGGATGCCAACGATCAGGTTATCCTGCTCCAGGCCCTCCTCGGCGCATGGCCCCTGGAACTGCTGGAGAAGACTGATCGGAACAACCTGGCTTCGTTCAAGGAGCGGATGGAGGGCTATCTCACGAAAGCGCTTCGTGAAGCCAAGCGGCACACAAGCTGGGTTGCTCCGAATGAAGCCTATGAGGAGGCTGCCCTAGGTCTCCTTCGAGCTGCGCTCGATCCGAAGGGCTCTTTCCTGGAACGCTTCGGCGGTCTGCTCCGGCGCCTGTCGACGTTGGGCATGCTGAACGGTTTGACCCGCACAGTTCTCAAGCTGACGCTGCCAGGCGTGCCTGACATCTACCAGGGTACAGAGTTCTGGGATTTTTCTCTGGTCGATCCGGACAATCGGCGTCCGGTGGATTATGCGGTCCGCGCGAAGGCCTTGGAGAAGCGTGAATCGCTCTCCTCTCTCATGAGGACGTGGACCGAAGGGAAGATCAAGCAGCGGATTATCTCCATCCTGTTGCGAGACCGGCTTCAATCACCCGCGCTCTATGCCGAAGGCGGCTATCAGATGCTGGAGGCTGAAGGCGACCATGCAGACCATCTTCTGACCTATGTCAGGCGGCTTGGCACCGATGCTCTTGTGGTCGTCGTTCCGCGTCTGTGGGCAGGGTTGGTGAAGAGCAATGATCTGCTGGTCGGTGCCGCACTCTGGGGCAATACAAGCATCAAGTTGGCACAGGGCCGTTGGCTGAATGTGATAACAGGGGATGAACTCCTCATCAATCGAGATCAAACGAAAGCGTCCGACCTGATGAAGGAAGTTCCCTTCGCGATTCTCAGGCTGAGGCCTTAAGCCGGATGCGAGTTGCTGGAGGAGATGATGGGCCGAACTTATAGTTCAGCTTGGCGGGGACTTCCTGCAGGCTTGCGCGTTGACGAACACAGACATTTCGCCTCGCTTGGCTTCCGAGATTTCCAATGAATGACAAAGTCGATACCCGTGAGCAGTCGCCGCCTCAGATCGTCGCCCCGAATGTTCGACGCACCTCCCGCGTCCGGGAGGGACTCCCCTACCCCCTTGGAGCCACGTGGGATGGGCTGGGCGTCAATTTCGCGATCTTCTCAGCGAATGCCACGAAGGTTGAGCTTTGCCTGTTCGACGAAGACGGCGAGCGGGAAATCGAACGGATCGAGCTCCCGGAATATACCGACGAGGTCTGGCATGGTTACCTGCCGGATGCGCGGCCCGGCACGACCTACGGATACCGTGTCCATGGCCCCTATGAGCCCACGGCCGGCCACCGCTTCAACCCCAACAAGCTCCTGCTCGATCCTTATGCCAAGCAGCTCATCGGCGACCTGAAGTGGAACCCGGCCCTGTTCGGATACACCCTCGGCTCACCCGATGCCGACCTCTCCTTCGACAAGCGCGACAGCGCACCGTATATGCAGAAATGCCGGGTCGTCGAGTCGGCTTTCACCTGGGCGCGGGCGCGCAGGCCGCAGATCCCTTGGGAACGGACGATCATCTACGAGACACACCTGCGCGGCTTCACCATGCAGCACCCTGCGGTGCCACGGGAGTTTCGCGGCACGTTCTCGGGGCTCATGCAGCACGAGGTCATCGAGTACATCAAGAATCTCGGCGTCACTGCCGTCGAACTGCTGCCGATCCATGCTTTCGTGGATGACAGCTATCTGGTCGAGAAGAAGCTCAAGAACTACTGGGGCTACAACTCGATCGGCTTCTTCGCGCCGCAGCCGCGCTACCTCGCAACGCCCTTCATCAACGAGGTGAAGGAGATGGTGAGCCATCTCCACGACGCCGGGATCGAGGTGATCCTGGATGTGGTCTACAACCACACGGCCGAAGGCAACGAGCTGGGGCCGACCCTGTCCTTCCGAGGTATCGACAATGCCTCCTATTACCGGCTCGCGCCCGATCCCCGCTACTATATCAACGACACAGGCACCGGAAACACCGTGAACCTCAGCCACTCGCGTGTGCTCCAGATGGTCACGGACTCCCTGCGCTACTGGGCGCAGGAGGTTCAGATCGACGGCTTCCGCTTCGACCTTGCGACCATCCTGGGTCGTGAACCGCATGGCTTCGAGGAGGACGGCCGCTTCCTCGATGCGTGTCGCCAAGATCCCGCCCTCAGCCAAGTGAAGTTGATCGCCGAGCCATGGGATTGCGGACCAGGCGGCTATCAGGTCGGGCGCTTCTCGCCCGGCTGGGCCGAATGGAACGACCGCTACCGTGATACTGTGCGTGCCTACTGGAAGGGAGAAGAGGGAAAGCTTCCGGAGCTTGCGGCTCGCCTCACGGCATCGGCGGATATCTTCAACAAGCGCGGGCGGCGCCCGTGGGCTTCAGTCAATTTCGTCACTGCCCATGACGGCTTCACGCTGAACGATCTCGTCTCCTACAACGAGAAGCACAACGAGGCCAACGGAGAGGACAACAAGGACGGCCACGACCATAACCTCTCGTTCAACTATGGCGTCGAAGGCCCGACGGACGAACCAGAGATACGCTCGCTGCGCCTGCGCCAGATCCGCAACATGCTGGCCACTCTGCTCTTCTCGCAGGGAACACCGATGCTGCTGGCCGGCGACGAGTTCGCGCGGACCCAGCAGGGCAACAACAACGCCTATTGTCAGGACAACGAGGTGTCCTGGATCGATTGGGAGGGAATTGACGATGACGGCGTCGAACTTCTTGAATTTACACGCAAGCTGATCCAGCTGCGTCAGAACCTGCCGATCCTGCGGCGCATGCGCTTTCTCTCCGGCATCTATAATGAGGAACTCGACGTTAAGGACGTGACGTGGCTCACTCCCGCAGGCGATGAGATGATGCCTGAGAACTGGGAGGATCCCAACGCCCGCTGCATCAGCATTCTGCTGGATGGCCGCGCTCAACCGACCGGCATCCGCAGGCGCGGCACGGACGTGACTCTCCTCATGATCATGAACGCTCATAATGACGTGGTGAAGTGCACCCTGCCGGAGGTGGTCGGCGGAGAGGCCTGGATGTGTCACATCGACACCAACCAGCCGGATCTGGACACGCCGGCGGAATTCGGTTTCGGCAAAGTCTACACGGTCACGGGCCATTCCCTGCTGCTGTTCCAGCTGAAGCCAGCCAAGCAGCCGAAGCCCGAAAAAAGGAAGAGCGCCTGATACGGCGCTCCTCCTATCGATCTCACATCGACAGGCAAGCCCGGTAGAGGTCGGCATACTGCTTTGCAGGGCGACGCCAACTCACATCCGTGCGCATGCCGTTGCCTTGCAGGCGCCGCCATGCCTGTCTGTCGCGCCAGAGGTTTTTCGCCCGATCGACGGCGTTCGTTAGCGGCGAGAGCGCAACAGGTCCGAATTGGAAACCTGTGGCGACGCCGGCAGCGATGGCCATCTCATTGGCGTCGATCACCGTATCGGCCAATCCGCCCACCCGCGACACGATCGGCACGCTCCCGTATCGCATGGCGCACAACTGCGTCAGGCCGCAGGGCTCGAACCGTGACGGCACGAGCAGAGCGTCGCTGCCGCCCTGGATCAGGTGAGCGAGCTCTTCGTCATAGCCAAAGAAGCATCCAACCTGGCCAGGATGGACGATGCTGGCGGTACGGAAGCTGTCCTCGAGGGTCTGATCTCCAGACCCTAGCAGCGCCAGTTGTGCACCACCGGCGAGAAGTCCCGACAAGCCGGCGAGCACGAGATCGAGGCCTTTCTGCTCGGACAGGCGACTGACGATGCCGAAGAGCATCGCGTCAGGATCCTGGCTCAAGCCCAATCGCTTCTGCAGTGCCCCCTTGTTGATCATCCGGGTATCGAGATCATTGTGATCGTATGTCTGCGCGAGATTCGTATCCGCACCGGGATCCCAGATCTTGTCATCGATGCCATTGAGAATACCGGACATGGCGGTCGAGCGTACCCGCAGCAACCCATCGAGACCCATTCCGCCCTCTGGTGTCTGAATTTCTCTGACATAGGTCGGCGAAACGGTTGTGATCCGATCCGCGTGTTGCAAGCCGGCTTTCAGGAATCCGATCTGCCCATAATATTCGACGCCATCGATGGTGAAGGTGCTGGCCGGCAATCCCAGTTCGAGCAACAGGTATGGAGGGAAAACGCCTTGAAAGGCGATGTTGTGGATCGTCATGACCGTTGCAGGACGCGCTCTTTCCGCGAGCCTCAGGTAAATCGGCACGAGGCCAGCCTGCCAGTCATGTGCATGAACGACATCAGGCACGAAGCCCGGGGCCAGTCCCTGTCCGATATCGGCCGCTGCCCGGGCAAGTGCCGCGAAGCGCCGCGCATTGTCAGCCCAGTCACGGCCATCAGGCGCGAGATAGGGGGAGCCTGGCCTGTCGAAGAGATGCGGGGCATCAATGACGAAAAGGTCCAGCTCGCCTGCCTTTCCCGACAGCAGGTTTGCCGATCCGCCGAAGCAGCTCGGATACTGATGAATGGCCTCCATGCCTTCGATAGCCCTCATCACGGCCGGATATCCCGGAACGAGCGTAATGACTCTCACGTCCTCTGCCGCAAGGGCGGACGGAAGGGCCCCGGCAACGTCGGCCAGCCCACCTGTTTTGATGATGGGAAAGATCTCCGACGTGACGGAGAGAACGTTCACTGGCCTCATCCGGCCAATCTCTCGATCATTGGCTTCGTGATGAGGCTGATGCCTTTCTCGGTGCGGCGGAACCGGCGGGCGTCGAGCTCGGGATCCTCGCCGACCACGAGTCCGTCAGGGATGTGCACGCCGCGATCGACCACGACATTCTTGAGCCGCGCACCCTTGCCGACATCCACATAAGGAAGAATGACGGCTCCCTCGACCGAGGCGTGAGAATGGAGGTGCACGCCGGTGAAGACGAGCGACTGGCGCAGGGCCGCTCCCGATACGATGCAGCCACTGGATACGAGCGAGTTGATGGCATGGCCGCGGCGCCCGTCCTCATCATGAACGAACTTCGCCGGCGGCCATGTTTCCGTGAAGGTGGAGATCGGCCAGTCGTGATCATAGAGGTCGAGGGAGGGAACAATCGCCGTCAGATCGATATTCGCTTCCCAGTAGGCATCCACGGTCCCGACATCCCGCCAGTAGGCCTCGGCATCTCGCCCACCAGCCTCCGCTCCGGAGCGGACGCATGATCGCGTGAATCGATGCGCCACGGCTTTGCCGTGCTGAACCAGATAGGGGATGATGTCCTTTCCGAAATCCCGGTTCGAGCCGGGTGTCTCCGCATCGCGTCTCAGCTGATCGAACAGGAAGCGGGTGTTGAAGACGTAGATGCCCATACTCGCCAGGGCCTTGTCCGGGTTGTCCGGCATGCCCGGAGGGTCGGCGGGCTTTTCAAGGAAGGAGATGATGCGATCCGTCTCATCGACGGCCATCACCCCGAAGCCGGTCGCCTCCATCCGCGGCACCTCAAGGCAGCCGACGGTCACGTCGGCTGCCATGTCGACGTGCTGCCGCAGCATGAGTTCGTAGTCCATCTTGTAGATGTGATCCCCGGCCAGGATGATGATGTACTCCGGGTCGATGCTTGCGATGATGTCGATGTTCTGAAACACCGCATCGGCCGTGCCTTCGTACCACATGGTTTCCGAGACACGCTGGCTGGCCGGCAGGATGTCGAAGCTTTCGTTCCGCTCGGCCCGAAAGTAGTTCCAGCCCCGCTGCAGATGGCGGATCAGGCTGTGGGCCTTGTACTGCGTCGCCACGCCGATGCGCCTGATGCCGGAGTTTAGGGCGTTCGAGAGTGCAAAATCGATGATCCGGGTATTGCCGCCGAAATAGACCGCAGGTTTGGCGCGAATGTCGGTTAGCTCCATCAAGCGGCTGCCGCGTCCTCCGGCAAGAACATACGCCATGGCGTGACGGGCGAGAGGCGCGTAGGGATCGCTGGAATTCGGCAAGACCGTGTCCTCACATCAAAGGCAGCCACCTCTCAAGATTCGAAGCACTGGAATGGCTGCAGGTTCTTGCGGCATTCCAGACTGCACCGGAGTTCCCGCCAGTAAGCTCTCGACCGAAGCCGACGGCTTGTGCGCCGGCGCGCTCAGGTCACCCGCGTCGACCGCTTGCGCTTCGGTGCAGCCGGAGCATCGCCGCTCTCTTTCGCGGGAGCCGCGGCAGGAGTGCGCTTCTTGCGAACCTTAGGAGGAGGAGCCTCGTCGGCCGTCATGCTGGTCATGCCCAAGGGAGCGGGATCCGTGAGGGAAGGCGGTTGCGTGCCCGAGCCCTCGCTGCTTTGCCCGACAATCTCCCGCTCGGCCTGGTACCAGTACTCGTCCGCCCGATCAGGGAGAGCCCCGTGCCGCATCCAGAGCTCGTAAGCCCGCTCGCGGATTCTGTTCTCAAGTTCCTTGTCCATGATCGCCTTTCAATCCTGATGCCATGCCCCAGCCTGATGAAGCGCGAAAGAAGGGCAGCCGGACCATCCCGCCGCGATTGGCGCGCTCACCATGCGAACTGTGTAAATTATTAGGCGCTTCTTCGGATTGGCAACGGCAAAGGCCTGAATCTGCTGCAAATGGCTGCTCAGAGATCAGGCCGGCTCCGCTGAGATTTCAGGCACGCTCACGAGGCCTCGGGCGCCTTGAAGCTGATGACCCTGTACACATACCAGACGGCCAGCGCCGCAATGACGACGTTGGAGATGGGATTGAGCCATTCCGAGACCTTTTCGTACTGGCTCTCGAGGAGATACCCTGCGCCTGCAAGGAGAACAGTCCAGAGAGCCGTTCCGAGGAAACTCCACAGCAGGAAGGTGGAAATCGGGATGCAGTTCACGCCGGCGGGAACAGAGATCAGGGAGCGGATCGCCGGGACCAGACGCCCGAGGAAAAGGGCCAGCGCCTGATGGCGGGAGAAAAAGGCTCGGGCCTGATCCACCTCGTCGGGATGCATGGTCAGCCAGCGGCCGTGCCTCGCAGCAAAGCGCTTCAGGCGCTTCGCTCCGATCCAGCGGCCGATCAGAAACCAGAAATAGGCACCGGCGAGCGACCCGATTGTCCCGGCGAGAACGACCCCGGTGAAGCTGAGCGTGCCCTTGGCGGCGGAAAAGCCCGCCAGGGGCATGATGACCTCCGAAGGAATCGGCGGGAAAACGTTCTCCAGCAGCATGAGCAGGGCAATGCCGAGATATCCGGCCTTGTCGATGAGGCTGACGATCCAGTCGAACACGCTGTTCCACCTGTTGTGAATTGATCCGGAAATTCCACGACGTGGCTCGATTTGCAAGCCCGATCGCCTGGGCAACGATTTCGGAGCGCTCTGTTTCCAACCGGAACCTTGGCCTCGGTTCCTGAGTTGGCAGAGGACTGCGTTTAGGATCTTAGTCGCGTGCAACTTCTGGAAGAAACGACGAGCCGGCATGAACTTCAGTTTGCCCAGGCGGCCGCGCGACTGCCTGGTGGCTCGATCCTGCGCCCTGAACAGAATTGCTGGCGCGTCGCACAGGCCGATCGTGCATCGGTTCTGATCGATGGAGCCGCCTATTTCGCCTGCCTCGAAGCGGCTCTGCGCCGTGCCCAACGCTCCATTCTCATCATCGGCTGGGATTTCGACGGCAGCATCCGTCTGCGTCCAGACGTGAGTGCCGAGGAGTCCCCGCCGCTTGGCCCCCTGCTGCGTTCCCTGGTGGAGGCCAAGCCGAACCTTGAGGTCAGGATCCTCGTGTGGAGCATTGCCGTCGTGCATGCCCCCGGCGCTCCCGGCCCTCTGATCTTCGGCGCTGACTGGCAGGACCACCCACGCCTCCAGCTCAAGCTCGATACCCATCACCCGCTTTATGCGGCCCACCACCAGAAGATCGTCTGCATAGACGATGCGTTGGCATTCGTCGGCGGCATGGACCTCACGGTTGAGCGCTGGGACACCCAGCGCCACGCCTGCGACGACCCTCTCCGGCTGAAGGATGATGGGAGCATTTACGAGCCGGTCCACGATCTGCAGATGGCTGTGGACGGCGAAGCCGCACGATCCATTGCCGAGGTGGGCTATGGCCGCTGGAAATTTGCGACAGGCGAGGAGCTGAGCCCAGTTTTGCCGGATGGGGCCGATCCGTGGCCGGAGGATCTTTCCGTCAGTTTCGTCAACGTGCCCGTCGCCATCGCCCGCACCTATCCGGCCTGGGGAGACCAGCCTGCCGCGCAGGAGGCGGCGGCCCTGACCCTGGACGCGCTCTCCGCCGCGAGGAAGAACATCTATATCGAAGCGCAATATATGACGGCTCCCTCGATCGGCGACGTCCTCGAGCGTCAGCTGGCCGATCCCAGCGGGCCCGAGATCGTCGTGGTTCAAACGCACGAATCCCACGGCTGGGCGGAAGAACTGGTCATGGGCACGAACCGGGATAGGCTAATACGGCGTCTGCGCAAATGCGATCACTACAACCGCCTGCGCGTTTATTACCCGGTCATCCCGAATGGAGCGGGCGGAGAATGCCAGGTGCTCATCCATTCCAAGCTCATCATCGTCGATGACGTGTTCCTGCGCATCGGCTCCTCGAACCTGAACAACCGCTCCATGGGCCTCGACAGCGAGTGCGACCTCGCCATTGAGGCAGCCACCGAGGAAGAGCGTCGGACCATCGTCCATCTGAGAGACCAACTCATCGCAGAGCATCTCGAGACGCAGCCGGAGACCTTCGCAGAGGCTCTCGCGGGAGCAGGCGGGTCCGTTATCCAGGCCATCGACCAGCTCAATACCGGAAAGCGCGGCCTGCGCGCCTTCGGGGCCATGGCCGATGAAGGGCCAGATGCACCGGCACCGGGGACCAGCCTTTTGGATCCGCCGGAGCCTTTCGAGCCGCTCGCCCTGTTTCGCCGCCGCAAGGCCTGACGGCTAGGCCTTCACGGCACCGGGCGTGTGCCGGTCAAACGCAGATCCTCGACCACGCAAAACCAACTCGGTCACAGCGAACAGAATGCCCCCGAGGCCGAGCGGCGCGAGGAAGTAGACGAACCGGAACACCAGAAGCGGCCCGATCAGGTTATCGTGGGGCAGAAGGTACATGACGACGCTCTCGATCACGCCAAGACCTCCAGGCACATGGCTCACCAGCGCCGTCGCATTGGCGATCACATAGACCGATGCCACGCCCAGATACGCAACGTCTGCCACGGCCGCGAGGGTCTGGTGAAGGCAGGCGGCTACGAAGGCGAAGTTGATGCACCCGATCAGGACCTGTCCGATGGCAAGCCGGAAGCTCGGGATCTCTAGCGACCAGTGCCGGATCCGCAGCGGCCGGTGCACGAAAACTGACAGGATCAGGTAGAGCGCCGGCCCTGCAAGGCAGCCCATCCCTAAGGAGATGATGATCGGCCGGGTCAGCCCGGTGATGTCCACGGCCAGTTCGGAGCGCAGGAGCAGGGCCGCTCCACCCAGGGTCAGCAGGCCAAGACCAACGGTGACCCCGCAGAAGACGATCACTTTCGCCACCTCGGCCGCGCTGAGCCCCCAGCGGCTGTAGAACCGATAGCGCACCGCGCCGCTGCTCAGGGCAGCCAACCCGATGTTGTGACCGAGGGAAAGGGCTGTAAAAGAGGCGAGCGCCGCCTTCGGATAGGGCAGCGGCCGGCCGACATAGTGGAGAGCCAGGTAGTCGAAGAAGGTCAGGCACAGGTAGCTTGCTGCGGCAAATCCTGCCGCCCCCAGGAGCCTTGCCGTGGGAACGGCCGTGACGGCGGCGATCAGCTCGTCTAGGCTGTAGCGGCTGAGCGTGCGGTACAGCAGAAAAGCCGCTAGGCCGACGGCAGCCGCAGCGATCAGGTACTTCCAGTTACGCATTCCCTCTCCTCATTGGCATTGTGCCGCAGCAGCTAATAGCCACGCTCTGTAAGGCTCAACGCAAATGCAGGGGCTACGATCCCTTAGACGCCTCTGTAGTTCCCATCACCCATGGGCGTGGCCCATGCTGGCTTGGTGCGCCTTGGCGCGAACGATATGGAACTCGACCAGAAGCGGGAGGTGATCCGAGGCGACACGGGCCAAGGGCGTCCTGACCGCTTCCACCCGCTGCACGGCAATCCCGCGGCTGACGAAAACATGGTCGATGCGCAGCATCGGCAGGCGTGACGGGAAGGTCGCCCTGGGCTTGGAAGGCCTCGCCAACGCCTGGGCATCCCAGAGATGCGACGCGAGGCGCTGATAGGCGCGCGAACGCGGCGTGGCATTGAGGTCCCCCAGCAGGATCGCAGGCTCCCGGCAGGACGGGTGGCCGAGCCAATGCGGTCCGAGCAGGGCATTCACCTGGGCGAGCCTCTCATGGCGGCGCAGGCCCAGATGGGTGTTGATGATCTGCACATCCACGCCTCCGATGTTGACTGAGGCCCAGAGCGCGCCTCTCGGCTCAAGCCCCGGCTTCCCGGCCAGGCCGGGAAGGGGCTCCGCCTTGATGAGCTTTGTAGGCCTGTGGGTGAGGATCGCGTTGCCGTACTGCTCCTCCAGCACCCGCATGCTGGCATGGAAATGCACATGCATTCCCAGCGCCTGGGCGATCGCATGAGCTTGATCCACGCCTCCCGTTCTGACCCGGCCCACATCGAGTTCCTGCAGGGCCACGACGTCAGGCTCGTAGGCTGCGACCACGTCGGCGATACGCGCAGGAGACAGACGCCCGTCCGTGCCAAGGCAGCGGTGTACGTTGTAGGTCAGGATTCGCGGCACTTCGCCCCCTGTTGACAGCCTCCGGAGGGAGCGCCCTGCTCACCGGCTGGTTTCTCTGCAGATGGAACCAGAACTCCTGATCCGGGGGCCTGGATCCATTCAAGCTCGGCTTTTGATCGATGAGCTGTGGGAACGGCAGGGATGAGACCAGAAAAGGAACGGGGACCGGGCGTACATCCGGCCCGGCCCCCGCCTCCTCGACCGGCTGCAGCCGCAACCGGATTCAGCCATCATAGACCAGACCCGCGAGGCCAGGTCGGAGCATAGGAGGTATGAGGCCTCACCCTGTCGGGGACCGGATGCTCGAAAGGGGCTACAGGCCCCAGCCGTGGAAGAGACGGAATGGAAGAAAAAAGGATTCCCGCCCCTGCTCCGGCGCGCTATGGCATGCCTGTGGAAGGCAGTTGGAGCTGATATGTCCGAGACGTTCTCTCTTCAGAAAGACAAGATCCGCGTTCTCTTGCTCGAGGGGGTGAACCAGAGTGCCGTCGATCTGATCGAAGGGGCGGGCTACACCAACCTGACCCACCTGAAGACCGCGCTCGACGAGGACGCGCTGATCGAAGCCCTGCAGGGGATCCACCTCCTGGGCATCCGCTCCCGCACCCAGCTGACGGGTCGCGTTCTGGAAGCCGCCAATCGCCTGATCGCCGTCGGCTGCTTCAGCGTCGGCACGAACCAAGTCGATCTGGAAGCCGCCCGGCATGCCGGCATTCCCGTTTTCAATGCCCCGTTCTCCAACACCCGGAGCGTGGCCGAGTTGGTGATCGGCGAGATCGTCATGCTCCTGCGCCGCACCTTCCCCAAATCGACCGCCGCCCATGCGGGCCAGTGGGATAAGTCCGCGACGGACAGCCACGAGGTACGCGGCAAGACGCTCGGCATCGTCGGCTACGGCAATATCGGCTCGCAGCTCTCCTATCTGGCCGAGGCCATGGGCATGCGGGTCATCTTCTTCGATCAGACCGACAAGCTCCGCCACGGCAACACGGAGCCTGCCGACAGCCTGCACGCCCTGCTGGGCCAGAGCGATATCGTCAGCCTGCATGTGCCGGAGACGCCGGCTACCCACGGCATGATCGGCAAGGCCGAGATCGCCGCCATGAAGAAGGGCGCCTATCTCATCAACAACAGCCGCGGCACGGTGGTCGATCTCGACGCCTTGGCTGAGGGGCTGAGGAGCGGGCATCTGCGGGGCGCGGCCGTCGATGTGTTCCCCATAGAGCCAGCATCGAACAAGGAGCGCTTCGTCACGCCGCTGCAGGGCCTCGACAACGTGATCCTGACACCGCACATCGGCGGATCGACCGAGGAAGCCCAGGAGCGCATCGGCGCCGAGGTTGCCAAGAAGCTGACCGATTACTCCGACGTGGGCACGACGGTTGGGGCCGTCAACTTTCCCCAGGTCCAACTGCCGTCCAGGCCCACGGGCACGCGCTACATCCACGTCCACAGGAACGTGCCCGGCATGCTCGGGCGCCTGAACAATGCCTTCTCCCAGCGCGGCCTCAACATCACGGCCCAGCACCTGCAGACCGATGGCGAGATCGGTTACGTGGTGATCGAGGTGGAGGGCCGGCCCGAGCAGAGCCGCGAGACTTTGCAGGAGATCCGTGCTCTGGAGGGAGCCATTCGCGCTCGCCTTCTCTACGCCCGTGGATGATCGGCGGATACGGGACGCCTGATGTGACGGGCGACCTTCATGGAGCATTCGCGCGCAAGGCATGATACTGTTGACGACGCCATCTTCTTCGCGAAGGCGATGGCGCGCTCGTTCGAGCGAAAGCAGGAATGGGATTGCCGGTGCTCATGTGAAGTTACGTCGTTTCATGCATCAGGCAGCGACCGGGCTCGCCCGCATATTCGGGTTTCCTCGTATCGCTGCGGATCAGGCGGAACCTGTGCTCGGAGGAGCTTTGCCCTCGAACGCAGAATTCAAAGAGACTGGAGATGATCGGCTCTCAGGCTCATCTCACGGAATGCACCAAGCCCTCAATTCTCCACCACCCGATGATCGAGAGGAAGCCTCCTCGTCCATTCATGCCCAACTGGAACGCTTCAGCCATATGAACACGTCCGTCGACACCCTGGCCGAGCAGATGCTGACTCTCGTAGAGATCGTGTCTGCTCAGGAAAGGGACATCAAAGCGCTCAAGGAGCAGTGTCGCGTGCTGGAGGAGCATGACCAGGCGATTGCGGTGGCGTTCTCGACCTTCTTTCACGTTCTCTCCGCCGGGCGCGTCGCGAAGCTGGGGGAGATCGCCACCATCCTGAACCACATCATCAAGGTCGCCGAGCAGGAAGGACGACCGGCTGCATCCATTAAGTTCCTGAGGGATCTCGCCGGCATGCTCCCCGAGGATCAGCGCTGATCCCGATCCCAAACTGTTTGCACGGGATTTCATGCCTGATCTGCAGGAAGAGATGCTGATCTTAAGTATCCGTTAACCCTGCTGTTTCACATTTCGTGAACTGCCGCAATGGAGCCGACGAGTATCGGTCTGAACACTGAGGCCACTGCCCTGCTGGTCCGTATTTCCGGCAGGCCAAGGCGAAGGAAACTGGCGATGGCAACGGACAGGGCAGGAGCAACCATCGAATCGGCCATCGCAAGCCATGTCGCCAGCGTGTTCGAGCGCGGCAGACAGGGGACCACCGTCGCCCAAATCCGCCGCCGCATCACGGACGAGTTCGAACCGGCGGAGTTGCAGACCGGGCAGGACAATCACCCTCCGGCCCTCGTCGCTCTTCACCGCCGGATCGTCGCAGCCTTCGCGCCGATGGCCCGAGCTTACGATACTCCTGATCGGTCTTCGGATATCGCAGAGCTCAGAGGACGCCTTGAGCGGCAGCGCAGTTCCCAGCAGGAAAGTGCGCAGAAGAATCTGCTCGCCTATGCCAGAAGTCAGCTCCTCATGGAACGGCAGCAGCTTGTCATGAAGAATGAGCTCACGGAAGGATTCGGGCGCATCGAGGCGTGGATCCTGTCGATTGCGTTCCTAGGCATTGTCCTCCTGAACGTGGTCAGCATCCTCTGGGCACTGCCTCTCCTGGCGCTCAGTATCGGCAGAGCCTGGTATCTCGAACAGCAATGCAAGCGCCGCCTCGGCAAGATTGCGGAGATCGACCGCCTCATCGAGCGGATCGAGCATGCTCCCTGAAGGACAACGGCATCACGGGCGGCCGAGAACGGCCGATGCGATGGCGATGTCCTGAACGGCCAGTCCTGAGAAGGTCGAGACCGTCACCTGTTCGGCTGTTGTGCGGCCCTTGACCTTACCGGAAGCGATCTCGCCGATCTCGACGATGCGGCTCATGCATGATTCATCGCCATGATACGCGTGCCAAAGCTCTCCCCTCGAACGGCCCTGAATCCTGCTGTCCGTGACAACGAGATCCGCCTGCCTGATGATTGCCGCATCGAGTTCCTGCTTGTCGGCGCTATCAGCACCAATCGCAGTGATATGGGTGCCGGGCCGGATGTCGGACCATCGCAGAAGCGGCTCCGAACTCGCCGTGGCGGTGACGATCAGTTGGCAACAAGACGCGACCTCGGCGGGAGAACGCGCCGCCTCGACGAGGAAGCCCTTGTCCCGCATCCTGCGGACATAAGCGTCCGCTCGTTCGGGGTTGCGCCCCCAGAACACGATGTTTCGGCAGGCGCGAACCGACTGAAGCAACTGCACCTGCAGCTCCGCCTGAATGCCGGTGCCGAGCACGCCGATGGTCTCGATCCGCTCAGGAGCAAGGTGCTTTGCCGCGACCGCTCCCGCGGCGGCGGTGCGCAGATCGGTCAGGCGCCCGCGATCGTTGAGCACGGCTGCCAGTTCGCCTGTGCTCTTCCTGAAGACGAGCAGCAGTCCGTCGCTGCTGCTCAGGCCGAGCGCGGGATTGTTCCAGAAACCGGACGCAATCTTGACCACATAGATGTCGCCCGCTTTCAGGTAGCCATACTTGATGTGCACCTCGCCCGGCGGATTCTCGAACAGGAGCTCGCCCGGCGGTGGGATTACGGCCTCGCCGCCGGAAAAGGCTGCGAAAGCCTGTTCCATCAGGGGCACGAGATCGAGCCCCTCCAGACGCCGCTCGATTTGCGAGAGATCGAGAAAGGTGATCGGACCTGCGGCCGTCATGGCTCGCGTCCTCGGTCGTTCAGAAGGGAGAATATCTTGTCGTGATCGAAGTTCGCACCGCAGAGCACGACGACGTTCCGCTGGCCTCTGCAACGCTCCGCCACTTTGAGGAATCCGGCCAGGGCAAGCGCCGCAGCGCCCTCCACGATCTGATTCTCCTTGAAAGCCAAATCCCGGAGCGCACCCACGATCTCAGCCTCCGTGCAGGTGACGACCTCATCGACCACCGAGACCGCGAGCGGCAGCGTGATGCTGTCCTCGTCCATGCCGCCTGCAACGCCGTCCGCGAGCGTATCGTGATGCTCGGTCTCGACCACGCGTCCGGCTTTCATGGAGACCGCAAGCGCCGCCGAGTTCTGAGCCGCCACGCCATAGATCCGTGTCCCGGGGCTGAAGCTTTTGAGCACAGCTCCAATACCGCCGATCAACCCGCCGCCACCCATGGCGATGAACACGTTGTCGATGGTCTCCAACTGTTCGAGTAGTTCCAGCCCAATGGTCCCCTGCCCGGCGACGATCTCGGGATCGTTGTAGGGAGACACATAGACGAGACCGCGCGATGCCGCCTGCTCCTGCGCGTGGAGCTCCGCCAGGCCGCTCTCCGCTCCATGCAGGATGACGTTCACGTTGAAGGAGCGAATCCGGTCGAGCTTTGCCTGCGCGACGGTCTCGGGCAGCACCACCGTCAAGGCCTGCCCGATCAATGCGGCAGCCTGCGCCGACGCGATGCCGTGGTTACCGGACGATGCGGTGATGACCTCGCGGTCGTTGCCCAGCGACGTCATCTTGCTGGCGGCTCCACGGATCTTGAAGGACCCGGTGAGCTGGAAATTCTCGGCCTTGAAGAAGACCGACGATCCGGTTTCCCGGCCGATCTGCCGCGACGGGAGAAGCGGCGTCTCGTAGATGTAGCCGCAGATGCGCCGGCGCGCCTGCACCGAGCGGGCCGCCGCCTCGAGAACGATGCCGATCATGGTGTGTCTCCCTTCCAGCTCTTCTCATGATCAGACAGGCCGTTCATGCGGGCCGCCCTCTGAGATAGTCGCGCCAGGATTGCGGCAGAGCATTCGATCGTCTTGGTGAATTGATCGACGATGATGTTCTCGTCGGGCGAGTGGAGCATGGCGCCGTGATGGGTGAGGCCGAGGCCGACGATCTCGGCGCCGAGTTGCTCGACAAAGGGATGGGCCGTGCCCGAGGCCGGGGAGCTCGGCTGCACGATGGCCGGTTGGCCGAAATGCTCTTCGAGGGCCGCCTTCGCATCCTGGACGAACCAGTGATCGGTGGCCGACCGCACCGGTTTCACGTTGGCATCGTGCACGATCAGCTCGATGTCATTGAACCCGTGACGGTCGAGATGCGCGCGCAGAAGCGCAACGATGCGCTGCGGATTCTGATCGGGCACGAGGCGGAGGTCGATCTTCACCGCGCCTTGCGCCGGCAGGACGGTCTTTGCGCCCTCGCCCGCATAGCCGCCGGAGAAGCCGTTGACGTTCATGCACGGCTCGAAGTTGACGGCGCGATAGAAGTTCGCGGCATCGATCCCGTCGAGAAGCCGCTGCGCTCCCGTGGCGTCCACCAGGCTGTCGAGGGAGTAAGGAGGCGCCGAGGCCAGTTCGCCGTCGCCGGCAGTGGGCTGCCGGACGGCATCGTAGAAGCCGTCCACTAGAATCCGTCCCGTGCTGTCGCGCAGCGATGCGGTTGCGGCCGCGAGCCTCCAGAGCGGGTTGTCGAAGACCGCGCCGAGGCTCGAATGCAGATCCGCCCGGGCCGTTCTGGCGCGCAGCTCGACGGCCATCACGCCCTTGAAACCGCAGAGGATGATCGGCCGCCCGCTTGCGTCGATCTCGCCGTATTCCCACCAGCAGACATCCACCGTCTCGCCCGCGAAGCGCCGTTTCATGAAGGCTTCGAGCGACGGACTGCCGATCTCTTCCTCACCATCGACAAGCCAGATGAGCCTGAACGGCAATGGACCGGGATGCCGCTCCCGGAACAGGCGCCAGCCTGCGAGCCGGCTGATGAACTCCCCCTTGTCGTCGGCTACGCCGCGCCCGTACCAGCGCCCGTCGCGCTCGGACAACTCGAAGGGAGGGCTGTGCCACAGGGACACCGGGTCTTCGGGCTGAACGTCGTAATGATTGTAGATCATCACCGTCAGCGGACCGCTGCCGATCTCCCCCACCACGAAGGGACCGACGTCCCCTGGTCGGACTTCGCTATCGAAGCCCGCCTCAGCCAGCAGGTCGCGAACGGCCTCTGCACATTCCGCGAGCTTTTCGCCCCGCGCGCTGACGGATGGAATGGCAACGAGGTGACGAAGCTCCTCCTTCGCCCTCGACAGGTGGTCGTGTGGCAGCATCGTTTGAGCGCGCCTCAAACCAAATTGCGGCGGGCGAGGAAGCTGTCGAGTCGGGCGAGCCCCTCCACGAGGTGCTCCGTCTTCACGCCGATGCCGATCCGGATGTGGTTCTCGATTCCGAACCAGCTTCCGGCCACGACGAATACGCTTTCCTCTTCGCGAAACGCATTGGACAAATCCTCGGAGGGCATGTCGAAGTCGTAATGCAGGAAGGCCATGCCACCAGCCGCGGGACGCTGCCAGGACCAGCGGTTGCGCTTCTCGATCCAGCTTTGGACGATATCCGCATTCTTGCGCAATAGGACCCGCCCCCGTGCCAGGATGCGCTCGCGGTTCTCCGGTGCCATCACGGCGGCGGCGACGATCTGGCTGAGGATTCCGCTGCCGATAGTGGTGTAGTCCTGCCGCTTGGCCGCCTCCTCGACGATCGTTTCGGGTCCGACGATCCATCCAAGGCGTAAGCCCGGGCAGGCGAAGGACTTCGACAGACTGCTGGTGACGATGACCCGTTCGTAGCTTCCGTAAAACGTTTCCGTCTCAGCCACGTCGATCTCGCCGCCGCGATAGATCTCATCGACCATGAGCCAGGCTCCCGCCTTGCGCGCGGGCTCCAGCAGAAGCTCGCGGCTGCGGACCGAGAGAACGGCGCCGGTCGGGTTGCCGGGATTGGTCGCTGCGATCAGCTTCACGCCCCCTTCGACCGCCTGCGCGAGCGCATCCGGGTCGATCTGCCAGGCCCGGTCCGCTAGGAGAGGCAGCCGCTGCACGTTCATGCCGAGAGCGCGCCCGAGGCCATCTACCTGCATGAAGTTGGGAACGGCGAAGAGAACCTTGTCGCCCGGATCCACTATGGCCATCAGGGCGATCATCGTGGCTTCCGAGGAGCCGTTGGTCACCAGCACGTTGGACGCCAATGCGCCCGGATACCAGCTTGCGATGGCCGAGCGCAGATCCGGCCGGCCATCCGTCCAGCCATAGCCGAGCGGCAGCCGCAGGAGCGCCTGCGCGGCATCCGCCGGCATAATCTCCTCGATGGTGCAGGGGTGCACCCCGCTTTCCGTCAGGTTGATCTCGACGCCGTTCTCGAAGAGCGTCTGGTTCCGTTCCATGAGAAAGGTATCGAACTGCACGATGGCTCCAATCCGGAAATGACGGCGCTCCAGCGCCGCGTGAGGTCGGACCATGGCAGCAGGAAATTTGTACAGTCAAGTCCAAATTGGACTATCGCGTCTAAAATCGTGATGCTACAGAGCCCTTGAAGCCTTACTCAGCCTCGCGGGGATCCCATGAAAATCGAAGAGTTCACGCTCGAGCGCATTCAGTCGCTTTATGAAAACACGGTCGAGTACAACCTGTCCGACAGCGGCGTGCATCCCTATTCCCTGCGTGAGCTTCTGACGCCGGAGCAACAGAACCGGCTGCTCGATGTGGAGCTGGGCTACGGCTGGACAAACGGGCGCGTTGAACTGCGCGAGGCTATCGCCAGGCTGCACAAAGGGCGCACCGCCGACGAGGTGATCGTCACCAACGGCTCGGCCGAGGCGAACTTCCTGCTCGTGATGTCTCTGCTCGAGCCGGGCGACGAGCTTGTCGTGTTCGTTCCGAACTACCTGCAGATCTGGGGCTGGGCCCGCGCTATCGGCGCGACCGTGAAGGAAGTTCTTCTCCGCGAGGAGCTGGGATGGACTCCCGATCTCGACGACGTGCGCAAGGCCGTCTCGTCCCGCACGAAGATGATGACCATCTGCAACCCGAACAACCCGACCGGCAGCGTCCTGTCGCGCGAGACCATGGATGGGCTCGTGGCGATTGCCCGCGAGCACGGGATCTACCTGCACGCGGACGAGGTCTACAAGGGCGCGGAGCTGGAGCAGGACGAGCCCCCGAGCTTCGCCGACCTCTACGACAAGGCCATCATCACCAGCGGCCTCTCGAAGGCGATGGCCCTCCCCGGCCTGCGCATCGGCTGGCTCGTCGGGCCCGCGCAGGAGATCTACGCCTCTTGGCAGCGCAAGGACTACACGTCCATCACGACAGGGGCTGTCAGCGAGTTCGTGGCCGAGATCGTCGTGGAGCCCGCTAAGCGGCAGGAGATCCTAGAGCGCAGCAAGCGCATCCTGCGCGAAAACCTCGCCCTCCTGCAGCGCTGGGTCGATGAGAACAGCGACCTGTTCTCGTTCGTGCCGCCCAAAGCCGGCGGCATGGCGTTCATCCGCTATGCCATGCCCATGAACTCCACGGAGCTGGTGCATCGCCTGCGCGAGGAGCGCGGCATCATGCTGCTGCCGGGCGATGTCTATGGCATGGATCGCTACATCAGGATTGGCATCGGCGCGCCGGCCCACCATCTGGAAGCGGGCCTCGAGCGCCTTGCGGCCTTCGTGCGCGCGGAACTGTCATGACGCAGGCGCAGAAGGCGTCTCCAAAAAAAGGCCTTGCACCGGAGCTTGCGGCCTACGCGCCGGTCTGCGACGCCATTGCCCTACTCTTCCAGCCCTATGCGGAAGTGGTGCTGCACGATCTCTCGACGGAGACGGTGGTCTATCTGTCGAACCCGTTTTCCAAGCGGGAGCTCGGTGAGCCGTCTCTGCTGCATGAGATCGATTTCAAGCCCTCCGACGTCATTATCGGCCCTTACGAGAAGGTGAACTGGGACGGACGGCGCATCAAGTCTGTGAGCGCCGTTCTTCGCGCAGGGCGCAAGTCAATCGGCATTCTCTGCATCAATGTCGACGTGTCCCATTTCCATGCCGTGATGCAGACGCTGACAGCGCTTGTGGCCGTTCCCCAGTCTGCCGAGAAGCCGGCTTCCCTGTTCAAGGAGGACTGGCACGAGCGCATTAACGAGTACATCCAGAGCTGGACCCGCGAACGCGGCCTCTCCATCGCGGAGATGACGCGCCTGCAGAAGCAGCAGCTTGTGGCCGATCTCGCCGGCGACGGCGCATTCGGCGGGCGCAATGCGGCGGCCTACATCTCGCGCGTGCTCGGCCTGGGCCGCGCCACCGTCTACAACTACCTTCGCCGGAAGGATCAGGCCTGAGGCGGAAGCAGCGCGTCGCGCACGGCTCGCCAGCTCGCCTCGTCGGGTGCGCTGATAAGGCCGCCGCTCCGGTTGGCCGGACGGTAGGTGGAGCCGTCGAAATGCGCCGTGTAGCCGCCGGCCTCGCGATGGATCAGCCAGCCGGCCGCATGGTCCCAGGGCATGACGCTGGACGAGAATGAGAAATGCAGGTGACCGGCGGCGATGAGTCGATAAGTATGCGCCGAGCAACGGAGATCGGCCGCCATGGCGACCTTCGGCAGATTGCCCGTCACAACAGGCCGTAGGTTCTCGGGAAGGTAGCGCCAGGAGACGTTGCCGGCCATCTCGGCGAGCGGGACGGCGGGTGAGACCTGAAGGGAGGCGGTGCTGCCGTCAGGCCGCTGGATCCAGGCTCCCTCGCCGCGAACGGCCATGGCCCAATCGTCTGAGATCGGATCCAGGATGATTCCGCACACGACCTCCCCTTTCATCGTCACGGCTGCCATGACGCCGAAGAGCGGAAGGCCGGATGCAAAGTTGAGCGTGCCGTCGACGGGATCGAGGATGAAGGCGAGGTCCGCCGCGTCGAGACCGTCGAGCAGCCGGGGATTGCGGCTTACACCTTCTTCCCCAACTACAACGGCCGTGGGGAACAGGCGCCGTAGCTCTGCTTCGATCATCCGCTCCGCCGCTTCGTCCGCATCGGTCACGAGGTCGAGCTGCGAGGTCTTGGCCCTGACGGCACCGGCGGAGAGATTGCGAAACCGCGGCAGGATCTCGGTCTGCGCTGCGACCTTGAGAAGGTCCGCGACAGCCATGGCGTCGGATCGGGAGAAACTCATGAGGCTGGTACCGTCCTGTTGTCCTGCTGGCCCTGCGGGTGCCTGTTAGATCATCTCGAGTGGGCGCTTGCGCTTCGGTGCCGGGAACTCGGCATCGATGGCGGCCATGTCCTGCGGAGTCAACCGGATCTCCAAAGCCTTGCGGTTCTCCCGCACATGCTGAACGCTGGATGCTTTCGGGATGGCGATCACTCCCGGCCTGTTCAGGAGCCATGCCAGGGCAATCTGGAATGGGCTTGCCTCATAGGCTTGTGCGATGGCCTGCAGCGCACCGCCTCGGGGAAGCCTCCCCTGCTCGATGGGGCTGTAGGCCATCAACGGCATGCCGCGTGCCGCCATCCAGGGGATGAGATCGAACTCGGGGCCGCGGCGCGTCACGTTGTACAGAACCTGATTGGTAGCGCAGCTCTCTCCCGCCGGCACGTCGAGCAATTCCTCCATGTCGTCCACGTCGAAGTTGCTGACGCCCCAGTGGCGGATCTTGCCTGAGCGGTGCAGTTCCTCGAAGCCGGCGACCGTCTCCTCCAGCGGAACGCTTCCGCGCCAGTGTAGCAGATAGAGGTCGAGCCGATCAGTCTTCAGTCGCCGAAGGCTGCGTTCGCAGGCCTCGATCAGGCCCTGCCGGCCGGCATTGTGAGGGTAGACCTTGCTGACGAGGAAGAGGCGCTCCCGCTCTCCGGCCAGAGCCTCGGCCACCAGTTCCTCGGCGGCTCCCTCCCCGTACATCTCGGCCGTGTCGATCAGGGTCATTCCGAGTTCTACGCCAAGGCGCAGGGCCTCGATCTCCTGCGCCTTGCGGTCAGCCCTCTCGGCCATCTGCCAGGTGCCTTGCCCGAGGGCGGGAATGGTTTCGCCGGCCGGCAGGGTGACGGTAAGGCTCATCGTCGGCTCTCCGTGACAAGTGCGCTATTGCAGGCGGGGCGTCTTCATGAAGCGGCCCCTATCCGCCGATCGGATTGTCACATCGAACCTGTCGCCCTCCCGCTCAAGGGTCAGGGGAACGTCGACGCCGGCCGCGCCGAGCGCCCAAACGGCCCGGTAGAACTCCGCCAGGGAGGAAACGCTCTGGTCTCCGACTGCGTGAATCTGATCGCCGGCCCGCAGGCCGGCCCGCTGTGCCGGAGCATCGCCGGCCAGGCCGATGATCGTGAGCTGCTCGTCCTCCGCCTCCGCGACGTAGAAGCCGAGCCAGGGCCGCGGCTCATGCTTGACCCGCCCGGAGGTGAGGAGATCGTCCAGGATGGGTTTCAGGAGGTCGATGGGCACGCTCATGTTGAGGGGCACGACGGTTCCGCCCGAGGCTTGGTGCTGGAGTTGGAGTGAGCCGATGCCCATGAGGTCGCCGCGCGGACCGATCAACGCCGTTCCGCCCCAGTTGGGGTGGGCCGGCGCGGTGAAGATGGCCCCGTCAATCAGATACTCCCAATAGCCTGCAAATTCCTGGCAGGCGACCACCTGGGCCGCCAGGGAATGGATCGGCCCGCCGCTTCCACCGACGACGACCTGTTCTCCGGGCTTCAGCCGCCGGGAATCCCCAAGGGCCAGAACAGGCACGCCGAGAGGCTCAAGGGCCTGCACCAGGCCGAAGCCGCTCTCATAGTCATAGGCGATCACATGCGCGCCCACGACCCTCCCCTTGTTGGTAGTGAGCCAGACCTCTTCTGCTTCGGCGATCAGATAGCCGATGGTCACCACAAGGCCGTCGTCCCGAATGACGACACCCTGCCCCGCCCGTTCGACCCCAAGGGTCTCGGCGGTGAAAGCATCTTCGGGAACGCGCGCCCGCAGGGAAACCACGGCCGACAGGGCGTTCTTCAGGTCGTAGTCGAGAAGCCTCGGATCGGGCTGAAACTCAGGAGGGATTTCCCATTCGTCGGGTGGCTGCATGAAAAACTCCCCGGTCTCTCCGCCGAGAGCCTGCACCCTTTCAACATGGCAGGAAAAACCAGCCCTTCAACAGCCCTCCCCCATTTTGACGCACAAAAAGCCGTGTTTTGCAGCATCGGTTGAGCCGGAGGCAGAACCCCGCTGAGATCCCGATGAGAGAGGTTCGATCCTATCCCAATGAGAGGATCGGAGCCGCCCTAGGCGATTTCCAGGATTCTGATCGGAGATGCATCAAGCTCGACCCGTTGCACCTGCTCCTGGCGCTTTTCCAGCATGCTGATGGCCTGCCTAGCATAGAGGCGAAACTCGTGCTTCAGGCTCCGGGAAGCATTCTCCCAAGCCTCCGTGCCATGCCAAGCGGCAAAAAACGCTCGGGCAATATGCTCGACCTCAAGATCCACCTGATCCACCTGTGCCCCCACGGAGAAACTGTTGTGTCTCTCACGGCATGCGGAACGATGCCGCTGCGTCAACCACAAGGTGTCTGATTTGCGGCGGCGTGTCTGTATCAAAAAAGACACGACCTCAAGGCTTCGAAGGAGGCAGAAATGCAACCTCTCTCGACGCGCCTATGCGGCCTGAGCCTTTGCAAGGAAGTGATCGATATCCTGCTTCAACCGCTGCAATTGCTGATCAAGGGTCTGCTTGGCATTCGACACCTGGTAAGCCGCCGAAGCGGCGGAAGCAGTCGACCCTGACAGGGCCTCGATGCTGCGCACCACCGCATGGGTATGATCGGTCGTCTGGTTGACGTTCACGGCAATCTCCGACGTGACGGCGGCCTGCTCCTCCACCGCGGCCGCGATTGCCGTGGCTATGCCGCTCAGGTCATCCATGATGCGCCCGATGTCGTCGATGTCGGAGACGCTTTGCCGGGTTGCTTCCTGAATGGCGCCGATGCGGGAGCCGATCTCAGTCGTGGCCTTGGCAGTCTGGTTCGCCAGGGTTTTGACCTCCTGGGCCACCACGGCAAATCCTTTGCCCATCTCTCCCGCTCGTGCGGCCTCAATGGTGGCATTCAGGGCAAGCAGGTTGGTTTGAGCGGCAATTCTCTCGATCAGATCGACAACGTCTCCGATCTCCCTTGCCTGCTCGGCTAGCCCATTGACCGTGTCCTTCGTCCGCCGAGAGCTCTGCAATGCATGCCGGGCGACATCGGCGGACCGACTGGCCTGCTGCCCGATCTCACGAACGGACGAAGCGAGCTGTTCCGTGGCCGCGGCACCGGACTGCATATTGGACGCTGTCTGCTCTGCGGCACCCGTCACTTGCGTTGCAAGGCTGCTTGCATCGGCCGTCGCAGCGTCGAGAGCCGCTGCACTTTCAGAAAGGGCTCCGCTCGCCTGACCTGAAATCTGCAGGCTTTCCTGGACGGCACTGGAGAAGGTGGCAACGGCCTGCGCCAGCATCTCGCCTTTCTTCTGCCGTTCCTGAACGAAAGCATCCTGGTACACGGAAATCGCGAAATCCATGTCCAGCATGACGGCGCGGTTCACGACCGCGAGCTTACGAGCCAGCAGTGACCCGTTGAAGCGATGCTTCTTCGCAAGAGCGGCGACCAGTTCGTTCAGGACAAATGCATAGCCTCCGATGTACCACCGAGGCTCAAGGCCGATCTTATTGTGGATGAGGCCGATACGGTGAATGCCCTCAAGATAAGCTGCATCGAAGCTGCCGCTGAAAAGACGCCCCCAATGTTGCAGTTGAGCCGACACAAGACGCGATTGCTGCGTGCCAATCAGCTTGGACAGATGCGGCTGCCGGTGCATGTGGTCGTAAAACCGCGAGAGGATCTCAGGCAGAACAAGGTGAACATCCTGCCAGACAGAACGTAGCTCCTGGCGAACACTTTCATCGATGCCGATAAATGTGAGCCGTTCTGCAATCGCTATATCGTTGTGCAAGGCATTCACTCCAAATATATGGAGGAGATTAGCTATCTAAGCTTGATTGAGGCTTGCCAGCCCACTGACATACTTAACTCGAGAGAAAACCTGAGGCCCAGCTTCACGGCTTCCGCTGTCCGATCTGAAACCAAGGTCAGCATGCCGCGTTGGTTCACGTATCTGTGGGGCTACAACATGATCACCAAGGCAACAGAATATCTTCGTTCCCTCAAAGCAGATAGATCCGCACGGCGGTACCGCAGCAACACTCCGTCGCTTCCGGCCGGTATCCAGGATCATCTGGGGCGGCTTTTGAGAGCAGAGTATTATGAACGTGGCGACAAGCCGCGCTTCCTGGGCGACCCTGCACTTCCGCTTGAATTCGACCCCTATCTTCACCGCCTCGATCAGAAAGACCGGGACCTGAGATCCTCGATGGTCCGCGAGAAGGGAAGACGCGCCGTCGCTGCTGCGCTTTTGGGAATTCATGCTTAAGAAGCCGGTTCTATGATCGCCAACTCCCCTAGACTTCGTATCCTCAGCGTCACAGCCAGCATCGACTTCTCGCAGCAAGCTTTTCCATTGCTCAAGTCCGGCTTCCACTATGGCAATTGAAGTAGGACTTCTCAAGAGTCGTGGAACTCTCTTCGTGAATGAGCAGTTCAGGAGTCATGAGAGCCATTAGCGGCAGAGCTGTTCTGAGACAGGCGTTCAAGAACCTGGAACATGAGGTGCCGGGCAAAGTCGCGCGGGTTCTCCGAAACCTTCGCCATCCAGCGGCCAAGTGGATCAGGTTGCCCGTCGGCATGCTCTTCGTCCTCGGCGGGATCTTTTCGATCCTGCCGTTCTTCGGACTATGGATGCTGCCGCTGGGCCTGCTGCTGATGGCCTACGACTTCCCCTTCCTCCGAAAGCCCGTCGGTCGGTTTACGATCTGGGGCATTCGAAAATGGGTTCTTCTCAGACAGCGTTTCTTTCCAGAGCGCCCTCATCGATAGCATGACCTGCAAAGACGTCGGTCTGGAGTGCTACTGATCCGGGAGAACGCCTCCAAGTTCGTCCTCGATGTAAATCGAGATGATTTCTTCGAAACTTTTCTCTGCCTGGAACCCCAAACTCTCGGCCCTGCGGGCATCGAAGCGCTTGGGCCAGCCCTCGACAAAGCGCACGATGTTAGGGTCAATCTCGTGCCGGATCCGGGCGACGCAGCGTTCGCCGGCGATCCGGCTGAGAGCATCAATCTGCTCCGCAACCGTCACCGACACGCTCGGCATGGTCAGATTGCGGCGAGGCCCGACCAGAGAAAGGTCGAGGGTTGCGGCATGGACGAGGAAATTCACGGCCGACCGCGGCGAGGCATGGGAATGGCGCACATCCAAAGGCACCGGCAGGACAGCCTCCTGCCCGTTCAGCGGCTCGCGGATGATGCCTGAGAAGAACCCTGAAGCGGCCTTGTTGGGCTTGCCGGGACGCACGCAGATGGTCGGCAGCCGGATCCCAATCCCGTCGAAGAAGCCGCGCCTCGAATAATCGGCCAGCAGCAATTCGCCGATGGCTTTTTGCGTGCCGTAGCTCGTGAGGGGTGTCAGGAAGAACTCATCGCCGATCGCATCCGGAAAAGGCGCTCCAAACACGGCGATGGAGGAGGTAAACACCAGCCGTGGCCGATACCCGTTTCCGATCTGACGAATGGCATCGAAGAGGAACCGGGTGCCGTCCAGATTGATCCGATAGCCCTTGTTCAAGTCGGCCTCGGCTTCGCCGGAAACGATCGCGGCCAAGTGGAAGATGACGTCCGGACGAGCTGCCACCAAGCGCTCCGCCTCTCCTGGAACGGAGAAGTCGGATGTCAGCGGGTCGATTGCAAATGGCGCCTCAGGGCGCTCTGGCTCGACCACATCATGCAGAACGAGACGAGAGATCTCCTGTCCGCCGAGGTGCCGCTCCTTGATCAGCCGCTCGACGAGCTTGCGGCCGACCATTCCGGCGGCTCCGAGAATAAGGATCTGCATCGGTCGAAATCCCTTCTTCAGGAAAGTCTCAGCGGGCTATCAAAAACTTCAAACTCGAATGGAAAAACGTGCATGGCGCCACTCCCGAGCGGCGCCACGCTTTCCAAGACCGAGAGATTACTTCCCTCGGACCTTCGTCAACTCGTCCTGCATCATCTTCACGGTCTCCGGCCCGATGGTTGCAGCATGCTTCTCCCAGACGCTCTTCGCCTGCTCACGCATGCGATCGGCTTCCTGTGCATTCAACTCGTTGACGATTGTACCCTCACCCTTGATCTTGTTGAGCGAGGCTTGGGACAGCTCGCGGGAGACCTTGCGCTGCTCATCCCGAGCCGTGACAGCACAATCGCGCAATGCCGCCTGCTCGTCCTTCGACAATCCATCCCACAGCTTCTTTGAATAGAGAACGAGGAATGGCGTATAGGCATGGCGGGTGACCGACAGGTACTTTTGCACCTCGTAGAACTTGGACGTGTCAATGGTCACGAAGGGATTCTCCTGACCGTCGATCGCCTTCGTTTCCAGAGCGGTGAACACCTCGCCGAAAGCCATCGGGACGGCATTGGCACCCAGGGTCTTGAAGGTGTCGAGGAACACATTGTTCTGCATCACGCGGACCTTGAGGCCCTTGAAGTCCTCCCACTTTTCGACCGGACGGCGCGAGTTGGTCAGGTTGCGGAACCCGTTCTCCCAATAGGCCAAATTGACCAGGCCAACGGATTCAAGTTTTGCATCAATCTGCTTACCGAAGTTGCCGTCGAGGACCGCGTCCGCTTCCTTCTCGTTGGCGAAGAGGAACGGCAGATCGAACACACCGAGATCCGGCAGGATGCCGATGAGAGGCGAGCTCGAGGTAACGACCATCTCCTGAGTGCCGGAGCGAAGAGCCTGAGTCGCCTGCAGATCGCCGCCCAGGGCATTGCCCCAGAAGCCCTGAACCTTCAGCTTTCCGCCTGACTTGTCGGCCAAGCATGCCTTGAACTTCTCGACACCCTTACCATTGGGGTGATCCTCGTTCACACCGTTGGAAAGACGGATGTTGCGCTCCGTGAACTGCGCATAGGCCGGAACAGCCGCAAGGATGGTGGCTGCAACACCTGCAGCAAGGGTGAATTTGAATGCCTTCATGATTGCTTCCTCTCTCTCTTTGTTTGACTTCAACCGACTTACCGTCCCCGCAACCAGGCCAGGGGTACTGTTACCAGTTCTGGGAAAAGGATGAGCAGAACCAGCACGAATAATTGGGCCATCAGGAACGGGTTCACGCCCCGCATCACAGCTCCCATCGGAACACGGGCAACGCCGCTCACCACGTTGAGCACGATTCCGACCGGGGGAGTGATCAGTCCGATTGCATTGTTGATGATGAACAGGACGCCGAAATAGACCGGGTCGATGCCTGCCTGCTTGACGATCGGCATCAGGACCGGCGTCAGGATCAAAACGGTTGGAGAGAAGTCCAGCGCCGTTCCGACGATGACCACAAGGAACATCAGGGCGAACATGAGCAGAGTCTTGTTATCCATCAGGGGCTGGATGAGCCCGCTGATCTCGCCCGGGATGTTCGCCTGAGTGATCAGCCAGGCGGAGACCAACGCAGCCGCCACCAGGAACATCACCACGGCCGTTGTCTTTGCTGCGGTGAGGAACACTCCGTAGAGCATCGAAGGCTTCAGTTCGCGATAAACGAACATGCCGATCACGAGCGCATAGACGGCAGCCAACACCGCGGCTTCTGTCGGCGTGACGATACCCCACTTGATTCCGCCCAGAATCATGACCGGCATCAGGAGCGCAAAGAAACCATCGACAAAGGCCTTGCCCCGTTCCCGCATCGTGGTGCGAGGGAACGTCTGCATCTTGTCCCTTCTGCTGACGATCGCCCATGCGACGACGAGAGATATACCCATCATCAATCCGGGAACGATGCCGGCCAGGAACAACTGCGAGATCGAGACATTGGCGGCAACGCCGAAGATAATGAAGCCGATGGAAGGTGGAATCACCGGAGCGATGATGCCGCCGGCTGCAATAAGTCCCGCGGCCCGCGGAATATCATACCCTGCGTTGCGCATCATCGGGATGAGAATAGCCGCCAGGGCAGCCGTATCCGCCGCAGCGGACCCGGACAGGGCTGCAAGGATGAGGGCCGCTACGATGGCGACATAGCCAAGCCCGCCATGAACATGGCCCAGGCAAGCCAGTGCGAAGTTGACGATCCGCTTCGACAACCCTCCGACATTCATCAGTTCCCCGGCCAGCAGGAAGAACGGAACGGCGAGAAGCTGAAAGTTATCGGCTCCGATGATCATGTTCTGCGCCACGATCTGGCTGTCGAAATTGCCGAGCCAGAGCATGAGCGCCAGAGCGCAGACGATGAGCGCGAAGGCAATCGGCATTCCAAGGGCCATCGAGCCCAGAAGCGATGTGAGGAATACGACGATCGTCACTCAAGGTGCCCTTTCAGGGTATGGGCTTCATCGTCACTGTAGTCTCCCGCGAAAGCCCGAAGCTCCGGACCGCTCAGGCGCCCGGTGACAACCCTCAGGATGCGAAGAGCTGCCATAAGGCCGAGACCGACGCTTGCGAAGAAGCCGACACCATAGACCCACAGCATCGATATCTCCGTGATGGGAGCATAGTTGGTGGCGTTGATCTCCGCCTGCTGCCAAGTCCCCCAGAAGAAGACGGCGCAGCATCCGATCACGAAAAGGTCCGACAGAACCATGCAGAGCTTGCGACCCCGGTCCCCCAGACGGGACACCAGGGTCTCCACGCCCAAGTGGGCGTTCTGCCGCCCCACGACGACGGCTCCGATGAATGTCAGCCAGACGAAGAAGTAGCGGGAGAGTTCTTCAGATACGTCGATGCCGGTATCGAAGAGGTAGCGCAGGACGACATTGCCGAAAACCATGACGACCATGGCGGCGAGCAGGAAGACTAAGAGCCCCTCCAGGCCCTTGAAGAAGAAGGATATAGCCCTGTCCACCGTTGCTCCCTGTCTCCCGTTCCTGCCCACATGATTCTGTTCGCCTCCGGCCACTGTTCAAGGTCGCTCAGAAGCAAAGTTTCGCTGATCTAAGGCCCAGCCTTGAAGAGTGTCAATTCGGCACGGGACTATGATCGGATCATCTGATGCTGGAGCAAATGCCGGCTTGAAGGAAGTGTTCTATTGTTGCGAATTATACTTATGACTAGCGCCACACAGGCTCATTTCGGTGGATACGCACCTCGCTCCCCAGGAGCCGGCTCATCAACTGTAACTGTTGTTCTCTGCGGTCTTTCATGCCCAGATGGGCTGTTGCCATGACGAGAACTCCATGAAGATCACCAGCGTCGAAACAATCCGCCTGCAGGAATTCGCGAACATCATCTGGGTTCGCCTCCATACCGATGAGGGCCTTGTTGGCCTGGGCGAGACCTTCATGGGCGCCGCTGCGGTCGAAGCCTACGTTCATGAGACCGTCGCGGCCAAGCTGATCGGGCGCGATCCTCTCCAGATCGAGGCCATCAACCGCGATCTTCAGAACTATCTCGGCTGGAGATCGGCCGGGGTTGAAACAAGAGGCAACTCCGCTGTCGACATTGCCCTGTGGGATCTTTTCGGCAAGGCCCATGGCAAGCCTGTCTGCGACATGCTGGGCGGGCGCTCACGGGATCGAATCCGGGTCTACAACACATGCGCAGGCTACAGGTATATCCGCGACGGCCGGGCGCAGAAGGTGGCGAACTGGGGCGTTGGCAGCGCCGAGGGGGCCTATGAGGACCTGGAAGCGTTCCTGCACACGGCTGACGATCTGGCCCACTCCCTGCTGGAGCAGGGTATTACCGGCATGAAGATCTGGCCGTTCGACATGGCGGCCGAGCGCAGCCACGGCTATGACATATCCCCTTCCGAACTCAAGACGGCCCTTGAGCCATTCGCCAAGATCCGGAAAGCCGTCGGCGACAAGATGGACATCATGGTCGAGTTCCACTCCCTGTGGAGCCTGCCGATGGCCAAGAAGCTTGCCACGGCTCTCACCGAGTTCGACACCTACTGGCATGAAGACCCTTTCCGCCTCGACAACATCGGCGATCTCAAGGAATACGCCCGGCACTCCAAGGCATGGGTTTGTGCATCCGAGACCCTTTCCTACACGCATGCGTTCCGGGAATATCTCGAAACCGGCGTCGCGGGCGTCGTCATGCTCGATCTGTCCTGGTGCGGCGGTCTCACCGAGGCCCGCAAGATCGCCGCGCTTGCCGAAGCGTGGCATGCGCCGGTTGCGCCCCATGACTGCACCGGGCCGGTGGTCTACGCAGCCTCGTGCCACTTCTCCCTGCATGCGCGGAATGCGCTGATTCAGGAAAGCGTCCGGGCGTTCTACACCGGCTGGTACACTGAGCTGGTGACGGAACTGCCTGTCGTTTCCAACGGAGAAGTCACGGTTAACATGAAGCCGGGCTTAGGGCTGGAACTGCTGCCGGACCTCTGCAGCCGGCCGGATGCAATCGTCAGAATATCCGAGAACTCATAGTCAACCCTCGAAAGACCATTTGAAGACATGGAATGCCATGAGCGACGTGATTGATGCCTTGAAAGCCGCCCTTGGATCTCAGGTCAAGACAGGATCCGACATCCCTTTGCGCAACCACGCCGATGCCAGCGGCCTTGCACCCACGCCTCCCAAAGCTTTGATCCTGCCGCAGACGACGGAGGATGTCGCCACGGCTCTGCGGATCTGTCACGAGCATAGCCACCCCCTTGTCACCCAGGGTGGCCTGACAGGACTGGCAGGCGGCGCACATCCTCAGACGGGAGAGATTGCCCTTTCCCTTGAGCGCATGACAGGCATCGAAGAGATGGATGCAGCCAGTGCGACGCTCACGGCTCTTGCCGGCACGCCTCTTGCGGCCGTACAGCAGGCCGCCGATGAGGCCGGTTATCTGTGCGGGATCGATCTCGGCGCACGGGGCAGTTGCACCATCGGCGGCAATGCCGCTACCAATGCCGGCGGCAATCAGGTGCTGCGTTACGGCATGGCTCGCCGCAACATCCTTGGCCTGGAAGTCGTCCTCGCGGACGGGACGGTCATCCGATCCCTTAACAAGATGCTGAAGAACAATGCCGGCTATGATTGGACGCAGCTGTTCATCGGGAGCGAAGGGACTCTCGGCGTCATCACGCGAGTGGTGATCGGGCTGCACCCGAAGCCTCAAGGGCTCCAGACAGCCCTCTGCGCTGTCGAGAGTTTCGAGGATGGCCTGCTCGTGTTGCGCCAGTTCCAGCAGGCGCATCCCGGGCGCCTGCTCGTGTTCGAGGCCATGTGGCGTGAGTTCATGAATGTCGCCACTCGAATCTGCGGCCTCCCGCCTGCCTTTCAAGCTGAGCATGACATTACGCTTCTGATCGAGGCAGATATGGGAGAGGACCCGGCAGGAACGGAAGCATTCTCTCTTGTCCTGAGCGAGCTCTATGAGCAGGGACTGATCAAGGACGCTTTGGTCGCACAATCGCGCACCGACCGGAACCGATTCTGGGCCTACCGGGAAACGCCATATGAATACGGCCGCTTCCTGCCCGAGGAGATCCGCTTCGATGTCAGCGTTCCGCTTGACCGGATGACGGAGGCCGTCACGCATCTGCGCGAGGAGATGCCAAAGCGCTGGCCGGAAGCCATCTGGGTTGTCTTCGGCCATGTCGCTGACAGCAACATCCATATCAATGTTGCCATTCGAGACATGAATGACGAGACCAAGAAGGGTGTCCAGGGACTTGTGTATGATCTCGTGTCACGCCTCGGCGGTTCGGTGTCGGCCGAGCACGGCATCGGGCGCATCAAGCGACCTTACCTTCCGTTGAGCCGGTCCGGACCCGAACTTGCCCTGATGGCCAAGATGAAGCAAACCGTCGATCCTGCCGGTATCCTCAATCCTGGCCGCGTGCTCTGAGCGCGGCCGAATGTTCCAAGGCGTTCGACGATGAATGTTGGAAGTCTCTTCGACCTTTCCGGGCGCATTGCCTTGGTAACAGGATCGAGCACTGGGATCGGCTTCGCCCTGGGCCAAGGATTGGCAAGAGCCGGAGCAAAGGTCGTCCTCAACGGGCGCGAGCCGGGAAAGCTTGCACTCGCTGCCGACCGGATTCGTCAGGAAGGTTTGTCGGTGCATGAGATAGCCTTCGATGTCACCGACAGCAACGCCGTTAAGCCTGCCATTGAGCGGATTGAAAATGAGATCGGCTCCATCGACATTCTGATCAACAATGCCGGAATGCAGTTTCGCGCTCCCCTCGAAGATTATCCGGAGGATGCCTGGCATGCCTTAATGAAAACGAATGTCGACAGCGTGTTCTACGTCGGCCAGGCCGTCGCGAAGCAGATGATCCCGCGCGGGCGGGGCAAGATCATCAACATCTGTTCAGTTCAGAGCGAACTCGGCCGCCCGTCCATTGCGCCCTATTCGGCCACGAAGGGGGCGGTGAAGATGCTCACCAAAGGCATGGCGATCGATTGGGGAAAGCACGGGCTTCAGGTCAACGGCATTGGCCCGGGCTACTTCAAGACGGAACTCAATCGGGCACTCGTGGAGGATAAGGCTTTCTCCGATTGGCTGATCGGCCGCACTCCCTCACGACGTTGGGGCGAACTGGAGGATCTCGTGGGAGCCGCAATCTTCCTCGCCTCTGACGCCTCTAATTTCGTCAACGGACAGATCATCTATGTTGATGGAGGTGTGACCGCCTCGCTCTGAGACATCGCCGATAGATAGCCCTCCTTGGAGTTTGGAATTACTTCCCAGTCCTGGCGCCGGTCATCAGCCGAAACTCACCATTAAGGTTTTGACTCTAAGCGAATGGCCAATGGTGGTTGCATTCTCTCTGCATGATGGTTAGCAACTGCCCTGTGATTTGCCAGACAAGCTACTTGGGAGGACCCTCATGGCCCACGGAGCGTACTGCGTTGTGTTCAAGCATAACCGCTGGACGGTTTCACAGTTCGGGAGAGATTTGGGTTCGTTCTATTTCCGCGCCAAGGCTTTGAAATTCGCAGTCGAGTCGGCATGCTGGTCGGCCGTTTCCAACTGCCCGACAGTGTTTGTCCTTGATCGTACCGGCGATTTCTACACGGCATGGCAAGGTGATCGAGATACACTCACCGCGACAGCGTGAACGATTCAGCGGTCTTTGACGCCGCAGTGGGATCTCGGTCGGTGAACAGGTTACAAGCTGAGATTCAGCGCCAAGTGCATCCCTTTCCAACAATCTCGAAAAGGCGCAATTGAGAAGTCACGCTACCGCGGCCTCCGGTCGCGAAGCGGTCTTCTCTAGCTCAACGTTCTCCGGCAGCTTCATCAAATCCTGGATCTTCTCGGCCAAATCCGTTGCGCGATAGGGCTTGTAGAGGAGATGGAGATCGTTGAGCGTCTCTTCGCTATCGAAGTAGCCGGTTGTCAGGAGAACTTGGATCTCCGGATGCTCCCGTTGGATCAGGCGGGCAAGATCAACGCCACTGAGCTCGCCGGGCATCCGAACATCGGAGAGCACAAGAGAGATATCTCTTTTCTTCTTCAGGACCCGAGCGGCCTCATCACCGCTCTCGGCCTCATTCACCGTGAAGCCAAGCGAGCGAAGCGTGGACGTAGCAACCTGACGGACAGCAGGATTGTCCTCGACCACCAAAACGGTTCGCCCCTCTCCGAAAGGCGTGGCATCGCCTGAATGATGTTGATGAGTATCGTTGGCACTCTCGTGTGACCGAGGGAGGAAGATGCGGATTGTCGTTCCGACATTCTGTGCACTTTCCACCTCGACTCGGCCGTGACATTGTTGAACGAAACCATAGACCATGCTGAGGCCGAGACCCGTGCCTTTGCCGCTCTCCTTCGTGGTGAAAAACGGCTCAAACACTTTTGCGAGCACTTCAGGCGGCATTCCGATGCCGGTGTCCTGAACAGTGATCTCCACATAATCGCCGCTGGGAAGAGGCTTTCCTTCTTCGATAGCTTGGTTTGCAAGGGTTATCGTGAGGTCGCCGCCGTCCGGCATGGCGTCGCGAGCGTTCACGGCAAGGTTCAGCAGAGCCGCTTCGAACTGGGCACGGTCGACCTGAATTGGCCAGATGTTTTCACCTGCCTGAACGCTGGCATTGATGTTCTCACCAAGCGTCCTGCGCATGAGTTCCAGGAGGCTCGGCATGAGGCTCATCACGTCGATCGTCGACACCTGCAATGCCTGGCGACGGGAGAAGGTCAGAAGCCTGTAGGTGAGATCAGCACAATGCTGAGCACTCTCCATGGCCATTCGAACCCGCCGCTCGGCCTTCTCGTTGCCCTGGATGGTTTTCCTGAGAAGGTCGAGATTGCCGATGACGACGCTCAGCATGTTGTTGAAGTCGTGAGCGATGCCGCCTGTGAGGCGACCAACGGCCTCAAGCTTGCTGGCATGAAGCAGGTTCTGCTCCATTTGCTTACGCTCAGTGATGTCGAACCACATTCCGAAGAACTCGCGGGGACGACCTTCGTCATCCCGCATGAGAACCGTCTGGTCGAGGAAATATCGCTCGACGCCATCTGCACACAACCAGCGATATTCGAGACTGACGGCCCCTTGTTCCTCCAACTGCTTGAGCTCGTTCAAAACCCGGTCCCGGTCCTCGTCGCTGATCCGGGAAGACCAGAAATCCGAGCGTTCGAGGAAGGCTCCTGGCCGAAAGCCGGTGATCCGCTCGATGCTCTCGTTGGTGAAGTGAAGCTGCCGGTGGTCCTCCTGGACGGAAGCCGTATAGAGCGCAATCGGCAGCGACTGCAGAACGATGGCCTGATGCTCCTCGCGCCGCCGCAGGGCCTGCTCGGCCTTCAGCTTCTCGCTGCGGACCCGCAGGTTGTCCATAAGCAGATGCCGCTCCTGCTCTGCCTGACGACGGATCTCCTCCGTCTTACGGTACAGGTCGACGAAGATATCTACCTTCGACTTCAGGATCAGGGGCTCGATGGGCTTGAAAACGTAGTCAACCGCACCCGCGGAGTAACCTTTGAAGACATGCATGTCGTCTTTGTTAAACGCGGTCAGGAACAGGATCGGCACCCGCGACGAGCGGGGCCTGTTCCGGATGAGGCTGGCAACCTCATAGCCGTCCATGCGGGGCATCTGCACATCGAGAAGGATGGCCGCAAAATCGTCCTGGAGAACACGACGCAAGGCGGACTCGCCCGAGTCGGCGGTGACGATCTCCACACCGGGAGATCGCAATACCTCTTCGACGGCGATCAGATTCCGAGGGTCGTCATCGACCACCAGGATCTTGGCCAGGATGGGATCCGCCAAGGGACGGGCCGAGACCAGATGAAACTCATCCGCCCCCAGGCCCGCATCCACCTGCCCAGCGTCTTCGATCATGAGTTCAACCCGACCCCTGCCGCGCCATTGGGAGCAGTCTTCCCTTCAGGGATATAGGTGCTCCGGCTCAGTTGAACGCGCAGGACGGCAAGAAGCTGATCGATATCCACAGGTTTCGACACATAATCCGTCGCACCCGCTTCGAGACATTTTTCTCGGTCGCCCTTCATCGCCTTGGCGGTCACGGCAACAAGCGGCAGATCGCGGTACTGAGGGATGTTCCGGATCTCTCTCATAGTCTCATAGCCGTCCATTTCCGGCATCATGATGTCGACCAGGGCAACATCGATATCCGGGTTGGCCTGAAGCTTCTCTATGCCTTCCAGGCCGTTCTCCGCAAAGATGACGGACAGCCCATGCTGCTCGAGCGCGCTCGTCAGCGAGAAGATGTTGCGCATGTCGTCATCGATGATGAGCACCTTGCGGCCATCGAGCGATCCATCGGCGCGATGCTCAACGATGATGTGCTTATCCTCCGGGATGGCGCTGATCGCCCTGTGGAGGAACAACGCCGTGTCGTTGAGAAGCTGCTCGGACGAGCCCTCGCCTTTGACAATGATCGTCGCGGCGATGTTCTGCAGACGACGCTCTTCCTCCCTGGTCAGATCCTGGCCGGTGTAGATGACGATCGGCAGTTCCTCACCACCCTGCGTCTTGCGAATACGCTCGATCAGCTCGGCACCGGGCAGGTCCGGCAGGCCGAGGTCCACGATGGCACAATCGAAGGGTCGTACCTGGATGACCTCCAGGGCACCTTCGGCCGTTCCCACTGCGGTGACGTCGACCTGTTCGCTCTTCATGAGCTCGGACAAGCTCATGCGCTGATTGTCATCGTCCTCGACGAGGAGAAGCTTCTTCACAGGCCGATCGATGAACTCCTTCGTGCGGTTGAGCGCACCCATGAGAGCCTCGCGGTCAACAGGCTTCTCGAGGAAGCCGAAGGCGCCGGCCTTGAGGCCGCGCTTTTTCTGGTCGTCGACCGAGATCACATGGATCGGAACGTGTCTCGTCCTCGGATCGTGCTTCAGGAGATCCAAGAGCGCCCATCCATCCATGTCGGGCAAGCCGATATCGAGGGTGATCGCATGCGGCTTGTAGCGATGAGCCAAGGCAAGGGCCGAAGCCCCGTCCATGGCGATGAGGCCCTTGAAGCCCTCCTCGCGCGCGAGTTCCAGCAGCACCGACGCAAACATCGCATCATCCTCAATAATGAGCACGATGCGGTCACCCACCGTGATCGCGTGACGATCGTCGAGGGATGCGGAGAGCGCCATCGCTGCAGAGGGCTGCCGGATCATCTGTCCGGGTGCATCCTCGGAAGGCGTGTAGGACCCGGTTCCGTCGCCGCTCGATCGCGCTGCGGATGCCGTGCCGAGCGCTCCATGGCTTGAGGGAGGCTCCACGGGAACAAAGAGCGTGAAGGTAGATCCGGTTCCTGGGGTGCTCGACACCACGATCTCACCCCCGAGGAGCCGCGCGATCTCGCGGCTGATCGACAGGCCAAGACCGGTTCCACCATACTTGCGGCTCGTTGTCCCGTCCGCCTGCTGGAAGGCTTCGAAGATGATCCGCTGCTTGTCCTCCGGAATGCCGATGCCGGTATCCGTGACGGACATGGCGACCCACTGGCTTCCGGCCCGCAATGGCGAGCCTTCGGCGGACCCGATCTGAAGCGTCACACCTCCGCGCTCCGTGAACTTGAAGGCATTGGACAGCAGGTTTCGCAGCACCTGCTGCAGGCGCTTCGAGTCCGTTCTAATGGCAAGCGGAAGCTTCGGATCGACATCAACGTGGAAATCGAGTTTTCTCTCTTCCGCAACCTGGCGGAAGGTCCGGTTCATATTGTCCACGAGATCCCTGAACGCGACGTTGGAGACCTCAAGACTGACCGTCCCGGACTCGATCTTGGACAGATCGAGAATGTCGTTGATGAGCGACAGGAGATCGGAGCCGGCAGCGTGGATCGTTTTCGCAAACTCCTTCTGCTTGTCCGTCATGTTGCCTTCGGAGTTCTCGGTCAGCAGTTTCGACAGGATCAGAAGCGAGTTGAGAGGCGTCCTCAGCTCATGGCTCATATTGGCCAGGAACTGCGACTTGTAGCGCGAGGTCAGGGAGAGCTGCTCGGCCTTCTCCTCGAGCGCAGTCTTGGCGATGGAGACTTCCTGGTTCTTCGTCTCAACTTCCCGCTTCTGGATCTCAAGAAGGCGCGCCTTGTCCTCAAGCTCCTCGTTGGTCTTCTGGAGCACTTCCTGCTGCTGCCGCAGAAGCTCCTCGGACTGGCGTAGCGTGGCCGCCTGCTGTTCCAGACGGTCGTTGGTGTTCCGCAACTCCTCCTGCTGGCTCTGCAGCTCTGTGGTCAGAAGCTGCGATTGCTTCAGGAGACCCTCCGTGCGCATGTTGGCCGCGATCGTGTTGAGAACGATGCCGATCGACTCCGTCAGCTGGTCGAGGAAGGACTGGTGTGTTTCGGAGAAGCGGTTGAACGAGGCCAGCTCGATCACCGCCTTCACTTCCTGCTCGAACAGAACCGGCAGGACGATGATGTTGAGCGGCGCGGCCTCGCCAAGCGCCGAACCAATCTTGATGTAATCATTCGGTGCGTTGGTGAGAAGAATGCGTTTCTTCTCGTAGGCCACCTGCCCGACGAGACCCTCCCGCAGGCGGAAGCGGTTTCCAAGATGCTTCCTCTCCGTGAAGGCGTAGGAAGCAACGAGTTCCAGGGTAGGCTCATCGCCACGGTTCTCGACCGTGTAGAAGACGCCCTGCTGCGCATTCACCAGCGGCGCAATCTCTGACAGAATCATGTTGGAGACGGTGGCGAGATCGCGCTCGCCCTGCAGCATGCGGGTGAACTTGGCGAGGTTAGTCTTCAGCCAATCCTGCTCCGCATTCTTGAGCGTCGTGTCGCGCAAGTTGCGGATCATCTCGTTGATGTTGTCCTTCAGCGCCGCAAGCTCGCCGAGGGCTTCCGCGGTGATCGACCGGGTCAAGTCGCCGCGCGTCACTGCCGTGGCCACTTCCGCGATGGCTCGCACCTGGTTTGTCAGGTTGGCGGCAAGCTGGTTCACGTTATCCGTGAGATCGCGCCACAGGCCTGATACACCTTCCACGCGCGCCTGGCCGCCGAGCTTGCCCTCCGTGCCCACCTCTTTCGCCACGCGGGTCACCTCGGATGCGAAGGAGTTCAGCTGGTCCACCATGGTGTTGATGGTGTTCTTCAGCTCCAGCATCTCGCCCTTGACGTCGACCGTGATCTTCTTCGACAGGTTGCCGTTCGCCACCGCGGTGGTCACATCCGCGATGTTACGCACCTGACCGGTGAGGTTGGCCGCCATCATGTTCACGTTGTCGGTGAGGTCCTTCCAGGTGCCGCCGACACCGCGGACTTGGGCTTGGCCTCCGAGCTTACCCTCGGTGCCCACTTCGCGGGCCACGCGGGTCACCTCGGATGCGAAGGAGTTCAGCTGGTCCACCATGGTGTTGATGGTGTTCTTCAGCTCCAGCATCTCGCCCTTGACGTCGACCGTGATCTTCTTCGACAGATCGCCGTTCGCCACTGCGGTCGTCACGTCTGCGATGTTACGCACCTGACCGGTAAGGTTGGCCGCCATCATGTTCACGTTGTCGGTGAGGTCCTTCCAGGTCCCGGCCACGCCCTTCACTTGTGCCTGACCGCCGAGTTTACCTTCAGATCCCACTTCGCGCGCCACGCGCGTCACCTCGGAGGCGAAGGAGTTCAGCTGATCCACCATGGTGTTGATGGTCGATTTCAGCTCGAGCATCTCGCCTTCGACCACGACGGTGATCTTCTTCGACAGGTCGCCCGTCGCAACGGCGGTCACGACCTCGGCGATGCCGCGCACCTGACCGGTGAGGTTCGCCGCCATGAGGTTCACGTTGTCGGTGAGCCCCTTCCAGACGCCGCCGACGCCCTTCACCTGGGCCTGTCCGCCGAGCTTGCCTTCGGAGCCCACCTCCTTCGCCACGCGCGTCACCTCGGAGGCGAAGGAGTTCAGCTGATCCACCATGGTGTTGATGGTGTTCTTCAGCTCCAAGAGCTCGCCGCGCACGTCGACCGTGATCTTCTTCGACAGGTCGCCATTCGCCACCGCGGTGGTCACATCCGCGATGTTACGCACCTGACCGGTGAGGTTGGCCGCCATCATGTTCACGTTGTCGGTCAAGCCCTTCCAGACGCCGCCGACGCCTTCCACGCGCGCCTGGCCGCCGAGCTTGCCCTCCGTGCCCACTTCCTTCGCCACGCGGGTCACCTCGGAGGCAAACGAGTTCAGCTGATCCACCATGGTGTTGATGGTGTTCTTCAGCTCCAAGAGCTCGCCGCGCACGTCGACCGTGATCTTCTTCGACAGGTCGCCATTCGCCACCGCGGTGGTCACATCCGCGATGTTACGCACCTGACCGGTGAGGTTGGCCGCCATCATGTTCACGTTGTCGGTGAGGTCCTTCCAGGTGCCGCCGACACCGCGGACTTGGGCTTGGCCTCCGAGCTTACCCTCGGTGCCCACTTCGCGGGCCACGCGGGTCACCTCGGATGCGAAGGAGTTCAGCTGGTCCACCATGGTGTTGATGGTGTTCTTCAGCTCCAGCATCTCGCCCTTGACGTCGACCGTGATCTTCTTCGACAGATCGCCGTTCGCCACTGCGGTCGTCACGTCTGCGATGTTACGCACCTGACCGGTAAGGTTGGCCGCCATCATGTTCACATTGTCGGTGAGATCGCGCCACAGGCCGGCGGCGCCGGGCACGAGAGCCTGTCCACCGAGCTTGCCTTCGATACCCACTTCGCGCGCCACGTTCGTCACCTGATCGGCGAAGGTGGCCAAGGTATCGATCATGCCGTTGATGGTATCCGCCAGAGCGGCGATCTCGCCTTTGGCGTCCACGGTCAGCTTGCGCGTAAGATTGCCGACGGCGACGGCGGTCACGACCTCGGCGATGCCGCGCACCTGGCCGGTCAAGTTCGCCGCCATCATGTTCACGTTGTCGGTCAGGTCTTTCCAGGTGCCTGCCACACCCTTCACCTGCGCCTGTCCGCCGAGCTTGCCCTCCGTTCCCACCTCTTTCGCCACGCGGGTCACTTCCGACGCAAACGAGTTGAGCTGGTCCACCATGGTGTTGATGGTGTTCTTCAGCTCCAGCATCTCACCTTTTACGTCGACGGTGATCTTCTTCGACAGGTTGCCGTTCGCCACCGCGGTGGTGACCTCGGCAATGTTACGCACCTGACCGGTAAGGTTGGCCGCCATCATGTTCACGTTGTCGGTGAGGTCTTTCCAGGTGCCTGCCACACCCTTCACCTGCGCCTGTCCGCCGAGCTTGCCCTCCGTTCCCACCTCTTTCGCCACGCGGGTCACCTCGGAGGCGAAGGAGCTCAGCTGGCCCACCATGGTGTTGACCACCTTGCCGATGCGCAGGAACTCGCCGCGCAGGGGGCGCCCCTCGATCTCGAGCTGCATGCTCTGGCTGAGATCGCCTTTGGCCACTGCGCCGATCACGCGGGCCACCTCGGTCGTCGGCTGGACGAGATCGCCGATCATGGAGTTGACCGAGTCGACACATTCGCTCCAGCAGCCCGTTGCAGCCGAAAGACGCCCTCGCTCGCCGATCCGCCCTTCCTTGCCAACGACCTTGGCCACCCGGTCCAGTTCCTGGGCGAGCCCCTTGTTCAGGTCGGCGATATCGTTGAAGGCTTCAGCGATCTCGCCATCGATGCCGGTCAGATCCGAAGGCAGGCGGACGGAGAAGTCGCCTCTCCGGAACGCGCGCAGCGTTTTGAGCAGCAGCTTGGGATCAAGCTGCGAAATGGCGGTTTCGACTTGTGACATAAGGCCCCCTGTTACGCTGTTCCAGGCCTACTCGCGCCTGGACCCCATATGCCGACGTCCCAAAAGCTACTTTGTTCGTCTTCGGATGGAATTCGACCCTGCGTAACGCTTTTCAAGGGATCAGAGTTCCCAAATCCAGAAAAAATTTCAGGCGTTGCAGGCCTTCACATCGGCCCTCAAGGCCATTGCCCTGGATCATGGGTTGCGCTCACATGGGGAGCTGCCGTTCCGGAATATCCGCGCAGTCAACGACACTAAACCCTAGGGAGCCGCCATGTCACCCTCTTCCTACCCCGCACGCCGACACATCCTCGGCCTTCTGCTCGGAGCCGGAGCCTGCCTGGCCTCGGGAGCCGCCCTTGCTCAGCCGGTAACATATCCAACGCGGCCGGTCCGCATGATCGTGCCGTTCACGCCGGGCGGCACCACCGACATCTTCGCCCGGCTCGTAGGCGAGAAGCTGTCCCAATCCCTGGGGCAGCAGTTCGTCATCGAGAACCGCGGCGGTGCCGGCGGGAATATCGGAGCGGATGCGGTCGCGAAGGCGGAGCCGGACGGCTACACGCTGGTGATGGGCACGGTCGGCACCCATGCTATCAATCCGAGCCTCTATGCAAAGATGCCCTATGACGCCCTTACGGATTTCGCACCCGTTGCCTACGTGGCCGGCGTGCCGAACCTGATGGTGGTGAGCCCCAAGAAGGTGAAGGCCACCACGGTGCAGGAATTTATCGCCGAGGCGAAGGCGACTCCCGGCAAATTCACCATGGCGTCGTCTGGCAACGGCACGTCGATCCATCTCTCCGGCGAGCTCTTCAAGCAGATGACGGGCGTCGAGATGCCCCACGTGCCCTACCGCGGCAGCGGCCCGGCCGTGAACGACCTGATCGGTGGGCAGGTGGACGTGATGTTCGACAACCTCCCCTCCTCGATCGAGCATGTTCGCGGCGGCAACCTGCGGGCGCTGGCGGTCACGTCGGCAAAGCGCTCCCCGGCCGTTCCCGACAAGCCCACCCTTGCGGAAGCGGGCCTACCCGGCTTCGAGGCCACGAGCTGGTTCGCCATGTTCGCTCCCAAGGGCACGCCGCCGGAGATCACGAACAAGCTGAACCAGGAGGTCCGCAAGGCCCTGGAGACGCCGGAGCTGCAGAAGCGCTTCGCCGATCTCGGCGGCGAGATCCAGCCCATGAGCCCGGATGAACTTATGACCTATGTGAGGGCCGAGCACGAGAAATGGGCGAAGGTCGTCAAAGCCTCGGGCGCGAAGGTCGACTGATGCCTGAAGCAGCGGGGCTGCCAGAGGGCAGCCCCGGCACTTAATACTCCAGTTCGAACCCAAGCCCAACGGACGTGCCGCCTTCGGCATTCACCTCGCCTTGGGCCTTGAGACGCCGCGTCAGGTCGATATCAACGGTGACGCCGCTTTCCTCGGGCCGCGCGCCGGCCCGCACGCCCACGCGCACGTTATCACTGATGTAGCGGGAGACACCCACACCCGGTCCGCCGCCAGCACCAACCGTGATGTCGAGGCTGTCGACGCCCAGCGATCGGCGCAGGCGCTCGAAGGCGTCGTTCCCGGAGCCGCCGGAGAGCTGCGCCACGGCCTGCGCCAATTGCAGGGCCTGGCCGGCAGAGAGACCGCCGGACGGCCTCTGGAACAGGATGCGGGAGAGCACTTCATCCTGCGGCAGGTCGGGTTCGGAGCTGAACGAGAATTCGGGACTTGAGGCCGGGCCCGTCACCGCAATGCGCGCCGTCACGTCCCCGGCCTTCGTCTCGGCCAAGAAGTCGAGCGACGGGGTGAGATCGCCGGTGAAGTCCAAGCGGCCGCGCACGAACTCGATCCTCTGCCCGAGCAGATCGAAGCGCCCACGGCGCAGCTCGAAGGCACCGATGGCGATGGGATCCTGGGTCGTGCCCTGCAGCCTCAGGTCGCCGCCGAGCTCGGCATTGATGCCCCGCCCCCGCACGAAGATCCGGTTCTGCGCCGTCAGCACGAGATCGAGCTCGGCCCTGAACGGCGCCCCCCTGGCGGAGGCGGATTGCCGCCGCTGCGCAAGGGCAAGCCGTGCCGCGGCGGTAGGCGTGGGCCGCACGTGCTTCGTTCCGGGCAAAGGCCGCAAGGTTGTCGGCAGGCGGTCGGGCACGGAGACGTTCATCGTGATGATATCGACGCGTCCCGCTACGCGCGGCCGGCTGGCCAGCGATCCTGATAGGGTCAGATCCAGGTTGGCCGTCGCATCGACGGTTTCGTTGGAAACGAGCTGCGCCCGGTTGCCTGTGATTCTGATCTCGCCGGGAAAGCCTGCCGCCGGATCGATGGTCACCTGACCCCGGGCTGCAAGGGAGCCACCGTTCGGTGTCTGCGCCGTCAGGCTCTCGATGACCAGCACCTTGCCACGAGCGGCAAGCCGCCCGGTGATGCCGTTCAGCTGAACGCCCTGCAGCGCATCGGAGAAGCTGCCATTTGCAAGGGCGACGTTCCCCTCGATCCGAGGATCGGAGAGGGTTCCGGCGATGGCGAGATCCAGATTGGCCGCGCCGGTGAGGCGCTGGCCGGAGGCCGACAGGATCGTGTTCGCGATGGCAAGGTCGGCGCGGCCCGACACTCTGAGAGCCAGCTCGCCGGTCGGTTCGATCGGAACGCTGCCGGACACCTGGAAGGTCCCGGCGCGCGCGGCCGAGACCCGCGCTTCGACACCAACCCGTTGATCGGCCAACCGGCCCTGCGCCTCGATGCCGAGGGGCGGCAGCCCTGCCTGCCGGGTCTGCGGGGTTGTAAGGCCGGATACAGTCAACCGATAGGCGCCGCTTGGATTGCTCGCGGTTCCCGTGATCGTGGCGCTGCCGTTGACCGTGCCGGCAAGACCGAGATCAGGCACGAGGATCTCGGCCGTCTGGAGCGGCAGGTTGCGGATGTCGGCCGAGAGGTTGAGCGTGTCGCCGACGGTGCCGGACAGGGCAACGCGCCCCTGGTCGGCCGCGACCACGAGATTGGACAAGGTGATGCTGCCGTCCCGCAGCGCAATGGTGGCCGGCTGTGCCAGGGCCAGGCGCCTGCCGCCACGGCGGGCCGTGAACGAGGCCAGCTCTATCCGTGTCGCGTCTCCCGGTACGACGCGGCCCTGCGCATCGAGATTGAACCCCTGCCCCGTGGCCGAGGCGGTGAAGCGCGAGGCGTCGGGCGTACCTTCGGCGATGAGACGCACATCCCGGTAGGTCTGGCCTCCGGCCGTCATAGCAGCGGCTGTGACGGAGCCGTCGATTACCGGGCGGCGATACAGATCCTGAACCGCGAGCTGCGCGCTGAAATCCCGCACGGCGATATCGGCAGCGGCAAAGCGCGCTCCCCGCGCGGTGACCTGCACGTCCTGCCCGCCGCCGCGCACGGCAAGTGTGACGACCGCATCGAGCGCTCCGTCGAGCTTTGTGAGCACGAGCGGGGAAAGGTCGTCGAAATCGCTGCCGGACAGGGAGATCTCGCCCTGGGCCAGCTGATCGGGGCTCAGGCGGAGATTGCCGTTGAGGGCAACCGAGCCGATGTCGATATCGAGCCGGTCGAGCAGCCAGCCGCCTTCCGGTGGCTTCGCCAAGTGCAGGGAGCCCGTGGCGGGTTTGTCGTCGATCCGCCCATCCAGGGTGAGAGTCGCGTCGAGGGCGCCCGTCACGTCGCGGGCATTAAGATCGAGGGCGAGGCGCGGGATGGAGCGGCCGAGCGCCCGAACATCGGTGAGCGTTGCGGTGCCGGTCACGTCCGGTCGCTCCAGAGAGCCCGTGAGACGCGCCGCAAGGTTTGCCCGTCCCGCAGTGATGCGCTCGTCCACACGCCGCAACTCGTCGATGGTGACGTCGAGACCCAGGTTGGCGGCCGATTGTGTGGCCTGTCCGTCCAACCGGGCGTCGAGATGGGCACCGTCGACCCGAAGATCATTGAAGGCAAACCCGTTCGGGATGCGGCGCACGGTGCCTGCGGCCGTGACCGTGCGTCCCAGGAGACCGTCGAGGGCCGGCGTTCCGGTCGAAAGCTCGCGCAGCCGCGCATCGATGGCCGCGGCCATGTCGTAGCGACGCGGGTTGCCGGACAGCCGGGCCGTCAGATCCGCGGAGCCACGCAGGGTCCGCCCGGCGATGCCGGAAAATGGCGCCAGGGCCGGAATGCTGGCCTCCAGCGTCCCGTCGAGGATCGCCGATCCGACCCGCCCGCTGAAGCTCGCCTGTGCGGTAGATGTCTCGATGCGCGCGGTCTCGACGCTGGCGATTCCTTCAAGGTCGAAGGAGCCGCGGGAGGTCACCGCGAGGGTCGGCCCAATTGCCCGCGCGAGCGCCTGATCGGCCGGGCGGATCCCGCTGGCATTGGCATCGATGGCGAAAGAGAAACGGTCCGGGGGAGACACGCCCTCCACCGGGTTCATGGTCACGCGGGCGTTCAGGGCATCGAGGGAGCCTTCCGGCAGCCTGACCTCGGCCGCCTCTAGGGTGCCATTGACGCGCGGTGCGGTCAGCGCCCCCTGGACCGTGCCGTCGAAGTTGAGCCTGGCGATTTCCGCCGCGCCGGCGCGTGTTCTGTTGCCGTCCGTCGGCAGCGCACGGGCGCTGAGCCGGATGTCGAGAATCTGTCCGGAGCTGATGGTCCCATTCAAGTCGAAGCGGGCGACGTTAGACGTGATCTGGATCGGCTGAAAGCGGACTCCGCCATCGTCGCCCACATTCACACTGCCGACCAGTTGCGTGGTGCCGCTGAACACCGGGGCGACCGGCGCCGGCAGCAGCCCTTCGATGCGGGCCGCCAGATCCACGTTCAGGTCATAGGCGGCATTCGTGCGCCTCACCGTGGTGGTCCCTGTGGCTCCGATGGTCGGACCGGCGGTGAAGTCGAGCCGCGCCGCAAAATCGCTTAAGGGTCCCTGACCAGCGAGCTTCAGATCGACAGGCGGCAGGCCGGGCAGATCCAGAAGCCGTGCGGCGATGCCGCCTGCGGGCTCCTGGTGCGTGAGATCGAGGGTGAGGCGGTTCGACTGCGGCACGTAGCTGAGATCGATCGACAGCTGCCCGGGGGCATCGAGGCGCTGCGCCGCAAAGGTCAGGTCGAGTCCTTCCGAAGGATTCCCGATCTGGGCGGAGCCTGCCGCCGAAAGCCGTGCTTGCGTGCCCAGCACCGGCTCGCCGAGCACCAGTTCCTGCAGGGCGAATCGGTCGATGACGACCCGGACCGGCAACTCGGGCAGGATCGGCTCGTCGGAAACCGGCGCGTCCTCCTCGGCGGGCAACGGCCTGCGCTGGATCTCAAGACGATTGACGGTGAGCTCATCGACCTGGAGCCGCCCGCGCAGGAGCGCCGTCCGGCTCCAGACCAGATTGGCGCGGTCGAGGGTGAGCCATACGCCGTTGCGATCCGCGATGCGCACGTCGCGGATGACGGCATTGGACGAGAGCGCCCCCTCGATGCTGCCGATGTTGACCCGCGTGGCCGGGGTGGAGAGGAGGCGCGAAATCAGGTTGGCCAGAACGCCCTGATCGCTCTGCGCCTGGCTCGGGCGCGAGACGAGGAACCAGGAGGCGACCAGCGCCACGGCGATGAAAACGGTCAGAAGGGCAAGGGAGCGGATGGGCTTTTTCATCAGAAGGCCTGCCCGATTCCGACATAGATGGCGTAAGATGGATCGCCGCGTTCCCGATTGACCGGGATCGCAACGTCCAGGCGGATGGGACCTATTCCCGTGTAGTAGCGGAGGCCCAGGCCGGCGCCGACGCGGATGCGCTCGTTGAAGTCCGGATAGCTCGACTCGAAGGCCGTGCCGGCATCGACGAAAGGCACGATGCCGATGGTATCGGTGACCTTGATGCGAGCCTCGAGCGAAGCCTCGAGGAGGCTCCGGCCGCCGACGGGCTCGCCCAGGAAGGTTGGGCTCAACGACCTGTAGGTATAACCGCGCACGGAGCCGCCGCCGCCCGCGAAGAACCGCCGGTTTGCGGGAATCTCATCGAGATCCGCCCCCACGATGGAGCCGAGGCCGATGCGTCCGGCTAGCACGTAGCGGGACTCCTCGTCGAGCGAGTAATAGGCCGACGCAGTTCCCCGGGCGATGGTGATCGGCACCGAAGAGCCGAGAAATTCCGGATAGGGTGTGACCGAGGCGATGAGCCTGATGCCCTCGGTGGGATTGAGAGCATTGTCGGTCGAATCGTAACTGAGGGAGACCGGCAACCCCACGAGGGTGTAGTCGATCTGTCCGAGCACATCCGTGGTCTGGCCCCGCTCGTACTCGATGCCGCCCTGGATCGAGAACGTCTCGCTGAAACGGTGGCGGATGGCGGCGGTCGCGTTGACGAGCCGGCTGGTATAGCCCTCCGTGCGGTCGCGCTCGACGAGGGCATCGACAAGCAGGTCGTTCCGGGTGCCCCAGAGAGCCGGCTTGAGGAAGCTCGCGCGGAAACGGCCTCCGAGATCGCTCCAGTCGAAATCATCGTCATCGTCCGGGCGCCCGCCGTCCTCGGTGAGGTAGAAGAGATTGCCCTCGAGCCTCAGCCGCTCGGCGCCGCCGAACAGGTTGCGATGCGCCCAGTAGGCTCTGAGCGCCGGCCCGTCCGTGGTCGAGTACTGCGCCGATGCCCCGATTACGCGCAGCGGGCGCTCGGTGAGTTCCACGAAGAGTGGCAGGTTTCCATACGCATCGAGGGTTTCGGCCTCCCTGATCCGCACGGACCCCAGCGCTTCGATCTGGGAGATCGACTTGCGCATGGAGGCGAGCTCCGCCGGCGAGTAGGGATCGCCCGGCTCGGTGTAGATGAAGGAACGCACCACCGCCGGATCGACGTTCTCGGCCCCCTGGACGATGATGGGGCCGATGCCCGCGCGCGGACCCGGATCGACCGCAAGGCTCACGTCCATCGCCTGGGCCGGGTGATACACCACGGGCTCACGCCGTTCGACCTTGGCGAAGGGGAGTGACTCGGCGCGGAAATGATCGACAATGCGTGCCTCGGCGGCCAGGATGTCGGCGGAACGCGCCGGATCCCCCGGCTCGATCTGCACGACCCGCGGCGGCAACTGCCCCGGCGGGAACGGCCGCCCCGTGCGTGCGTCCAGGACAGACACATCCCGGAGGGCGAATTGAGGACCGGGATCGGCGATGATCTGAACAGGCACGAGAGCCCGCGCGCGGTATGCCGCCGCCGCGCGCGTCGCGGCTTCGGTGCGCGAGGACAGGAGCGCCAGCGGGACGCCCGCGACATTGATCGCAACGCGGGCGTTATAGTACCCCGCTCCCCAGAGGGCATCGATCAGGCGCGGCAGATCGGCCTCCGCACGGGCCACCAAGGCTGCGGCGTCCGGGGGAGGCTCCTCCTGGAGGCTCTGCAGAGTCGACGCATCCTTCAGAATTTGCTCGAGATTCTTCGTGTCGCCGACGGCGTAATCCAGGGAGTAAGGCAGGGCCTCGGCGCTGGGTGGGGGCGGCTCATCGCCCCCGCCGAACCAGCCGAAGAGATCGAACGCGGCGGCATGGTTCGACGGCAAGCCACTGAACAGAACGCCTACCAGGAAGAGAAACGCTGTCCTTCGTATGGTGCTCAACCACAGCACTTGAGGCACTCTCTCCCTGAGACGGAACTGCTTCTTGATTTCGCGGCATGCCTTGGGCGTTCCCGGAGACGTGCTGCAATCTGTCGAGGTTCGTAACTAACCATAGTTTCCCTAGCGGCAAAACCCCAGCCAGACGATTTCAAGTTGATTGTTGATGAAACACATCGGCAGAAAGCGGACGCGAGGAATACATCCATATCCTGCATTGCGCTCGGAGCCTGCAGGAAAAAGATGCTGCAGCAAACCACCTCAATTCTGCCGGGATATTGCCACTTTCCGGACACTTCATATAAGTGACTTTGCTCGAATGATCATGCATTTCGCTCAAGCGTCATTGTTTCACATGAAACAGAGACACCTGGTCTTTGCTCCTTCATACCTCCGATGGCCAAGCCTGATTGACCACCCAATCCAAGAGGTGTAATTTTCAGGGCAGCTGCAGGCAAAAAAACAAGTTGCTGCGATGTAAAGAGCAACTGCCTCACAGCCGATGCTGATTGTTATGTGCGTTTTGGTTGCGGCTTCTTTTGTAATGTCTCAATCAAAACAGAACTACGACGCAAGATAGAGTTGCGCCTTCTGCTTCAGATCCGCAGCCTGCTTAAGGCAAGGATGGTGAGGAATGGCCGTAGCGCTCATCCTGGTTCTGGTCGCTCTCGGATCAGTCGTCTTCCACCTCGTGAGTCCCTGGTGGTGGACGCCGATTGCTTCGAACTGGCACTACATCGACAATACGATCATTATTACCTTCTGGATCACCGGCGCGGTGTTCGTCGCCGTGATCCTCTTCATGGCCTACTGCGTCTACCGCTTCCGTCATCAGGCCGGACGGCAAGCTCATTACGAGCCCGAGAACAAGCGTCTGGAATGGTGGCTGACCATCGTCACAGGGGTTGGCGTCGCCGCCATGCTGGCGCCTGGCCTCTTCGTCTGGCAGCAGTTCATCACCGTGCCCGACGATGCAACCGATATCGAGATCTTCGGCCAGCAGTGGCAATGGAGCTTCCGACTGCCCGGACCGGACGGCCAGCTCGCCACATCCGACACGCGCCTGATCAGCCCTGACAATCCGCTCGGCCTCAATCGCGACGATCCGAACTCGCAGGATGATGTGGTCGTTGAGGGCGGAGAACTGCATCTGCCGGTCAACAGACCCGTCAAGGCGCTTCTGCGCTCCCCCGACGTCCTCCATAACTTCTACGTACCGGAGTTCCGGGCCAAGATGGATCTGGTGCCCGGACAGATCTCCTACATCTGGTTCACGCCAACACGAACCGGGACCTTCGAGATTCTTTGCGCCGAACTGTGCGGCGTCGGCCATCCGCAGATGCGCGGAAAGGTCGTCGTTCAGGAGGAGAGCGAATACCAGGCATGGCTGCAGGATCAGGTATCGACGAGCTTCGCGCGCCTGACGCCGGGCACTAAGAGTGAGACTGCGATGTCTGATTAATCGGAGAGAAGCGCGAGCGCCGGGGAGTAAGTCCTGATGGTTGATGTCCCACTTGGGTCGACAGGAGTTGTCGCAGCGCCCGATGTCGAGGATGTCGAGCTCTACCACCCGCACAGCTGGGTGACGAAATACGTCTTCAGCCAGGACGCGAAGATTATCGCTATCCAGTACTCTTTTGTGGCCCTGTCTGTCGGCCTCATTGCCCTTGTTCTGTCATGGCTGATGCGCCTGCAACTGGGATTTCCCGGCGTCTTCTCATTCATCGACGCCAATGCCTATTACCAGTTCATCACCATGCACGGCATGATGATGGTGGTGTACGTGCTCACCGCGCTCTTTCTCGGCGGCTTTGGCAACTACCTCATCCCGCTGATGATCGGCGCGCGCGACATGGTCTTTCCCTATGTCAACATGCTGAGCTTCTGGATCTATCTTCTGGCTGTGCTCATCCTCGTGGCAAGCTTCTTCGTGCCGGGAGGCCCCACGGGAGCGGGCTGGACGCTCTACCCGCCGCAGGCCATCACGACGGGTACGCCGGGCGGTCAGGAGTGGGGCATCATCCTGATGCTCGTGTCGCTGATGGTCTTCATCATCGGCTTCACCATGGGCGGCCTCAACTACGTGGTGACGGTGCTGCAGGCCCGCGCGCGCGGCATGACGCTGATGCGCATGCCGCTCACCGTTTGGGGCATCTTCACGGCCAGCTTCATGGCACTCCTCGCCTTCCCTGCCCTGTTCGTCGGCGCCGTGATGATGCTCTTCGATCGAACGCTCGGCACCAGCTTCTTCATGCCCGCCATGGTCGAGATGGGACAGCCTCTCGACCGCAACGGCGGCAGCCCCCTGCTCTTCCAGCACCTCTTCTGGTTCTTCGGGCATCCGGAGGTCTACATCGTCGCCCTGCCGGCCTTCGGCATCGTGTCCGACCTCATCAGCACCCATGCAAGGCGCAACATCTTCGGCTATCGCATGATGGTCTGGGCTCTGCTCGCCATTGGGGCGCTGAGCTTCATCGTCTGGGCCCACCACATGTATGTGAGCGGCATGAACCCATATTTCGGGTTCTTCTTCGCCACCACGACACTCATCATTGCCGTGCCGACAGCGATCAAGGTCTATAACTGGATTCTCACGCTCTGGCGGGGAGACATCCACCTCACCGTCCCCATGCTGTTCGCTCTTGCCTTCATCGTCACCTTCGTGAACGGCGGCCTCACGGGCCTTTTCCTCGGCAACGTGGTCGTGGACGTTCCACTGTCGGACACCATGTTCGTGGTCGCGCATTTCCACATGGTCATGGGCGTGGCACCGATCCTGGTGATCTTCGGCGCAATCTACCATTGGTACCCGAAGGTGACCGGGCGCATGCTGAACGATGGGCTTGGCAAGCTCCACTTCTGGGTCACGTTTCTCGGTGCCTACGCGATCTTCTTCCCCATGCATTATCTTGGTCTGATAGGCATCCCGCGTCGCTACCATGACATCGCAGACATGGCCTTCGTGCCTCCCTCTGCGCACACGCTCAATGCCTTCATCACCATCGTGGCGCTGATCGTCGGCGCAGCCCAACTGGTCTTCGTGTTCAATCTGTTCTGGAGCCTGCGGTACGGCAGGGTGGCTGGCGGCAACCCCTGGCGGGCCACCACCCTCGAATGGCAGACGCCCGAAACCCCGCCACCCCACGGCAACTGGGGCAAGGACCTGCCCGTCGTCTATCGTTGGGCCTACGATTACAGCGTACCGGGCGCGGATCAGGATTTCCTGCCACAGAACCAGCCGGGGCTGACACGAGCAATTCCGGAGCCGGGACATGGGTAGCATCCTGTTCTTCCTGAGCATCCTGGCGATCATCGCGACATGGTGGCTCTCACGACAGGGCTTGGCATCCAAGCCGTGGCTCGAGCAAGGCGAAGCGGCTGTTCTTCCGAACATCCCTGTTCAAACCACGGATCCGGCAACAATCGGGCTGCGCGTCTTCTTGGCCGTCGTCGGCTCCTTCTTCGCGCTTTTCATCAGCGCCTATGCGATGCGCATGCAGCTCCCCCACTGGCGCTCACTGCCGCTTCCGCCGATCCTGTGGCTCAACACGATCATGATCGCCTTGAGCAGCATCGCCCTTCACGGTGCGACGGTCGCCGTGCGCCGCGGCGAGAGAAGCGAACTCAAGGTGAGCCTGCTTGCAGCGGGTATCGCGGCCCTTGCCTTCCTTTCGGGGCAGCTCGTTGCCTGGCAGCAGCTGGCGAGCGAAGGTTATGGCCTCACGATCAATCCAGCCAATGACTTCTTCTACGTCCTGACTGGAGCGCACGGCCTTCATCTCGTGGGCGGGCTGGTGGTCCTGGCTCGGACCGCCGGAAAAGCATGGCGCGGGCCCACAACCGAGCGGCTGCGCCTGCCGGTGGAGCTTTGCGCCACATACTGGCACTTCCTGCTCCTCCTCTGGCTTGTTCTCCTGAGCATCTGGACGGGTTGGGCCGGCGAGTTCATCGACATCTGTCGGCAGCTGCTGACGTGAGAGGATCTCTGCCCATGGCGGAACAGGCTGCGACCGATACCTCCCACGCCTATCCCGAGGCCTCGGGCCTGCGGAGCATCGCGGCCGACTTTTCTTCCGACCGGCAGGCTTTCAGGAACGTCTCCTGGGGAAAGGCCATGATGTGGATCTTTCTCCTCAGCGACACCTTCGTGTTCAGCTGCTTCCTGATTTCCTACATGACGGCGCGCATGTCCACGACGGTGCCATGGCCTAATGCGAGCGAGGTCTTCGCCCTGACCATCGGCGGCGTGACCTTGCCCCTCATCCTGATCGCGATCATGACCTTCGTGCTGATCAGCAGCAGCGGCACCATGGCCATGGCGGTGAACTACGCCTATCGCCGCGATCGTCGAAAGACCGCGATCCTGATGCTGGTGACGGCCCTTCTCGGAGCAGCTTTCGTGGGCATGCAGGCCTTCGAGTGGTCCAAGCTGATCCATGAGGGCGTGCGTCCATGGTCCAACGCATGGGGAGCAGCGCAATTCGGCTCCAGCTTCTTCATGATCACGGGCTTTCACGGCACGCACGTGAGCTTTGGCGTGCTGTTCCTCCTGATCGTCACCAGGAAGGTTTGGCGGGGCGACTACGATCAGGAAAGGCGCGGCTTCTTCACAAGTCGCAGGGGGAACTACGAGTCCGTCGAGATCATGGGACTCTACTGGCACTTCGTCGACCTGGTCTGGGTCTTCATCTTTGCCTTCTTCTATCTCTGGTGAGTACGGTCATGGCACAGGCATCCGCCCATGGGCAGGGACAGCAGCATCCAATAAGGCTTTATCTCGTGGTCTGGATCTGGCTGTTCGCCTTAAGCGCCTGCTCGTACTTCGTCGACTACTTCCAGTTTGAAGGCCTTTTGCGATACTCCCTCATTCTCCTCTTCATGATGCTGAAGGCCGGGCTCATCATGGCCGTCTTCATGCACATGGCCTGGGAGCGCCTGTCACTGGTCTATGCCATCCTGGTGCCGATCAGCGCCGTACTGGTTTTTGTGGCGATCATGGTGCTGGAATCGGATTACACGCTCCTGTCACGGCTCTCGTTCTTCGGGCCAGGCACCTGATCGGCGAGAGGCGGCCTGATCGAGGGCCGCCTTTGCCTTATCAGAACGTCAATCATGCGGCAGGATGCGCCTCGTCGGGATGAGGCGGCTCCACGACCCGGCGATACAGATGCCAGGTGGCGTGCCCAAGCACGGGCATCACGATGGCCAGGCCCACGAAGAGCGGGAGCGACCCGACAAGGAGCCCTGCCGCCACGATCAGGCCCCACAGAGCCATCGTGAGTGGGTTCATCACCACCGCCTTGACCGACGTGTAAATCGCCACAGCCACTCCGACATCCCGGTCGAGGAGAAGCGGGAACGAGATGACGCTGATGCTCAACACCGCAACGGCGAAGCAGAACCCGAGAATGTTGCCGATGACGATCAGCCTCATGCCCTCGGAGGTTGCGAGTACCTGATTGACGAATTGGGAGTAGGACGCGGGCACCTCATAACCGAAGATGGATTGGTACAGCATGCGCGCCGATGTCAGCCATACGAGGAAGATCACAAGCAGCACCACGCCCAGAGCGGCAATCGACGGGATCGACGGTGACTTGAGGACGTCGAAAGCATCCTGCCAGGTGGTGGTCAGGCCAAGTTCCCGCCGCCTGCTGATCTCGTAAAGGCCGATGGCCGCGAACGGGCCCACCAGAGCAAAGCCCGATGCCAGCGGATAAAGCAGTGGCAGCGCATTGTTGCTGAACGTCAATGCTGCAAGGCACACGCCGATGATGGGATAGATCAATCCGAGAAAGACCAGGTGGGACGGCATCGCCCAGAAATCGTCGAATCCTTTTGCCAGTGCCTCCTTCAGGTCGGCGGGCGTGATCTTCCTGACGACGGGCTGGGCCGGGGTCTCGGTCGCACCGGCAACAACGTGAAAATGAGCCATAACCGCTCCTCCAGGGATGAACCTTGGCAGCTGAAATCACGGCCTGCGCGACGGTCACGCATAACCGTAACCTGTGCAATGAATATACGCTCGAACTAGAAGGATGTCGCCCTTGAAAGGATTCTCAAGCGGCAGAGCGAATATTTGCATCCTTCGAGATCCGGGCCGCTCCGACGGCACCGACCGCCAGGATCCCGTTTTCCAGTCACCCTCTTGCAGTTCGGCCATCCCCCGTGCTTGGGTCTGCGGCAGGAGTTGCAGGCGCCGATGATTCATGCAGCGCCTCCCTAGAATTCGACGAAGACGAGGCCTCCATTGGCAGACTGGAACGCGGGGCAATACCTGACATTCGAGGACGAGCGGACGCGGCCTGCGGTCGACCTGATCGGGCGCGTTCCTCTGAAGGAGATCCGCAGCGCCGTCGATCTCGGATGCGGCCCGGGAAACAGCACGGAGCTGATCGTCCATCGCTACCCGGGCGCAGGCGTGCTCGGGCTCGACAGTTCGCCCGACATGCTGACCAAGGCTCGCGCGCGCCTGCCGGAGGTCACGTTCCAAGAAGCGGACATTGCAACCTGGGATCCGGACGAGCGCTACGATCTGATCTTCGCCAACGCCGTCCTGCAATGGCTGCCGGACCATGCGCGCCTGCTTGCAAAACTCGCCGCCTGCCTGGACGCAGGCGGCTGCCTTGCCGTCCAGATGCCCAACAACCTGGATGAGCCATCGCACAGCCTCATGCGGAAGGTCGCGCAGGAGGGGCCGTGGGCGGAAAAGCTCAAGGCCGGATCCGTGGCCCGCGTGAAGATCGGGGCGTTCGAGAACTACTATTCATGGCTGCTGCAGGCCGGGTGCTCGGTCGATCTCTGGCAGACGGCCTATGTTCATCCCTTGGCGGATGCGCAAGCCATCATCGAGTGGCTCAAGAGCACGGGGCTGAGGCCTTATCTCGATCCTCTCTCCCCAGAGGAGCAATCCGCGTTCCTGGATCGATATTACATCGAGATCGAGAAGGCCTACCCGGCCCAGCAGGACGGCAAGGTGCTTCTTCGTTTCCCCCGCCTATTCTTCGTCGCGCAAAAACAGTGACGCGCGGTATGAGCGCCGAAGGGTGACATCCGGCACATCGCTGGCTGTCTTGCGTCCTCCATATTATAAGCCATGGTCATCTTTGGGCCATCGAGAACAGCGGCCTGTTCTTGGGCAGCGGAGAAACATCATGACATGGAGAAGGGCACGCCGGAGGCCAGCTCGACTTGCCGCGTTGCGGCTCGTGCTCCTGGGCAGTCTCCTTCACCCATTCTCGAGCGAGCCTGCGCTGGCGCAAGGCGTCGGCTGCGTACTCCAGGCGACGACCGCTCCGGCGCGGCAGATCCTGCGCTGCCGGGACGGCGTGACCATCGAGGCCGAAGCGGGAGCCGTCTACACCCTCGTTGACCGCGATCGGGACGCCCAGCCCGACGCGGTGCACCTGCAGAGCGGGGCCATCCTCGTCGACGCGCCGGCACGAACCGCACGGCGGGGCTTCCAGGTCATGACCCCGCAGGCCATTGCCGCCGTGCGCGGCACCCAATGGGCCGTCGATGTCGGCAGCAGCCGAACTTCCGTCCTCGTGGTGACAGGACGGGTGGCGGTACGGCGGGTTTCAGGCAACACGCGGAGCGTCAGCCTTGAGCCCGGCGAGGGCGTCGACGTGGAGGCCGGCACATCGCCCTTGGTCGTGCGGCGCTGGCCCGCCCCCCGCGCAGCAGCCCTCCTCGCCCGCTTCGGGCGCTGAGCCTCCATGCGCAGGCGGTTTGCCATTCCGCTCATCGCCGCTGCCTTGGCGGCCCTCTGGGGCGCGGGGCTGGCCTTCTGGCATTGGCAGGGCGGTTCTTCCCTTCTCGACCGGCTGGAAGCGCCCCTGGTCGACCTGCGATTTCTGGTCGAAGGCCCGCGCCCGACACCTGGAGGCATCACGATCCTGGCCATCGACGACGAGACCGTGCAGCAGGTCGGCGCCTATCCCCTGCCCCGCACCACGATGGCGCAGCTCGTCTCGAGCGTGGGACGCATGCACCCGAAGGCCGTTGCGCTCGACATCCTTTTCGTCGATCCAGGTCGTGCAGAGGGTGACCTTGCGCTGGAGAAGGCGCTCAGCGAAACGCGGAGCGTCTTGGCGGCCGCAGGTCTGTTCGAGCGCAACGCGCAGCAGGCTCTCGATCCTCTCCCAATCGCGTCCGATGATCTTCCGACAGCCCAGAAACTTCTCCTGCCGATCAAGAGTCTGGCCAGCGTTTCAGCGCTTGGTGTCGTCAACATCGCTACGGACCCATCCGGTGTGCCCCGGCACATCCCTCTTCTAGTCCGCTCTGACTCTCAGATCATTCCGTCATTCCCGCTGCGCACCGTCTCTGTTGCAACGGGTCGAGATCCGGTTCTCCGAGCAGACGAAGTCGCCATCGGCGATGTGGCGACGAGCACAGACGGCGGGTATGCGCTAGCCCTCCGCTTCTACGGACCGGCCGGCACCATTCTCACCGTCAGCGCCAACGAAGTCTTGAGCGGACGGGCCGATGAGGATGTGTTTCGAGACCGGATCGTCGTGATCGGCGCAACGGTCACGGGCGGCGGCGATGCCTTTCCGACGCCCTTCGATCCCGTGCTGCCGGGGGTCGAGGTTCTGGCAACCGCCATGGCGCATCTCATGGCGGGTGACGGGTTGGTGCGCGACACCCGTGTGCGCCTCGTCGATGGAGCCATGGCCATCCTGCTGCCGGTTCTGCTCGTCCTGCTCCTCGCCTGGCATCGCGGCATGTGGGGATTTGCCATTATCGTCGTGGTCACGGCCGCATGGATCGGTCTCACCTTCGCGGCCTTCACGCGAGGCATCTGGCTCAGCGCCACCCTTCCCCTGCTGGCGGCCCTGCCTCCTGCGCTGCTGTTCGGCGCGGCGGAACTCTGGCTCGACCGGGGCCGCGCAGACAGGCTCAGCCTGCAGAGCCGGACCCTGCGTCGCTTCCAGCCTCCGAGCCTTGCCAAGCGGCTTGCCGAGGATCCTGCTTTCCTCTTGAAGCCAGTGCGTCAGAAGGCAGCCGTGATCTTCATCGACCTATCGGGCTTTACCGGCCTGAGCGAGCTTCTGCCGCTCGATGAGACCCGCGAGATGCTGCGCGGATTCCATGCTCTCGTCGACCGGGAGGCCGTGCGCCACCAGGGCATCGTTGCCAGCTTCATGGGCGACGGTGCCATGATCCTGTTCGGGCTGCCGGACTCCTCGCCCGAGGACGCCTGCCGGGCCGTGGAAGCCTGCGTGGGCCTGTGCCTGCGGACGGAAGCCTGGATGGCGGACTTGCCAGATGCAATTGCGGCCCGGATCGGCTTCAAGATCGGCGCCCATTACGGAGAGATCATCGCCTCCCGGCTCGGCGGCGACAGCCACCAGCACATTACGGCGATCGGCGACACGGTCAATGTGGCGAGTCGGTTGATGGAGGTCGCCGCCTCGCACGATGCCGATGTGGCCCTGAGCGACGATCTCCACCGCGCGGCAGGCGACGCCTGCTCGATCTTCCAATCCGGCGTCCTGGAAGGAACCTTCCCGACGGCGATCCGTGGCCGGGCCGGTTCGATTCCGATATGGCTCTGGCGAAGGAACCGCAGCCTCGTGCATTCGGGCTCCGGCGGCGTTCGCCGAAGCCCCTCCTGATCAGGGTCATGCTGCCGGTTCAGAGCTGTTCGGGAGCCGGCATGCCCGTTCCGAACCAGTTCTTCTGCATGAGCAACTTGGCTTCCTCAACCGTTGTCTGATCGCCCTGCGCCTCGGCGGCACGAAGCAAACCGGCGGCAGCCCAGCCATTGTTCGGCGAGCGCTGCAGCGCTTCGCGGAAAGCCTTTACTGCCTCTGCAGGCTTGCCCTCCGCCATCAAAGCCGCCCCGAGGGATTGATGCACCGGGTAGTACCAGTAAGGCGGCTCCATGTAAGGCAGTCCGTCTTGGATTGTCGCAGCTTCAGCAAACAATACGGCCGCCTGTGCATGTTCGCCGGCATTCTGCGCGATCCTTGCCTCGATCTCATGCACCGCAATCGAGAGCACGTCCGGTCCCGGCACGCCGGCATCGGGCAGAGCCATGATCTCAGGCCGCTTTGCCAACGCGTCTATGGCGCCAGCCTCCAGGCGGGCCTCATCGGCTCGCCCGAGACGGGCCAGGGCAATACCGCGTGCGTAATGCCATGCGGCTTTGACATACGGAAAATCACCATCCGGTGCAGGCAGAGCCAAAACATCCTCAGGCTTCGAGAATACCGCATGGACATTGTAGGGCGCTGCCGTGATCGGCTGCGTCCACGGCACCTCGCGCTGAGCGCGCTCAGAGACGATTCCTGAAAGCTTACGTGCCGCCTCCACGGCTGTGCCACCATCGCCGCCGGTGAGCGCCGAGACCATCAGGAAGTGAACGTTATGCGCGTAATAGGCCTCGGAATAGAGAAGGCTCGCGCCTCCCTGCTCCATGATCGCCTCATCGGCCGCAGCCGCACGCACATTGGCGTCGAGGCTGTCGCGCCAGCGCCCAAGGCGATACCAGATATGGCTCGGCATGTGCACCAGATGCCCCGCGCCGGGCATCAGGTTTTCCAGACGAGCCGCATGCGGGGCGGCCCGCTCCGGGCGATCCGACGCCTCGACGGTGTGGATGTAGAGAGGACGGCGCCGGGATGATCGGGATTGGCTGCAATCGAACTGGACGACGCCGTTCCGAGCACACCTTCGAGCAGGGCAACGATCTTGTCCGTCTTCCCCTTCGGCGTCCTGCCGCCATCGGCCCAGTAGTCCCACGGCGTGAGATTCATCAGTGCGTCGGCGGTAAGAACCGCCACATGTGGATCGGTGGGGAATCGCGCCTGCACCGCCTCCATGGCATCGGCATATGCCTGATCCAGAGTCTTGCGGTCGGCCATGGGATCGGGCGAGTGCCTCTTGGAGAGAGCCTCCACCAAGGCAACCTGCATGTCTCCTTGGGCAGGAGCAAGGCCTCGCGCCTTCGCCAGCACGACGAGCGCGCGCGCATTCGCGTCCGCATCCATCGGATAGTTGATATGCGGACCGAGCACCCAGGCCTCGCCCCACAGGCACATGGCGCAATCAGGGTCGAGCTCCTGCGCTGCGCGGAAGGCCCGCGCCGCCTCCGCATGATTGAAGCCCCAGCCCAGCCGATAGCCCTGGTTGAAATAGGCCTGAGCCTCTCCGTTCGAATCCTTGGTCACCGACCAAGCGAGCGTGCCGAGATTGTCGCGCAGCGGAGGCTTGGCGTCGGATGTGGGAGCAGCGGCGCCGCGCGGCAAATCGCGGCCGTAAGCGCCGAGTTCCGTGCGCTTCGGCTGCACATCCTTGGCTTGCGGCTGCAGCTGCGCAACCGACATATGATGCCCGGAACCGTGATGGTTCGGCTTCTGCAGGGCATGCAGCATGCGGACCCGCGGAGAGTCATGATTGCCGAGTGGACAGGCATTGGCAGCGCTTCCCGCAACCAGAGCCAGAGCGGCTGTTGCGGCGAGCAGAGCGGATCGTGAGGAACGGCAACGATGGTGAGCGTTGAAGGTCGTCATGAACAGATCCTCCTCCCTTGGAGCGAGCAGGAGGATAGTGGCGAATGGTCATGGCGTCGGTGCTCAGTGGCACACGAGCATCGTACAAACTTGTGCCGAGCTATACCTTTATTGGAAGAACCATTGTTACAGGTGAGGGATCAAGTGCGCTTAAGACACATGGTGGCTTTGCAAGCGATTTTTGACAGGGGATCCGTGTCCCCCGCCCGCAGGGTCGCAGATGAATGGCGTTGCTCAGGCGCTGTGCTGCTCGACTGAGTGCGTCATGCGATCGGAGCGCCTTCTCTGGCGCCTCAGGCGCTTCATCAACGCGATGGACGCGACGAGCGTCCGTTCGAGATCAGCCAGAACGTTGTTCGTGTCCGGCGCGAGCGAGTGGTTCTTTCGTTCCAGTTTCATCAGCAGCTTGTTCCGCATTTCCCTTGTACTGCAAGCACGCGTTGCCGGTGCCTGTAAGGGAAGAAAAGCGTTGCAGTGCGGCTGCAATGTGGCATGCCTCCACAATCAAACTATCGCAACGATATAGCCGCCGCGCGATGCAATGAACATTCTGCGGTTCACAAATGAAAGCCGCCAGGATCCGAGATCCTGACGGCTGCCACGGAGTATTTCTTCGGTCAGCGCTGGTTCGGATTGAAGTGCTTCTTCAGCTTGTGGCCGTAGGAAGCATAGTCCTTCTGCAGGGACTCGGTCTCGGCTGCAAACGCCGTCACCTTCTGTGGGAAGCGCGTCTCGAACATGAAGGCCAACGTTCCTTCGAGCTTATGCGGTTTCAACTCCACATTGCTCGCCTTCTCGAATGCATCCATGTCGGGCCCGTGAGGCAGCATGGTGTTGTGCAGCGACATGCCGCCCGGCACGAAGCCGCCGCCGGTCTTGGCATCGTAAACGCCATAGATCAGGCCCATGAATTCGCTCATCACGTTCATGTGGTACCACGGCGGCCGGAAGGTGTTCTCCGCCACCAGCCAGCGCTCGGGGAAGATCACGAAATCGATGTTGGCGGTGCCGGGCGTCTCCGACGGCGAGGTCAGCACGGTGAAGATCGATGGGTCGGCGTGATCGTAGAGGATCGGCCCCACCGGCGAGTAGCGACGCAGGTCGTACTTGTAAGGCGCGTAGTTGCCGTGCCAGGCCACCACGTCGAGGGGTGAGTGATCCATGTCCGCCACCCAGAGCGTGCCGCCCCATTTCACGTACATCTTAGACGGCGCATCCCGGTCCTCGTAGGCTGCGACAGGCGTGAGGAAGTCGCGCGGATTGGCGAGACAGTTGGCTCCGATGGGCCCGCGCTCCGGCAGGGTGAAGGCGCCGCCGTAGTTCTCGCACATGTAGCCGCGTGCCGGACCATTCGTGAGCTCCACGCGGATCTTCACGCCGCGCGGAATCACCGCGATCTCGCCCGGCTCGATATCGATGATGCCGAACTCGGTCCAGAGGCGAAGCGAACCCTGCTGCGGCACGAAGAGAAGTTCGCCGTCGGCATTGTAGAAGTATTCATCCGTCATCGAGCGCGTGATGAGATAGACATGCGCGCCCATGCCGGCCTGTGAGCCCGCATCGCCCGCCGTGGTGATGGTGCGGATGCCCTCCAGGAACGAGACGGGCTCAGCCGGTATCGGAATCGGATCCCAGCGCATGGGCGCGATGGGCACTTCCACCTCGGCGGCAGGCGCCGTGCGCCACAGGCCGATATCGGCCTTCCGGAACTGGCCCCAATGGGAGACGGTCGGGCGGATGCGGTAGAGCCAGGTGCGCTCGTTCGTGGTGCGCGGCGCCGTGAAAGGTGAGCCGGAGAGCTGCTCGGCATAAAGCCCGTAGGCGCACTTCTGCGGCGAGTTGCGCCCGATGGGCAAGGCGCCGGGCAGTGCCTCGGTCTCGAAGCCGTTGCCGAAGCCGGACATGTAGCCGGGCTGGATGGCGCTCTCAATCCGCTCGGAAACCTGAGACAGGGGCGGGTTCTGGACATTCATGGGCGTAACCTCCACAGTTGGTCACAAATGTAACTATCCATTTTGTAACCAACAACCCGATGGCCAAACTCCAGCTCGAGCAGTTCCTGCCCTATCGGCTGAATCGGATCGCAGCCGCAGTCTCCCAGGATTTCCGCTCCGTCTACGGCCCGCACCACGACCTGACGATCCCGGAATGGCGGGTGCTGGCCACGCTGGGGCAGTTCGAGGCGATGAGCGCCAAGGCGATCGGCCGACACTCGGCCATGCACAAGACCAAGGTCAGTCGAGCCGTGCGGGCGCTGGAGGAACGGCGCTGGCTCAGGCGACGCCCGAGCCAGGAGGACCGGCGCGAGGAAATCCTGACGCTCACAACATTAGGCCAGAAGGCTTACCTGGAGATCGTGCCGAAGGCTCTTGCCTTCGAGCGCCGCCTGCTTGAGCAGCTTGGACCAGAGTCTGAGCCCCTTCTGGAGACCCTGGGGCGCCTCGAGATCATCGTTAAGGTCGCGACACGTGCCGGGGACGATGAAACCTGACGTCTCGCCTCGCGGTCAGACCGTAGGACTATGGGTGCACCTAGCGTTCCGAACTAAGACACCTTGCCTATCGCGCCGGCGACCAACATGGGCGCAGCTCCACCACTTTAGCGGTATAGAGAACCCATTCGGGCTGTGCCCGGTTGAATTCAGAGCCTTGGACCACATGACCCGAATGAGGATGGAGCGTGTGTCATGGCCGGAGCAAGGGTTGGCGTGAAGGTCTCCGACGACCGTCAGACGGTGACGATCGAGATCGGCTCCACGGCAGGACCGTCTCACCCGGTCGGACTTGACCTCGATCAGCTTACGAAGGTGATTCAACTGCTGGGCCAAGCAAGGTCCCGCATGGTCGAGGGCTCACAGAAGCTTCCGCTCGACGGGAAGACGGTGGAAACCGTGATCGAGCCGCCCTGGTATGTACAGGTCGCAAGCATCGACGGCTCGCTGCTCGCATTCGATCATCCGTCTTATGGCCCCCTCGCCTTCGCAATCCCAAGGGATGATGTCGTCAGGATCGTGCGGATCCTGAACGAACATCTCGCACTGCCAGCCGGTCATAAGGACAAGCCGAGCTAGGCTCTTCGAGAGCTTACTTTGCAAGACGTGCAGGAATTCCCCTATTCAGGGAAACTTTCAGCTTTGAAGCCGCAACACAGCCGATGATGCCAGCGATCAGCCGCTAATTGTGTGGATCTGTTTGCGGTAAATGGTGGGTGATGTAGGGCTCGAACCTACGACCCGCTGATTAAGAGTCAGCTGCTCTACCAACTGAGCTAATCACCCGTCGCCGAAGCGAATTCAGCGGCGCATGTCCGCTGAAGAGGCCGTGCGTGTAACAAACCGTGTGGGGCCTGTCTAGCCCCTGCAAGCGAGGTTTTCGGCTCAAGGGCGGATTTTTCCAAGAGCCTGCCCCGCAGAGCAGATTTGTCATGCTATCCGGCCTCAACCCGATACGCCTGTCAATATCGCGCGACGGGGCGAGCCGCCCGAACCCTCAAGCTTGAGGGTTCGATGCCTTATGCTAACCCAATCAAGGCAAAGACCCGCAGAGCGGGCCCTTCCCGTCCATCATTCGGCCGCATGCTGAGCGTGCAGGCGGGCGCCCCGGCTCATGAGCTTGTTGAGGGCTCCCAAATAGGCCTGTGCGGAGGCCACCAGGGTATCCGGGTCTGCGGCCCGGGAGGTGACGCTGCGGTCGTCGGCCGAGAGACGGACCGAGACCTCAGCCTGGGCGTCGGTGCCCTCGGTGACGGCGTGGACCTGATAGAGTTCCAGCACCGCCTCATGGGGCACAAGGGCCTTGATGACGTTGAAGGTGGCGTCCACCGGGCCGTTGCCCTCCTGCTCCTCGACAACGATCCGATCATCGACCTGGAGCCGCATGGTGGCGCGCTGCGGGCCGCGGGTACCGGCCACGATGTGGAGCGAGACCAGCTTGATGCGGTCGTGCGCCATGGCGATGTTCTGATCGACCAGTGCCTCGATGTCCTCGTCATAGACGTGCTTCTTGCGGTCGGCGAGTTCCTTAAACCGCTCGAAGGCATCCTGGAACTGGTTGTCTGAGAGGCTGTAGCCCAGCTCTTCCAGCTTGTTGCGGAAGGCCGCACGGCCCGAATGCTTGCCCATGACCAGAGAGGTCTTGGACACGCCGACGCTCTCGGGAGTCATGATTTCATAGGTCTGCGCGTTCTTGAGCATGCCGTCCTGGTGGATGCCGCTCTCGTGCGCGAAGGCGTTCCGGCCCACAATGGCCTTGTTGTACTGCACCGGGAACGACGTGGCAGCGGATGCGAGCTTCGAGGCGCGGGTCAGCATAGTGGCCTCAATGCCGGTCTCGTAGGGCAGCACATCGCCACGGGTCTTGATCGCCATGACGATCTCTTCCAGGGCCGCATTGCCGGCGCGCTCGCCGATGCCGTTGAGGGTGCATTCGATCTGCCGAGCGCCGCCCTCCAGCGCCGCCAGGGAATTGGCGACCGCGAGACCCAGATCGTTGTGGCAATGGGCGGAGAAAATCGCCTTGTCGGCGTTCGGCACGCGCTCGCGCACCGCGCGGAACATGGCCCGGTATTCATCGGGCGTAGCGTAGCCCACCGTGTCCGGCAGGTTGATGGTGGTGGCGCCGGCCTTAATGGCGGCTTCCACGCAGCGGCACAGGTAGTCGATCGGGGTGCGGGTGGCATCCATGGCGGACCACTCGATGTCCTCGATCAGGTTGCGCGCCTGGGTTACCGTGGTGGTGATGATCTCCAGCACCTCCTCCTCCGACTTGCGCATCTGATGCGCGAGGTGGATCGGGGACGTGGACACGAAGGTGTGGATGCGCGGCCGCGCTGCATGGCGCACGGCCTCACCGGCACGGGCAATGTCAGCCGAGATGGCGCGGGCGAGGCCTGCGACGGTCGCCCGCCTCACCTGCTTGGCGATCAGCGCGACGGCCTCAAAATCGCCGTTCGACGCGATGGGGAAGCCCGCCTCGATGATGTCGACGCCCATGGTGTCGAGCAGTTCCGCAACCTCGAGCTTCTCCTCCAGGGTCATGGTGGCGCCGGGGCATTGCTCGCCGTCACGCAGGGTGGTGTCGAAGATCAGAACGCGGTCCTTAACGGCACCGGATACGGAAGCGGTCATCAGTTTAGTCCTTCTTGGGAGGAGCCTTAGGGCTCAAGGTTGTTCCTGCTTGTCCAGAACCCCTGAGAGCCCAGGCGGCGACGCCCAGCCGACCCTCAGGGGCAGCTAAGGAGAAGGAGGCCAAGAAGGCGCGCGCGAGCGGCCGCAGAAGCGGTGCCGTTCATCCTTGCGCTGGGGGAGCCGATGATCATCGCTGCCCAAATCCTCCATGGCCGCGGGCTTTGAGCCGCGAACAACGGGGTCGTTTGTAACGGCGCTCCGCTCGAATGGCAAGCGGTTGAAACAAATGAAAAGCAAAGGCTCGACTATTGGATGGGTTATGACTCGAAGCGCGGCAGGACTGGTCTTCCGGGAAAGTGCCCTAGAACAGACGAAGCTTGGCCTTTATTCCCCGCTCGCGAGCCCCTTGAGGAGATGCACTCATGAAGATCGCCACGCCTATCCTGCTGCTGACCGGCGCCCTGGCTCTGGCAGCCTGCACTCAGACCGCCTCAGCCCCAACCGGCACCAGCGTGATGGCCGGCAGCACCAGCACGGGCTGCAATGGAGAAATCAACCGTTACCGCGCGGTCATGAGCAATGACCTGGCTACAGGGCATGTCAACCAATCCGTCTATAACCGTGTGGACCGGGAGATCGCTCAGGCCGAGGCGGCCTGTGCCGCCGGGCGTGATGCGGAGGCAGTGCGGATGGTGAACGCCACGAAGGCGCGGCACGGCTATCTCTGATCGAAAACCCAGCCGAAGAACGACTGCAGGAAGAGCGGCATCCGCTCAGGATCGATATCGTTCGCACCACGGATGATGCGGACATCCTGCAGTTCAGGCTCATGCTGCCGGGCGATGTCGGCGCGGATCCTCGCCGCGCCTTCCTCGGCTGTTATTGGCAGGGTCACCATGCGCAGAAGCGCGATGGTCGGCCAGCGCTGGACGATGATCCATTCATCGTCCACATGATAATCCCCGTCCTCCAGACCCGTCTCCTCGGCAAGTTCGCGGGTCAGGCTTGTGGCGAGATCGACAGTGCCATCAGACCTCAGATCGGAAGGATCCGGCGTTCCGGCGGGAAAATACACGCGGCCCGCATTCGTCGTTCCGCTGCCCATCACGCCGCAGATGTAAGCACCATCCGATCCACGCAGCGCCCCCATGGCGAAACCGTTGGCGATGGCAGGATCGGGATAGCCTTTGTCGATCCAGGCGACGAAGTCGGCGTAGTCCACCTCGAAATAGGTGTTGCGGCACAGGTCCTGCTCGAAGGCCACATCCTGCAGCAGCAGCACGCGTCCATTGAACATCTGCGGCTTGCCAGCCGTGCGCCGCTTCCAGTTCTCCTCAATAAAGTCCCGATTCTGCTTGGGCCAAGCCCAGTCGAGCGGCCGGCAATACGCCTCGACGCGTGACACGCGCCGGATCTCGACCTCGCGGTTCACGCGAAGATCTCGCCGCGGCTCACCATCACGGCACCGCCGCCGATCTCGGCGGAGACGAGCGCACCGTCCTTGATCGTCATCTGCAGACGAATCTCGCTGGGCCGGCCCATCTCGACGCCCTGCTCGATGACGATGTTGTGCTCACCGTCACCCAGGGGCTCGCATTGCATGAGGGCGCCAGCAAAGGCTGCTGCGGCCGAGCCGGTGGCCGGATCTTCCACAATCCCCATGCCCAACCCGAACATGCGGGCACGGAACCGCAATCCCTCTGACTGAGGGATGCGGGCGTAAACATAGGGCGCGGGATGATCGCTGTCGCCGAACGCCTTGTCGAAGGCCTCGCCCTGCGGCTTGGCTTTTGCCAGGGCTTCGAGCGACGAGACGGGCACCAGATCATAGGCGACGCCTGCCGAATGGCGGCTCGGGACGTGTCGGTCGAAACCGATTTCCGTCGGGTCGAGCCCGAGCGCCCAGGCGCATGTCGCGGAATCCTTGCTCTCGCCCCAAACGAACGGCAGGCGCGGCAGACGGAAGCGAGCCGTGCCGCTCGCCTCATCCTTCACCTCGACGGCGCAGGGCACGATGCCGACCTGCTCCTTGAGGCCGAAGGCCACGGCCCCTGGCTGGCCCTCTTGGTCGAGCAGCGCCAGCAACACGGCCGTTCCCACGGTTGGATGGCCGGCGAAGGGCAGTTCGCGCGCCGGCGTGAAGATGCGGATGTCGGCCCGCTGGCGCGACTCCGAGGCCGGAAAGACGAAGACCGTCTCGGAGAGGTTGAACTCCTTCGTGATCCGCTGCATCGCCGCCGTGTCGAGGCCTTCGGCGTCGAGCACCACCGCGAGAGGATTACCAGCGAAGCGCTCGCCCGTGAAAACATCGAGAGTGACGAAACGGCGGGACATGCGGATCAAACCTCTTCAACGTCGAAGCGACGGGTGGGCGAGACGAACTCGTCCTGCGCCGCAATGGTCAGGATTTCGCGGGAGCCTGCCTCTTCCGTGCGCTTGAGCAAGCCGTAGACAGAGGCCGAGGCTTCGGCAAGAGCCGTCGGCGCGGAGCGCGAGCGGGCATAGTGAACGAAGAAGAGCGCTGCAATGGCATCCCCTGCTCCGTTGACGGACAGGGACAGCTTCGGCGTCCGAACGCGCCAGAAGCGCCCGCTCTCGCCCGCGACGAGATCGACGCTGTCGGACGGCGTTTCCTTTGTCTCGACCGACGTGACGAGAATGACCTTGGGGCCCATCTCGTGCACGATCGCGACCGCCTTCTTCACGTCGTCCAGTGTCTGTGCCGCGATGCCGGACAGGTAGTCCAGTTCGAACTGGTTCGGCGTGATGATGTCGGCCGCGGGCACCGCCTGCTCACGCATGAATTCCGGAATGCCGGGGCGCACGAACACGCCGCGCCCCACATCGCCGATCACCGGATCGCAGCAATACAGGGCATCAGGGTTGAGAGACCGCACCCGCGCGACGGCGGACAGGATGGCGTTGCCGATATCGGCAGAGCCCATATAACCGGAGAGGACGCCGTCGCAGCGGCCGAGTACGCCGCGCTCGGCGATTCCCTCCACCAGATCCTCGATGGCCGGTCCATCGAACACGCGGCCTTTCCAGGAGCCATAGCCGGTGTGGTTCGAGAACTGCACCGTATGGATGGGCCACACCTCGACGCCGAGGCGCTGCATCGGAAAGACCGCCGAGGCGTTGCCGACGTGGCCGTAGGCGACGTGGGATTGGATCGAGAGAACGTTCATGGCTCTTGCCCCCTTGAGTATGGGTTAGCGCAACACGAGCCCTGCTTCAAATCTTGTGATGTGATCCTTTTCATCACGGATGCGATTGGATCTGTCTGATCCGCCGCAAATGCTTATATGCCCCAACTATGCCCCAACGATGAAGGAGCCGGATCGGATACATGGATATCGAGTTTTGGAAGAACAGCGTTCTGGAGTTCGTGCAGACCCACCAGGCCTATGCCCCCTTCGTACTCGGGCTGATGACCTTTGCCGAGTCGCTCGCCTTCGTGTCCCTGCTCCTGCCGACCATGACGATCCTGATCGCCGTGGGCTTCATCCTGGCTGCAGCGGACATTCCCTTCTGGATGGCTTGGACCGGGGCCGTCTGCGGCGCTTTCCTGGGCAACTGGGTTTCCTATGCCGTCGGTCAGCGCTACAAGAGAGCCGCCTATGAAATCTGGCCTCTGTCCCGTCATCCCAAACTAATCGGGCGAGGAGAGGACTTCTTCCAGCGCTTCGGCCCCTGGGCCGTGTTTCTGGGGCGCTTCTTCGGACCCATCCGGGCCGTCATTGCCCTGATCGCCGGAATCTTCCTTATGCCGGGCGTGCTGTTCCAGGCCGCCAACCTGGCCTCGGCCTCCGTCTGGGCCTTCGTGATCCTCGCGCCCGGCGCGGGACTGGCGGAATACCTGCTGTGGTAGGGCCGCGCACCCGGGAACCTCAGGTCGGAGGGGTCATTAACCTCCATCACCACAGGAGGCCTTCATGGGCAAAGGCAAGATGAACGGCAACAATTCCGGCGAGAGCAAGAAGCACCTTGACGATCATACCCGCGGCTCCGGCGGCACGATGAAGAACCGCAAGGACCCCGGAAAGCAGGATAACAACAAGGCCCAGAATACGAAGAGCAATCAGCAATAGGGGCTGAAAACTTTTTGTCTCATCGGCGGCTCAGCCTACTCATTTCCATAGCTCACAGCACCATTCCGCAATGCTAATAGATTTGCTATATCATTGCGGAATGTTGTCGTGACGTTTCTTCATCTGATTCTTACCCTGATCTCGCACCGGCACCCCTGTCCACGAAGGGCGCAGACCCGCTCGCGACGGGCCTGCCGGCTGTCTGGTGGCCCTGTGTCTGGGGCGGCGCCTTTCTCGTCTATTCCCTGTTCTGGATGGCGCAGAGCTGGAGGACCGCGCAGCCCCTGATCGGCCCCATGAGGATCAACTACCTGGCACAGGATCTCTGGTGTTTGATGCTGGTTCTCGGGAGCAGCTATGCCGTGTACCAGTTCTGCCGGTACCGCTCGGAGCGGCTGGGCCTCGTCGTCTGTCTTCTGATCGCTGCGGCTGCCATGGCCTGGCACCGGCTTTAAGCCCTCTCAGGCAACCTTGAACTCCTCGAGAGCGCCCGCCTCGATGCGGTCCCGGGTGTGTTCATAGCCGATCTCGACCACCCTCTCGAATTGCTCCCAGCCCCGCAGCGGCACGTCGGCCAGCGGAGGATGAATCACCAGCGCCGCATGGGCGCGGGCTTTGAGCGTCTGGGCATCGCTGGAGATCGTCGCCGCCCGGTAGAGCAGGCTGACGATGTCCGGCGCCTGGGCGGGCAAGCCGAGGATCCGGCGCAGCAGGGGCGCTTTCTTCTCCTCCTCGGCGGCCGTGGTGAAGGCAACGTCCCGAGCCACATCGATGCCGAGCACCGGGCCTCTCTGCAGGTCGGCCATGATATCCGCCGGCAGGTTGTTCATCATGGCCCCGTCCACGAGCACACCCTCGGGCTCGATCACCGGCGGCAGCAGGCCTGGAATGGCAATGCTCGCTCGCAAGGCTCGCCAGAGAGGGCCCTGCCGATGCACGTGGGTTGCGCCGGTCGTCAGATTGGACGAGACGCAGAAGAACGGCAGCCAGAGATCCTCGATATTCCGGTCGCCGAAATGCTCGAACAGCCGCGCATCGACCTTGTGTCCCCTCACCAGCGCGACGAGCGGGAGCGTGTAGTCGTTCAGGGGCGGGTTTCTGACGAAGGCTTCCCTCATGAGGTCCCTGGCCTCTTCCAGGCCGATCTGGATGGCGGCCGTCGCCGCCATGACGGCCCCGATGCTGGTGCCGCCGACGAGGTCGATGGGAAAGCCGTGTTCCCGCAGGGCCCGGATCGCCCCCAGGTGGGCGAAACCCCGGGCTCCTCCCCCGGCCAGCACCAGCCCGACGGCGCGTCCGCTCGATGTCCGGATGAGGCGCTGCAGATCGGCCGGGTTTTTCGCCCGCACTTGAATGCGCTGGTCCACGGGAAGGCGGGCGAGTGACGGATGCGCCGGTGTCGGGCGGGAGGCATCAGCCTTCTGAAGCAGCACGAGGTCATGGCGTCGCCAGGACGACACGGCGCAGGTCAGCGCCTCCGCCTCGGGAACCAGGGGCTCGCCCGGGCAGGCCAGGAACATGACGTGGTCGGCGTGGCGGATGCAGCGGCCCGTCCAGGATCCTGAGGGCTCGGACGCAACATAGATCACGCGCTCACGGCTGGCCTCGAACCGATAGAGCCAGTTCTCGTCCTCCTCGGATGGCATCCCATCGAGAAGCGCTACTCCCGCCCCATGACTGCGTCGCACCTCCTCCAGGAACGCATTGGCGAAGTCGGCCACCGCCACACCCTGGGTGACCGGCACGATGGCGAAGGTGGTAGGCTTGAAGGTAACCGGGCTGCTGCGGGTGGTCGCGCGAAGCCGCTCGGCGAGCAGCCTCGACAGGTAGACCATGACAGACGGGCAGCGCTCCACGAAGCGCTCGAAAGACTCCCGGGTCAACTTGAGCAGCACCGAGTCCCGCAGGGCCGTCACGCTGGCCGAGCGGGGCGCTTTGGAGATCAGGGCCATCTCCCCGATCGTCTCAGGAGGAAAGATGCGGGCAACCCGGCGCTGCTCGCCGTGGCTGCCCTGAACCGACACGCCAAGCGCACCGGACACGAGCATGTAGAGCCCGTCGGCCGGATCACCCTCCTGGAACAGGACAGCCCCTCCCGGAAGAACCACCTGCTCGAGTTCCGCCTGCAGTTCCAGGCGCGTCACGGGATCGAGATCCGCCCAAAAGGACGCCTGCAAGGCCGGCAGGTCTTCGGTCAGGATCGAGGCACTCATGGGCTATCGGAGGTTTGCGATTCAGAGCCCACTAACCGGAAACGAACAGGCCCGCAAATCCTCATTCGGATGAGTGCAGGAAGACGGCAGCGGGGCGGAGACGGAGATCTTTGTTCTTCGAAAACAAGGCTTCTCCAGTCTCGCCCCATCTCGTGATGCTTAGTTCCGGCTCTTGTCGACCAGGGCCTTTTCCTTGATCCAAGGCATCATGTCGCGCAGGCGGGAGCCGACATCCTCGATCGGATGGGCGGCGTTGCGGGCGCGGGTGGCCTTGAAGGAGGTCTGGTTGACCTTGTTCTCGAGCATCCAGTCGCGGGTGAACTTGCCGGACTGGATGTCCTCCAGGACGCGCTTCATCTCGGCCTTAGTCTCGGCCGTGATGATCCGCGGACCCGTCACGTACTCGCCATACTCAGCCGTGTTCGAGATCGAGTAGTTCATGTTGGCGATGCCGCCCTCATAGATGAGGTCGACGATGAGCTTCACTTCGTGGAGGCACTCGAAATAGGCCATCTCGGGGGCGTAGCCTGCCTCAACCAGGGTCTCGAAGCCGGCCTTGATGAGTTCCACGAGGCCGCCGCAGAGCACCACCTGCTCACCGAAAAGGTCGGTCTCGCACTCCTCCTTGAAGGAGGTCTCGATGATGCCGGCGCGGCCGCCGCCATTGGCGGACGCGTAGGAGAGCGCGATGTCATGGGCATTGCCCGTGGCGTCCTGGTGGATCGCGATCAGGGTCGGCACGCCGCCGCCGCGCTGGTACTCGGAGCGCACCGTGTGGCCGGGGCCTTTCGGGGCGACCATGAGCACGTCGAGGTCCTTGCGGGGCTCGATGAGGTTGAAATGGACATTGAGGCCGTGGGCGAAGAGGAGCGCGGCTCCCTGCTTCATGTTGTCTTGGAGATCGTTGCGGTAGATGTCCGCCTGCAGCTCATCGGGAGTCAGCATCATGACCACATCGGCCCACTTGGCGGCCTCGGCCACTTCCATGACCTTGAGGCCGGCTTTCTCGGCCTTGGCGGCAGAAGGCGAGCCCTTGCGGAGCGCCACCACGATGTCCTTCACGCCGGAATCGCGCAGGTTCAGGGTATGGGCATGACCCTGGCTGCCATAGCCGACGATGGCGACCTTCTTGCCCTTGATCAGGTTGATATCTGCGTCGCGATCGTAATAGACACGCATGGTCTTCCAAGTCCCTTGTCTCAAAGGGGGCATTCCCCCGGGTTCGTTGACGCTGCACCGCCTCAAGTGACTTGGCGCAACATTGGATTATCAGGCGCCGCTTTTAGCGAATAAAACTGCGCTGACAAGCTGTTGTTTGTAGCAAAACTGCGACCCATCCCTGCATCGGGTACAGGGCGAAACCGTTTCGCTCAAACGATCCGAGCCCGGAGAGTTCAAACCGCCCTCCAATGCTCTAGATTAAAATTTCATCTCTCGACCGAGAAGGACGAAGCCGCATGCAGCGCCTTGCCACTCCCGACGAAGTCATCTCGTTCTGGCGCGAAGCCGGTCCGGAGAAGTGGTTTTCGAAGGACGAAGCCTTCGACCAAACCTGCCGTGACCGCTTTCTGCCCACCTATGAGGCCGCAGCACGTGGCGACCTCAACGAGTGGGAACTCACCCCTGACGGGGCTCTCGCCGTCATTCTCCTCCTCGACCAGTTCCCCCGAAACATGTTCCGGGGCCAGCGCGAGACCTATAAGACCGACCCGGTTGCCTTGATGGCCGCCGACCGCGCCATCGAGCGGGGCTTCGACCACAAAGTGGAACCGCAGTTCCGCCGGTTCTTCTACCTGCCCTTCATGCACTCCGAATCCTTGGCGGATCAGGAACGCTCGGTGGTTCTGAACGAAGCCCTCGGTGAAGAGGATTCCGTCAAGTATGCCCACCATCACCACGACATCGTTGCCCGCTTCGGCCGCTTCCCCCACCGCAACGCTATCCTGGGTCGTGAGACCACTCCTGAGGAAGAAGCGTTCCTGAAGGAGAGTGACTTCAGGGGGTGACGATCACACGCCCTCAGCACCGCGCGCCATGGCGGCAACGCCGGTGCGGGACACTTCGACCAAGCCTACCGCCGTCATCAACTTGATGAAGCGCTCGACTTCGTCCGTCGTGCCCGTGAGTTCGTAGACGAACGAGGTCAGCGTCGCGTCCAGCGTGCGCGCACCGAACGCGGAAGCCAAGCGCATGGCCTCGACGCGATGATCGCCCTTGCCTACCACTTTCACGAGACACAACTCGCGCTCCACCGCTTCGCCGGTGAGCGTGAGATCGACGACGCGGTGTACGGGCACAAGTCGCTCGAGCTGGCTCTTGATCTGCTGGATGATGCTGTCCGTGCCCGTGGTCACGACCGTTATGCGGGAAATATGAGCCTCATGCTCCGTCTCGGTGACGGTCAGGCTTTCGATATTGTAGCCGCGGCCCGAGAACAGGCCGGCGATGCGCGCAAGAACGCCCGGCTCGTTGTCGACGATGATGGCCAGCGTATGCCGGTTTATGGGCTCGACGCGGGTCGCATCGGGATAGTGGGTCTTCATCTGGAGCATGGTCTGGTTTCCCGAACGTTCTTCAAGCCTCAAGCCGCCTTGCGGTAGTTCTCGATTGCATCCTCGTCGACCTCGTCCGCGTCGACGACCCATCTCTCCTGCAAAGCGGCGGAACGCCACTCCTGGAAAGCGGGAAGCGAGAGGATCGTGTCCACATAGGCGCGTATCGTGGCATCGAGAGCGATGGAATAGGTATCGAGGCGCGTCACAAGCGGCGCATACATGGCATCAGCCGCCGAAAACGCGCCGAAGAGGAACGGACCGCCGACACCGAAGCGTCCACGCGCGTCGCGAACGATCTCGCTGAAACGGGCTACGTCGCGCGCGACCACCTCGCCTCGATCCCTTGAGGCATATTTCTTGCCGAGGTTCATCGGGCAAGCGGAGCGAAGCCCGACGAAGCCGGCGTGCATCTCGGCCGCCACGGAGCGCGCCATCGCACGAGCCTTGCGGTCCTCAGGCCATACGGGAGAACCGTAGGCATCACCCACATATTCCATGATAGCGATGCTCTCCCACACGGTGACATCGCCATCGATCAGGATCGGCACCTTGCCGGCTGGCGAATGCTTGAGCACCTTTTCCTTGGTGTCCGGCAGATCGAGCGGAATGAGGATCTCGTCGAACGCCATACCAAGCTGCTTCATCAGCAGCCAGGGGCGCAGAGACCAGGACGAGTAGCATTTGTTGGCGATGACGAGGGTGGGCATGGCTCACACTTTCCGGATCAAACCAGCATCTTGCCCTTCTCGTCGATCACCGAGCCGATATCGGCCCCGGTCTCGCCAAGATAATCGTTGAGCAGCATTTCGTTATGCGCCTTGCCCGATGGGATCATCGGGAAGCAGTTCTCGGTCTTGTCGACGAGGCAGTCGAAGATCACCGGGCGGTTCACGTTGATCATCTCGAGGATCTTCGCATCGAGATCGCCGGGATTGTCGCAGCGGATGCCGACGCCGCCATAAGCCTCGGCCAGCTTCACGAAGTCGGGCAGCGACTCCGAATAGCTGTGCGAGTAGCGTCCGCCATGCAGCAGCTCCTGCCACTGGCGCACCATGCCCATGTATTCGTTGTTGAGGATGAAGACCTTGATCGGCAGGTTGTATTGCAGGGCAGTGGACATCTCCTGCAGCATCATCTGGATCGAGGCTTCTCCCGCGATGTCGATCACCAGCGCATCGGGATGCGCGAGCTGCGCGCCAACAGCGGCCGGCAGCCCGTAGCCCATGGTGCCGTGGCCGCCCGAAGTCATCCAGCGGTTCGGCTCCTCGAACTTGAAATACTGGGCCGCCCACATCTGGTGCTGCCCCACCTCGGTGGTGACATAGGTCTCACGATCCTTGGTGAGTTCGTAGAGTCGCTTGATCGCGTGTTGCGGCTTGATGGTCTCGGTCGAGTTCCGGAAGCCGAGGCAGTTGCGCGCGCGCCAGCCTTCAATCTTGCCCCACCAATCCTTCAGCGCCACCTTGTCAGCCTGATGCGCGCCCTGCCGCCACAGGCGCACCATATCTTCCAGAACATGCGCGCAATCGCCGACGATCGGGATGTCCACTTTCACGGTCTTGTTGATGGAGGACGGATCGATATCCACATGGATGCGCTTTGAGAAGGGGGAGAAGGCGTCGAGACGGCCCGTGATGCGATCATCGAAGCGAGCCCCGATATTGATCATCACGTCGCATTCATGCATCGCCAGATTGGCCTCGTAGGTCCCGTGCATGCCGAGCATGCCGAGCCACTGCGTGTCGGAGGCCGGATAGGCGCCAAGCCCCATCAGGGTCGAGGTGATGGGAAAGCCCGTGAGCCTGACGAGTTCGCGCAGCAGCGTCGCGGCATGCGGTCCGGAATTGACCACGCCGCCGCCCGTGTAGAAGACTGGGCGCTTGGCATTGGCCATCAGCTCAATGGCGGCACGGATGTGCTCCATGTCGCCCTTCACGGTGGGACGGTAGGTTTTGTGCTGGTTGCTCAGGGGTCGCGCGTAGGATCCCGTCTTGAACTGGATGTCCTTCGGCAGATCGACCACGACCGGACCCGGGCGGCCGTTCTGCGCCACGTAGAAAGCCTCGTGCAGAACGCGCGGCAGATCCTCGATGGATTTGACGAGATAGTTGTGCTTCGTGCAATGGCGCGTGATGCCGACCGTGTCACATTCCTGGAACGCGTCGGAACCGATGAGATGGGTCGGCACCTGGCCGGTGATGCAGACCAGAGGGATCGAGTCCATCATCGCATCGGCAAGGCCCGTGATGGCGTTCGTCGCGCCGGGGCCGGAGGTCACGAGCACCACGCCGGGCTTGCCGGAGGAGCGGGCATAGCCCTCGGCTGCGTGGACCGCGCCCTGCTCATGGCGGACGAGAACGTGCCGCACCTTCTCCTGGTGGAAGAGCGCATCGTAAATGGGGAGAACCGCGCCGCCCGGATAGCCGAAGATATGCTCGACTCCCTGATCCTGCAGGGCTCGGATCACCATTTCGGCTCCGGTCATCGTCTCGCTCATGGGTCTTGCTCCGTCGGTCTCGTCTGCTGTGTCTCAAGAAATCTGGGCAATAAAAAAGGCCCCTGAGGGGGCCTGTGCGCCATCGCCGGACCTGCGGGTCAATCCCGCTCCGTCGATGGCGCTCGTACTACGAGAATAAGCTTGCGCATTGGGGCAGCTCTTCGGTTCAAAAGTTGCGCAGACGCTAAACGATCCATTTCATTCGGTCAAGCGGGAGCAACTTGGCTCCGGGCGGCTTAGCTTTTAAGGTGAGCCCCCTATTTTAGTCGTATGACCATGACCGATACCACCTCTTCCGCCAAGGCGCCGGCGCAGAACCTGCGCCTCACCGCCCGCGCCCTCCTTCTAGGGGATCGCCTCGATGTCGCGGGACTGGAGCGCAGCGACGTCCTGTCCACGACGCCCCTCGCCTTCCGGGCCGGGCAGGACGGTTTCGTGGCCCTGTTCCGCTACGGCGTCGCCGTTCTGGTCGGCCTCACTCCTCTGGAAGAGGACGAGGTCATCCGCAGCCTGCGCCAGCGGATTTCCGGCGAGTTCGCCCGCCATGAGGAGGAGACCGCGATCATCGAGATCTCGCCCGACCGGGACGACCAGATTCCTCCAGGCGGCCCGATCTACATCAAGCAGATGTCCACCGAGCGGTTGCTCGTCATTGCGGATGCCCTGTCGAAGAGCGCCACCCTCGCCCGGGACGAGCGGGAGGCCACCGCTGCCTTCGAACTCGTTGAGCCCTCCGTCCAGCATCTTGCCGAGAAGGGGCGCCGCCCGCGCGACCGCCGCAGAATTCTCAAGCAGGTCGGCCACGCCCTGCTTGTCCGTCAGCGCATGTCCGGAGGCGTGGCCGTGGAGGAGAAGCCGGACGTCCTGTGGGACCGCCCGGACCTGGAGCGCCTCTATGCGCGCCTTGAGGACGAGTACGAGTTGAAGGAACGCGCCGCCGCACTCCACCGCAAGCTGGAGGTGCTCGGCGACACAGCGCAGGCCCTGACCGATATCATCGACACCGAGCGGTCCTTGCGTCTCGAACTGATCATCGTCCTCCTGATCGTGTTCGAGATCTTCATCACCTTCTATCAGATGGCCGTGGGCTATCTGACGGGCCATTGATGCGGGCCATCACAGCCTCGAAGCCCTGCTCGGGCTCGACCCATTGCCAATCCGCCAACTGGTGCCGGAACCAGGTGAACTGGCGCTTGGCATAGCGCCTCGTATCCCCCTGCCCTTTGGCAATGGCCTCCTCAAGCGAGATCTCGCCGCGCAGATGGGCCAGGAGACCGGGCACGCCGTGAGCCCGCATGGCCGGCAGCATGGGATCGAGGTTCCGCCGGCCTAAGGCCCTCACTTCATCGAGCGCTCCCTGCTCCATCATGACCTCAAAACGCCGGTCGATCCGCCGGCGCAGCTCATCGCGGTCAGGGGCGAGGAACAGCTTGACGACGGGGCGATCCGTCAGAGGCCCCGGCTCGCGGGCGCCATGGAAGGAGACCAGCGGGCGACCGGTCGCGGCGAGGATTTCGAGAGCCCGCTGCACCCGCAGGCGGTCGGAGGGGCGCAACGTCCGGGCCGTCTCGGGATCGCGCTCTAGGAGGAGGCGGTGGAGTTCGGGCGTCTCAAGACCTTCGCATTCCCGGCGCACCTGCTCGCGAACCTCCTCCGGCACGGGCGGCATGTCGGAGAGCCCCTCCGTCAGGGCCTTGAAGTAGAGGCCCGTGCCGCCGACGAAGATCGGCAGCTTCGTAGCCCCGATGTCCCGCAGGACCGCGATGGCATCGGCCACATAGCGCCCAACGGAGAAGTTCACAGCGGCATCCACATGGCCGTAGAGGCGGTGCGGCGCCTCGGCCTCGTTCTCCTGGGTGGGACGAGCCGTGATCACGCGCAGGTCGCGGTAGACCTGCATGGAATCGGCGTTGATCACCACGCCATCGAGAGCCTGGGCCAGCCGGATGCCCAAGGCGGACTTGCCTGAAGCGGTCGGCCCTGCGATGAGAACCGCGCCGACCCGAACGTCACTCACAGCCAGGTCTCCCCAATGGCGTCTCCTCAGAATTCTCTCGTTGCGACCCTAATCGCCAACCCATCCCAGCCGGCTGTCACCGACGAGATCGTGGCCTTGGCTGCCCAGGCCCTCGGACAAGAAACGGAACAGGTCATTCTGGCAAGGGGGATCGCGGCGGATCTGGTGATATCCAGTGCGCAGGATATCAAAGCCGTCGAGGCCGCACTGCGCCAAGCTCTGGACGGTCACCCCATTGATATCGTCGTCCAACCCTCAGCCCACCGGCGCAAGCGCCTGTTTCTGGCAGACATGGACTCCACCATGATCGGTCAGGAATGCATCGACGAGCTTGCCGATTACGTCGGGCTGAAGACGGAGGTGTCCGAGATCACCGAGCGCGCCATGCGCGGCGAGATCGCGTTCGAGCCGGCCCTGCGCGAGCGAGTGGCCCTGTTGAAGAACCTGCCCGTCAACGTCGTCGATGAGATCATCGAGAAGCGCATCACTCTCACGCCAGGTGGAACGGCGCTCGTCCAGACCATGCGCGCCCAGGGCGCCTATACCTGCCTCGTATCCGGCGGCTTCACGGTCTTTACAGGTCCCATCGGAGCGATGATCGGCTTTCACGAGGACCGTTCCAACCGCCTGATCCTTGATGGCGAGAAGCTTGCCGGACTTGTCGAGGAACCCATCCTCGGACGCGAGGCGAAACTTGCGACCCTGATCGAGTTGCGTACCCGCTTCGGTTTGGCGCCGCACGAGACAATGGCCGTGGGCGACGGCGCCAACGACCTCGCCATGCTGGGCGAAGCGGGCCTCGGCGTTGCCTTCCGAGCAAAGCCCGCGGTGGCCGCCGCGGCTCATGCGCGGCTCGACCACGCCGACCTGACGGCGCTTCTCTATGTTCAGGGCTACCAGGCAGGCGATATCGTGCAGGAATAGGCCGAAGCTAGTGAAACATCCCTAAAACGAGAAAGGCGGCCCCAAAAGGCCGCCTTTTTGATTGTCGATCTCAGCGATCAGCTTACTCGATAGACAGCGCCACGAAGCGCACCTCGCCCTGGGCATTCGCCACGAGAAGCAGGGCCGACTTGCGGTTCTGAGCCTTGAGGTCGTCGATCTTCTTGGTCACGTCGGCCGGGTTGGAGACCGGCTCCTGGTTGACCTCGACGATCACCTCACCGGCCTGGATCCGCTTGTCGGAGGCGGCCGAGTTCGGGTCGACGCGGGTGATCACCACGCCTTTCAGGTCGTCCTTCAGGCTGAAGCGGCGGCGCAGCTCGTCGGTCATGCCTGACATGTTGAGACCGAGAGCCTGACGGGTGGCCGTCGGGGGCTCGGTCGAGGGCTGCTGCAGGCTCGCCTGCTTCTCGGTATCCTCGAGACGGCCCAGGGTCACCTGCTTGGTCATCTCCTGGCCTTTGCGGACGATCGTCACGTCCACCGCCTTGCCGACCGGCGAGGAGGCCACGATCCGCGGCAGGTCGCGGGAATCCTTCACCTCCCTGCCGTCGAAGCGAACGATCACGTCACCCACCTCGAGGCCAGCCGGCTTGGCCGGTCCCTTGTCGTCGATGCCGGCGACAAGCGCACCGCGCGCCGTGCCGAGATTCAGGGCCTCGGCAGTGGCGTCGTCCACGTTCTGGATGCGCACACCGAGCCAGCCGCGGCGGGTCTCGCCGAACTCGCGCAGCTGATCGATGATCGGCACCGCCGTGGAGGCGGGGACCGCGAAGCCGATGCCGACCGAGCCGCCGGTGGGCGACAGGATCGCCGTGTTGATGCCGATGACCTCGCCGTTCATGTTGAAGAGCGGACCGCCGGAATTGCCTTTGTTGATGGAGGCATCGGTCTGGATGTAGTTGTCGTAGGGACCGGACTCGATGTTGCGGCCGCGGGCCGACACGATACCGGCCGTGACGGAACCGCCGAGGCCAAAGGGGTTGCCGATCGCCATGACCCAGTCACCGGGGCGGATGGTCTCGGAATCACCGAACCGCACCGCCTTGAGGGGCTTGTCTGACTTCACCTTCAGGACCGCGAGGTCAACCTTGGAATCCTTGCCGATGATCTCGGCCTTCAGGCGCGTGCCGTCGGAAAAGATCACGCTGATGTCATTGGCGTCGCCGATCACGTGATTGTTCGTCACCACGATGCCGGACGGATCGATCACGAAGCCGGAGCCAAGCGAATTCGAACTGCGGGGACGCGATGGGGAGTTCTCGCCACCGCCAGGGCCACCATTCTGGCCGCGACGGTTGAAGAATTCCTCGAAGAGGTCCTCGAAGGGCGTACCGGGCGGAAGCTGCGGCAGGGTGCGGTTGCGGGCCTCAACGGTGGTCGAGGCCGAGATGTTGACCACGGCGCCCGTGACCTCCTCGGCCAGGTCGGCAAAGGATTCAGGAGCCGAGCGGGCATAGGCCGGCAGCGGCATCGCTGTCGCGACCAGAGTCAGGACCGCGAAGCAGGACGCGGCAAGCCGGCGCAGGGGCCGCTGAGGGAGCACCGCCTTGGAAGGTGCCAGCGCGTTCGTGGCTGTGTTCATCGACAATCCTCTTTCGGAGTTTGTGGATATAGATTGGTGCTTGGCCCCATCATTCAAGCAGGCAATGCCGCGGCAGCTTGGCCGACGCCTACCCGAACTGCCGCACAAGCCAGATCACCCCGAGGCCAAGCACCGCCGAAATGATGCCGACGATCCGCATCTGGTCGCTCGGGCTGTGAGCGGCCTCGTACATGGCCCGGCGCATCCCGTCCGGGAAGGCCGCAAAAAGAATGCCCTCGACCGCGAGAGCGAGGCCGAGGGCTGCAATCAAGTCCAACATCAGGCAGGCTTATTGGGCCGGAGCCGGTTGGGCCGGCGCAGGGGCTGGAGCCGGGGCCGGCTGAGCAGGGGCCTGCTGAGCAGGAGAAGTTCCGCGACCCCGCTGACCGGTCGGATCATTGAAATAGCGGAAGAAGTCGGAGTCCGGGCTCAACACCAAGCGGGTGTCATTCGCCTTCAACCCCGTCTCATAGGCCTGCATGGACCTGTAGAAGGAGAAGAACTCCGGGTCCTGCCCGAATGCCTCGGCGAGGATGCGGTTACGGTCCGCATCGCCCTGACCGCGCAGTTCCTCGGCCTGCCGGTTGGCGTCAGCGCGGATCACGGTCGCCTCTCGCTCGGCCCGGGCCCGGATCGTCTGAGCCTGCTGCTGGCCGTTGGCGCGGATGTCCGCAGCCTCGCGCTCGCGCTCGGTGCGCATGCGCTGATAGACGGCCTGGCTGTTCGCAGCGGGCAGATCGACGCGGGTCAGACGCACGTCGATCATCTCGATGCCGAGGCTGGCCGCCTGCCGGTTCACATCGTCCTGAATGCGGTTCATCAGAGCGGACCTCTCGGTGCGCACGATGGCGTCGCGGGAGGCGTTCGCCAGGACATTACGCATAGCCGAGTTGGTGAAGCTCTGCAGACGTTGATTGGCCAGAGCGATGTTGCCGACCGCCTGATAGAAGCGCAGCGGATCGACGATCCGGTAGCGCGTGAAGGCATCGACCTCCAGGTTCTGCCTGTCGGCCGAGAGAACCGTCTGAACCGGCAGATCAAGATCGAGCACCCGCTTCTCGAAGTAGGTGACATTGTCGATCAGCGGCACCTTGAACTTCAGTCCGGGCTCCGAGATCGCCGATTGCACGGCACCAAAGCGCAGCACAAGAGCATACTGGGTCTGCTGCACGATGAAGATCGAGCTGTAGAGGACGATGGCGATCAGGCCCACCAGAATCAGGAGGCCTGTGCGAAGAGTCGAACCGTTCATCGCGTGGCTCCCTGCGGGTTGATGGCATTGCCCTGAGGCTGCGGACGCGGCTGGCTCTGTGCCAGCGGCAGGAATGGCACCACACCCTGCCCGTTCTGATCCACGATGATCTTATCGACGCCGCCGTAGACGCGCTCCATGGTCTCGAGGAAGATGCGCTCGCGGCTGACATCCGGAGCCTTGCGGTACTCCTCATAGACCTGCCGGAAGCGGGCGGCCTGACCGGTGGCGTCGGCCACCGACTGCTCGCGGTAGGCTTCCGCCTGCTGGACGGTGCGGGCAGCCTCGCCTCGAGCCTCGGGGACGACACGGCTGGCGAAGGCGCCGGCTTCGTTCTGCACGCGCACCGCATCCTGCTGGGCGGCGTTCACGTCGAAGAAGGCCTGCTGGACCTCGGACGGCGGCCTGACAGCCTGGAGCTGAACCACGTTGATCAGCACACCGGCGCCGTACGCATCCAGGGCTTCCTGCATGATGTCGCGCACTTCCTGGGCGACGCTGGCCTGTTCCGTGGTCAGGATCGCCTGGATGTTGCGGCGGCCGATGACCTCGCGCATGGCGCTCTCAGCCACCGACTTGATGGTGCCGTCGGGGTTCTGCAGGTTGAAGACGTAATCCTGCGGACGAGCCGGGTTGATCTGCCAGACCGCATCGAAATCGATGTCGACGATGTTCTCGTCGGCAGTCAGCATGAGGCTCTCTTCGATCACGTCGCGCGCACGCCCCTGCCCTGTCGGTGTCGAGCGGTATCCCACCTCGACCCGCTGCTGGGCGGTGACGTTAGGCTTCACCACGCGGCCGATCGGGTAAGGCAGGTTGTAGCGCAGGCCCTCGCCGGAGGTCCCGGTGAAGCGGCCGAAGATCATGTTGATGCCGACCTCGTTCGGCCGCACCGTGTAGAAGCCGGTGAGCAGCCAGACGGCAATGACACCCAGCACCAGAATGATCAGGCCCCGGCCTCCCATGGAGCCGCCGGGGATGAAGTCCTTCAGCCGGTCCTGGCTGCGGCGCAGGATGTCTTCGAGGTCCGGGGGGTTTCCGTTCCCCTGCGGGCCGCCTGAGCCCCATGGGCTCTTGCCGCCTCCCGACCCGCCACGCTGCCCCCAGGGGCCACCGCCGCCGCTTTGGTTACTCCAAGGCATAGGACGCCTTTCCTCACTTACGAAGAGACCGGCCGAAACAGCCGATAAGAACTGGAGACGGTTGTGGGTGTTGCCTCTTCCGCCTGTCAAGCCTGCGAATTGGGGATTCCGAAGCGCTTCGTCAACCTTGCAACGCCTCAACGGCGCCTTTCGAGATCAATAAAGGTAAACGGATGCTCGTCATCCGGTCCTTTCGGGTGATCCTCGCGCTTCACCTCGCGAAACTGTGACCGGTCGAAGGCCGGAAAGACTGCATCGCCCTCGGGTGCCGTATGGACCTCGGTCAGGAAGAGAGTCTGCACATGCGGCAGGGCGAGAGCGTAGATCTCGGCCCCGCCGGCCACGGCGACGGCGTCGGCTCCTGTCCTGCCTGCCAGCTCTTCCCCTTTCGCCACGGCCTCCGCCCAGGTGTGGGCCACATGCACGCCCTCAGCGGAGAACTCCTCGTCGCGGGTCAGCACGATGGTCTCCCGCCCCGGCAAGGGCTTGCCGATCGACTGGAATGTTTTTCGCCCCATGATCATCGGCTTGCCCATGGTAAGGCGGCGGAAGCGCCCCATGTCGGTCTTGATCCGCCAGAGCAGACGATTGTCGCGGCCGATCACGCCGTTCTCGGCCATCGCGACCACGAGAATCAGGGGAATGGTCATGGCTCCTCCGCCAGTCGCTGCAAGGCCTCGCCCGTCACGCGCTGCACTGTCCACTCGTCCATCGGCATCGCCCCGATGGAACGATAGACCTTGAGCGCCGGCTCATTCCAGTCGAGCACCCACCATTCAAGGCGCGCCAGCCCCTCCGTCACGCACCTGCGGGCCAGATGCCGCAGCAGGGCGCGGCCGATTCCCTTGGAACGCAGCTCGGGCCTGACGAAGAGATCCTCGAGATAGATCCCATGGCGCCCTCGGAAGGTGGAGAAATTGTAAAACCACAGGGCAAAGCCGGCGGGCTCACCCTCCCACTCGGCGATGTCCGCAAAGACGCGCGGGTTAGGACCGAAGAGCGCTTTCGCAATGTCGGCCTCGGTCGCGTCCACCTCATGAGCCAGCCGCTCATACTCGGCGAGTTCCCGGATGAAGCGGAAGATCAGGGCCGCGTCGGACTCTGTAGCAGGTCGGATCGATAAACTCATGACGTCTTCTGGCGTTTCCTGGTGTGACTGTCGAGGTTATTCCGCTTCATCCTCGGCCTGAACACGCCGAGGCGAACCCCACTCCTCCAGAATGCCGTTCATGTCGTCCAGGACGAAGAACCTGGCACTCTCGACATCATAGCCGTCGTCCAGAAGGCTGTCGTAATCCGTCATCCGGTGGCGGATATAGGCCGTGAGGGACAGCCAGGCTGCTACCTCCGGCGAGGCGCCGTGCAGGCCGCGGCTGCCCAGCGCGTGGTCGGTCACAGCCTCGAACTCGTGGCGCGGAATGCGAGGGGCGAGGATGCGCACGGCGCTCTCGATGGCTTCGCGCCTGTTCATGACGGTCAGACCGCGACGGGAGCCTTGATGGCCGGGTGAGGGTCGTAATCCTCGATGGCGATGTCGTCGTAGGTGAAGTCGAACAGCGAGCGCACGGATGGGTTCAGCCGCAGCTTCGGCAGCGCCCGCGGATCCCGGGAGAGCTGCAGCCGGGCCTGCTCCAGATGGTTCATGTAGAGGTGTGCGTCGCCGAAGGAATGGACGAAGTCGCCGGGCTGCAGGCCGGTCGCCTGTGCCATCATGTGGGTGAGCAGCGCATAGGACGCGATGTTGAAGGGGACCCCTAAGAATACGTCCGCCGAGCGCTGGTAGAGCTGACAGGAGAGCCGCCCCTCCGCGACATAGAACTGGAACAGGCAGTGGCAGGGCGCCAGCGCCATCTTGTCGAGGTCGGCCGGGTTCCAGGCGGAGACGATCAGGCGGCGGCTGTCCGGATTGCGGCGGATCTCGTCGAGAACCCAGCGGATCTGGTCGACCGTCCCGCCGTCGGGGCGGCCCCAAGAGCGCCACTGCTTGCCGTAGACGGGGCCAAGGTCGCCGTTCTCGTCCGCCCACTCGTCCCAGATCGAAACACCGTTCTCCTTCAGATACTGGATGTTGGTGTCGCCCTTCAGGAACCACAGCAGCTCATGGATAATGGAGCGCAGGTGCAGCTTCTTCGTGGTGACGAGGGGAAAGCCCTCGCTGAGATCGAAGCGCATCTGGTGGCCGAACACGGAAATCGTGCCCGTTCCGGTCCGGTCGTCCTTGCGGACGCCCTCGTCCATAATGCGGCGGATGAGATCGAGATAGGCCTGCATGCGGTACTCCTCGGCGCATTATAGGTCAGGGGGTCTGGCCTTCCGAGTCGCAATTCATCCCCATCCCCACTCTTTCAAATTCCGTCCGCCCTGCCTATATTAGGGGTGCCGGTCGCAAGATCGGCTATGGCGATAAACGGCTATCGGAATAAACCCATCGGACCCGGGGGCGGTACCCGGCGCCTCCACCAAAATCCAGGCAGGATCTGGCTTTCGGCGGGGGCGAAATAGGATCGACGAGGGCGTAAAGGGTAGACTTTCGCTCGGCATGGTTCCGCCGTTATCGGGCCGAATCTATAGTTGCCAACGACAACTATGCTCCGGTTGCAGTGGCTGCGTAAGCGGTCCCTAAAGCCGACTCAAAGCCCTTGCGGTTAGCACCGTAAGGCGGGGTCCGGAGGCACCTGGCAACAGAAGCCTCCACTTTTGTTTCTGCAAGGGCTCGCGCATGGCCGGTGGTAAAGACCTGATCCGCTACGATCTTCTGGTGCAGGAGGCCCTTAAGGGCGTCGTGCGCAAGGTGCTGATCGATGCCAAGGACGGGCTTCCGGGCGAGCACCATTTCTACATCTCCTTCCAGACGGATTTTCCGGGCGTTCGCCTCTCGAACCGCCTGCGCGAGAAATATCCTCAGGAGATGACCATCGTTCTCCAGCACCAGTACTGGGACCTCAACGTCACCGAGCACACCTTCGAGGTAGGGCTGTCGTTCTCCGGCATCCCGGAGCGGCTGCTCATCCCGTTCGATGCGCTCACCGGCTTCTTCGATCCGTCCGTGCAGTTCGGCCTCAAGTTCGACAGCCAGGATGACGATGAGGAGGAGGCCCAGGAGACCGAGCCTGCGCCTCAGCCGGCGCGCGGCACCGCCGAACCCGTGGAATTGAAGCAGCCCCGCAAGGCGCTGCCCGCGGCGGAGAAGCCGGCTGCTGCCTCCAAGGCCGAGCAGCAGAACGAGGCGCCTGCGGAGCAGGCTCCCGAGTCCGACGCCGCCTCAGGCACCGCCGAGGTCGTAAGCCTCGACGCGTTCCGCAAGAAGAGCTGAGCCCTAACCCTTTACGCCTCGACCAATGCCTCTTTGCGCACGCGCTGAGTCACGCGCATGGGCAGGCCACCGCGCGGGCGCAAGGTGATGCGCTGCACGGGCTCGATCGGGTGCCCCTCCACGAGATCGAGCCGCATGGACCGGGCGATGGTCGCCAGCACGATCACGGCCTCCTGCAGCGAAAAGCTCGCCCCGATGCAGACCCGCGGGCCTGCTCCGAAGGGCAGGTAGGCGAAGCGGTCGATCCCCTTGCGGTTCTCAGGCAGGAAGCGCTCGGGCCGGAAGGCATCGGGCTCGCCCCAGAGCCTCCGATGGCGATGCAGCACGTAAGGCGAGATCGCCACCATCGAGCCTGCCGGTATGTCCACATCGCCGATCCGGTCGTCCGCGATGGCCGTTCGGCTCATATAGGGTGCGGGCGGATAGAGCCGAACCGCCTCATCGATCACCGCGCGGGTATAGACGAGCCGCTCCAGGTGGCCGGGCTCGATCGGCCCCTCCCCCAGCACCTCGTCCACCTCCTGTTCGACGCGGGCGCGGGCGTGCTCGTCCTGCGAGAGAAGGTAAAGCGACCATGACAGAGCGTTGGCCGTGGTCTCGTGCCCGGCGCCGATGAAGGTGATGATGTTCGTCCGCACCTCGATGTCGGAGAGACCCTTGCCGGTCTCTGGATCCGCCGCCTCCAGCAGCAGGGTCAGCAGGTCGCGCGGAGCAGGCTCCCCGCTGGCGAGCAGCGCCTTGCGGGCGTCGATCAGCGCGTTGACCGTCTCCTCGAAGAACTGGATCGACGGCCTGGCCCGCAGGCGCCCGATCCTGGGCACCCAGTCCGGAAAACCGAAGATGTCGAGCGGGTCGACCCGGCCGATGGAGTTGAAGTAGCGGGTGATCGCCCGGCCCAGGGCATCTGGGTCCTTCGGCACCCCTTGCGTGAAGATGGTCCGCTCCAGCACGTCGAGGGTCACCCGGGTCATGTCGAGAGCCGCATCGACCACGCGTCCGTCGGGCCGCCTCTGCCACCGCCTCACCAGGCGGTCCGCCGCCTCCACCATGGCAGGGAAGAAGCCCGTCACCGTGCGCGGGGTGAAGAGCGGCGCGAGGGTGCGCCGCTGGAGGCGCCACTCGTCACCCTCGGCCGTCACGAGGCCACGGCCGAGCCCCGGCGCCAGAATCCGAATCTGGAGATCATCCTTGCGGTAATTGGCAGCGTTGTCCACGAGGATGTGCCGGATGCCGGCAGGGTCGCTCACCACCGTCATGCGGCCGAGAGCCCCCTCGCCCGTGACGACCGGCTCCTCGAAATGCGCCTCCATCCACATGTTCAGCGGGTTTTCGCGCACGGCGCGCAGGAAAGCCACCATGCCAAGAAGCTCGGTGCGGGGCTTGGGGTGAGGCGGGCGGAACAGGGGCGTTTCCAGGGTGTCGCTCATGCGAATTTCCAAGGCCTCCGATGCGCGTTCGCGGTTGCGAGCGCCATCATTTGAGATAAGAACACGCAACTCCATCGAAAGAGGTCAGGATGTCGCCCTCAACCCGCATCGAAACAGATACCTTCGGCCCCATCGACGTTCCCGCCGACAAGTTCTGGGGTGCCCAGACGCAACGCTCCCTTCAGAACTTCCGCATCGGGACGGATCGGATGCCGCTTCCCCTGGTCCATGCGCTGGCCATCGTGAAGCAGGCGGCCGCTCTCGTGAACAAGGATCTGGGCAAGCTGGAGCCGCGCCTGGCCGATGCCATCGCGGCAGCCGCTGCCGACGTGGTGCAGGGCAAGTATGACGACGAGTTCCCCCTTGTGGTATATCAGACGGGCTCGGGCACTCAGTCCAACATGAACATGAACGAGGTTCTGTCGAACCTCGCCATCGAGCGCCTCAGCGGCGAGCGCGGCAGCAAGAAGCCCGTTCACCCGAACGACCACGTGAACATGGGCCAGTCGTCCAATGACTCGTTCCCCACCGCCATGCACATCGCGGTGGCCCGCGAGGTCCACGACCGCCTGCTGCCCGCCCTCAAGCACCTGCTGAAGGCCCTTGAGGACAAGCAGGAAGCCTTTAAGGATCTCGTGAAGATCGGCCGCACGCACCTGCAGGACGCCACCCCGGTCACCCTCGGCCAGGAGTTCTCCGGCTACGCCGCCCAGGTCCGCCTCGGCATTGCCCGCATCGAGCAGACTCTGCCCGGCATCTATGCCCTGGCCCAGGGCGGCACCGCCGTCGGCACCGGCCTCAACGCCCATCCCGAGTTCGCGGACCGCTTCGCCTCGAAGGTGGTGGAGCTGACCGCACTTCCCTTCACGTCGGCCACCAACAAGTTCGAGGCGCTCGCTTCCAACGACGCGCTGGTCTACACCCACGGCGCCCTGTCGAGCCTCGCGGCTGGCCTGTTCAAGATTGCCAACGACATCCGCCTCATGGGCTCCGGCCCCCGGTCCGGCATCGGCGAGATCTCCCTGCCCGAGAACGAGCCGGGCTCGTCGATCATGCCCGGCAAGGTCAACCCAACTCAGGCCGAGGCCATGACCATGCTGTGCTGCCAGGTCATGGGCAACCAGACCACCGTCACTGTGGCGGGCTCCCAAGGTCATTTCGAGCTCAACGTGTTCAAGCCGGTCATCGTGAATGCCGTGCTGCAGTCGATCCGCCTTCTGGCGGACGGCGCGGTCAGCTTCACGGACAACTGCGTCGTCGGCATCGAGCCGAACCATGAGCGCCTCCGGGACTTGATGGAGCGGTCCCTGATGCTCGTGACGGCGCTTGCCCCAACCATCGGCTACGACAAGGCCGCCGCTATCGCCAAGTCGGCGCACAAGAACGGCACGACGCTCAAGGAAGAGGCCCTCAAGGCCGGAGTGTCATCCGAGGATTTCGACGCTGTCGTTCGTCCTGAGACGATGCTGCAGCCGGGCGAGTAAGGTAAAACGGGCGCCATGGCTGAGATCATCAATCTGCGCCAGGCGCGTAAGAACAAGGCGCGGGCCGAGAAAGAGGCCCGCGCCGAACGAAACCGTGTGAGCTTCGGGCGAACCAAGGCCGAGAAGACGCTCACCAAGGCCGAGCAGGATCTGGCGAAGAGCCGCCTGGAAGGCCACAAGCGCGATCGTGACGAGACGCCGTGAATGGGTTTTGCCGTTCTCAAGCGCTCCGTCTCCATCGCCGGCCACCGGACGAGCATCTCCCTTGAGGAGCCGTTCTGGGAGGGCCTGCGGGAGATCGCCGAGCGGGAGAAGATCTCCGTTCAGGCCTTGATCGGACGCATCGATGCCGAGCGCGGCGAGCAGAACCTGTCCTCAGCCATCCGCGTCTTCGTGCTCAATGATTTGCGGAGCCGGTTGGAATCTGCCGATCAGCGTATCGGCGGCGCCCCGTAGACCGACGGCGGGGGAGCCACTTCGACGGGCGGGTTCAAGGGCGGCAGCGAAGTCTGCGACGGAGCCGGTTCGGGCTCTTCCGGTTGCCTCCGCTGCTCCGACTGCAGCCGCTCCGCCTCCCGGCGCACCCGTTCCGCCTCGGCCCGAGCCCTGGCCTGACGGAGGGCCTCCTCTTCGGCCGCCTTCACCCTCTGGCGCTCCGCCTCGCGTTGCGCCTCAATCTGGCGCTGGCGCTCCGCTGCGGCCCGCTCGAAGGCCTCGATCTTCTCCAATTCCCGCTTGAGCACGATGGCGGCCAACCCGTTGCGGAACGGCCCCGCGTCGATCTGGCGAACGGGAGCTGTCAGGGAGCCCTGCCAGTTCAGGCCGATCGACGGCGGAGCGCCGACCCATTCGGCCGGAGCCGTCTTAGCCGTGAGGGCGCCGCGGGCATCGAGCTGGAGGTTTTTCAGGTCGTAGGTGATGCCGCCCTGCCAGACGGCCGGCCCGCTCTCGGCCACGAAGGGCGAGAGCCGCAGCACACCGCTCACCAGGGCCGCGGAGGTTCGGACCAGATTTGTGTTGAGGGGCGCCCGTCCAAGCTCCATCCCGAGAATAGCTTCTGCCTTGCCTTCGACCAGGGGATCGTTCTCTGCGAGCGCACGCTTGAGGGCTCGTTCGAAGACGTTCGGGTCGGCTGCCGGGATGCGGAGATTGGCGACCTGCCAATCGCCGGCGCCACCGAGATTGGCGATGAGTTCCGAAAGGCTTGCGCCCGCTGCTCCAAACCGGAGCGGCCCGGACAGAATGGCTTCGAAAGGCGTGGAGCCCGTCAGGGCCCACAGGGGCACCCGGTCGAGGGCTCCCTCGCCCACGATGGTGGCGACCGCTCCCTGCCGGGTGATCGTCGCCGTGCCGGTGATCCTGCCCGAACCGACCGTTGCATCGAGGTTTCGAATGGAGATCCCGTCCGGCTGGGCGGCCAGGACGAAGGAGGACCGCGTGGCCTGGAGGCCGCGGCCCAGATCGAGCGTCCCTGCCCGGAAGGTGACCTGCCCGCCGGTGACGAGGCGCCCGCTCTGACCGAACTGGGCCGTGGACCAGATGGTGTTCGTCGTTTGATCGCCCGGTACGTTCAGCGCCAGCGCCGCCACGAACCAAGGCATGGAGAGGCGGCTGAGGGAGATCTCGCCGCTGATCTCGGAGCGGGAGGCGGCCACGAGGCGCGCCTGCACGGGTTCATTGGAGACCTTGGCGTTGATGTCCAGAAGGGTCGCCCCGCGTTCCCGGCCGAGGGTGACCCGCCCGCTCACCGGCACCGGCGGAGACACGCCTGCCCCATCGCCGAGCAGGCGCAGGAAGGGAGTGATGTCGGGAGTTGTGATCTCCACCTCGCCGCTGTCCACCACGTCGTCGCCCTGACTCAAGGCGAACGGCCGTGTCGTGGCAACCTTCAATCCGGCCATGTCCCCCGTGAGGGTGACGCTGAAGCGGCCGGAACCGACGCGGGAGCCGCGGATGTCGACCCTAGAGGGCTGGTTGAGCCCGGCCATATTCGGCCGGTTGACCCAGCGTCCGGTGTTGTCGGTCGAGAGGCCGAGGGTCAGGCTCTCGGTGCGTCCGTCAATGGATTCGACCTGGCCCTCGAAAGGCCCGCCAGCCATGCGGCCGGTGGCCGTCGTGCGCAGGCGCAGTTCGTTCGAGCCGGGCGCAGGCGCCACCCGCTCGGACGCGACATCGAGATCGAGCCCCCCTTCACGAACGAAATGCGGCACGAGCTTGGAGATTCCGCCGATCCAGACACTTCCCAACAGATCGATCATGGGTTCGGCGCGCTGGGCCGTGACCTTGCCGGAGATCCGGCCCGAGCCATCGGGCGCGATCCGCCCCCGCACCCGGGCATTGGCGCCGGCAAGATCCACGATGTCGAGGGTCTCGACCAGAAGAGCCGGTCCGTCGGACAGGATGCGCGCCGTGATCCGCCCCGTCGGCGGGCTCCGGCCGGCGCTGACCCCGCGCGCATCAAGGATGAACCCGACATCGAGGTTCTCGGTGGCCTGAAACACGCTCGAGACCTGGGGCAGTTCATCGAGATTCAGGCCCTGGATGGCAACCTGGGCCTCGAGCCGGCCGCGCTCGTTTGCCTCCGGGGCCGTATAGCGGACGTTGCCGGTGAGCGTGGACTCGCCCATCTTCAGCCGCAGCCGGTTGAAGGACAGGACCGGGTTCGAGAACGCGACCTCCGAGGAGAGTTCCACGGGACGCCCATCCAGGGCCGTCAGCAGCGGCGAGTTCAGGCGGATCTTGGCAAGATACCGCGCAAGACGGTCGGACGCTTTGGAAGCGAGCGCCACCTTGCCGTTGATGCCGCCCCTTGTGGTCAGTCCGAGCTGACCCTCGATCGCCACCTTGGTGTCGCCGGGAGCCGTGAACTCGATACGGTCCAGCCGCGCCCGCCCGGTATCCAGGGACAGGCGCAGGTTGGCGTTCGTCAGATCCTCCTGGCCCAGGCCGATGCTGTCGATCTTGAGGTCGAGGTCGATGGGCACCCGGATGAGCGGCAGGGACCATTGCTCAAGGCGGCTCGCGAAGTCCTGCCCATTGCCGGAGAGAATGAAGCTGTCCGCATCGAGCCTGCGCCCTTCGAGACGCAAGGAAATGCGCGGATCGTTGAGCACGACCCTGCCTTCTCCGGTCATACGCAGGCTCGCCCCGCCCTCGCCCGCTTCCAGGCTTACGGGGTTGAGTTCGACCGCCCCCGGCACGGTCTTGAACTCGGTTTCGACCGTGACCGGGATCGGGATGCCGGCCGCGGCAACCTGCGCCGGGGGACCGAACAGGATCTTGGCCTTGCCGGATACGTTCGGGGTCGCGGCCTCGCCGGTGCCGCCCTCCAGCCCAAGCCGGGCATCGATATCGAAGCGCGGATAGATGTCGCCGCCGCCGGAGAGCTTGACCTGGATGGTCTTGTCCTCGGCCAGCTCTCCCGTCACCAGGCGGAAAGGCACGCCCGACGTCGTGCCCTCGACGCGCCATGGGCCGATGAGCTTCTGGCCTTCGATATGGACGTTCTCAACGAAGGCCTGATTGGTGCGGCCGGTGCTCGCGCTCTGGGTTGTGACGAGTAGCTGGCCGACCGTGAGGTTTTCGATGGCCCATTCCCGAGCCCGGTTGCTCCCCGACACCAGTTCCGGCGGCAGGCGCCACTCGCCATCTCCGGAAACCGGGATGCGGATGTCGGCGCGTCCCACCTGCGCCTCGGTGAAGCGCACCTCGCCGCGCAGGAGCGGCGTGAGCGCGACCTCCGCCCGGATGTTGTCGGCCGTCAGGACCGGCGAGTCCGGCGTCTTCCCGCCGAGCCTCAGCCGGTCGAGGATGATCCTCGGTTCAGGCAGCAGGCGAATGCCGATGCCGCCCTCGGTCTGGGCCTCCGTTCCCGACGCGCGCGCGATCATCTGGTCGATCGTCTCGCGGTGGGCTTCCCAGGGGATGAAGGGAGGCGCCGCCACGGCAATCGCCAGGATCAGGATTACGATGGATGCGATGATCGTCAGGATATCGCGCAAGAAGCCGCCTTTTCTCCGTTACTCTGAGACGTCCTTACCCCATGAATGCAAGGACCGGGAGCGCTGTTCACCGTGTTCCACCGTCAAAGCGCAATGATCTTGCCCGGATTCATGATGTTGTGAGGGTCGATGGCCTGTTTCAAGACGCGCATGAGGCCGAGCGCCGCCGGCCCATGCTCGATCTCCAGGTACTTCATCTTCTTTTGCCCGACGCCATGCTCGCCCGTGCAGGTGCCCTCCATGGCCACGGCCCGCCGCACGAGCCGGTCGACGAAGGCCTCGCAGGCCTCGATTTCCGCCGGATCATCAGTGTTCACGAGGGGCTGGACGTGGAAATTGCCGTCGCCTACATGGCCGACGATGGGGGCGATGAGCCCGCTCTCCAGGATGTCCTGCTTCGTGGCGTCGACGCATTCAGCCAGCCGCGAGATCGGCACGCAGACATCGGTTGCCACCGATTGGGCCCCCGGCCGCAGGCCCTTGGCGGCCCAATAGGCGTCGTGCCGGGCCTGCCAGAGACGCGAGCGTTCCTCTGGCTTCGTGGCCCACTCGAAGGGTCCGCCGCTGAACTCGGCTGCGATCTCGCCGAAGCGCTCGGCCTGCTCCTGAACACTAGCCTCGGAGCCGTGGAACTCCAGGAGCAGCAGGGGGCTCTCCGGCAGGGTGAGCTTGGAGTGGAGGTTGACCGCCCTCACCTGCACCTCGTCGAGCAACTCGATGCGGGCGACCGGGATGCCGGACTGGATCGTCATGATCACGGCATCGCAGGCCGCCTTCACCGACGGAAACGGGCAGATGCCGGCCGAGATCGCCTCCGGGATGCCATGGAGCTTGAGGGTGATCTCGGTGACGATGCCCAGCGTCCCCTCCGAGCCGATCAGGAGCCGGGTGAGATCGTAGCCCGCCGAGCTCTTCTTGGCGCGGCTCGCCGTCTTCACGATCTCGCCATCGGGCAGCACGGCGGTCAGCGCCAGCACCACGTCCTTCATGGTCCCGTAGCGCACCGCGTTGGTGCCGGACGCCCGTGTGGCGACCATGCCGCCGATGGAGGCGTCGGCGCCCGGGTCGATGGGGAAAAACAGGCCCTTGTCGCGCAGGTGCTCGTTGAGTTCCTTGCGGGTCACGCCGGCCTCGACCACGCAGTCGAGATCCTCGTCATGGACGGCGATGATGCGCTTCATCAGGCTCAGATTGATGGTCACGCCGCCGTACGGGGCGTTGACGTGTCCTTCGAGCGAAGTGCCGGTGCCGTAGGGGATGATCGGGATCTCGTGCCTCACGCAGAGCTTCACGATCTCCGACACCTCCTCGGTGGTCCGGGGATAGACCACGATGTCCGGCGGCTGGTTCTTCACCCAGGTGAGCGAATGTCCGTGCTGCTCGCGCACCGCGGCCGAAGTGGCGACACGGTCACCGAGGCGTTGAGACAGCTCGGCCTGGAGGGAGGCAAGGGCGACATCGGGGGCTTTCTGGCGGACAGCGGCGTTGGGCGCATTCATGGAGGCTTCAGATCCGGTTGTGATGCTCATGCGACCCATAGCTACCAGAACCGTTGCAAAGGCAACACTCCGATGAGAAAGATGCCGCACCCCTCATGCATGAACTGCAAGCTCGTGCTAACATTGTTTCTTCCAACGCGAGCGGATCGGCATCCGAGGAGCATCGAGGGACGAGACTGACCATGGAAAAGCGGACCCCCGTCTTTTTCTTCGCGCCCTTCGTGTCCTCCACGATGCGGGTCGAGCCCGCTTGGATCGATTACAACGGCCACATGAACATGGCCTACTACCATGTGCTCTTCGACCGGGCCGTGGAAGAGGGCTTCAGCCTCGTCGGCCTCGGCCATGACTACCTGGAAAAGCGCAAGGCTTCCTTCTTCGCGGCCGAGATCCACACCACCTACAAGCGCGAACTGACGATGCACGACCGAGTGCGCGTCACGCTCCAGCTCGTCGACTTCGATGAGAAGCGCATCCACTACTACATGGAAATCCGCCATGCGGGCGAGGGCTGGGTGGCCGCCACCATGGAGGGCCTGTCCCTTCACGTAGACATGGAGACCCGGAAGGTCAGCCCGTTCCCGGATGATATCATGGCCAATCTCGCGGTGATGAAGACCACCCATGTCCGGCTGCCGAGACCATCAGCCTTGGGCCGCGTCATCGGCATCCCGCACCGGACCGAGATCCAGGAGGCTCTGTCAGCCGCGGGCACCCGGCACTAGAGCGTCGGACCCAAAAGTGGATTCCACTTTTGGGATCCATCTGATGCTCAATCCATAGCTTGCGCATCGTGTAGACCGGAAAACCGGATCCACTTTTCCGCACGATGCGCTAGCAGCTGATCGAGCCACGCGGGCAGGCCCCGCTTCGGATCGAGGGCAGTGTACGGGGCGCAAAGAGGCGCTCCCGCTGGATGTCCTGGCGGATCTGGTTGTTCTCCATCTGGATCCGCTCTTCCAGGTTCAGCAGGCGCTGATCCTGCCGGATCCGCCGGTTGATGTCCTTCGAGGCCCGCTCGGACGGGCTCACGCGGGGCAGGCGCGTCTGAGCGTCCGCCGGAGCGGCCAGGGGCAGAACGAGGCTGGAAGCGATGGCAAGGGCCACCATGAAACGCATGGGACATTCCTCTTCAGGACCTTGATTCCCATATGAGGATGGAGCCCCTCGTCAACAATGACATCTTGGTCCCAAAGTTCACGCCTGCGGCAGGATCGACAGGTATTCCGGGCTCGACGCCGTTCGCCTTTTGATCCATGGTCCCGCCGATGAATCAGTCCGACCCCAGACCCGACCCGCAGGACAGCCTGGCCCATGAGCCGGCATCCGGCTCGCTGAGCGCCCGCGCCCGTGCGGCGGTTGCGCCGCAATCCCCTTATCTGAACGGCCTGAACCCGGAACAGCGCGCCGCCGTGGAGGCGACCGAAGGCCCGGTTCTCGTGCTGGCCGGCGCTGGCACCGGCAAGACCCGCGTGCTCACCACCCGGATCGCCCACCTGATCGCCACCGGAAAAGCCTACCCGTCCCAGATCCTGTCCGTGACCTTCACCAACAAGGCCGCGCGCGAGATGCGCGAGCGCATCACGGCCGTGATCGGCCCCGTGGCCGAGGGGATGCAGTGGCTCGGCACGTTCCACTCCATCGGCACCAAGATCCTGCGCCGCCATGCGGAGCTCGTGGGCCTGCGCTCCGACTTCACGATCTTAGGCACGGACGACCAGCTCCGCCTGATGAAGCAGGTGATCGAGGCCGAGGGCATCGACGAGAAGCGCTGGCCCGCCCGGCAGCTCGCCGGCCACATCGACGGCTGGAAGAACAGGGGCCTCGGGCCTGATCAGGTGCCGGCCGGCGAGGCCGGCGCCTTCGCCAACGGCAAGGGCGGGCGGCTCTACCGCGCCTATCAGGAGCGCCTGAAGGTTCTGAACGCCGTTGATTTCGGCGATCTCCTGCTCGAATGCCTGCGCCTGTGGCGCGAGCACCCGGATATCCTGGAGCAGTACCAGAACCGCTTCCGCTATATGCTGGTGGACGAGTACCAGGACACCAATGTGGCCCAGTATCTCTGGCTGCGGCTTCTCGCCCAAGCCCGCAAGAACCTGTGCTGCGTCGGTGACGACGACCAGTCGATCTATGGCTGGCGCGGCGCCGAGGTCGACAACATCCTGCGCTTTGAGCACGACTTCCCCGGCGCGACCGTGATCCGCCTGGAGCGCAACTATCGCTCCACCGGCCACATCCTGTCCGCAGCTTCGGGCCTCATCGCCAAGAACCAGGGCCGCCTCGGAAAGACCTTGCGCACCGAGGACGAGCCCGGCGAGAAGGTAACGATCACCGGCGCCTGGGATTCCGAGGAAGAAGCCCGGTTGATCGGCGAGGAGATCGAGGCGCTGCACGCCAAGAAGCATTCGCTCTCCGAGATCGCCATCCTGGTGCGCATCTCGGCCCAGATGCGCGAGATCGAAGACCGGCTCGTGACGCTGGGTGTGCCCTATCGCGTCATCGGCGGCCCGCGCTTCTATGAGCGCGCGGAAATCCGCGATGCGCTCGCTTACTTGCGCGTGGTGAACCAGCCCGCGGACGATCTCGCCTTCGAGCGCATCGTGAATACGCCGAAGCGCGGCCTGGGCGATGCGACGATCCAGGTGCTGCATAACCATGCCCGCGCCGCCCGCGTGCCGCTGATGGAAGCCGCGCGCTTCATCGTCGAAACCGACGAGCTGAAGCCGAAGCCCCGTGCGACCCTGCGCGATCTGCTCATCTCCTTCGGCCGCTGGGCGAAGCTGTCCGAGACCCTGTCGCAGTCGGAGGTCGCCCAGACGGTGCTGGAGGAATCCGGCTACACGGACATGTGGCAGAAGGACAAGTCGGCTGATGCGGCCGGGCGGCTGGAGAACCTCAAGGAGCTCGTGCGCTCCATGGAGGAATTTCCCGACCTGCAGAGCTTCCTTGAGCACGTATCTCTCGTCATGGAAGCCAACGAATCCGACACCGCCGAGCGCGTGAGCCTGATGACGCTTCATGCGGCGAAGGGGCTGGAATTCGACACGGTTTTCCTGCCCGGCTGGGAGGAAGGCCTCTTCCCGAACCAGCGCGCCCTCGACGAGAGCGGCCGCGCCGGTCTTGAGGAAGAGCGCCGTCTCGCCCATGTGGGCATCACCCGCGCCCGCCGCCGTGCAAAGATCTACTTCGCCTCCAACCGGCGCATCCACGGCTTGTGGAACTCGACCGTGCCGAGCCGCTTCATCGATGATCTGCCTGAATCGAACGTGGAGATTGCCGAGGCTCCGGCCAACTTCTCCTATGGCGGATCCCGCTTCGACCGCATGCAGCCCTTCAGCGGCTCGTCCTACCAGACACCCGGCTGGCAGCGTGCGCAGGCCCATCGCGCAACAACCGACGACGGCGGCTACTCCGCCCGCCGCTCCGGCGAACGGCGTGGGTCCATGCTGATCGAGGGCGAACTGGTGGCGAAATCCACCGGCGGCTCGGGCTTCAAGCTCGGTGGACGCGTCCTGCACACCAAGTTCGGCCCCGGCACGATTGAGGCCGTGGACGGCAACAAGCTCACGGTCGAGTTCGACAAGGCCGGGCGGAAGATGGTGCTTGACAGCTTCGTGGAAGCGTTGGGCTGACGAAAGAAAATGCCCGGCATGAAGCCGGGCATGACGCAGAACAAACAACGTGAAGTGCCGACTACTCCGCAGCAGCGGGCGGCACGGGAGCCGGCGGCGTGCCGTAGGTGCGGGGATCGACCGGGTTGAGGTTGCCCTCGTCCTCCGTGTAGGCCGGCGGGCGATCGATGTAGGTGAAGGTGCCCTTCCCGTCCGGGGCAGGTCCACGAGCCCAGCGGCCCTGCTCGCTTTCCGTGCCTTCCGAATGGTTGAGGAACTGGTAGGCGACTTCGCTCTTCTCCAGCTCCTGCGGGAAGTTCGACGGACAGGGCGTCATTTCGAGCCCGTCCTCTTCCAGTTCACGGATGGCGGCGAGCCACTGGTTCTGGTGCATGGTGTCGCGTGCGATGAGGAAGGACAGCATGTCCCGCACACCGGTATCGTTGGTCAGGTTGTAGAGACGGGCAACCTGAAGACGGCCCTGGCTTTCCGCCGTCACGTTGAAGCGAAAATCGGCCAGCAGGTTGCCGCTCGCGGTCATGAAGCCTGCGTTCCAGAGATTGCCGGAGCTGTCGACGGGACGGGATCCGGAGCCGGCCACGATCACATGCTGCGGGTTCATACCCGCCATGATGGCATCCTCGACCCGCGCTCCGCCCATGATAGCGCCAACGAGGGAGTTCTGAGCCGCTCCTTCCTGAGTCTCGACAGGTGAGGTTTCGAGCAGGCGCGCGATCATGGTGGCGAGCATCTCGACATGGCCGATCTCCTCGGTGCCGATATCCATGATCATGTCCTTGTACTTCTGCGGCCCTCGGCAGTTCCAGCCCTGGAACAGATAGGTCATCATCACGCTGATCTCGCCCCATTGTCCGCCGAGGGGCTCCTGCAGCATCTTGGCGAAGTTCGGATCGGGTTTCTCAGGCTTGGCGTGATACGCCATCTGCTTCTGGCGGAAGAACATCGGCTGCTCCTGTCTGGTGGATTGAGTGGCGACTCTCAGCCCCACAAGAGTCAGCCTTCCAACCGGAGCGTCTCCCCGGTTGTTCCCAAATTAGGCTGTTTGTCCTGTACTTTAGACGAGTTCTGATCTGGCCCTTCTCCCCTCTAGCCACCCGCCCGCAACTGTGGAACCATCCGGCCCCGACGAATGACCGCGAGAGGTGCCGATGTTCCCCCTGTCCAACATGCTGAGATCCTTCATCCGCGCCGGAACCTTGAAGGTGATCGATGCGGAGGGCGGCACCCACACCTTCGGCGGGGAAAAGCCGGGACCGAGCGTCACCATGCGGCTGACGGACCGTTCGCTCTATCACAAGCTCTTCCTCAATCCGGAACTGCACGCCGGCGAAGCCTACATGGATGGCCGGATGAGCTTCGAGGAAGGCTCGAGCCTGCGGGACTTTCTGAACCTGTTCTCGATGAACCGCTCATCCCTGGCGAACTACCCACTGCAGAGCGTGCTCAAGCGCATTTCGCGCGGGGTGAAGCGCTTCCAGCAGGCGAATCCGGTCGGCAAGGCGCAACAGAACGTGGCGCATCACTACGATCTGGGCAACGACTTCTACAAGCTCTTCCTCGACAAGGGCATGCAGTATTCCTGCGCCTATTTCGTCGACGATGATGAAACTCTCGAAGAAGCGCAGCAGAACAAGCTGCGGCTGATCGCGTCGAAGCTCCGGCTGAAGCCGGGCCTGAAGATCCTCGATATCGGCAGCGGCTGGGGCGACCTTGCGCTCTATCTCGCGGCCATGGAGGACGTGGACGTCACCGGCGTCACGCTCTCCAAGGAACAGCACGAACTCTCCAATGAGAAGGCGCGGCGCGCGGGGCTGTCGGACCGGGTGCGCTTCGAGCTCCTCGACTATCGCAAAATGGACAGGAAGTTCGATCGCATCGTTTCAGTCGGCATGTTCGAGCATGTGGGCGTGCATCATTACGGCGAGTTCTTCGCCAAGATCAACGCGCTGCTCGACGATGACGGGCTGATGGTGCTGCATTCCATCGGCAAGATGAGCCCGCCCGGCACGGCAAGCCCGTGGCTGCGCAAATACATCTTTCCAGGCGCCTATTCCCCTGCCCTGTCCGAGGTTTTCCCCGTTGTCGAGCAGAACCAGCTGTGGGTGACGGATCTTGAATTCCTGCGCCTGCATTACGCGAAGACGCTCAATCACTGGCATCGGCGCTTCGAGGCGAACCGCGAAAAGATCGCCGCCATGTATGACGAGCGCTTCTGCCGCATGTTCGAGTTCTATCTCATCAGCGCCGAGACCATGTTCACCACCGGCAGCCAGCTCGTGTTCCACATGCAGCTCGCCCGCAAGCGCGATGCAGCGCCGATCGTGCGCGACTACGTCACGGACGTGCAACGCGAGTACAAGGCGAAGGAGGCGGAGCGCCTCAAGGTGCTGGAGCCGGCCAGGGAGCTGACGCCGGTTTGAGAGCCGGCATCAGGTGAACCGCTCGGCTGTCACTCATGTGAGCGTTTCATAATCCTTGTTCTTCAGGCCGTCATGGGAGTGCCGCGTCGGCAATGTGCCTTCAGGCTCCTTCTTGAAGTGCGAGGAGGCCTTGGAGCCGACAGGTCCCTTTGCGATGGTCACGCCACCGTCGACCGCATAGAGCGCACCGGTGACGTAGCTGGCTTCGTCCGAGGCAAGGAAGCAGAACACGTTCGCGACCTCCTCCGGCGTGCCGCGGCGTCCCATGGGCGTTGCGTCGACCATCATCGTTTCCATCTCCCGATCCATCGGGCCGCTCGACTTGTGGGTCCATGCGGTATCGATCGGACCGGGGCAGACGCAATTGGCGCGAACGCCATGCGCAGCCTGCTCCACGGCCACGCCGCGCATGAAGGAATGAATGAAGGCTTTGGTGCCGCCATACATGGTGTTCTTGGCGATGCCGATCATGCCGGCTTCTGAGCCGGTGGAGACGATATTGCCGTAGGTCTTCTGAAGATGAGGCAGGGCAAACTTGGTCATCAAGAAGACCGAACGGACATTCGCCCGCAGGGTCTCGTCGAACTTGTCGATCGGGTAATCCTGCGTTTCCGCCGCGACCAGAAACATGCCGGCATTGTTGACGAGCACATCGATGCGTCCATAGGCATGGAGGCAGGCTTCGACAGCAGCCTCGGCATGGCGCTCCTCGGCGATATCGCCAAGGTAGGTATCGGCGAAGCCGCCCGCCTGATTGATCATGCGAGCCACATCCTCCACCGGATCGTCCGGCAGGCCGACGAGGAGAAGGCGGGCGCCCTCCCGAGCGAATTTAAGCGCGATCGCCTCGCCGATGCCGGTGCCGGCACCCGTCACGATGGCAACCTTGTCGAAGAGGCGTCCGGACATGGGGATCTCCTGGAGGAAAACAAGCGCAGCCATTTGCCCTCGGCCATGACTGCTGCTGAGCGAGGGCAAAACGGGCCGCCCCTCTGACGGTTCCTCTCAAGCCTCATCTTCACGGACAGGTGACCTGCGCCGCGAGGGATGGTAAGGCGACCGCATGCTTGAAGGTCTGCACCCCAACCGCCCCACCCACGTCTTCCGCATCACCACGGACGAGCGTTCCGCACGCGCCATGACCGACATGATCGGCGAGATCTTCGATCCGGCCGAGACGGCCGTTGCGTCCTTCGAGACGGAAGACGACGGCCCCTGGATGCTGGAGGCCTATTTCGCCCATCAGCCGGACGAGGCGGCGATCCGCAACCTGCTGCGCCCCATCGTGGGCGCCGAGGCCGACAAGGGTGTCTTCCTACCCCTGGAGCAGAAGGATTGGGTGAAATCGTCGTTGGAGGGCCTCAAGCCGGTCCGCGCCGGGCGCATCTTCGTCCACGGCTCACACGACCGCGAGCAGCGCCTGCCCAGCGACATTGCCATCGAGATCGAGGCGGGCCTCGCCTTCGGCACCGGTCACCATGGCACCACCAAAGGCTGCCTGCTTGCTTTCGTGGACGAGCTGAAACTGCGCACGCCGCGCCATGTGCTCGATGTCGGCACCGGCACGGGCATTCTCGCGTTTGCTGCGGCAAAGGTTCTGAAGCGTCCTGTCGTGGCGGGCGACATCGATCCTGAAGCTGTGCGGGTGGCGCGGGAGAACGCGCGTCTCAACGGGATTGCAGCTTGGATGAAGCTCTATGTCGGTCCCGGCATCCGCCATGCGGAAGCGGATCGGCCCGGGCACTTCGACTTGGTTTTCGCGAACATTCTCGCCAAGCCCCTGCGGATGCTGGCCCCGGCGCTGGCGCGGGTGGCGAGCGATGACGGGACGATCATTCTGTCGGGACTGCTCTACCGCGACGTCCCTGGTGTTCTGTCGGCCTATGCGCACCAGGGCTGGTATCTGCAGCGCCGCTACAATCTGGACGGCTGGGCAGCTTTGGTCATGACACGAGGCAGTGCCCGTGCGCTGCCTCAGTGGTAATGCCTGTTACTCTGCCAGAACGCCCGGATAGCGCTTGGCAAGTTCGCGGCGGAGCTTGAGGGTCTCAGTCCAGACTTCGCGGATGGCCTTGAGGGCGCTGATGATGATCATCGTCTTATCTCTCTTCGCAAATGAGGTAATTAAAGCTTAAAGGGCAGATCGTCGGACTGGTCGAGGAACAGGGGCGAATGATCCTGCCGGCGGCCGAGATCGGACATGAGGGCCTCGTGGCGGCGCAGTTCCCGTGCGGCGCTCCGGGCGCGGCTCTCGATGAGAGCGTTCATCACGCGCGTCGCGACCTGCGAAAGCCGGGACGGGGCGGTGACAGGGCCAGCGAGGTGGGAGGAAAATACGGCTGCGGTCATGGGCTCATCTCCAACAGATCGGTGCTGAAACCCTTCAGCGCTCCTCTGTTCTTGTTGTCAGAAAGATAAGCTCGGTTCGACTTTGGTAGAAGTCATAGGATCACATGTGAGCCATGCGCTATCTGCAGGACATACCTAATTCTGATTAAGATCTAGTCACCTGACGCATAATTCTCATGCGATCTGCTGAAGGATGCAGCCTTCTCCATCTGGGCATCGTAGTTGCAGCCAGGCTCTCTCCGGCCTAGCGTGCAGACCTCTTCATCATCCGACCCTCGGTGCTGCTTTCCATGGCTCAGTTCCAGTTTTTCGACGACACGACCTCTCCCGCCCAAGGGCCCAAGCATATCGCCAAGCTGCGCGCCGAAATGGCCCGCCGGGGTTTCGACGGATTCATCGTGCCCCGCGCCGACGAGCATCAGGGCGAGTACGTGCCGAAGAGCGCCGAGCGCCTGGCGTGGCTCACCGGCTTTACGGGCTCGGCCGGAACGGCCGTCATCCTCCAGAACAAGGCCGCTCTCGTGGTTGACGGCCGCTACACGGTTCAGGCCGCCGAGCAGGTGGACACCTCCGTCATCACGCCGGTTCAGCTCGCCGACTTCACGCCCGAGGACTGGATTGCCGAGAACCTGCCGCAGGGCGGCACCTTCGCCTATGATCCCTGGCTGCACACCAGCGACAGCCTGAAGCGTCTGGAGCAGGCAGTCAGCCGGGCGGGTGGCCAGCTTGCTCCTGTGGACATGAACCTCGTCGATGTGATCTGGATCGACCGCCCCGCGCCTCCTCAGGCACCCGTGCGGCCGCATCCGCTCGACTATGCCGGCGAGGCCGCGCCTGCGAAGCTCGAGCGCATTCGGCGCAAGATGACGGAAGCCAAGATCGACGCCCTCGTCATCTCGGACCCGCACAACCTCGCCTGGGCCTTCAACCTGCGCGGCGGCGATGTGGGGCACACGCCCCTCCCGCTCGGCTATGCCATCCTGCCCCGCGAGGGCCGGGCGAGCCTGTTCTTCGATCCGGCGAAGGTGACGAACGAGGCCGGCGACGCGGTCGGCGATCTCGCCGCATTCGCGCCGATCAGCGGCTTCCAGAGCGCTCTCGATGAGTTGGGACAGACCGGCGGCAAGATCCGAATCGATTCCGCGACCGGCGCCGTCGCCCTGATCCGGCGCATCGAGGCGTCGGGCGGCAAGGTCGATGTGGGGGCTGATCCGATCGCTCTCATGAAGGCGGTCAAGAACGAGGCCGAGATCGCAGGCTCCCATGCGGCGCATCTGCGCGATGGCGTGGCGGTGGCCCGCTTCCTCGCCTGGCTCGACCGCGAGGCGCCCTCGGGCAAGCTCACCGAGATCGACGCGGTGGAGGCCCTGGAGGCGTTCCGCGTCGAGACAGGCGCGCTGAAGAACATCTCGTTCCCGAGCATTTCGGGCGCGGGCCCCAATGCCGCCCTGCCCCATTATCGCGTGACGAGTTCGAGCAACCGCTCCATCGAGCGCAATCAGATCTTCCTGATCGATTCCGGTGCGCAGTACGAGGACGGCACCACCGACATCACTCGCACGATCATCGTGGGCGAGCCGACGGCCGAGATGAAGGACCGCTTCACCCGCGTGCTGAAAGGCCATATCGCCATCGCCCAGGCGGTGTTCCCGAAGGGCACGACGGGTGCGCAGATCGATGCCTTCGCGCGCAAGCCCCTGTGGGAGGCAGGCCTCGACTTCGATCACGGCACCGGCCACGGCATCGGCAGCTATCTCTCCGTGCACGAGGGACCGCAGCGCATCGCCAAGACCGGCCACACGCCGCTCGAGATCGGCATGATGCTGTCCAACGAGCCCGGCTTCTACAAGCCCGGCGCCTACGGCATCCGAATCGAGAACCTCATCCTCGTCGAGCCGCGCACGATCTCCGGCGGCGACCGCGAGATGATGGGCTTCGAGACGCTGACCTTCACGCCCATCGACCTGCGCCTCGTGGAGCCTGCGATCATGACGGCAGACGAGATCGCGTGGCTCAACGCGTATCATGCGGCTGTGCGTGAAAAGATCGGCTCGCATCTCGATGCCGAGACGCGGGCTTGGTTGGAGCAGGCGACGCAGGCAATCGGCTAAGTCTCCGCACTGTCATTCCGGGTTCGCCTTCGGCGCCCCGGAATGACAGTGGAAGCATATGATCAAATCACGTTCCGCAGCACCACGACAGCGATCACGCCGACCGCCACCGTGCCGAGCAGCGGGAGGCGGAACGCCGCCACCGCCGTGATGGCGGCCGCGATAGCTTCCGCCCATCCGGTGGTGAGTGCGGTCGGGGCGATCACCGCGACGAGCACGGCAGGCGGAATGGCATCGAAGGCGGCCTTCGCGCGGCCGGTGAGCACGAGGCGGTCGGCTACGAACATGCCGGCGATGCGCGTGAAATAGGTCACCACCGCCATGGCCAGGATGGCGATCAGAGTTGTCGTGTCGAGGCTCATGAGCGCGCCTCCTCAGGCGCTGCGAGATAGGCTGCAGCAATGCCCGCGAGCGCACCCGATGCCACGTGCCAGGGCGCGCCGATGAAGTAATGAACCAGTGCTGCGACGCCCGCACTGACGGCGACCGTCACCAGCGTCACGCGGCTTTTCCCGAAGCCTGCGACGAGGCCGATGAAGAGTGCCGTGAAGGCGAAGTCCGCGCCGATGCGCTCGGGATCACCGAGGAAGGAGCCGAGGATCGCCCCGATGGTCGACGACAGCGTCCAGTTGGCCCAGAGCACCACGGCCATGGCGAACCAATAGGCTCCTGTCACAGGTCGCTCTAAAGCCCGACGTTCGGACAATGCCCAGGCCTCATCGGTCAGGAAGAAATAGGCCAGCAGGGTCTGAACCCGCGACATGCTGACCTTCGGCGTGAGTGAGGCCCCCATCAGCACGTGCCGCGCATTGATCAGCAACGTCGCGAAGGCGAGCGTCAGGATCGGCGCGGGACTGATCCAGGTCTCGATAGCGGCAAACTGCGCGCCGCCCGCAAAGACCAGCGCGGACATCAGGCTGACCTCAAGCGGCGACATTCCCTTGGCAGCGGCAATCGCACCGAACAGGAGGCCGATGGGAAGCGCCGCCACGGCCACCGGGGCGATATCGCGCAGGCCCGCTTGGATATCGCGCCGGGGTGTGGAGACGAAGGGGTTTGCCTGATCCATGACATTCCTCATTGCCCCGGCCTTATGCGGGATGAATCATGAGACGTCTTGGATGAAAGTGCGGTTCTGGGAATGGAGCATCGGACCCAAAAGTGCAAGTCCACTTTTGGGTCCGATGCTCTAGGCCGCTCTGTATGCACCCGGCGTCACGCCCATGCGGGCCTTGAACACCCGGTTGAGGTGGCTCTGATCGAAGAAGCCGCAGGCGGCCGCCACATCGCCCGGAGCCTCACCCTGCCCCAGCAGCCGGGTCGCGGCCCGGAAGCGGCGGTCGAGAAGATAGGCATGGGGCGTCAGCCCGGTCTCCTTGGCGAAGGCACGGATGAAATGGCTGCGGGACAGCCCCGCCAGATTCGCAAGGTTGGCGAGGTCCGCCTCCTCGCTCATATGCGCGTCGAGATAATCGCGCACCCTCAGGATGTTCTTAGAGCCGTAGCGCAGGGCCGGCAGGGCATCGAGATCGGCCCAGCGGGCGATCAGGCGACTGAGGAAGTCAACGAGGCGGGTGTCCTGCTCCATCTCGGAGGTCCAGCCGTCGTCCTGGCACAGGCAGGCATGAAGCCGAACTTGAGCCCGGAACAACTCGGGATCCTGGATGACGGAATGCCGGAACCAGGGCGGGCGCGAGAGCGGGCGGCCCGCCACGTCCTCGGCGATCTCCTGCATCAGCTCCGGCGAGGGATAGAAGGTGCGGTATTCGAACCCGCCGCCATAGGGCTCGCCGTCATGGATCTCGTCCGGGCAGACGACGGCTACGGATCCTGCCGGCGCGTAGTGCTGCTGGCCGCGATGGAAGAAGGTTTCGCAGCCGGCCAGCACCGCCGCGACGGCATAAGTGTCGTGGCTGTGGCGGGCATAGGCGTGACGGCGGAAGGTCGCGCGCAGGCAATCGAGGCCGCGGTAGCGCGGCACCCGCCAGAAATGCGTCACGTCGCCCGCTCCAACCTGGGCAGGATCGAGCGAGACCTCCGGGGTGATCACCGTCATAGGCGCACCATGCCATATCGAGGCCCGCCTGTCTTGGACAGGAGTCTCACCCCCGCCCGACGAGGGCGAACCAGCCGTCCTCGTCCATGACCTGGACGCCGAGCTCGGCCGCCTTGGCGAGCTTCGAGCCCGCGCCGGGCCCGGCCACCACGATATCGGTCTTCTTGGACACGGAGCCCGCCACCTTGGCCCCGAGCCGCTCGGCCATGGCCTTGGCCTCCTCGCGGGTCATCTGCTCCAGGGAGCCGGTGAACACCACGGTCTTTCCCGCGACCGGCGAGCTCGCGGTGGCCGGCGCCTCCATGGGCTCCGTGGTGACTTCCGCCAGCAGGGCATCGAGCATCTGCTCGTTGTGCTGTTCCCTGAAGAACTCGACGATAGCCTCCGCCACCACCGGGCCGATGCCGCCGATGGCGGTGAGCTCCGCATGAGCCTCCGATGTCTCGTCCGCCGCGGCCTTGGCGGTTTCGCGCAGGTGCTCGAAGGTGCCGAAATGGCGCGCGAGCAGCCGCGCCGAGGTCTCGCCCACATGCGGGATGCCGAGGGCGAAGATGAAGCGGTTCAGCGAAATCGAGCGGCGCGCCTCGATGGCTGCGAACAGGTTCTTCGCGCTCGTCTCGCCCCAGCCTTCCCGGTTCTCCAGGCGCTTGAGGCTGCGGGCATTGCGCGCCTCCAACGTGAAGATATCCTGCGGGCGCTGAATCAAGCCTTCCTCGTAGAATTCGTCGATGCGCTGCAAGCCGAGGCCTTCGATGTCGAAGGCGTTGCGCGACACGAAGTGCTTCAGGCGCTCACGGGCCTGCGCCGGGCAGATGAGGCCACCGGTGCAGCGGCGCACCGCATCCTCCTTGCCCGTGCGCGGATTGACCTCGCGCACCGCGTGGCTGCCGCAGGCCGGGCACGTGGTGGGAAACTCGTAGGGCTTCGCGTCCGCGGGGCGCTTCTCCAGCACCACGTCGAGCACTTTCGGAATTACGTCGCCAGCCCGATTGATGACCACCGTATCGCCGATGCGGATGTCGACGCCGTTACGGATCTTCTCGCCGTTGCCGCCGATGCCCTTGATGTAATCCTCGTTGTGCAGCGTCGCGTTCGACACCACGACGCCGCCCACGGTCACGGGCTTCAGGCGCGCGATCGGATTGAGCGAGCCAGTGCGGCCCACATTGATCTCGATGCCCTCCAGCACAGTGACGGCTTTCTGCGCCGGGAACTTGTGCGCGAGTGCCCAGCGCGGCGAACGCGACACGAAACCGAGGCGCTGCTGCAGGCTCAAAGAGTCGACCTTGTAGACGACACCGTCGATGTCGTAGCCGAGATTGGCACGGTCGGTCTCGATGGCGTGGTAATGCTCCAGCAGTTCCGCAATGCTCTCGCAGCGGCGCGTCAGCGGATTGACCGTAAGGCCGAAGCTCCTGAAGCACTCCATCATGCCGGCTTGAGTGTCCGCCGGCATGGTGCTGACTTCACCCCAGGCATAGGCGAAGAAGCGCAAAGGACGCGACGCGGTGATCGAGGCATCGAGCTGGCGCAGGCTGCCCGCCGCCGCATTGCGCGGATTGGCAAAGAGCGCCTTGCCGGCCGCTTCCTGGCGCGCGTTGATGGCGGCGAAATCCTCGTGCGAGAGATAGACCTCGCCGCGCACCTCAAAGATCTCCGGAACGTTCGAGCCTTTCAGGCGGTGTGGAATGTCGCCCACCGTGCGGGCGTTATTGGTCACGTCCTCGCCCACGGCGCCGTCGCCGCGGGTGGCGGCGGAGACGAGCTTTCCGTTCTCGTAGCGCAGGCTCAGCGAGAGTCCATCGATCTTGGGCTCGGCCGTGAAGGCGAGCGGTGCATCGGCACCGAGGTTGAGGAAGCGGCGGATGCGCTCGACGAACTCCTCGACCTCCTCGTCGGCGAAGCCGTTGGCGAGCGACAGCATCGGCACGCGATGCCGGATCTTGCCGAACTTCTCCGACACTTTGGAGCCGACCTTCTGGGTCAGGCTCTCAGGGCTTTTCAGCTCCGGGAACTGATCCTCCAGCGCCTCGTAGCGCTTGCGCAGGGCATCGTATTCCGCGTCCGAGACGCTGGGCGCGTCTTCCTCGTAATAAAGCCGGTCATGCTCCGCGATCTCGGCGCCAAGCCGCTCATGCTCGGCACGGGCTTCGTCGGGCGTCAGGTGGTCGGCGGGCTTTGAGAAGGTGTTGTGTGCGGGCATGATCGAATCGGGTTTGAGGGTGCTTGAACCATAGCGCTCGGAGCCTGAGTCTCCAGGGCGGACCGCAGAGGTTTCACCGGTTTCCGGCATTCTCCTCGTTCGTAATGACCCATTTCTTAAGGCCATGCGCGGGGGCGCTCCCTCCCCGGTTCGGGGTGGCGGCTGTGGGCTTTGTCGTGGCTTGTCTCAGGCGATCAAAGGGAAGCGCGGGAGGCAAGGCGGCTTCGCTGCACTCCGGTGGAGCGGGCGAAGATCGGGTCGGGACGGGGGTTCC
>NZ_JAFBID010000080.1 GCF_016811235.1 Microvirga arabica
GCGTCCGTCAAGACATAGCGATCCATCAAGAGCTTGAATCATAAGCCCAACCTCATGTGAATCCCCACAGACCTTAGTTCGTCGATAGTAAAGCCGGCCAGCCGGTGATCCATGCCCGCGATCAGCTCCCGCAGCTCGGCCGAGTAGATCCATCCCCGCGCAAGGCTGGCTTCGATCAGGGCTGTGGCGGCCTCGGCGAGGGTGAAGTTGTCAGCGGGAAGGGGATTCTGAACCTGTTCGATCAGGCGCTCGAGTGTGTCACGCTGCCCCTGAAATTCCAAAGGGATGTGTTCTGTTCGTTGAAGCATTCTTGCCCGTCATATTTGATGTTTTGCTTCGGGCCGCCTCTGGCGTGCCAGAGGACTAGATTACGCTGACTGCTTGTTTTGTCATGCAGGGATTGCTGAGAAGTGCCCGACCTGCTGATAAAGAGAGACGGCTGTTACTTTTATGAAACAGAGGCCTTGCTGTTTAACCAGGCTTTGCATGAAGAACTTAGCAGATATTCCTAGTTGTAGGTTCTCAGAAGACAGCAACTGCACAGCAACAATAGCCAAGCTATACGTGCGGTTATTCGGGCGCGCCACGCCGCCACAACGGAAGAGCTGCCCCATTTTCTTCTGTCTGCTGAGATTATTTGTCTCGGCGAGGCAAAGGCTCTTCTGTGCCACTCTGGCTTCGGGTCAGATAGGGGCAACATGATCAGATCACAATTTCTCCTAGCGCCTGTGATGCTGGCACTGCTCGGCGCTGCGTTCCAGCCCACGGTGCCTGCTCAGGCTGGGGCGCTCGCTGCGCCGGATGCGGCAGTGCCGGCGCCATTGGACGACACGCCTCTCCTCAAGGAGTTCCCCCGCCGCTCGCTTTACCAGGAGATCATTAAGCGGGAGGCTGCCAGCCATGGACTGCCGCCTGGCATCGCGGATGCAGTGGTCCGGATCGAGAGCGGTTACAATCCATCCGCTGTCGGCGGGGTCGGTGAGATCGGGCTTATGCAGGTTCGCCCCACCACGGCCGCCATGCTGGGCTTCAAGGGGAGCAATGCGGAACTCGCGCAGCCCGAGGACAACATCCGCTATGGCGTGGCCTATCTGGCTAAGGCGTGGCGTCTGGCAGGCGGGGATATTTGCCGCGCTCTGATGAAGTACCGGGCCGGCCACGGCGAGGAGACCATGACGCCGTTGAGTGCCGAGTATTGCCGCCGGGCGAAGGTGCATCTGGCCGCCCTCGGCTGGTCTGTGTCTGCGAACGCAAGCGCAGACCCGTTGCCTAGGCCGAAGAAGTCATCCGTTCGCATGGCATCTGCCATCTCTGTTCCTGATGCCAGGCCTAAGGAGACGCCGGTGACTCAAGGGCCGAAGATCGTCTCTGTGCGATCATCGAGTGCTCTGTTGGCCGCCAACCGTGCCCGCATTGCAGACGCCTGGAACCGCATCTCAATCATGCGGAGCAGATGAAGAAAGGGCTAATCGCTCTTGAGCGGGAAGACACTACAGGATCTAAGAGGTCTAGCTAGGTCGACGACATCCACCCCGGGCCGCGGTGCCGATCATGATGCCTTGGCATTGCTCGTTGCCCAGGATCGCTCTCGGCTTCCGCTCATCCCTACCGCCGAAGGCCAACTTTATTGCCTGATGTCGATCGCGTGGGAAGATGCGCAAGGAGCGCTTGATACGCCTCAATCAGACAGCGCCCGGCCTTGCCTCCCTCGGCTGCTCTGCCGCAGGTCGGGTGATCAGAGGGCAATGCAGACTGGGCAGCCGTCATCGTCCAAAGCCATAGTCCCCGAACAGGGCCGTCCTCAATCTGGCAGACCCGCCCGATGGCTTTGCCACTTTCGAACGCTGTAAAGTCCGGCTTGGGCTGAGCATCCTCGTGGGTCAACCTCCACATGATCTCCATTGGCTGCAATCCCGCTGAGTTTAAAAGGCAGTGCTTCTTGGCCAGAGCGGCGGATGGCTCATAGTGCATCTGCCGATCCGCCCCAATAGGGGCGCAAGCTGCGGCAGTATGGTTAGCAAGCAGTTAACGCTGACCTTCTCGTATGCTGCAGGTCAGGTGGGCAGCTGTCGGTTAGCAATCTGGAAAGGTCTGGGGAAGTACTCTGGCCTATCCGATTGAAACCGGAGAGCCTTATGAAGAGGCAAGATCACCCACCGGCTTATGCTGTGCAGATCAAGAGGCAGTGGCGAATTGTGGTTCCTATTCGCGGAAAGCTCACGCCGAAGATATGCCCTGCAGAGTTCCCCTCCCGCGCCAGTGCCGAGGCATGGCTTCGTAGCGATCAGGGGAAGCTCATGGTTGATGCCCTACAGGGGAGGTTGGCTCTCGCTCCTCTAAACAGCATTGCCGTAGCCCCGTCATCGGTTTTCTATGCGTCCAATCCGAAGCTATCTTGATGTCTTTGCCGCCGTAGCTGTGGAAATCTGGTCAATCGCTTCTTCACAAAGCTCAGAGAATTCTGCGACCTTACCACCTGATACGGCTCGACCCCGGAGAAGTTTCTGGCCGCTATCAAGCGCGCGTCAGCCCGAATCTGGATCCGCAGTCATGAGTCCACTGCCGAAGAACCAGCAAGGCGCGCCTCGGGAGCTCGAGCGCATGAATTTCTCTCATGTCCAGCGATCAGGATCGCACTGCCGGTATCGGACCATCCGGCTGATGCGAGTTCACAGAAGCTGCAGATTCCGACGCAATCCGTCCATGTGTACCGATTTGAAGTCGTCCACCTCTCCGATTTGATCCCGTCCAGGGATCAGGCGGAAGAACCGTGCTGCACCGGGTCATCCGATTGGGGCATTTCGACCTCTCCACAGAGAGGAACGCGATGCCGGCAAACAGAGAGATGACCATGCGACAGATGCGGCAAGTTCTGCGTCTTCATGCGAGCGGGACCAGCGATCGGGAGATCGGCCGGACCGTTGGCGCGGCGCGCTCCACCGTGCGAGACGCGATCAAGCGGGCCAAGGCGGCCGGGCTGGCCTAGCCGCTGCCAGAGGACCTGACCGATGCGGCCCTGGAGGAGACGCTGTTCGCCCGGGCGGGCGCCCGGATCGGCACGCGACGTCGTCCCGAGCCGGATTGGGCAAGTCTGGTGCACGAGTTGAAGCGGCCGGGCGTCAGCATCGCCATCCTGCACGAGGAGTACCTGGCGGACCATCCCAGCGGCTACGGCTACTCGCGGTTCTGCGACCTGTTCCGCTCCTTCGAGCGCCGCCTGACGCCGACCATGCGCCAGCATCACGTCGCCGGCGACAAGGTGTTCGTCGATTATTCCGGCAAGAAGCTGCCCATCGTCGATCCGCTCACCGGCGAGATCCGCCACGCCGAGATCTTCGTCGCCGTGCTCGGCGCCTCCAACCTGACCTATGCCGAAGCCACCTGGACCCAGACCCTGCCGGATTGGATTGAGGCCCATGTGCGGATGTTCCGGTTTCATGGCGGCGTGACCAAGCTCATCGTCCCGGACAACCTGAAGAGCGGCGTCCACAAGGCCTCGTTCTACGATCCCGAGATCAACCGCAGCTACGGCAAGATGGCGGCCCATTACGAGGTCGGCATTCTGCCAGCCCGACCACGTCGCCCGAAGGATAAGGCAAAAGTTGAGTCCGGCGTCCGCTTTGCCCAATTCTATATTCTCGGCCGCCTGCGTAACCGCACCTTCTTCTCGCTCCAGGAAGCCAACGCGGCGATCGCTGAGGCTGTCGAGCGCATGAACAGCGTGCCCATGCGTCGTCTCGGCGTCAGCCGGCGACAGTTGTTCGAGACCATCGAGAAGCCGGTTCTCGCACCACTGCCGGCGGAGGACTACGTCTTCGCGCAATGGCAGCTCGCCCGGGTCGGGCTCGACTATCACATCGAGGTTGAGGGTTTCTTCTATTCGGTGCCGTTTGGCCTCATCGGCCAGCAGGTCGACGTGCGGGTGACCCAGCGCACCGTCGAAGCCTTTCACAAGGGTGGACGCGTCGCTGCCCACGCGCGGCGTTACGCCGGACGGGCGCATGGCACAAGTGCCGAGCACATGCCGAGCTCGCATCGCCGCTATGCCGCCTGGTCGCCCGAGCGCTTCCGCTCCTGGGCCGCCGCGATCGGCCCGAACACCGAGATGCTGATTGCGGCGATCCTGGCCGCGCGGCGTCACCCTGAGCAGGGCTTTCGCACCTGCATTGGCGTACTCCAGCACATGCGCGGCATCCCGAAGGAGCGCGTCGAGGCAGTCGCCGAACGGGCTCTGACGATCCGGGCGCTGACCTACAAGAGCATCGTCTCGCTCCTCGACACCTACCGCGACCGCGCTCCCGCCAAGGCCGCCGACACTCCCGTCATCACCCACCCCAATGTCCGCGGACCGGGGTATTTCCACTAACAGGAGACCGACCATGTTGACCCATCCCACCCTCGACCAGCTCCATGACCTTGGCCTGCACGGTATGGCCAAGGGGTTCAAGGCGCTCAGCGCCACCCCTGAGGCCGATGCGCTCGGCCATGCGGAATGGCTCGGCCTGATCCTCGATCACGAGGTGACGCAACGCCGGCAGAAGCGCTTCGAGGCTCGCGCCAAGGCGGCCAAACTGCGTCATCCCGCCAGCGTCGAGGATGTCGACTTCCGGACCGCCCGCGGTCTCGACCGAGCGCTCTTTCTCAAGCTGGCATCCTGCGACTGGATCCGGGAGCGGCGCAATCTTCTGATCACCGGACCGTGCGGGGTCGGCAAGAGTTGGCTCGCCTGCGCCCTCGCACACCGCGCCTGTCGGGATGATCTCTCGGTTCTGTATCACCGCGTGCCGCGCCTGTTTGCGGCGCTCGAGCTCGCCCGCAACGACGGCCGCTACTCTCGCCTGTTGCGCACGATTGCTCGGGCCAAACTGCTGGTGCTGGACGATTGGGGCCCTGAGCCGCTCACCGGCGAGCAGCAGCGCGACCTGCTCGAGATCGTTGAGGACCGCTACGATGCCGGCTCGCTCCTGATCACCAGTCAGGTGCCGGTCGAGAAATGGTACGAGATGATCGGCAGCATTCCGACCCTTGCCGACGCCATCCTCGACCGGGTCGTCCACAACGCCTATCGCATCAATCTCACAGGCGAGAGCCTGCGAAAGACCCACCGCGCCGAACTCGACGCTTGACCAGGACAAACCCCTAAACCACCATCCATCACCGACCCGGATATCGGCACCAAGGTGGACGCCTTCACCTCGGAACCATGGACGGCTTGAAATCGGAATGCCTGGACGGCTTCAGATTGGAGGAAGTGGACGGCTTCGTCGGAATCCGCACAGAAGCTTTACCATTCGGCTGCAGTTTAGCAAATGTTGAGGGTAGGGAGCGGAGATCCCTGCGCTTTCGCATTTCTAATTTAAGGCAAAATTTCCTCATCTTTTGTAGAGGGCTATATGCCTAACGAAAGCCACATCTTCCGTTCCCTTCACTCTAATCCCATTCACGCCGACCTCGTGCGGCTGCTCTATACAGCCCTACCTCAGGTTGCCTCGGTGACGACGGGGGTTGTCGTCGGCGCTTGGCTGATGGCTTGGCGCACAGAATCTGGTTGGGACTGGCTGCTGGCTTGGCTGTCGATCGGCATGGCGGCGACCCGGCTAGGGCTCCTCGCAGCCTTTCATTGGTCTGGCGCTCACAAAGCTCTCCCATCCTCAGCCGCAAGGCGATGGGAGTGCGCCTACGGATCAGGCTCGCTCCTGATGGCAGCCGTTGTCGCGGGTATGTCGTTTCGGGCCCTCTCGGGAAATGACCCTGGGGTGCAGTTGCTCTGCCTTGGGCTCACGATGGCAACCTGCGCTGGGCAATCGTCAACGCGGGTCGCCTGCCGAGCATGGATCCCGATCAGCACTGGCAGCATCGTCCTGGCTGCCTTTGCTGCTGGCTGTCTGCTGCATCCCGACACAAGCTACAAGGTTGTCGGTGGTTTGCTCGTGCTGTACGGGTACAGCCATATCGAGGCATGCCGTCATGGGGATCAGACCATCGTGGCTCTGCATCGGGCACAGCGCAGTCTCACTCACCGCGCCGCACATGATGATCTCACAGGGCTTCCGAACCGGGCCGCCTTCCGCGAGTGCCTATCCGAGGCTTCCGAGCACCTGAACCGCTACGGTCAGAAGTACGCGCTCTTCGCCTTGGATCTTGATGGGTTCAAACACATAAACGATGCCTATGGCCACGCCATAGGCGATGAACTTCTTCGCCAGATTGCCGATCGGATGCGCCTTACGATCCGTGAGGGCGATGTGGTCGCCAGGCTTGGGGGCGACGAGTTCGCAGTGCTGCAAGTGCCGGTTCCAGAGCGAGAGGTCGCCGTGAGTTTGGCCGAGCGCCTCATTGCCGAGGTCAGCGTACCCTATTGCATTGAAGGGCGTACAATTGGCATCAACGTCTCTGTCGGCATCGCTCTTGCTCCTGAATGTGGTGACGGAGAGGTTCTGCTGCGTGCCGCGGACGAAGCAAGCTATGAAGCCAAGAGAGCCGGTAAGGGGCTTTACCGCCTCGCGGGCGCCAGCCGCTACTGGCCTCTCACGGCGTAGAGATGTCGGCTGTTGGCACTGTCAGGCCCAGAGGCATTGGTCAGGTAAGGGGCTCATAGCGGAAGATTTGTAAGGGCAGGGGATCTCCCTCAGCCCATCCTTCATCAGGCTCCCGCGACGCGATCGACGCACTTTGCAACCAGATGAGCCGCTTCCGAGGTTGCAATGCTCGTCAACAATTCTCCGGTGCTCAAGACGTCTGAAGCGCAACTCCACTGAGAGATGGTTAGCTGTGGGTCTGTAAGCCCGTGGCGCTCATGGTAGCTGCTTTAGGTGAATGAAGGTGCGGTCGAACGGCATATAAGAAAAACAGCCGCGAGGGAGGCGCGGAGAAACCTGATGACAAAGCCAGACCACCCACCCGCCTACGGTCTGCAGATCAAGCGGCACTGGCAGATTGCCGTGTCTGTTCGCGGTCAACTCACGCCGAGGATATGCTTGGTGGTGTCCCCCCGCACCAGGGCAAGGCTCTATGCTGAGGATGGTCAGCGCACAGTCGACCCCAATCAGGGAGATTGGTTCCGGCTCGTCTCGTCTCGTCATCGCATCTGATGATCGGAAATGGTGGACAAGCGACTGAGGGCAAGTGTTCTCTAATCTGACATCCTGTCTACGATATCCGCAAATCCTTTAAGGTCTATACCCGCGGCCATGAGGACCCTCGAGAGGGTTTCAGTTGATGGCCATCGCATGTGACCATCAGCGCCAACCCGCTTCGAGGGATTAAGAGCGGAGGCATTCAAGCCAGCTTTTTTGGCCAGAGCGGATACCGATAATCCCCGGGTTCCAGCAACCGCGTCAATGGCTGCCCAGATCTGCTTGTGAGTGAACATTCTACTTTTCCTGTAAAGGAGGAAAATGACTGCCCGGGCGGGAGTAGGGTTTTAGCAGGGGTTAGGTCACCTTTGCGCAAAGGTGACCTGAGGAAAGGATGCTTAGAGTTTGTTAATGAAGTGCTCTCTACCTTGCTTTCATTCACGTGCATGATATCGCAAATCAGCATGCGCCCTCGACTGTCCGGTCGGCGAGTTTTTCATGAGAACACAGCTTGGGCACAAGGCGCAGCACCTCAAAGCAGGTGAGGCTGCGCATCCACGCCTGCTTTGTGGAAGAGTACCGGTCCACCTGGAGGTGCGGCAACGCCATAGTCGCGCCTGTAGGGTTAACAAATGGTTGAGGAAGAGCGTTTCCGCCATAGCCAAGCCTAGATGAATCAGGCATGTTCTCCTTGCCCAAGGCTGAAAGGCCAAGGCCAGCTTGACCCCTAAGCTTGAAGCGCCTCGGCGATGAGCCGGGGCGTTTCTAATGGTCCCTGCTACCCGGCGCGGCGAGGTAGTCCTTGCGGGTAAGTAGATATTCTTATCGGAGGACTTACGATTATCTCATCCTGTGATGGTTGGGGAGATATTCATGCCACGTCCAAGTGCCCTCAGTGACCTCGATGCTTTCGTGTTCGGAAAAGCGTCTTCTCACGCGAAGCTTCCTGACTTGCCCGACCTGCCGACGCTCCCAGAACTGCCTGACTTCAGCGGCAATGGCCCCGGCAGCGTTGAACTTCCCGAACAAGCCACGGCGCATCTTCCGGACCTCTCGGATCTTCCGTCCCAAGCCAACGTTCCCGATTGGCTTCTAGGCTAAAGGCACCGATCTTTGGTTCAAGCGCCCTGCCACATCGGGGCGCTTTTCTTTGTCTCGCAAGCAAAAGAAATCCCACTAGGGCGGGAGCGGGTCTTCAAGGGTGTTGGGGCAGCGACAATGCCTTGATGGAAGCGTCCGAGCGCCAGTTCAGAAGAATACCAGGTCTTAAACCTTTCTGCTCCAGACTGGTCTTGGGCCAAGTTTGGGGTGCAATGTTCAAATTGAATTCTGCCTGGTGGGTCATACTGACACCTGCTCTTGTTTGTCTTGGAGTAGCTTACTCTGGAAGCGTTCAGGGGCAGGAACTTGCTTCTCTCCCTCTCCAGGATGGGGTCTTGCTGAAAGAATTCCCCCGCCGTCCCCTCTACCTTGAGGTCGTCAGACGTGAGGCGGTCTCCCACGGACTTCCACCGGCCGTTGCTGATGCGGTGGTGCGGATCGAAAGTGGCTACAATCCCGCGGCGGTTGGCACAGTTGGTGAGGTTGGGCTCATGCAGGTTCGTCCTGCCACCGCTGCAATGCTGGGGTTCAAAGGCACGAATGCTGAGCTGGCCAACCCGGAGACGAATATCCGCTATGGGGTGGCTTATCTTGCCAAGGCCTGGCGGTTGGCTGGCGGAGACCTCTGCCGAGCGCTGATGAAGTACCGGGCCGGTCACGGCGAGGACAGCATGAGCCCTCTCAGTGTCGAGTACTGCCGCAGAGCGCGGGTGCATCTTGCCGCCATCGGGTGGTCCCCGGGGGGCGGTGCAGACCCATTATCTGACTCCACGACGTCCCCCGTTCGTTTGGCGGGGAGCGTCCCGAACACGGCGAAAGTTGAGGGCGGACCGAAGATCATTTCGGTTCGATCCTCCGGCGCCTTGTTGGCTGCCCACCGCGCGCGGATTGCCGAGGCCTGGAGCCGGATTTCCGTTGCAGCCAAGAGGTAGGGCCCTTGGGACGTGCAGCCTGGACATCCGCCGGATGGGAAGTCTAAGGGAGAGGCAACGATTGAGGCTATCGTGCACGTATGCTGCGTCCGTCGCTCGCTTGTCCCAGCCTTGACTTGATGCGGCCTTTGCCATGAACCGAGGCCGGACGACAGGAGCCTCCATTCCATGATTTCCAGACGCGTACTCCTTGGGGCACTCGGCTCCCTTCTTCTCGTGCACCCGGCAGTAGCCCGCTCTCGCCGCTCTGGAGGGATTGAAGGACTGCCGTTCGGCCTGGACGAAGGGCATGACCTCAATTCTGATCTGTTCGATTTTGGGCAAGAGGGAGGGCGCTCCTCTCCGTACGGCCCGTATGGGTCTGATGAGGGCTGGTATGTCGGGACGATTCCCGATCAGCCCTTCCCAATCCCGGTGGTGGATCCGGGACTCATCCATCCCCGGTGGCGGCCCCACACCGTGAGGTATGCCGGATCAGAGCCGGCGGGGACCATCATCATCAGGCCCCGGGAGCGGTTTCTCTACCTGGTGCAGGAGAACCAAACAGCCCGCCGGTACGGGATCGGGGTTGGGCGGCAGGGCTTTGAGTGGTCAGGCACGGCGGAGGTCAAGCGCAAGGCGAAGTGGCCGTCCTGGCGACCGCCGGCTGAGATGCTGCGCCGCCGCCCTGATCTGCCCGCGTCCATGGACGGTGGGTGGGATAACCCGCTGGGGGCACGGGCTCTTTATCTGTACCAGGGTGAGCGAGACACCCTTTATCGCATTCACGGCACCAATGAGCCGAACACCATTGGGCAGGCCGTCTCCAGCGGCTGCATCCGGCTTTTGAATGAGGATGTGTATGACCTTTATAACCGCGTGCCAGTTGGAGCTGTCGTGAAAGTGGATGGAAGCCGCCGCGGCAGGTCTGGTGCGGACGAAAACATCCTGGATGAGGATGTATTCTGACGAGATAATAGGCCATCTGGCGACCTGGAACTGTATGCTGGTATCAGTGCCGCGGCGCCTGGCACCATAATCGTCGAGCCGTCGATTGTTTGGCCGAGGGCTTCACCTCGCGGCCCTGCCGTTCGTGCCGATCATCAGGGCTACATCATGGATGGTCCGGAACAGAAGCCGTCGGACAAAGCTGCTCAATCACCAGTACACAGTCTGTCAGGGCAGACAGTCCTTTGGCAGCATGTGCCAACCCCGCCCAAAAACGCCATATGGTGGCGGTCAGGGTCTCCCGCAGATAGACATCGCCCTTGCGCCTAGTCAATTCGGCCGGTAGCAGCAGTGGCTTGATCTGCTCCCATTCCGCGTTGGTCAGATCCGTCGGACAGCGCCTGGTCTTCTGCTCAATCCCGATAATCCGGCCACGGTTTAGGGGCTACCACCGAAGAGGTATATTCCTTTTTGGTTCATAGGACATTAAAGCTATTTCTAACAGCTAACTGTCAGGCCCGCGTCACAGCGGTTTATGCAAAAAAGGCAGGGCAGGTTGCTCAAGGGGTACAGGACGAAAGTCCTGCTGTCTGAGAGAGCGACCTCGGCGAAAGCCGTCTCCTTTGTCACAAGTGAGAAGCTCACGCACACGGGACACCACTCGTGTGACTGATTGCATATGGGGCCAGTATGGTTGCGGAAACGCCTATTCAAGAATCGCCCATGAGCGGCGCTGTGGAATACTGCCTAGGGACAGGTGTCCAGCGAGGGCCTCTGGGTGGTTCCCGCTTCCTAGGCGGCGCAGTGGGCCCGACCACGGGTCTCGGGCATATATCCTCTGGTATATAGAACCCAATTAATATTCCTGCCACATGAAGAACAGCGTTGGCCTTCGAAAGCGTCCGATGTGCCAATCCGGGTATCATCTTTCGATTGAAGCGTCAGCTGGGCAGTGAAACCTTAGGCTAAGTTCCAAAGAACTCGAGATTTATCAAAAGATTCGGCGTGACATCTCTGATGCACCCAACACTGAAAGAGCTTCTATTATGGCGACGAGCAACGGTACTTCTGGCAACGATACCATCGTGGGTGGGGCTAGCGATGATCAGCTGAACGGTGGCGCTGGAAATGACTCTATTATTGCCGGCGCAGGCAATGACCTCCTGAGTGGTGGTTCGGGCGATGACACATTGGACGGCGGCTCTGGCAGCGACAAGCTGATTGGCGGAGCCGGTGATGACACCCTGATTTGGCGCTACGTTGATTATCTTGCTACACCCTCGGCTGTTGACGTTTATGCCGGTGATGCAGGGAAAGATACTCTCCGGATCGAGATTTCTGCCGCTGACTGGCAAAGTAACCTTACTCTTCGCACTGACGTCCTGAAATTTCTTGATTACCTGTCAAAGGCAACCTACACCAAAGACGGCCAGATCACCGGTGGCTCCTTTACGTTTGCATCAGTCAATTTGACTGTCTCGACTGTCGAGAAGCTGGAGATCGGCTACTACAGGAATGGCACGTGGGTAGCCATTAATCCTTATGACACCTCGGCGGACGTGGGCGCCGACCTGGCGCTCAACATCGCGCCCGCCAACCTCGTGACCAACAACGCCGAGAAGACGGCGGTTGCGTTCACGGTTTCGGGCATTGACGCCGACGTGGCGGATGCGGACGCGACGGTGACCTTCACCGACGTCAACGGCAAGACGGTGACGGTGCTGGCCTCGGCCGGCACGGCCAACCTGTCCACGCTCGCGGACGGTCCGATCAGCTCGGTTCTCAACGTGAAGGACGAGGCGGGCAACACCGCTTCGGATGCCGGGGACTCCATCACCCTCGACACCCAGATTGCGACCCCGACGCTCTCGATCACGGACACGACGATTGGCGGGTCCGAGAAGACGGCGGTTGCGTTCACGGTTTCGGGCATTGACGCCGACGTGGCGGATGCGGACGCGACGGTGACCTTCACCGACGTCAACGGCAAGACGGTGACGGTGCTGGCCTCGGCCGGCACGGCCAACCTGTCCACGCTCGCGGACGGTCCGATCAGCTCGGTTCTCAACGTGAAGGACGAGGCGGGCAACACCGCTTCGGATGCCGGGGACTCCATCACCCTCGACACCACACCTCCGGCCGCCAGTGTGACGGTGGCGTCGATCACGCTCGACAACATCGTCAACGCAAACGAGGCCAACGGACAGGTTGCGGTCAGCGGCTCGGTGGGCGGCGATGTGAAGGTGGGCGACACGGTCATCCTGACGGTGAACGGCATCCAGTACACCGGCCAGGTGCAGACTGGGGGTACGTTCAGCATCAACGTGGCCGGCAGCGCCCTGGTCGCCGATGGCGACAAGGTCGTGGATGCCAGCGTCACCACCGCGGATGCAGCGGGCAACAGCACCACCGCAACGGCCACCAAGTCGTACTCGGTGGACACCACACCTCCTGATACGATCTTCGACTCAACGAACGTGACTGGGTCGTCCGCATCATTCAATGTTGGTACGTCGTCCCCAGAGACGGGTGTGAAGTACGAGTACCAGCTGGATGGCGGATCGTGGACACTCGACGATGACGATGCCTTCTCGTTCAACAACTTGGCCGTTGGTACACACACAGTATCTGTTCGAGCAATCGACACAGCAGGTAATATTGATGCGACTCCGGCCAAGTACAGCTGGACTGTTAGCGGCAGTACAGTGGAAACCGGTGACGCTGGCGGAAACTTCTCCAACGGACTGGAAATCAACCTGACCGATGGTTCAGAGCAGATATCTGGTACGTTCAAAAATAGTGGAGATCAGGATGCGTACATATTCTTCAATAACGTAACCTCGACGGCCAATGACCTGCGCGTTGATATGACGACGCTCCCGAGTGGCACAAGCGTGCAGCTGTTCTACAGCAAGACCGGTTCGGGGGAGGGAACATTAGTCAGGGGAACGACATCAGATGCGCAATATGAGTTGATCGCAAATAACCTCCAGGAAGGAAGTTACTATTTGCAACTAAGCAACACAAATACCGGTAGTTACGCGGGAACAATCCTCTTGGGGGACTATTTCACAGTATAGTTGCGCGATCCGAGGAGTAAGAGAAGACTACAGGCCTGCTTGTTCGGCGGGCCTGTTCTCATCAAGAATACTACGATCTGGTTTAGCTGTCTGGATGCGAGACCTCCTCGGCGGCAGCGACGACCTGGAGGGCTGGCGGCTTGAAGCGGCGGTTGGCCAGCTTCGGCTTGGCGGCCAAGCGCCGGTGCACAACCTGCTCGGGTGAGGCACCCTTGAGCACGCGTTGACGTCTCCTGTTGTAGGCCTGGTTGAAGCCTTTGAGCAGGATCTCAAGCTCGCGATGGCTGTAGATCGTAATCCCCAGCACCTCACGCTGCACCCGGCCGTTGAAGCGCTCGGCCAGACCATTGGTTTGCGGCGTGTACGGCTTGGTGATCCGGTGCTGCACTTTCAGTTTGCGGCAGGCGTCCTCAAAGCCATCGGCGGTGAAGCAGGATCCCCGATCCGTGAGCACGTGCGTGATTTTGAAGGGGAACGCGCTGATCGCCTGTTTGAGGAAGGCGATCGCGCTTTCCGCCGTCTCGTCATCGTGGATGGCCAGGTGCACCCAACGCGAGCAGCGGTCGATGGCCACATACAGGAAGCGCTTGCGGCGCTCGCCGTTGGCGGTCTGCAGCTTGGGCAGGTGCTTGATGTCCATGTGGATGAAGCCGAGGTCATAGTCCTTGAACGTGCCGCTCCGGCGCTGGCGCTGCTCGGCCGGTGGTAATCGTCCCAGCCCCTCGGCTTTGAGGATGCGGTAGACCGCATCGCGGTTGAGATGCGGCAGGAAGTGCGTGATCACAAAGGTAAGGTCATCGAGCGGAAAGCCAGTGGCCTGGCGCAGGGCGCAGACGATCGCCCGCTCCTCGTCCGTGGCCTTCCACGGCAGCTTGTGCGGCCGGCTGGAATGGTCCTGGCAGTCCTGCGCCCCGCGTTTGCGCCACTTGCGGATCGTTTCGGTGCTGACGCTGAAGCGCTGGGCCAGCACGCCGGTGGGCTCGCTCGAGCGGGCGATCTCCTGGCGGACAGCAGGGGTGGTGCGAGCTTGCGGATGAAGGGAGTGCATCAGATCCTCCACCAGGCCCGCGGCGGGCGCCGCGAGCCATCGAAGCGCCACGTATAGTTCTCAATCGCCCAACGCACCCGATCCCAACAACGTTCCGCTACCAAACAGTCCAGGATAGCCACTGTTATCGACATATTTACGAAATAGGCTTTATAACGTCGGCACGGCTAGTAGTATTAATGCCGACTGTCAGTTGAGCTGTGATTGTCTACTGTGGTCCTGAGCTTGAGGGGTATTATGGGGGCGCCGAAACTCATTGGTCTCATTGCCGATGAAGACCCGTATTTCCGCACGGCGGTGAGCGCAATCCTTATGCGTCAGCTCGGGTTTGCCGACGTCCTTGAGGCGGGCGCCCTCGATGAAGCTCTCGAGCACCTGAGCGACAACCCGCATATCTCGATCGTTCTGTTGGACATCTCGATGCCAGGTATGAGGGCGCCGTCGAACGTCAGGGCCATCCGGGAGTGTTTCCCGCAGGTTCGCGTCACGGTGAATTCCAAATCAAGTGCGCGCCGCGACATCTTGCTGGCGCTGGAGGCCGGCGTGCACGGGTACATGCTGAAAACTTTCAGCTTTGCGGATCTGATCTCTGCGGTCAAAACTGTCCTCGATGGTGGAATTTACGTTCCGAACGTGTTGGCGGATATCTCGTCCGAGCCTTCAGAAGGCCTCACTCTCACTCAACGCGATGCTGTTCCATCTGAACCCGCACCAGAGGCGGCGAGCCCGTTGACGCCCCGCCAGCAGGAAGTGCTGGACCTCCTTACTCAAGGCAAGACCAACAAGGAGATTGCTCTGTCTCTTGGTGTAGGGGAGGGGACCGTGAAGATCCACATGGCGGCGATCTTCCGGTATTTCGGTGTGAACAATCGCGCTGCTGCCGCCGTTGCCGGCGCCCGGCCTTACCGGAGCCGCAAGCTGACGCTCCTCAGCGCTTGATAGAGAAGGATAAAGAAGGCTGGTGGCTTGGAGCATCAAACAATGCCGTCTTGGCACAATGCGCCAGGTGAATAAGAGCTGAGGTGAGCGTCAGGGATGCGGTGTGGGATATGAGCCTTGCGTATGGAGCGGTAGCGCGCCTGCGGAACGGTCCACACCAGGCGAGTGTTCGCTCAATGCTCTAATCACAACTGACAAGTTCTGCCTGACGCGCATCGGAGACCTTCAGCTCAGCTGGCCGCGGGCGTGCCATCGGCTCCGGAGGCCTGTGGCGCCCAACTTCCCGATGAGCTCACTCACCAAGAAGAACAGCATGGAAGAACAGCATGCGAGATCGGCGGCGACGCGCTTGGCACGTCCAGCGCACTGGCATGCCGACGCCCCAACGGCCAGCAGCGTTGGGACCGGGTATATCAGCTCCTCCTGCAGTGGGCGATGACCTCCCCGGAGCCAACCGAGGCCCCATTATCCCCAATCCTGCCGGGGGCCTCCATGCGAATGGCAACGTACGGCGCTGTCTCGGCCAGCCATCAGGTCGACCACCGGATCAAGGAGCAGCAACTCGGACGGCTCACCGCTCATGTCTACGCGCATGCCGCCAAGGGTTGGAGCCTCCATCCAGCGTACGTGTTCCAAGATAACGGCGACCGCGGCGTGATCCTCGCCGGTCTGGACCGGACCGCTTGCGCACCGCTGTGCAGGGCTGTGAGATCGGCCGTGTGCTCGTCACCGTCCCCGACCGCCTCGCCCACAACCGTGTGCACCAGATGATCCTCGTGGAGGAGTCGGCGCAAGCCGGATATACTGCCAAGTTCCTGGATTGCCCGATGAGCGACGAGAGGCACGACCCCCTGATGCGGCGGATCCGGGGCGGAGCCGCTGAACACGAGCGCACGTCGACTGCCGAACGCATGCGCCGCGGCCGGCTCACCAAGCTGCGCGCCGGTCAGTTGCTGCCCTGACCTATACGCCCTACGGATATCGCATGAGCCCCGACCAGGCACGCGGCTCGCGCGGTGTGACGACCATCACAGCGGAGGCGGCTGTCGTGGCCGAGCTGTTTGCCCACTCTCGCGAGCCGGGCACCTCTCCCATGCAGCTTGGCGTACATTCGGATGCCTGCGGTGTCCCCACCCGGTTGGGTGCACCGCGTTGATCAAGCCCGACCACCCCAGGCATCCTACGCACACCGACCTACACGGGGCAGGTTTACGCTAAACGGACGCGGTATCGTTCTGCCCCCACCGCTTGGCCTCACACCCGATCGGTCGGCCGCAGGGCTCGGCCGTGTCGCAGCCGACTGACACCTGGAATGTGGTCGGGCAGGTGCCTGCCGTGGTGAGTCAAGCGTATTCCGATGAGGTGCAGGCCTGGCTGGCGACCAACCGCTCCTGCGGGCGGCGCGACAACACCGCCTACCAGTATCTCCTGCGCGCTCTGGTGAGATGCTGGACAGGTTTCGTCTACAGGTGAATTGTTTCTCCCCGTTTATGCTACGAAATAAGTACCTCCTAAATAGTCATGGGTCCGATTGACTCTCCTACTTCCCTTGGCTGAATTACCGGTACAAATTTAGAGAATGGAATCTTCGCCTAGGCATTTTGTACTTTCTGAGCGTATTTTTGTTCTTCCGCCCGAGCGCGTCGTTGCCTTTGCTCGGCTGGTCCTCACGCTATTCGCCCTTATTGCTAGTATTCTGGACCCACCTGAGAGTTCGTTCGGTGCTCGTGTCATATTCATTATTCTAGCAGCATATCTGTGTTTCGCTGCTGTGAGCGTTTGCCTTGTACTCGTCCGGCCGTCGAAATACTGGGAGCAGATTGCGGCTCATACGATTGATATTGCTTGCGTCTGCCTGCTGATGCATTTCAACCAAGGGCCAAATAGCCCTTTTTTCATCTTCTTTACCTTCATCTTGTTGTCAGCCACGCTTCGCTGGGGATGGCGTGGTGCCATCGGGACATCAGTGCTTTTGGTCCTGATTTTCCTGGTTCTGATCTTGCTGATCGGGGGGCGATCGCTCTCCACCGAGGTTGATGAACTAAGCCGCTCTATTGTCCGGCCAGCTTACCTCGTCGTCGCGGGCCTTATGTTGGGCTATGTAGGCGCACTCCAAGAACGGAGTCGCACACGATTGGCTAAGCTCGCGGCTTGGCCAGGGCCTGACTATTCGCAAGGGATTCCGGTTCCTATCGGATCCGCACTTGCGCATGCCGGTATAATCCTAGGGGCCCAGCGAGTGCTCGTCATTTGGGAACCGGTTGATGAGCCGTTCCGGGAGGTGGCAGTTTGGTCCCGGGCAGGCCTCCAGTACAGCCGGGAATCTCCCGACCGGTTTGGAAGTCTCGTTGCGCCGGCCCTTGCTGATAGGAGTTTTTCAGTGCGCATCCAGGAGTCTGCTCCGGAACTTCTGCCTGAAACCGTGGAGCCTCTTGGTGCACTGATTGATCCGGATCTTCGGGAGACCTTTTCGGTGCGATGCGCAGTCACTGCGCCTTTCTCCCTGCCGGCCTGTAAAGGGCGTGTCTTTTTGCTTGAAGCCGAAGCTACCGACAAAGACGACATGGTGCTTGCTGAGCTTGTCACAACCCGGATCGGGATCGATCTGGAGCATTACTGTCTACGGAATGAGCTTGAGGAAGTTGCTAAGTCGAAAGAGAGGGCACGGTTGGCACGGGACCTCCACGACGGCGTCCTGCAGGGGTTAGCCGCAGCGAATATTCAGTTAAGACTTAGCTCAGACCGCGTCGAGGCTGGTGTGGCCGACCAACTCCACGAAACCCGCCAACTTCTGGCTGCTGAGCAACGGCGTATTCGAGCGTTTGTCGAACAAAGCCGATCCCCAGCAAGTTCGTCGTTAGAGATGGTCGTCCTCGCTCCTGAGATCGATAAGGTGCTTAAGTGCCACAGGCAGCAGTGGAAATGCGAAGCCTCAATGACTGTTGAGCCCTCCCGTTTGCAGGTGACGGCTGAAACTGCAAGCAACGTTCGCCACTTTCTGGCTGAGGCCATATCGAATGCAGTCCGGCATGGCAAAGCCTCCTCTCTTCAGGTCGAGATCAAGGTTGTTTGCAACCTGTTGTGTCTGACTGTCTCCGACAACGGACTCGGCTTTCACGATCTTCATGGCACGTATTCAGGAGAGGAACTACTGGCCCAGAACCTTGGTCCTCGCTCATTGAGAACTCGCGCTGAGGATATGGGAGGTACTTTCACCCTGCACACCTCCCGCTCGGGCACGAGAATCCATGTTGAGGTTCTTTTATGAGACCAGGTCGTTCAGCGTTGTCGGTCGTCCTTGCAGACGACCACCCAATCGTATTGGGTGGACTGCGGACCCTGATCCAGACTGATCCGAACTTCGAGATTGTTGCGGTCTGTTCTGACGGTCGGGCAGCGCTTCAAGTTATTTTGGAGCTTCAACCAGACTTGGCGGTTTTGGATGTCTCTATGCCCGGTCTTACCGGGATCGAGGTATTGGCCGAGATCAATGCGCGGGGTCTCAAGTCTCGTGTGGTTTTTCTCACCGCTTCCGCAGGTGATCACCAGATTATCGAGGCTGTAGAACGTGGAGCTTATGGACTGATCCTCAAGGATGCCGCCGCTGACATGCTTCTTACATGTATGCAGTCTGTTTCAAGCGGAAGACGCTGGATCCCTTCAGATTTGGTTGACGCAGCGCTTCAACGGGAGCAACAAAGGAGAAGTAAGAACAGAAAAGTTGAAAGTGGACTAACGCCAAGAGAGAAGGAAATTGTACTTCTTGCTGCTGAAGGGCTGTCGAATAAAGAGATAGCACGAAAGCTCGGTTTGAGCGACGGAACGATCAAAATTCACCTTCACAATATCTATCACAAGCTAGGGGTGAGCAACCGAACGGCGTTGACGGCGCTGGCTCTCAGCTATCAAGATCAATTGCGCCATAAATAAAGGCGCAGTTTGCAGAGGCTCCTCTGCCCTACAGTTTCCTGAGCCACCCTGTGAGCGGACGGGATCCGCAAACGGGTGAGCATGGTGACAGAAATGATGAAGGATGCGGCCGGTCTGGGCCCTGGAGGGCGCATGTCGCGCCAGCGCAAACGCGAGGCGGTTCTGCGTCTGCTGCGCGCTCCATCGGCTGTGCGACTGACCCGAGTGCTAGAACAGGTTTGAACGGGTGAGTTTATCCCGACAGGTTTGAGTCCATCACTCGCTCCGCCCTGATTCTCAGGAAGGCCAAAAGCAGGCCCGTCAGCAGAACGAGAAAGCTTCCGCTGAACGGCGCGCACGCAGAAAGGCGATGCGGATTCCATACGGCCAGAGCACAGCGAGCGTGGCCAAGCCCCCGTCGTGGCGGCAATCATCAACACGATCATAGACCCACTTGGTGTCAGCACCCAGTAAATGGTGGACCTGCCGAGCCTATAATCCGGCCAAACGGCCGGGCCAAGGCCTTATAAGACTTCCGGTTTGGCGGTGAGTTTCGCAGAGGTTTCGGAGATTGAGATTTGCAGGGCAACGGATGACGACGTTGATTAAGTGCATATATCAAAGGATATATATATCCTTTGATATAGAGTTTTATGTTGGTCCGTGCGGTAAGGATAGCTCATGGCGCAACGCCATCTTTGAGAACGAAAATGTTTGGGGCTGCGGGAAAAGTGTAGGGGCAAGTTGGGGCTGGTGCCGGAGGTACGCACCAGCCCCTTTTTCTTGAGATCGGCCACGTCGGACGGGCTATCCACCGCGCCGAGATCGTTGCGGCGCAAGTATTGTATATTGAAAAAATCTTCGAAAACGTCTGCAAACAATCATTCTCTCACGATGCCAACGAACTTTATCGATGTTGTTGCCGACATTGCCAAAGATTATCTATGGTGCCTCTTACGGGGGCGCCATCTCTCTGTTAACCGTCGTGAGGTCGTGACGGCTCGAACTCGCCCTGCTGCACTCGGGTCTAGGCTTGGCACTATCCCTTCTCAGGTGCAACGGCTGCCCTGTCCAAGAAAGCCCAGCTAAAGTTGACAGCGCCGTGTCGGTCCGAGCAATCGAGCTCTACCTGCTGCAGCGTCTGTCAAGCACCCGTCTGCGGCCAATCATGTCAGTACGTCACGCTGGGGCCCACCACCTGCGACAGCACAGTCTCCAGAGCGTACCCGAGCGCGTGACGAACGGAATGCCGGTCAGGGCAGCCAAGGCGCTCAGACGAGGACGTACACCCTTGGGCTCAGGAGGCTCCGGGAGGTATCCACGAGATAGACATGCCGTCAGCCCCGAGTTTCCCTCACCTATAGGGGAAGCCGCTGATTGATACAGGGTAGTGGAGTGACGGTGACCGGGAGGATGACGTCTTTTAGCCGCCGTCCTGTGGCGGCGTGACTGGCATCGTCAGTCGGCGTCTGCCCTCCCAGACCGGATGAGCAGCAAGGTGAAGGGGCTGTCGATGCATTCAACCGCAGTTGGCCGTTCGAGCCCTCAACAAAGGCGTTCTGCTGCGGCTCTGACAGTGCGATAGAGTGTCGTTCGAAGCCCCGCTACACAGTTGTCTGGTTTTCTACACGCTCCGTTTAAAATGGTTGCGCCTCCCCAGGCTGGCGCCCTGGAGCTGATTGGCAAACCGATTTGGGAGTTCACCCATCCTTTTGTCGCTTCGGTCTTGCGCCACGGCTTCATGTCCCAGTTAATAATAATGTTAGCGAATGCTTTACGAAGCGAACAGGATCTGTAAATTGCGGCCTCGAGGCTGGGATAATCCAATCCGGGGGGCACGATGACAGAAGAAGAAATTGAGGTCGTGGCGCAGGAGCTTGCCAAAGTCGGTGGCGTCGCATGGTATCCGGGGCGCACCAGCGGTTCTCTGTTGAGGCCTCTGACGGAGCGTTACCGAGATCGCGCGCGTGTTGCGATTGCGGCGCTTGAGAGAGTAAGGGCCCGCCAATCAAGCCCGCCGGCAGCCGGTGAAAAGCATATTGAGGCTCCAGCCGGCCGCACGGATCTCGATAACAGCGATAGTCTCCATGTTGGCGCCACCGTCATCTATCGTCCTGCTGGCGACAAGAGAGCTGTGTCCTGTCGGATCGAAAAGCTCGAAGATGGGCGTGCCTACTTGGTGCCAGTTCCACAGCCAGACATCGGATGGGTCTCCCTGGATACTTTTTCGGTGAGCTCCAACGATACCAAGGTCGCCTAACTGCCTGAACAGGGGAAGGTTTCCTTCAATGGATTGCCACCGATACGAAGTTCCCGCCCAGATTCAGTTACCTCATCAACCGCCGATGCGCTGCTTCTTCAACCTCGTCAGTAAGTTCGAAACGATCACCGATGACATCGGCATCGAAGTCGAGGATCTTGCGACCGCACGGTCGGAAGCCCTGAAGGCCATCCAGGAACTGCGATTGGAGAATGAGGGTGAAGATTGGCTCGGGTGGCGCCTGGAAGTTGTGAGCGCAACAGGAGGGCATCTTTATTCTGTTGATCTCTATAGCCCTGAGATCGAATGAGTGTTGCTGGATGAGGCTTGGGTACTGACAATCGATCTTAATCGAGACACAATCTGTAGGGTGGGGGCGAACAATGTATTCCGACGGGGAGGGCAGTGGGCAAGTTGACCCTGCACCTGGCAGTCTCTCGCAAGTGCCGACTGTATTGATGTGCAGTAGCCCGCTCACGCGGATCGGTCTGTCACATGTCTTGGCTGGGACTGGCTTTGCCATTCTTGAGGGTGACAGCTCCACAATTCTCCAGTCTCCAGCTCATCTCAAGCAGGTTGCACTGATCCTTATCCACCTGAGTTCACGGGAGGCATTGGAGTTCATCAGACCGCTGAAGACTGCAAACCCTGAAGCAAAAGTTGCGGTTTTGGCAGATCAGATTGATCTTGATGACATCGTCTTTGCTTTTAACGCTGGTGTGGATGGAATTGTGCTCTCGACCTCGGAGCGCCAAATCCTCATCAGGTGCCTTGAACTCGTGATGCTTGGGGAGCGGATATTTCCATCAGAAGTCGTTCTTTCCAGATACACGGAGATCTCTGCCCACGCTGAAGATCCGCATGTTCCAGAGACTGAGAGCGCTGCACCAGAACTGCCCTCGCAGATGGGGAAACTCTCTGATCGGGAGCTTGAGATCCTGAGTTGGTTGAAGGAAGGGGCACAGAACAAGGTCATTGCGCGAAATCTCTCTGTGACAGAGGGAACGATAAAGGTTCACGTGAAAGCGATCTTGAAAAAGCTCGGGGCGAAGAACCGCACTCAGGCCGCGATGATCGCGGCTCCCTACTTGCCGTAGATTGGTCAGGGCTCAGAATTCGATCCGGCCCTGAATAAAATCAGGCACTTAACCACAAACGTCTCGACCCAAATCTGGCCCGCGACCACTGCGATATCAGGCTTCAACGGAGCAGGCGCGGGAGATGAACAGGCTGAACACACACCTCTGTTGTGGCGTGGGCCGTCTGGCCAACATTTGGCGTTTGCCGGGTAGGACCTCTGCTGAGCCTTCATGAGCTGCCGCTAAGCTATGAGGAGGCGTCCGGTGGAACTTCAACGGTCAGTTGAGGCCACAGCATTTCTTGTATTTTTTGCCGGAGCCGCACGGGCATGGATCGTTGCGGCCGACTTTGCCAAAGGCCGGTGCCGGCGCAACTGGCTGGCCGGCAAGATGCTGGCTGACCCGCCAAGCGTTGAGGATCTCGACCCAGGCGGGAATGAGATCAGGCGCCTTTTCGGTCAGTTCCTGGACCTCCTGCTCGGCCAGATCGCTTTCGGCATGCGCAATATCGATGAGCATGACAAGACCGGTCAAGGCCATGCGCGCCTTCTCGTTGCCCTTGAGAACGGCTGCCCAGCTGTCTGGCCGTAGCTGCATGGCGGTTTCAAAGCCTTCGATCCAGAGTTCCCAGAGCGTTTCGTCATGCCGGGCATCGACTTCGAACACGGGCGCATAGCAGCCCGACTGCAGATCGTTGGCTGTGGCGTTGTAGTGCTCCATCACTAGCCCGACGAGCTGTTCGGCTTGGCGGGCGTTCTCGAAGACGGGTGCTGTCTCCTCGTCCCCACCCCAGACCAGCGGCAGCCACTCGCCCGGCATGATCAGATCAGGGCAGACAAGGATCCCCGCCAGAAAGCCATCGAGCTCACTGACCAGCATCCCATCACTGTCAGCGGGCAAGCTGGCCAGCTTTTTCTCAAGCAGCTTCAGACGGCGGGGGATGCTCTGCATACGGCCTCCGGCTCCAGGGCAGCAGTCACTGATGGGTTGATCGGGGCATTTGCGATTCAGGCCAGAGCGTCGCGCAGCCAGGCGTCCGAATCAAGGCCATTCACACGGTGTAGGCCTTCCTCACGCCGCCTCATCCGCCCCAGGTGAATGGGAGGAGTCGAAACTGTCAGGCGGGAGACGCGAGGGTCAACCCGCAGCGATCAGTGCCAGGTGTAAATCGGCCCAGGCCATCGATCATGCCGTCGAGCGATTTCGGCTGCACTTGTGCGACTGTCCTCGCGTCCGCTTTTGATGCTGTGGACGGCTCCCACCGAGCGGTGAGGTAGCATGGCTGCTTCGAGCAGCCAGCGACACAGGAGCAGCCCATGAGCACGGTCACCACCATTGGTCTGGACATCGCCAAGTCCGTCTTTCAGGTGCACGGCATCAGCGCCACGGGCGAGGTGCTGATCCGACGTCAGGTCAGGCGCGGGCAGGTGCTGAAGTTCTTTGCTTCGCTGTCACCTTGCCTGATCGGCATCGAGGCGTCCGCAAGCTCCCATCACTGGTCGCGTGAGTTGCAGAGCCTCGGCCATCAGGTGAAGCTCATGCCGCCAGCTTACGTTAAGCCGTATGTGAAGCGGCAGAAGAACGACATGGCGGACGCTGAGGCGATCTGCGAAGCGGTGACCCGGCCCACCATGCGCTTTGTCGAGACCAAGACGTGCGAGCAGCAGAGCATCCTGATGCTGCACCGGGTGCGGCTCATGCAGGTGCGGCAGAGAACCATGCTCACCAACGCCATCCGGGCGCACCTGGCGGAGTTCGGCGTGGTGGCGAAGATCGGCCGAGAGGGTGTTGATGAACTGCTGCTGATGGTGCGCGATGGCGATGAGCGTGTGCCTGAATTGGCTCGCGCTTGCGTCCTGGCGCTGGCAGAGCAGTTGGTGCTGGTCAAGCGCCAGATCCTGGAGATGGACCGGCGCATCACCGCCTGTCATCGGGCCAGCGAGGTCAGCCGCCGGCTTGCCGAGATCCCGGGCGTGGGTCCGTTGCTCGCCTCCGCCCTGGTAGCCCATGTGCCCAACCCAAGGGCTTTCTCCTCAGGTCGTAATCTCGCGGCCTGGATTGGACTGGTGCCCAAGCAGAACTCCAGTGGCGGTAAGGAACGGCTGGGCGGGGTGACCAAGCAGGGCAACCGCTACCTGCGCTCGCTGCTGACGGTGGGCGCGCTGGCGGTGATCCGCTTTGCCCAGCGGCATGGCACCTCCCGTCCCTGGATTGTGCAGTTGCTGGCGCGGCGGGCCACCAAGGTGGCGGCAGTGGCTCTGGCCAACAAGATGGCTCGCATGGTGTGGGCAATCATGGCCAGGGGCGAGCGCTATCGGGAGCCGGTGGTCGGGCAGGCAGCGTAATACCTCGTCGGAACACCTGACGAGATCGAGGTTGGGAAGGGCGAAAGGACGTTAATGCAGGATCCGGTCGAACCGGGAAGCGGGACACCCCACAAGTGCCAGAGCATCTTGGAATGCGAGCTTTTGGTCGGGACCCCTTCGCGGAGGGCATTATGGCCAGCGGTCATACGTACCGCACCAACAGGTCGAACACATGGCCGCACCGACCAGCCTTGCACAAACGTTCAACAAAACCCTTGCCAACGGGGAGCCGTCCACACATGGCATTGCGACGGATTGTTCAGTTTCTCACTTCCAGGCGCCCTTGCCATTGGAGCAGGGGCGCAGTGAGCCTACTCCTCCCCTAATGAAAGGACCCTTGGCCTGGTGACAAGCCAAGGGTCTTTGGGCTCAGTCGGTGAGATCTCCCCCGACAAGGGTTTCAGGGCCAGCCGCGACGCGGTTTCGCTCCAAAGGCTTACCAGATGCCGTCTCAGTTACTTTTTGCCGCCGTTGCCACCACCGTTGCTGTTCCCGTTCCCGTTTCCGCCATTGCCACCGCTGTTGCCGTTAGAGCCAGTGTCCGCATTGTTGCCAGGTGTTCCGCCAGAGTTGCCAGGAGCATCCTGTGCGCCGTTGCCGCCGCCGTTGTTCTGGCCACCCTTGCCACCGCTACCACCTGTGTCGGTGCCGCCGCTGTCTCCACCGGTGCTACCCGTGCCGCCACCGGTGCTGCCGCCGTCGGTGCTGCCGCCTCCGGTGTTCCCATCGCCGGTGCTTCCGCCAGTGCTACCGCCACTCGTACCACCCGTTCCGCCTGTACCACCACCAGTGTTCCCACCTGCGTCTCCACCCGTGTTGCCGCCGGTGTTCCCACCTGTGTTGCCGCCGGTGCTACCCGTACCACCTGTGCCGCCACTGGTGTTCCCGCCGGTGCTTCCGCCTGTGTCTCCACCAGTGTTCCCACCACCTGTGTTCCCGCCGGTACTACCGCCACCAGTGTTGCCGCCCGTGTTCCCATCCGTGCTGCCGCCCGTGTTTCCACCGCTGTTCCCGCCACCAACGTTCCCGCCTGTGTTCCCGCCACCGGCGCTGCCGCCACCCGTGTTGCCACCGCCGGTGCTACCACCACCCGTGTTCCCGCCACCGGTGTTGCCTGCACCGCCGCCGTTGCTCGCAGTGTTCTGTCCGCTGTCATTGTTGCTGGAGCAGCTGGCTAGTCCTGTGGCCGGATTGATCCAGCCGTCCTGGTGCAGGCACAGCGACTGAAACGGGGCGCGGGCTGCAGCTGGTGCCGGCAGGAAGCCCGACAGGGTTCCGGCACCGACCGCCGGGCTGGTGGCGCTGGTGTAGGCCACATCCGCCCGGTACTGCGCGCTACCGCGATGCTCAGCCTGCGGAAGAATTGTACAAGCGGATCCTGAGATGCTGACGAGTACAACGACTCCCGTAAAAGCAAGAGTGCGGGTGTGGGGCATGGTTCACCAGAGGCTAAAGAGTTCGCTTAGAACTTCTTCCTACGGTGCCGGCCGCCCAAAAGGCTAAACTTATAAAGGGATAGCGATGGTCTCTTTTTTTCCATGAGTATCCCTTTTGGGAGCGACATCACGGAAGGTGGCTCCCAAGATGTAGAACGGTGTCGCACGCCTGCCGAACAGCAGTACACTTTTGAGTAAGGTTTGAGCGATCCTGCATGGGAAAGCATATGCCAGGCTGCTTTGCCGGTTTCAGCAATGAGAGCACATCCGTGGCTCAGCCTATCGGCGCTGCCTCACACCGCCTTACATTTCAAGAAGAGCCATCTCTTCTGATTTTGCGCTCGGTCGGAAGGAACAATGAGCGGATCGCTTGATCACGGCATCTCTCCGATACGAAGTGCACGGATAGATCAAAAAGCAGTAGCATCGCCCTTCAAAGCAAATCGGGATTTTGTGCAGAGTTGATGCCCCTGCAATCAGCGGCTCATCGCAGCAACGCCAACGCACCGGTCTACAGGCGCAACATAAAATTTCGCATCACGCCTGCATCATCTACATCAACGCGTGCGTGCCTGGTTACGCCGTCAGCCCAAGTTCCAGGTACAAGAAAAATGGAGTTCCTCTAAGTCAAAGATGGCCCTCGCACTCACCCACTTGGGTTTCTTTATCATCTGAAAGATGTGGTCTCCTCCACGGAGAGAACCCGTGACGGCGGATCGCTTGGAGGCAGTCCACGGCCGCAGGGATTAGAGGTGTATGCGTCAGGGCTATTTGCCGCCCTGACGTTTTGTGAATAGACGGAGACAGGATCCCGCGAACTCAGCTCAAGGAAGGAGCTATGCTCTGCTGAGCGGCAGTGCCCTGACTGATACTCTCAGAAGGAGACCCTTGGCTCAGTGGCAAGCCAAGGATCTTTGGGCTCACAATCGGTGAGATCTCCTCCGAAAGGGGTTTAGGGCTAGCCGCGATGCGGGTCGTTCCGAAGGCTTGCCGGATGCTGTCTCAGTTACTTTTTGCCGCCGTTGCCGCCGCCATTGCCGTTGCCGTTGCCGTTGCCAGAGCCATTAGACGAAGAGCCGTCTGCATTGTTGCCAGGCGTTCCCCCGGAGTTGCCAGGGGCGTCCTGTTGGCCGTTGCCGCCGCCATTATTCTGACCACCCTTGCCACCCGTGTTCCCACCCGTGTTGCCGCCGGTGTCTCCACCCGTGTTGCCGCCGGTGTTCCCACCCGTGTTGCCGCCGGTGTCTCCACCCGTGTTCCCACCCGTGTTGCCGCCGGTGTTCCCACCCGTGTTGCCGCCGGTGTCTCCACCCGTGTTCCCACCCGTGTTGCCGCCGGTGTTCCCACCCGTGTTGCCGCCGGTGTCTCCACCCGTGTT
>NZ_JAFBID010000081.1 GCF_016811235.1 Microvirga arabica
ACCACAGGATCCCCGCTTCCCAGGCGACGAACCTCAGGGTCACGCCCCAGATTGCCCACCAATATCACCTTGTTCACAGATCCAGCCATAATGGCCTCTCCACTTCATCTCTCCTGAACAGCTGGGGCATGAGAGAATGCCGCACGTTTTCAGGTCGGTTGCACATTCCTGCCCCAAGGTGGGCATCACCTATTGTTCTACATTTGTTCCAGGTGAAACACAAGAGATGAGTTGATGTTTCACAGTTTCCGGATCCTGACAGGTGGGCTAAACGGGAGCAGCCAAGCTGAGGTTCGGGAGCCTGCCATGACCGACGATATCTTGAACGAGGCAGCTGTCGCGGCCGCGTGGGATCGCGATGCGGCCCTTTGGACGGAGGAGGTGCGGGCTGGGTTCGACTTCTACCGCGAGCTCTATACCTTGCCGGCGTTCTTGGACTTCATGCCGTCCATTGCGGGGCAGCAGGTCATTGATCTCGGCTGTGGCGAAGGCACCAACACGCGCCGCTTCGCGCAACGCGGTGGGATGATGACCGGGATCGATCTCTCTCGTGAGATGATCCAACGCGCCCGCCAGAAGGAGGCAGAAGAGCCTCTCGGCATCGCTTACGAAGTCGGCTCCTTCAACGAGCTCTCGCCCTTTGCCGACGAGCAGTTCGACTGCGCTTTATCCACCATGGCGCTCATGGACAGCCCGAACTTTCCGTCTGCCATGCGTGCGGCTTGCAGGGTTCTGAAGCCTGGCGGGATCCTGTGCTTCAGCATTCTGCGTCCCTGCTTCATCACGCCTGCCCTCCAGTGGCTGACAAACGAAGAAGGGGCCTACCAGGGACTGCTTGTCGGCCGGTATTTTGAGGAGGCACCCTTCGCCGAGCGCTGGCGGTTCGGCAGGCGTCCCGCGACGGCGAAGCTTGTTGCTTATGACGAGCCTTTCGAGGTCCCGCGCTTCCCGCGGACCCTTTCCGGCTACGTCAACGCCATCACTGAAACAGGTTTTCGGATTGTGAAGATGGAGGAGCCGCGGCCAAGCGAGAAGCTGGCACGCGAGCACGCATGGCTGAACCGCTGGTATCAGCATGCGCCTCTTGTGCTGTTCATCAGCGCTGTCAAAGCATAACGGCGATCAGCTCAGAGCACCGGCGGATACGAAAATAGCGGCGATGGGAAATCGCCGCTATGGGGAGGAAAATAGAGTTTACTCGGCCGCTTGCAGATAGACCACCTTCGACTGCTCGTTCTTCACCTCGCGCAGGGTGCGCGCCATGTAGGTGAGCTGCTCGATGGCCTTTTCGAGATCGTCCGTAGTGCCGGCCTCGAGATCGTAAGCCCTGCGTCCCCGGTAGAGCCGGTTGACCTGGCTCTCCATTTCCGCGGCGGCTTCGCGGATGCGGTGGACGAGATTGTCTGCGATGACATTGGCGTTGCCGTCGACAACGCAGAAGCCGACATCGCTTGCGCGAACCTTAGCCATGGGTTGATACCTCTTCTTGTTGTTCGTCTTAAGCAACGGCCCGTTCCCCATGCTCGGTATGGACGCCGAGCCGGCGGGCCAGGGAGTGTTTCGTCACGGGGCCGATCCAGGGCAGCGTTGCGAGGTAACGCAGCTTGTTTGGGCTTGTCGTGTATTCGCCAAACAGCCGCTCACGCTCGCGCCAGATCAGGTCGATCGCCTCGGCCTTCGCTGGGTGGCGAAAGCCCACGCGGGACGTAGAGCCAAAGCTCAGCGCGCGCATGCAGCGCTCGAACGTGCGGCGGCCGATAGCTGGCGTGACGCTGGCATGGCAGATCGTCTCGATCACATGCTGCGCAAACTCATCCGCCGTTTCGGGCGCCGGCGTCTCCGCACCGGAGATGTCGCCCTGAAAAGCGCTTGCGCCGTTGCGCATGATCTCTTCAAGCCCAAAGCTCGGCATTTCTCTCACCGTATGTTCCAGGCCGCCTGCAGCAGCCGAACGAGCTTCGTTCCAGTCTTTCGAATCCGACGCGGCGCCTGCCAGGAGTGGCTGGCTTCACGGGCCGGGTTCAGGCGTTCGGAACGTTGACGCGGGTTCTTCAGAACGAGGCGCGCACCCAGTTCGGTGCGAATGCGCCAGGCATTAGCCGAGCTCCGAAAACCTTGACCATTCAGGGGTTTATGCGAGGAGCGCGGCTTCACTAAGATGGGGTTTGCGGCCGGCGGACGCAAGGTGCGCGGGACCGCCGGAACCGAGCCGGCATAAGCTCGCGCGGCCTTCGGCCAAGGCGAGACTTCGCAGCGCGCCACCTTCAGGCTCTGCGCCAACTCCACGCCTGCACTGAGGCCGAAGACGGAGAGGGCGCAGGTGAAGGCTTCCGAGAACGGCTGCATGCCGCACCAGCTCTTCTCCGCCATGTGCAGCGGCCACGACCACAGGCCGTCCTCGCGCCGCTGGCCGAGACTCTCGCGGTCGATGAAATAGCCGGTCGTTTTGTGCTCGAGGCCGCCCTCGCTCAGGAGCCATTCCTCGTTCTCGAAGATCGGTCGCTCTTCCGTCATGGCGCTCATCACGAGATCCTTGTGCGAAGGGCCGTTCAGCACTGCCCTAATGAGGTCACATCCGCGACGCATACAGATGATGTGAACAAACCAAGAACATAACCTCGGAGTGTGCTGTGTCAAGCAAAGTCCGCTGTTTGAGACTGTAATCTTGGAGTAACGGATACTATGTGGAGGGTCGGGTACCAGGATTGAAGACATCGCCCCTGATCCAGACCAAAAAGAGGCGAAGTCGTTGCGACGAAATATCGCTGACGATAACTGAAGCTCGACCATTCACTTGCCGCGGAGCCGCGATTCCATGACCAGCCTGTCACGCTTTGAGACTGACCAGCTCCGCCGCCTGGAAGAGATGCGCAAGACCTTCGACAAGCTGCGGGCGGAGCGCATCCGTGCAGAGGGCGAGGTGGAGCGTCTGTCGCGTGAACTCGACGAAGCGCGCGCGCTTGCTAAGGCCGAGCTTGGCACCGACGACGAGGCGCAGATTCAAAGCCTGATCGATGAAGCCCAGGCACGAAATGCCCAGCTCGCCGAGGAGTTCGGCGTCGCCCTACGCGAGGTCGAGGCGCGCCTCAGGCAACTCGGAGACGAGCGTTGATCCTGTCGCCCGCCACGCATGATGTCACCCGCGCGGAAGCGCTGCTCGCGCGCCTCGAAGGGCGGCGCGATGCCATCCGCACACGGGTCGATGAGCTCACGCGCGAGATCGAGTTCGCCAAGGGGCGTCTCGCGGTCAAGGACGAGGTGGAAGCTTTCATCGAGGCCGTGCACGGCTCGGCGAGCCGCCGCAGCCTGTCGGCCTTCGAGACGCTGCTGACTGCGCTCGTGCAGGAGGTTCTGCCGGGCGAGAAGCCCGTGGCGCTGGAACTCTCGACTGAGCGGGGGCTGGCTTCCCTCGACATCTGTGTGCGGCGTGCCGATGGCTCGCTCGAGGACGTGCTGGAGGACAACGGCGGCGCGCTCACCAATGTGATAGGCATGGCGCTGCGCCTGATCGCCGTGGTCAAAGCGGATGTGGCGCGCTTCCTGGCGCTGGACGAGGCGGATTGCTGGATCGCGCCGGAGCGCGTCTCATCGTTCTATACGGTGCTGGAAGACGGCGCTGCGCGGCTCGGCGTGCAGTGCCTGGCGGTCTCGCACCATGACCTGTCGCAGTTCTCCGGCAAGTTCCACATCGCGCGCATCGCCGGCGAGCCCGCCACCGGCGTCGAGGTGGTGTCCGCCGACACGGGCCAGCTTTGGGATGATACGCAGCCGGGCTTGCGCTTCATCCGTCTCGTCAACGTGCAGGCCTACACGGATGCGACCCTGCATCTGGGCCCGGGCGTCAACGCGCTCATCGGGCCGAACAACCGCGGCAAGTCCACCTTCATTCGGGCACTTCGTGCGGTGTTCTATGGCGAGGCCCGTGACAGTCTCGTGCGCGCCGGCGCGAAAGCCGCCATGGTGGAGATCGGTGTGGCCGGGCAGCGGACCTTGCGCTTCACGCGCCAGCCGCGCCGCTCGCCCGTCAACACCTGGTCGCTGCATGAGGCAGACGGCTCCGTCGTCGAGGAGCGGGGCATGCGCTACGAGACCGGCGGGCGCGCTGTGCCGGATTGGGTCGCCGATCTCATCCGCATCCGCAAGGTCGAGGATCTCGACGTCCATATCGCGCACCAGAAATTCCCCGTGTTCCTGCTCGGCGAAACGCCCTCGCGCCGCTCGGCCGTGCTCTCCATCGGCCAGGAGGCGGGCTATATCCGCGACATGCTCGTCATCCACCGCGAGCGCTGCCGCCGTGACAACGACCTTGTGCGGAATGGCGAGAGGGAATTGATCGCGCTCAGCGAGACGCTCGACGGGCTCACCGAACTCGAGCTGCTGAAGGAAAAGCTCATCGCTGTGCGCCGGCAGGCGGAACGCCTGGCTACGGAAGCCGCGCGGCTGGAGCGGCTTCAGAGCCATGCGGCACAGCTTGCCACGACCCGCAATAGGCTGACAACGGCCGAGGCGCGCGCCCGCATCACCGAGATGCTTCCCCCGGCGGAGCGGCTTGCCGATCTCACCCGTGCGGTGGAGCGTGCCCGGGAACGCGAGCGCATCGGGCGGCAGGTGCTGCAGCTCGGTCGTGATCTGAAGCGCAGCCAGTCGCGTCTGACGGCATTGCATGGCTTGCCGGATGCCGTGCCGACCCTTGAAAACACCGCTTCGGCACAAAATATTCTCAAGCGGATGAACGATCTTCTTGCGGCCTCGCAGATCGCCCGAAGCCGTATGACTCAGGTCGACGAGGGGCTGACATCCCTTCAGGCTGAGATGGCGCGCCTCGTCGAGGAAACCGGCGGGCTGTGCCCCACCTGCGGCTCGCCCGTGAAGCCTGAGACCCTGCTCGACCACCACACCCATTCGCCTACGGAGCGGCTTACCGCATGATCCTGACCGGAGATCGTCTCGCCCCTGTTGCCTGCAACGGCATTCTCGTGATCGGGGATCCGCATGTGGGCTCGCGGCGGCCCGGGCGGCGCAAGGATGCGATCTGGCCGCAAGCCGTGCTGGGCAAGCTGGAGCGCTGCGTTTCGATCGCCAACGAGCGGCAGCTCGCGGTTGTCATTCTCGGCGATCTCTTCGATCGCCCAGTCGAAACCGATGTGGCGCTCAAGAACCAGCTCATCCGCATCCTGAAAGGCTTCCGTCACCGGCCCCTCGTCAATGTGGGCAATCACGACATTCAGCACACGACGCTCACCGACAGCGACTCGCTGGCGCTGCTTGGGTTGTGCGATGTTGTCGACGTGGTGGCGACATCTGCTCCTGTGGCCGAATTCCAGATTGGAGAAAGGCGGATCGGCGTTGGCATGACGCCCTACGGCCAGGCTATTCCCACGGATGCGCGCGGCTCCTTTTCAGGCACCGATCTTCAGGCGTGGTTCACGCATCACGACATCTCCTTCGATGGCGGTTATCCGGGTGCCGTTCCACCCTTCGCGGTGGAAGGCTGCGATGTGCTGATTAACGGACACATTCACAAGACGCAGAAGGCCGTTCTTGCGGGCCGCACCCGCTGGCTCAACCCCGGCAACATCACGCGCCAATCCATCGATCTCGTGGATCACGTGCCGCGCGCCTGGATTCTTGACGGCAGCGGAGCGCTGGAATCGCAGGCGCTGCCCTTCGAGAGCAACGTGTTCGATCTCACGGGACGGGTGGTCGATGCGGCCGATGAAGCGCTGGTGGCGCGCGAGGTGGAGAGCGCCTTCGTCACCCTGCTTCAAGCGGAGTCATCGACCGAGCTGAAGCGCAGCGGCGACGGCTCGATCATCCGCGATGAGATCGAGGCGAAGTTTGCCGCCGACAGCACCTCGGATGCGGTGCGTGCCATCGTGCGTTCGCTGCTCGGCGAGGCGGTGGAGCGCCACGCGGCGCAGTCTTAAAAGGCAAACGGATCGGCAAACGGCAGGCGGCGCCGGCGCACCTGCGTCTCGGGCAGGATGGGGCGGCTGATATCGACGGCCACCAAGCCCTCGCAGGCGAGCGCCAGAACAGCCGCGACACCATCCTGCGTGTTCATCACGGCGCTGGCGCAATCGACGAGCCGCATGGTGCCGAGTTCGTCGAGCTGATGCAGGATGCGCACCCGGTCGCCCGCCGTCACCGGCGTGCGCTTGCAGGCCATGATCAGGCGCATGGTGGTGAAGCGCGGCTCCGTCCGGATGCTCGCTGCCGTCTCGATCAGGAAAGGGCGTTCGTCGGCGGCGGTGATGCCGTGGATCGATGCGGCGCGCAGGGGGTGGTTCAGCAGATCGTCATCGGTCACCACATCAACAAGATAAGCCGAGCCGTCGCGGACGATCTCGAAATCGGCCACATGCTCCACGTTCTCGTCGCCGATGGCGAAGGTTGCCGGATCGGCCGGCGCACGTAGGGACTCGACGTCCGCATCGAGTTCGCAGATCGCCAGGAAGTCCGCAATGAGGGCATTGCGCGTGAGCGGTGTCGCCGGGCGCTTGGCAGCCCGGCGGGCGCCGCCACGGCGGGCGGGGCGTCGATCCGAAAGGTCGAGGATCGCTTGCGCGGACATCCGGTCCTCCAGGGTGGCGGTTGCGACGAGCAGTCAGGCCGCCTCGAGACATGCGGCATAGGCTTACATCCTGACTGATGAGAACATATATAGAACATGCCAGTTATGGTCAAATCATGACGTTTCCTGTGAAGGCACATTTGAAGCACATGATTCGAGAGACGGAGGTCGGCCGTTGAGACAAAATGGCACACCATATAAGTCACTGTACTAAAAGGGCTAAATCCTTTTGTTCGATGTCTCCAGATTGGACCTGAGAGCCTAAATTTGGTATAGAACAAAAAATGAACACGCCTGCCGCAGAAGACGATTTCGACAAGAGCGTGAGCCGATGTGCGGGCCCTGATAGAAGTTAGGATCGAGGATGAATACGACCGATAAGAAAATCTCCGAGGTGCTGGCCAAGTTCGGCGAGCCGATGGCCGGCAATGTCTGGCGGGTCCAGGGAACGGCCGTGATCTACCACAAGACGCTTGAGCGGATTGCCGCCCAAGCGAATGTGGTCTTCGACGAGCCCAAGATCATCCGCGCTGAGCGCGACGAGGCGGTGATACAGGTCACCGGCCGCATGGGCGAGCGCGTCGAGTGGTCGATCGGCGAGGCGCTGATCGGCGTGAACTACCGTGTCTCGGGCAAGCAGGCGGCTTATGTCTATGCCATGGCCGAGAAGCGCGCGAAGGACCGCGTGATCCTCAAGCTCATCGAACTGCACGGCTACGTGTACTCCGAGGAAGAGGCGGATGAGTTCAAGCAAGGCCGCCTAGGCTTTGCCGATCCGCATGTGGAACTCGAAAAGACCGAGCCTCAGCAGCAGAAGAGCAGGGTCGAGGCTGCTGCCTCCGATGGCAAGGTCGAGGACGACCTGAGGGCGAAGATCAAGAAGGCCAAGACCATCAATGCGGTCACGGACCTGATGCTCCATGCCGACACGCAGAAGGTTCTCGCCGATCTGCCGGAGGGAATCCGCGACGAGATCCGCGACTACGCCAAGGCACGGCTCGTCGAACTCGGCTGGCCGACCAAGAAGGCGGCCTAATTTTCGCTGCGATCATGGGCGAGACGGGATAAGCCGTCTCGCCTTTTTCATATTGCCCGTGGCGTCCCGGCGCTGGTGGTCACGCTGATCGATGCCGAAATCCTCCACCATGGCTGCCTCCGATCAGGAAGCGCTGTCCCTCTCCGAACATCTCGTCGGCTCCATCGAGCGGGTGACGTTCCACAACGATGAAACCGGATTCTGCGTGCTGCGCGTCAAGGCGCGCGGGCACCGCAAGCCCGTTGTCGTCGTGGGGCATGCGCCCTCGGTGGCCATCGGCGAGGTTGTCGACGCAAACGGCGGATGGCTGCACGACCGCAACCACGGTGTTCAGTTCCGTGCGAGCGAGCTGATGACCTCAGCGCCGACCACCGCGGAGGACCTGCAGCGCTTTCTCGGTTCCGGCCTTCTGAAAGGCGTCGGGCCTTCCCTCGCCCAAAGGCTGATTTCATCATTCGGCGCGCGCATTCTCGATGTGATCGAGACGAAGCCGCATGAGCTGACGCGCGTGCATGGCATTGCGATGTCCAAGGCACTCAGCATCGGCGAGGCCTGGGCCGAGCACCGCGCCTTGAAGGACATTGCCGCCTTTCTCAATGCCCATGGCATCGGCGGCTTTCTCCTCACGCGCATCTACCGCGCTTATGGCGTCGGCGCCATCGACATCATCAAGGCCAATCCTTACCGGCTTGTGCTCGACATTGCAGGCTTTGAGTTCGCACTCGCCGACCAGGTGGCGCTGCAGCTCGACGTGGAACCCACCGCTGCGATCAGGTTGCAGGCCGGTCTGTCTCAAATTCTCTCGGACGCCGTGAAGGAAGGCCATTCCGGGCTGCCGGCGGAAGATTTGCTAAGGCTGGCGAGCCGCCTGCTTGAGGTGCCTGAAGCGGAGTTGAAGCCTGTGCTCGATGCGCAATGTGCGGCAGGCCACCTCGTCTCGGACGATCTCGACGGACGACGCAATGTTTTCCTGAAGAGCCTCTACGGCGCCGAACTCTTCATCGCGCAGCGCCTGAAGGAGATCGCGCAAGGGCAGCACCCCTGGAACAAATTCGACCCTGCGCAGGTGATCGCCGAGGCTGAAGCCGCCATCAGCGTGTCCTACTCGCCGAGCCAGCGCGAGGCCCTGGCCTCCGCATGCCGCTCGAAGGTGCTCGTGGTCACCGGTGGACCTGGCGTCGGCAAGACGACGCTGATCCGAAGCCTGACCCATCTGTGTGCGCGGCATGAGTTGACCATTGCTCTTTGCGCTCCGACTGGGCGGGCTGCGAAGCGGCTGTCGGAAAGCACGGGCTTTCCGGCCAAGACCGTCCACCGCTTGCTGGAGGCGTCTGAGGGCGGCTTCCGCCGCAATGCGAAGATGCCGCTCGACTGCAACCTTCTCGTGGTCGATGAGGCCTCGATGCTGGACATCCGGCTGATGGCCGCGCTGCTGCGAGCGCTGCCGGATGAAGCGTCGCTCGTTCTCGTCGGCGACGTGGATCAGCTGCCCTCCATCGGACCGGGACAGATCCTGTCCGACATCATCGCATCCGGCGCCGTTCCTGTTGTGCATCTGAGGGAGGTGTTCCGGCAGGAGCGGGAGAGCCGCATCATCACGGTAGCGCATGCGATCAACCGCGGCGTGGTGCCCGATCTCGGACATCAGGCGGATTCCGATTTCTACTTCGTCGAAGCCGATACGCCAGCTGAGGCCATGGCCAAGATGACCATCCTGATCCGTGACCGGATCCCACGGCGGTTCGGGCTCGATCCCGTGCGCGACGTGCAGGTGCTGTGCGCCATGAACCGCGGACGTCTCGGCACGCACATGCTGAACGGGGAACTGCAGCAGCTCTTCAATCCGCCGGGCCTCGAGAGCCTGCACCGGGCTGGCTGGAGCTATGGGCCCGGCGACAAGGTCATGCAGGTCCGCAACGATTACGAGCGTGACGTCTACAACGGCGAGGTCGGCATCGTGCGCGAGGTCCGCCGCGATCACGGCGAACTCACCGTTGCCTTTGACGACAGACTGGTCGTCTATTCCCTTCAGGAACTCGACGAGCTGGCCCTGGCCTACGCTGTGACGATCCACAAGGCGCAGGGCTCCGAGTATCCAGCCGTGGTCATCCCGGTTGCCCTGCAGCAGGCGTCCATGCTGCGGCGCAAGCTTCTCTATACGGGAGTGACACGGGCAAGCCGTCTGGTGATCCTCGTCGGCAGCCGGGCCGCGCTCGTGCAGGCCGTTGGTTCGGAAGAGGAGCCGCGCCTGTCCCGGCTCAGGAACTGGCTTGAGACCTGATCTCTTCCGCCAAAGGCCAAAGCGCTCTATATCTGCTCCTGCAGGAGCACCCTCTGGAGCAGGCGATGGCCACAGAGACCCAACACACCGACCGGCAGGAGCGGCGGGCCCGCGTGGGCCTCGTCGCGGCAGCGGTCCTGTGCCTGGTCGCCTCCGGCGGTATCTTGTGGTGGCGCTATGGCGGCGCTGTTTTCAACGATCTGGTGACCGCCGGGCTAGCCTGGTGCTTCTGAAGCAGCCCGGCCCGCGAGGTGCGGGCAAGACCGTGGCTTGTCTTGTTCCAGCGGAACGGCGCGATGGCCAGCTCCCATAAGCCTCTCCAGGCTGCAACACTGACGAGGCCGTAATAAAACGGCAGCAGCGGGAGCCAGGGCATGAGGCGCCAGAGCCTGCGCCGTTGCAGGGCCACGCAGGTGGGGATGAAGACTGAGGCTGCGCCGGACAGGAAGAGCGTCAGGGCATAAGCCTTGAATGCCGCCGTCCAGCGAAGCTCGGGAGTCTGTTCCGGCCCTGCAAGCCATGACGCCACATAAAGCCCGGTGAAGAGCGGATAGACGAGTGCGCTGAGCACGGTTCCCCAGGTCAGGGCGAGGGCGCCGGAGAAGCGCCAGATCCCGAGCTGATGGAGCATGATCCAAGGCCTGCGCGTATGGCTCGCGGCAGTCTGCACGTAGCCCTTCATCCACCGCGTCCTCTGCCGCATCCAGAGGCGGAGCGTGCCTGGTGCCTCCTCGAGGGTGGAGGAGGGGAGATCTTTCACCTCATAGCCAAGCCGGGCGAGGCGGATCCCGAGATCGGCATCCTCGGTGACATTCCAGGCATCCCAGCCATGGACCTTCCGCAGCACGGCGGTGCGAAAATGGTTTGAGGTGCCGCCGAGGGCGATAGGGCTGCCGACCTCCGCCAACCCTGGATTGAATACGTCAAACAAGGCCGCGTACTCGATGGTGAAGAGCCGCGTGAGCCAAGTGTCATCCGTGTTGTCGATGGTGAGCCGCGCCTGCAGGCAGGCCACACGTGGCGGCGCTTCGGCGAAGCGCGACACGGCCAGGCGCAGCTGTCCCGGATCGGGCACATCCTCGGCGTCGTAGATCACCGTATAGCGGCCTCGCGCCAGCGGCAGGGCGACATTGAGTGCGCGAGGTTTCGTGCGCGGCTCGCCTGGAGGTGCGATAAGGATCTCGACATTGCGCGGAACAACGATGGAGCGGAGAGCCTCCAGGGTCTCCTGATCATCGGCTTCCAGCACGAGTTTGATGTCGAGCTTGGAAGCCGGGTAGTCGATCCGCGAGACGGCTTCAATGAAGCGGGCAACGACGCGCTTCTCCCGATAAAGGGCTGCGATGATCGTGTAGACGGGCAGGTCCGCGTCCTCGATGCGGATTGCATGATCTTCGGGCTCGACAGGATTGTTCAGGGATGCCGTTGCGATCCGGAGAACGATCATGCTGAGAAACAAAGGGCCCATGAGCGCGCCCAGGATCCCGGTGCTCAGCCCGGGGGCATACCCAAGGCCGAACACAATCAACGTCAGAACCACGAAAAGAACGGCGATCTGCCGGTAGCTGACATCGGTTGCCAAGTGAGGGGCCTTGTCGGCGAGATCATGTGCGGCCCGCCGGGCGATCAGCGGACTTCGGGCCAGAAAGACCGCCTCGCGCAGCCGGGTCGGCGTGGTGATGGCGAGCAGCCGATGCAGGCGGCGGGTCTTGAGAAGGTCCGCCAAGGCAGGGCCGCGCGGCGCCGCCACGAAGTTCGGCCTTGCCCCGGCCAGAGGGGCAAGGCCTGCCAGGACGCTGTCAGGATAGCGGACCTCCGGTGACAGGCGCGGGATTGCCAAGAACGGCAGGCCGAGTTCGGCCGCAAGAGCCCGGTAGAAATCATCCTCGGAGACCAAGCCTTCTCTGATGAGGAATTCATCGGGCGAGACACCGGCTGCCTGGGCGAAGATGGCAGCCTGCCACAGGGCCTCGGGTGCATGCCCATGGCTGCTGAGAAATCCGATCTCGACCGGCAGCGCTGTTGACTGTGCGGCCTCGTCCGCTAGACCCTGCCTCATGAGCGTCGGGTGCTTCCTGGGGGCATTCCTGAGCAGCGCAAAGCCAAGAGCAAGAGAATGTCGCCTCGATGGTTCTAAATATCGTTACATTGGTTGCCTGTTTTTCCCGCAAGATCAAGCCCTTCGGGTACGCCGGGATGGTTCCGGTCCTGATTTTTGCGCTCACGGCTAGCGCGGCTCAGGCTCAAGGGGTGAATATCCCGAATTTCTGGGATCCCAGAACGCTGCTTGAGCGCCCGGAACTGCCGGCAACGCGTACGATCCGCTTTCTGGTCGACGACGATTTCCCGCCGCTCCACTTTCCGGGCCTTGATGGCAGCCCGACCGGTCTGTCGGTGGAACTCGCCCGGGCCGCCTGCGAACGCTTAGGGCTAACTTGCACGGTCCAGGTACGCCGCTTCGATACGCTGTTGAATGCCCTCAACGAGAAGCAGGGCGACGTGGTGGCGGCTGCCATCCCGATCACGCCCGATCTGCGCCGGGGCTATGCTGTGACCGGCCCCTACTTCAAGATCCCGGCCCGCTTTGCCGTGCGCAGGGACAAGAACCAGCCGGCACCGGACGCGAAGGCCCTGCAGGGCAAGAATCTCGGCGTGGTCGGTGGGACGGCCCACGAGGCCTACGCCAAGGCCTTCATGGGAGGAGCCTCCCTCAAGCCCTACCCGGAGCTGGCGGCGGCGCAGACTGCCCTGAAAGCCGGTGAGATCGACTACCTGTTCGCCGATGCCCTTGGGCTTGCCCTCTGGATCGGCGGCGAGGAATCCGCCGGATGTTGCGACTTCTCTGGCGGTCCATATCTCGAAAGCCGCTTTTTCGGCGAGGGCATCGGTTTCATCACCCGCACGGAGGACGAAGCCCTGCGGCGGGCGCTCGATTTCGCGCTCCAGCAACTCTGGCGGGAGGGGAAATACGCCGAGCTCTACCTGCGCTTCTTCCCGACGAGCCCTTACTGAGGCTTTCCGAGCCATCAAGGGTTGGGTTTACCGCATTGACCCTCGCGGGTCTCATCCCTAGTGTGCCGCGCTTCTGGAAGCATTTCCTTTAAGCACTAGGCCCATGTCTCGAACCCTGTCTCTTGATCCCGCTCTGATTGAAGCCGCCCAGACTGCCACCGCCTGGCCTTTCGAGGAGGCGCGCAAGCTGGTCGAACGGCTCAAACGGACGGGTAAGAAGGAGGCCCTGTTCGAGACGGGCTACGGCCCCTCGGGCCTGCCGCATATCGGCACCTTCGGCGAGGTGGCCCGCACCAGCATGGTGCGGCACGCCTTCCGGGTGCTGACAGGCGATACCATCCCGACACGCCTCGTCGCCTTCTCCGACGACATGGACGGCCTGCGCAAGGTGCCGGACAACATCCCGAACAAGGATCTTGTGGCATCCGCCCTCGGCAAGCCCCTGACCCAGGTGCCGGACCCGTTCGGGACGCATGAGAGCTTTGCGCACCACAACAATGCACGTCTGCGGGAATTTCTCGATGCCTTCGGCTTCGACTACGAGTTCATGTCGGCGACCGAGTGCTACAAGACCGGCAAGTTCGACAAGACTCTGCTCACTGTGCTGGAGCGCTACGATGCCGTAATGGCGATCATGCTGCCCTCGTTGCGCGAAGAGCGCCAGCAATCCTATTCGCCGTTCCTCCCCGTCCACCCGAAGACCGGCATCGTAATGCAGGTGCCGATCGACGAGCGCAAGTTGGACGCCGGCACCATCGTATGGCGTGACCCTGAGACGGGTGAGCGCTTCGAGACCCCGGTCACCGGCGGTCATGCCAAGCTGCAGTGGAAGCCCGATTGGGCCATGCGCTGGGTGGCGCTCGGTGTCGATTACGAGATGGCCGGCAAGGATCTCATCGACAGCGTGAAGCTCTCAGGCGAAATCGCCAAGGCGCTCGGCGGCCTGCCGCCGGACGGGTTCAACTACGAACTCTTCCTCGACGACAAGGGCCAGAAGATCTCGAAGTCGAAGGGCAACGGTCTCACGATCGATGAGTGGCTCACCTACGGCACGCCCGACAGCCTGCGGCTCTTCATGTTCAACAAGCCGCGCGAGGCGAAGAAGCTCCATTTCGACGTGATCCCGCGGCAGGTGGACGACTACCTGACCTTCCTGGAGAAGTTCCCGGCGCAGGATGCGAAGATGCGCCTGATGAACCCGGTCTGGCATCTGCATGCGGGCGAACCGCCGGCACCCGAGCTGGTGTCGTCGGAGGGCTCCAACCAGCCGGGCACGACGATCTCCTTCTCCATGCTCCTCAACCTCGTGGCGGTGGCGAATTCCGAAGACCCGTCGGTGCTCTGGGGCTTCATCCGCCGCTATGCGCCGGGCGTGTCGCCGGAGACCCACCCGCGCCTCGACAGCCTCGCACAGCGCGCCGTGCGCTACTTCGAGGATTTCGTGAAGCCGCAGAAGACCTATCGTCTGGCGGACGAGGTCGAGGCTGCATCCTTGCGGCGGCTCGACGAGGTGCTTGGATCCTTCGAGTCGGGAGAGCGTCCGGCAACAGCCGAGGCGATCCAGGACGAGATCTACAATGTCGGCCGCGCCGAGCCGCGCTACCAGGACTTCAAGGCCAAGGGCGCGACACCCGAGCGTCCGGGCGTGTCCATCGAGTGGTTCAACACGATCTATCAGGTGCTGCTCGGCGAACCGCGCGGTCCGCGCTTCGGCTCGTTCGTTGCGCTCTATGGCGTGAAGGAAAGTCGGGCGCTAATCCGGAAGGCACTCAACGGTGATCTCGTGCGCGAGCACGAAGCATTCTTGAAGGATCGCGCAGCCTAACGGCTCATTGCCGTGCCCACATGATCCGGGCCGTCCAGGCGATCTCCTCGGTGGCGATCGCCTGATCCTCCTGGTCCTTCACGAGGGAGGTCATCTCCAGGGTCTTGGCGGAGCGGCGTTTCAGCTCCTTGGCCAGGATCTGCCCGTTCGTGGTGCACACCACGATCCGGTCGCCCTTGCGGGTGCTGGCGGTGGGCGAAACGATGAGCACATCACCATCCCGATAGAGCGGCGCGAGCGTGTCGCCTGTAACCTCGAGAGCGAACACCTTCTCCTGGCCGAAGTCGGGAAATTCGAGTTCGTCCCAGCCTGCGCCTTCCGTCGGCGTGCCATCCTCGTTGAGGATCTTTGCGGACGTTGCTTCCTCCATGCTGATCAGGGGGATCATGGAGCGGCGCAGGGAGCCGGAGGGTTCGACGAGGCGCAGGAAATCCTCAAGCGTCGCGCCGGTCGCCTTTAGGATTTTCGAGATCGACTCCGTCGAGGGCCAGCGCTCGCGGCCTTCCGGACTGACACGTTTCGATCGGTTGAAGCTTGTTGCATCGAGACCGGCCTTGCGGGCGAGGCCCGATGCGGTCATGCCATGACGTGATGCTAACGCATCGATAGCAGCCCAAACGCGTTCGTGGGACAACATCGTAAAAAACCTTCGCGAGAAGCGAATAACTGAAAGCGAACCTATGATTAGGAATTAAGATTGTTCTAAGGCATAGACAATGGGATCCCGCCTCTTGAGACAATATGTCTAATCAGGATTGCTCCTGAAGCGACGCACGCGTAATCGGATTATCATGCGCACGATCTACAAAATCTGCCCGGAACTGCTCTGGCGCGAGGCTGAAAAGGCCGGTTTCTTCGCTGGAGCGCCCATCGATATCCAAGATGGGTACCTCCACTTCTCAACTGCCGAGCAGGTCCGCGAGACGGCCGCTAGACACTTCTCAGACCAAAGCGACCTCCTGCTGGTCGCCATCGATGCCGACTCACTTGGGCCTGACCTGCGTTATGAGCCCTCCCGTGGCGGAGATCTGTTCCCGCACCTTTACGCTCATCTGCCTTTGTCGGCGGTGAGATGGGTAAAGCCGCTGCCTCTCGGCCAGGATGGCCACCACATCTTTCCGGATCTTGACGCATGATCGGCGCACTGTTTTCCCTCGCAAAGCCTGCATTGCATGCACTCGATGCCGAGACCGCGCATCAGCTGACGATCAGGGGCCTGTCGCTGATGCCGGTGATGCCTGCGCCGGCCGACGATGCCCGCCTTTCCGTGGATGTGTTCGGCAGGACTTTCCCCAATCCGGTCGGGCTTGCCGCAGGCTTCGACAAGCAATGCGAAGTGCCGGATCAGCTTCTTGGTCTCGGATTCGGCTTCGTTGAACTCGGCGGCGTCGTGCCGAAGCCGCAAGAGGGCAACCCGCGTCCGCGCGTTTTCCGTCTCGCCAAAGACGAAGCGGTGATCAACCGTTTCGGGCTCAACAGCGACGGGCTCGATGCCGCATGCCGGCGCCTGGCGCAACGTCGCGGGCGGCCGGGCATCGTCGGCGTCAATATCGGGGCGAACAAGGATTCCGCCGACCGCGTGGCCGATTACGTGCTGTGCATCCAGCGCCTGTGCGGGCTTGCCGACTTTCTGACCGTCAACGTGTCCTCGCCCAACACGCCGGGCCTGCGCGATCTGCAGGGCGAAGCGTTCCTCGACGATCTTCTCGCGCGCAGCATCGAGGCCCGGGACAAGGCGGAGAAGGGCAGGCATAAGACGATCGTTCTCCTGAAGATCGCACCCGATATTTCGCTCGACACGCTCGATGCCATCGTGGCTACGGCGCTGAAGCGCGGTATCGACGGGCTCACCGTTTCCAACACGACTGTCGCCCGGCCGGACACCCTGCAGGAAAAAGCCCTGGCCTCGGAGACGGGCGGTCTCTCGGGAAAGCCTCTGTTCGTTCCTTCCACAAGGCTTCTGGCCGAGACCTTCCTGCGCGTGGAGCGCAAGATCCCGCTCATCGGCGTCGGCGGCGTCGATTCCGCGGAGACCGCATGGGCGAAGATCCGCGCCGGGGCCAGCCTCGTGCAGTTCTACTCGGCCATGGTCTACAAGGGGCCCGGCCTCGTCGGTGACATCAAGAGCGGTCTGGTGCAGACGCTCGCAGGCGAGAAGACCTCGCTGGCGCAGGCGCTCGGCCGCGATGCTGCGGCGATCGCCAGGGGAGAGTTCTGAGATCCAAACTCATGCGAGGCTGGCGAAGGTCTTTCTCGCCAGTCTCGGATAGAGGATGAACTGCCCCAGGCCTCGGGCGCTCAGGAAAGCGAGCAGCGCGATCCACAGCGCCGTGTTGCCGAGGCTGCCGGCGGCCAGAAGAATGCCGGCATAGGCCACGAAGGCGATCACCATCAGGTCGCGCATGGACCGAGTCCAGGTCGCACCTGTGTAGATGCCGTCGAAGGCGAAGGCGGCGGCGCCCAGGAAGGGCGTGAGGGCCGCGAAGACGAGGTAGTCGCGTGCATAAGCCCGCACGTCCGGATTGGTCGACACGAAGTCGATGAACGGTCCGCCGGCGATCAGGAACAGCGCCGATACGGCCAGACCGAAGCCGAGGCTCCATCCCAGGCTCAAGCGGGTGGCGCGGCGGAAGCTGCGCTCGTCGCGGGCGCCGATGCTCTGCCCGCACAGGGTTTCGGCCGCGGTGGCGAAGCCGTCGAGGAAATAACCGCCGATCAGGAACATGTTGTAGAGCACCGCATTCGCGGCCAGCGTCACGTCCCCGGAGCGCGCGCCCAGGGCGCTGAAGATCGAGAAGGCGAGGATCAGCGCCACGTTGCGGATCATGATGTCCCGGTTCATGGCGAGCGTCTGCAGCATCGCGGCCCGGTTCAGCACCTCCGCCCATGTGACGGCGAGCGGATTTGAGCCGAGCCGGCGCAGCACCACGATGCCAAGGCCCACGCCCAGCACTTCGGCCAGCGCCGTGCCGATAGCCGCACCGGCGATGCCGAGGTCGAGGCCGAGCACCAGCACCATGGTGAGCCCGATATTGATGACGTTGATCGCCACTTGCAGGAACAGGCCGAGATCCGTGCGGCCGCGTCCCAGGGTGGAGCCGAGGATGACGTAGTTCGCCAGGGTGAAGGGAGCGGCCCAGATGCGGATGAAGAAGTAGGTGGAGAGCGCCTCGGTCACTGCCTCGCTGGCGCCCGCCATGGAAAAGGCCATGGCGGCAATCGGCCATTGCAACAGGATCAACAGGAGACCGGTGACCGCCGACACCAGAAACGCACGGGCCAACGTCACGTCGACCTCGTGCCGGTTGCCGGCGCCGGTCGCCTGGGCCGTGAGGCCGGCAGTCGCCATGCGGAGCGACCCGAAGCTCCAGAACACGAAGTCGAAAATGACGGCGGCGAGCGCCACCGCGCCGAGGAGATGCGCCTCACCCAGCCGCCCGATCACCGTCGCGTCGACGAGCCCCAGCAGGGGCGTCGTCACATGCGACAGGGTCATCGGCAGCGCGAGCGCCAGGATGCGGTAGTGGGAGATGTCCAGCCGCTGCGTGCTCGGTGCGCCGTCCATCCCGGGCCTCAGCGCCGGCTGCCGAACAGGCGGGAGATGAGCCAGAGCGGCACCACGATGACGGCGCCATACAGGATCCAGAGGCCGACCTCCTGCACGGTCTCGAAGCTGAGATCGAGAACGGAGGCGATCCAGTTGAACAGGCCCTCGATCAGCCCGATGGGCGTGATGTCGAGGAAGGCCAGGAACGCGCCGACGAGGAGCGACAGGAAGATCAGCTTCACCAGCACCGAGCCGGGGGAGCCGCCGAGGAAACGGTTCAGGTTGGACATGCACTCATCTCGTCAGAAAGCGTAATGGACCTTGAGCTTTGCGTGTGCTTCATCGCAGGGGCCGGCGACGAACGCAACCCAACCCGAGTTTCGCATGATCGACCCCGCCCTCTTCGATCCCTCCGCTGTCAGCGAGGAGATCCGCGCCCAGAATGCCGAGATCGTGGCCAAGCTCTCGAAGCTCGGCCGCTACTGGGAGGCGCCTCCCGCACTGATCCGGGAGAACAGGCGCAAGGGTCTTGGAGCCTTCCCGCTCATGCCCCTGAGCAGCAGGGCTGAGGCGATCACCATCGACGGGCCGGGCGGGCCGCTTCCGCTGCGCATCATCGCCCCGGAAAACCCGCGGGGGGCCTATCTCCATATCCATGGCGGCGGTTGGACCATCGGCACCGCCGACGAGCAGGATCCCTGGCTCGACCGGCTGGCGGAGCGGTGCGGCCTCGCAGTCGTGTCGGTGGAATACCGGCTGGCGCCCGAGCATCCGTTCCCGGCCGGCCCCGACGATTGTGAGGCGGCCGCCCTCTGGCTGATCCGGGAGGCGGAAAGCCGCTTCGGTACCTCGCGCCTCTTCATCGGCGGCGAGTCGGCAGGTGCGCATCTCTCGGCCCTGACCCTGCTGCGCCTTCGCGACAAGCACGATCTCAAGCCGTTCAGGGGAGCCAACCTCTTCGCCGGCTGCTACGATGTCAGCCTGACTCCGAGCGCCGCCAATTGGGGCGAGGAGCCCCTCATCCTGAACACGCCTGGGGTCAAGGTTTTCGCTGACAATTTCTGCGGCCCGGACCTCGACCGGCGCGATCCGGCCATCTCGCCGCTCTATGCCGACCTGACGGGGATGCCGCCTGCGCTGTTCTCGGTGGGAACCCGCGACCTGCTCCTGGACGACACGCTGTTCATGGCATCCCGCTGGGTCGCCTCCGGCAACAAGGCGGAACTCGCGGTCTGGCCGGGCGGCGCACACGTGTTCATCCGCTTCGACAGTGCGCTTGCCGAGCAGGCTCTGTCGCGGATCGATGGGTTCATCGAACGTCTTTGAGTCTGCCAGCCTTCCGGGACACCTCACCTTCATCCTGAGGAGCCTGCATAGCAGGCGTCTCGAAGGATGATCCAGCATGCACTGGAGACGCCTCATCCTGAGGAGCAGCCTGACGGCTGCTCCTCAGGATGAGGCTCTTGTTGAGTTTCTTGGCTACTGCTTAATCCGCCCCAGCCTGGGAGGGGCGCTGGGTGACGCCGATCTTTGAGGCGGCGATGACGGCTTGCGTGCGGCTGTCCACGCCGAGCTTGTCGAGGATGGCGGAAACGTGCGCCTTCACGGTGGCCTCGGAGACGCCAAGCTCGTAGGCGATCTGCTTGTTGAGCAGGCCCTCGGACAGCATGGTCAGCACGCGCACCTGCTGCGGCGTGAGGGTGCCAAGGCGACGGACAAGATCGGCGGTTTCCGCGTCTTCGGTGGCCGAGAGGTCCACGTCCGGCGGGGTCCAGGTGTCGCCGGCCAGCACCGCCTGGATGGCACCCCCGATGCTGTCGATGTCGATGGATTTCGGGATGAAGCCGGAGGCGCCGAAATCCATGGCGCGGCGGATCACCGTGGGCTCCTCCGTGGCGGACACGATCACCACCGGCAGCTCGGGGAATTGCGCCCGGAGCGACATCAGGCCGGAAAAGCCCTGGACGCCCGGCATGGTCAGGTCGAGCAGGATCAAGTCGACGTCGCGTTCCTGCGAGAGGGTGGCGTTCAACTCATCCATGCCGCTGGCTTCCATCACCCGGGCCTGGGGCATGATGGAGGCAACGGATTGCCTCAAGGCGCCGCGAAACAGCGGATGGTCGTCGGCAATGATGATCGTGGTGGACTGACTCTGCACGTGTGCCTACTCCCACGAGACGCTTGCCTTGTGCCTTAGCCGCTTCCTTCGGGAAATGGCAAGGCTGGAAACGTCATTCTCCGCTATTCTACGGGAATCTACGGAGGCAGCCCATCTAATCATGTGGATTACGCTCCGATCAAATGGACGATCAGGTCGCGGGTATGCGGCCGGTCCCGATGCTCGGCCAGATAGACGCCCTGCCAGGTGCCCAGCACCATCTGGCCGTCCACCACGGGAATGCTCAAGGACACCCCGGACAGCATGGTCCTGATATGGGCCGGCATGTCGTCCGGACCTTCCGTGGAGTGGACATAGCCGGCCTCGCGGGGTGCCAGCCGGTCGAGGGCGGTCAGCAGGTCCCGGCGCACATCCGGGTCGGCGTTCTCCTGGATGAGCAGCGAGGCCGAGGTGTGGCGGCAGAAGACCGTCAGGAGGCCGTTCAGGACTCCGGTGCCGAACACCCAGCGCGACAGAGGCTCCGTAATCTCGGTAAAGCCCAGGCCTTCGGTCTCCACCACGAGCCGGCCGTTCACCTGCTGGGTCACGCTCGCTTCCGAGAGGGTTTCCACGTTCAGCATCTTCAGGCCTCCTGATCCTTCAACGGATGAACCTCCTGTTCGCCCCGCTCCAGGATCTTCTCCAAGGTCTCGATCCGGTCGGCCTCGGCCGCAGGCTTGTCCCAGCGGATGCGGTTGATGCGGGGAAACCGCATGGCGACGCCCGATTTGTGCCGGGTCGAGCGCTGCAGCCCCTCGAAGGCCACCTCCAGCACCAGTCCCTTGTCCTTGCCGTATTCCACCTCCCTGACCGGGCCGAAGCGCTTGACCGTATGGTTGCGGACAAAGCGGTCGAGCTTCACCAGCTCCTCGTCGGTGAAGCCGTGATAGGCCTTGCCCACCGGCACCAGCTCCTCGCCGCTCGGGCCGTCGCGCCAGACGCCGAAGGTGTAATCGGAATAGAAGGACGAGCGCTTCCCGTGGCCGCGCTGGCCGTACATCATCACGGCATCGACGAGATAAGGGTCGCGCTTCCACTTGTACCAGTAGCCCTTCGGGCGGCCGGGCAGGTAGGGGCTGCTGGCCCGCTTCACCATGCAGCCCTCGATGGCATCCGCATCCGGGCCGGCGCCGACGGAGGCTGGATCAGCCCGGGCGGCGGCAAGCTCCTCCCAGGTCTCGAAGGGCACCATGGGCGAGAGGTCGATGCGCGGATCGCCGAGCCGGGCGACGAGGGCCTCCAGGCGCCGGCGCCGCTCGGCGAAGGGCAGGGGGCGCAGATCCTCCTCGCCCTCGAACAGGATGTCGTAGACCCTCAGGTGAGCCGGGAACTCGGCGATCAGCTTCGGGGTCACGGCCTTCCGGTTCAGGCGCTGCTGGAGCACGTTGAAGGTCTGCACCCGGCCCTCGCGCACGATCAGCAATTCGCCGTCGATGGCCCCCTCGAAATCGAGCGCCTCCACAAGGTCGGGAAAGGCGCGGGACACGTCCTCGCCGGTGCGGGAATAGATACGCCGCACCGGGCGCCCGTCGCTGCCGTGGCCGGACGCGGCCTGAAGGCGAATGCCGTCCCATTTCCACTCAGCCAGGAACTCGGATGCCTCGAGCTTCGCAAAGTCCTCGTCCTCCAGCGGATGCGAGAGCATGGAGGGGCGGAACGGGGCGGGGTTGCTGGATTCGGGCTTCTCGCCCCGGCCCTCGACCCAGGCGAACAGGTCTTCGTACGGCGCCTCCAGCCCGTGCCAGACCAGCTCGACCTCGTCGGGCTCGATCCCCCCGAGCTGGGCGACGGCGGTTTTGGCAAGGCGCGCCGAGACGCCGACCCGCAGCTCCCGGGTGATGAGCTTGATCAGCGCCCAGCGTCCCGTTTCATCAAGGGCGTCCATCCACCCGGCGACCCGGGCCGGCAGGTCGCTTTTGCTGGTGGTCGCCAGCGTTTCGATGACCTCGGTGAGCGTCGGCACGTGCGGCGGTGGGTTGTTGTGGCCGATGGTAGGCGTGCCGTCGACGGGCGCCACGCTCTCATGCCCCGGAGCGGGCCAGATCAGGGCCACAGTCTCCGCGAGGTCGCCCACATAGTGATAGGACATCCGGAACAGCTCCGGATCGGTCCGCTCCTCCACGAGGCCGCGGATCAGGCCGGGCTTGGCCTCCTTGAACATGAGCGCGCCGGTCATGGCAGCCAGCGCATAGCCGCGGTCCGGGTCTGGGGTATGGCGGAAGTAATCGGTCAGCAGCCGCAGCTTCGCGTTGCGGCGGGGCTCGTAGCCGAGGCGGTCGAGAAGGGCGGCGAAGCGGTTCATGGCATATCCTCCCCTTGAGGGGGAGGATCGGCTCGAAGAGCCGAGGTGGGGTGATCGGCGCCGTCGCTTTCCGACGGTGGCGTTTCCACCCCACCCCGCTCGCTGCGCTCGCGACCCTCCCCCTCAAGGGGAGGGTGTGCGGCCTCCTCCGCCTCGCCCTCGTCGCCGTAGCCCAGCATGTGCAGGGGGCGCGCCTTGATGCCGTGGGTGGTGCACCAATGGACCAGCGCGTCCTCCTGCCCGTGCGTCACCCAGACCTCGCCGGCGCCGGTCTCTCGGATCGTGCGGCAGAGGTCGTCCCAGTCGGAATGGTCGGAGATCACCAGCGGCAGTTCCACGCCCTTCTGCCGGGCCCGCCCCCGCACCCGCATCCAGCCGGAGGCGAAGCAGGTGACGGGATCGGGAAAGCGGCGCGACCAGAGATCCTGGATGGAGGAGGGCGGGCAGATCACAATCGCGCCGGCGAGCTTGGACCGCTCGGCGGCCACGACCTTCGGCGTCTCGCCGAGCGGAATGCCTTCGGATTTATAAAGCTCGGTCAGGCGCTCCATGGCGCCGTGAAGATGGATCGGCTGGTCGTAGCCCTCCTCGCGCAGGAGCGCCATGACCCGCTGCGCCTTACCGAGCGCATAGGCGCCGACGATATGGGCGCGCTCGGGAAACAGGGCGACGGAATCGAGGAGCTTGCGCACCTCCGCCCGCGTGTCGGGATGGCGGAACACGGGCAGGCCGAAGGTCGCCTCGGTGATGAACACGTCGCAGGGCACGACCTCATAGGGCAGGCAGGTCGGGTCCTCGGCCCGTTTGTAGTCGCCCGAGACCACGACCCTTGTGCCCCCGGCCTCGATGGTGATTTGCGCCGAACCCAGCACGTGGCCCGCCGGCGTGAAGCGCACGGTCACGTCGCCGACGCGGATGCTTTCCCGCAGGGTTGCTTCTTGAGTCGAGCCCGCGAAATCCTCGCCGTAGCGCACGCCCATGATGCGCAGGGTTTCCCGGGTCGCCATGACGGAGCGGTGGCCCGACCGCGCATGGTCCGAATGGCCATGGGTGATCAGGGCCCGCTTCACGGGCCGGACCGGATCAATGTGGAAGTCGCCAAGGGGGCAGTAGAGCCCTTGCAGGGTCTGGGTGAGGATGTCGGTGGAACGCAGCGCCATGGGTTCAGAATATAGGGTCCGGCTTGGTGATGTCAGGTTGAGGGATAACGCCGAGCCAGCACCTTGTGGCCCGCAGCCAGTGGGCTGCGAGCCTATGGTGAAATCGAGGGTGGCGCGTAGGGCAGCCCGGCTCGATGCTATGGTGTGGAAGGTGAGAGCCAGACTGCTCGTCACGCGCGGTTTGTTTCAGCGGACCTGGAGGCATACCAGATCGGCCACCTGCGATCACAGGCTTGCGAGGCCTGCGGCAGGACCGCTCCCCGTTCCGCATCTGCGACGCCTCGCGAGCGCGCCCCTCATCGGACGAGGATGTCCATAGCTATGGCCGAGCTTAGGACAGAAGTCAAGAACAAAATGAGAACATCGATGCTGCCGACCCTGCACACCTTCGTCATCGCCGGCCATGTGCCGGTGATCTCGCTGCGAAAGACGCAGCGCTCTTCCAGTCGAGATGGCCGGGACAGGCCCGGCCATGACAAGGGGAGTGTCATTTCCGGCAGGACGCGTCAGCGAAGGGAAGAGAATTCATAGTCACAGCGCATGTGAGTGGATCCCCCTTCCGCACTCCGCTTGGCTTGAGGATGACACTGCAGCCTGTGCACCATTGACAGCCCTTCCGCTCTCCCGCATCCACAGGTCATGCCGCCTGCCCCGAACGTCCGATCCACCGGCGATTATCGCGCCGACCGCCGCTATGAATATGCCCGTGCCGCCTTCGACGAGCGCGACTTCGAGGCCGCGGCGGATCTCGCCCGGCAGGTGCTGGAGCTTGCGCCGGGTTTCGCCGCCGCCCATGCGATGCTGGGGCGGGCGCTTGCCGAACTCGGCGCCCGGGAGGAGGCTGTGGGCGCCCTGCGCCGGGCGCTCGACCTTGAGCCTTTCGATGAACTGGGTGTACGGCTCGATCTCGCACGGTTGGGAGCGCTGGCGCCGCACGAGGCGATCACGGACGGCTATGTGCGGGCGCTCTTCGACGATTATGCGCCGAAATTCGACCGGCATCTGACGAAAAGCCTCGCCTATCGCGGGCCGGAGCTGATCGCCGATGCGCTTCGCCGCGCCTGTTCCAGGCAGATCCGGGATTACCGCTTCGGTCTCACCCTCGACCTCGGCTGCGGCACGGGCCTGATGGCGCAGGCGCTCGACGGGCTGTGCTCCTCCGTTGAAGGGGTCGATCTTTCCCCCGGCATGCTGGAGAAGGCGCAGAAGACGAAGCTCTACGATGCCCTGCACGAGGGCGAGCTCGTGGCGTTTCTGTCAAGCCGTGCCACGGCAGAGGCCGACCTCGTGCTGGCGGCCGACGTGTTCGTCTACATGGCGGCGCTCGATGCGGCGTTTCGGGAGGTGCGCCGGGTCTTGAAGCGCGAAGGGCTCTTCGCCTTCACCGTGCAGGCGCATGAGGGCGAGGGCTTCATCCTCGGCGAGGATGCGCGCTATGCGCACAGCGAGGACTACTTGCGCGGGCTCGCGGAAGCGGTGGGGTTCACGATGGTGATCTTCGAGCGGGTGTCCACCCGGGAGGATCGCGGCGTGCCGGTTCCCGGGTTTCTATGCGTGATGCAGCGGTAATTTCTTCTACAGCTGAAGATACCCTCGGTCCGCATCCTGAGGAGCAGACGTAGTCTGCGTCTCGAAGGATCGTCCAGTGCTCGCTGGAGCCTCCTTCGAGACGCCGCTTGCAGCGGCTCCTCAGGATGAGGTGGTATTTGTAAATACGCTTATATGGCGGGCGTCGAAGGATGCGGCGCGCTCTCGTAGCAGCCCAGCACTGACTGGTCGAAATCGATGATCGAGCCTGTCATCATGCCGGACTCAGGTGACGAGAGAAACGCCACGGCGCGGGCGACCTCGCGGGGGTCGAGCAGGCGGCCGAAGGGCTGTTCCTTCTCGGCCTTCTCCAGCCAGCCGTCCTGGGCGCCGTGGTAGAGACGCACGATCCGGTCCTCGCCGGGCGTGTTCATCCAGCCGATGTTCAGCCCGTTCACGCGGATGCGCCAGGGCATGAGGCTGAAGGCGGCGTTCTTGGTGAGCGTCGCGAGCGCGCCCTTCGAGCCGCAATAGGCCGAGATGAAGGGCTGGCCGCCATGGGCCGACATGGACAGGATGTTGACCATCGCGCCCTCGATTTTTTCGCGCCGCATGATCTTGGCGGCTTCCTGCATCAGGAAGAACGGCGCGCGCACGTTCACCGCGAACATGCGGTCGAAGAGTTCCGGACTCGTGTCGAAGATCGTGCCGCGATCGGTGATACCCGCCGCATTCACCAGCACGTCGACGCGCCCGAAGACGCTGTCGGTCCTGGCGGTGACCTGGCGCGCTTCCTCGACGCTCTCGAGGTCGGCGCGCACGAATTCCGTGTGGCAGCCCTGGTTGGAAATCTCGCGGGCCACCGCATGCCCGCGCTCCTCGTTGCGGCCGCAGATCACGATGCCCTTGGCGCCGCGCTCAGCCAGCGTGCGGGCGATGGCCTCGCCCACCCCTTGCGTGCCTCCGGTGACGACGGCGACGGTGTTCTGGAACTGGGTCTCGTGCGGCATGGCGTTAGTCCTCTCAGGTCTCGCTTTTGGCGTTGGTTGAACTGAGGCGATCCTGGGCCTGATGACAAGGCGGCAAAGGAGAGCTTTCACATGTTCTGAAACGCCGCCACCGATGTCATCCCCGGAGAGCCGGAGGCGAGGGAAGGGGATCCACTCTCACGCTCAGATGCCGTAATGGGCCTGCCGCTCACGAGCTAGCGGAGCGGGGTGGCTGTCCCTCAAAGTGATGGTGTTGAAACGG
>NZ_JAFBID010000082.1 GCF_016811235.1 Microvirga arabica
GATCCAGCGAAGACAGCCATCACGACACCGGACAGTGAGACGATCAGCTATGCCGACCTGATCGCTCTATCCGGCCGATTGGCCAATGTCCTCGCCGCCTGCGGGGTCAGGCTTGGCGACCGGGTTGCGGTTCAGGTCGAGAAATCGGTACCGGCACTGGTCCTGTATCTGGCAGCCGTCCGGGCCGGGGCGGTCTATCTGCCCCTCAATACCGCCTACACGCTGGCGGAACTGGAGTATTTCATCGGGGATGCCGAGCCTGCCTTGGTAGTCTGTGATCCTGGCAAGCGTGAAGGGGTTGAGCAACTTGCCGCGAGGGTCGGCGCTTCGGTCGAGACATTGGATGCCAAAGGGCAGGGCTCCCTCATGGAGGCTGCCACCGACGCCCCTGAGACGTTCGCGACTGTCGAGAGGGCCGGTGATGACCTTGCGGCAATCCTTTACACCTCGGGCACGACCGGCCGCTCCAAGGGCGCCATGCTCACCCATGACAACCTCGTCTCGAATGCCCTCACCTTGATCGAAGCTTGGCGCTTCACGGCCGAGGACGTGCTGATCCACGCCCTGCCGATCTACCACACCCATGGGCTCTTCGTCGCCAGCAACGTCATCCTGCTCTCCGGCGCGTCAATGATCTTCCTGCCGAAGTTCGATGCCGATGAAATTTTCACCCTCATGGCGCGCGCGACGGCCCTGATGGGGGTGCCGACCTTCTACGTCCGCCTGCTGCAGCATCCCGGTCTCACCAAGGAGGCGACCTCCGGCATGCGCCTGTTCGTGTCAGGCTCGGCGCCTCTGCTGACTGAAACCCACCGAGAGTGGAGCACCCGCACCGGTCACGCCATCCTGGAGCGCTACGGCATGACCGAGACGAACATGAACACCTCCAACCCCTATGATGGGGACAGGGTGCCCGGCTCTGTCGGACCGCCGCTGCCGGGCGTGTCGGTGCGCATCACCAACCTGGACACCGGCGAGGAGCTGGCGACGAACGAGATCGGCATGATCGAGGTGAAGGGCCCGAACGTGTTCAAGGGCTACTGGCGCATGCCGGAAAAGACCGCCTCCGAGTTCCGCCCGGGCGGCTTCTTCATCACGGGCGACCTCGGCAAGATGGATGAGCGCGGCTATGTCCACATTCTCGGCCGCGGCAAGGATCTGGTGATCACCGGCGGCTTCAACGTCTACCCGAAGGAGATCGAGGACGAGATCGATGCCATCCCGGGTGTGTTCGAAAGTGCCGTGATCGGTGTGCCGCACAAGGATCTGGGCGAGGGGGTGACAGCTGTCGTGGTTCGCACAAAGGACACAGTAGTCGACGAGAAGGCAATCTTGGCGGCACTTGAGGGCCGCTTGGCGAAGTTCAAGCTGCCCAAGCGCGTTATCTTCGTCGATGAGCTGCCGCGAAACACGATGGGCAAGGTGCAGAAGAACGTGCTGCGTGAGAAGTTTGCCAACGTTTACCTTCCGTAGGTCCTAACCTCCTTCCCATGGGGCAGAGGATAGCCCAAGGAGACCATGTGAACTGCCAGGTGTCGGCTTCTGGGAAGTTCTGCTGATCTATACCTGTTCACAGAATTTCTCACGCCGTGAGTTGAGATGTGGTCTAAACTCAGTTTTGAGCGAAGGAGCTTTGCCCTGTTCCTCAAATCTGTGAAAGTGGTAGCTAGTGCCGGACTGCTCAGACAAAGATTGGGGCTTAGTTTGGTCCGGACGAGAGAAGCTGAGATTCTAGACTTAAGTTCCACAGAGTGTCTTCAATAAATTCGAAGGTTTACCGAAGATCCCCGTTAACTCGTTACGATAGGGAACTGCCTTGACTGAACCGTGCGACCTCTCTGCTCGTGAAGCGCGCCGCCTAATCGGCCGCAGGTCCCTCTCGCCCGTGGAATTGCTGGAGAGCTGTCTTACGCGCATCGAGCAGGTGAACCCTGCTGTCAATGCCTTCGTCGCCCTTGATGTGCCAGGGGCTCGAGCTGCAGCCAAACAGGCTGAGGATGCGGTCATGCGCGGGGACGATCTGCCGCTGCTGCATGGGCTTCCGGTTGGCATCAAGGATCTCGATGAGACGGCAGGGCTTCGCACCACGTGGGGTAGTACCATCTACCGGAATCATGTCCCGACCCATGACGCCGGGATGGTTGCCCGTATTCGGTCAGCGGGCGGACTGGTACTCGGCAAGACCAACACACCTGAATGGGGTCTTGGTGCGAACACACGCAACGCGGTCTATGGTGCAACCGGCAATCCCTTCGATCCGGCGAAGTCTTGCGCAGGCTCATCCGGCGGCTCTGCGGTCGCGCTGGCAGCTAACATGGTCCCGCTTTGCACCGGATCCGACATGGGCGGCTCTCTGCGCAATCCGGCGGCCTTTTGCGGCATTGTCGGTTTTCGCCCGAGCCCTGGACTTGTCCCGTCTGAGAAGCGGGCTCTTGGCTGGTCGCCACTCTCCGTGCTTGGGCCGATGGCCTGCAATGTCGAAGACCTCTGTTTGCTTCTGTCCGCCATGGCCTCGGATGATGCATGCGACCCTCTGGCATACACAATGCACGGAGCAGGTGTACGCAGCGCGCCTGGTTTGTTCTGGCCACCGCGGCAGGTCGACCTTGGGAAGCTGCGTGTAGCGGCAAGTGAGGACTTCGGCCAAGCACCAGTTGAGCGGATTGTTCGCGAGGCCTTCCAGGTCCGGGTCGAAGCCTGCAAGCCAATGGTTCGCGAACTGGCCTTCGCCCACCCCGACTGCAGCGGAGCCGATGAGAGTTTTGCTGTTCTGAGGTCAGCTGGCGTTCTTGCCACTCATCACGAGCGGTACAGGACCCGCCCGGAGGAGTGTGGTCCGAACCTCCGGGCCAATGTCGAGGAAGGCCTACACTACAGACTCGAAGACTACGCTCGTGCCCATGCGACGCAGACACAGATCTATCATTCTTTTCAGAGCTTCTTTCAGTCCCATGATGTTCTGATCACGCCTGCCATCACGATCAGCCCGCGACCATGGCGGGAGCTCTATCCGACGGAGATCGATGGGCAGCGGACACGCAACTACTTCCACTGGCTGGCGATGGCCTATTATGTGACCCTGTCAGGTCACCCTGCTGTTTGTCTGCCGGTTGGGCTTGACTCCAAGGGAATGCCCTTCGGCCTGCAGATTGTAGGTCCCAGAGGAGGAGACGCCTTCGTTCTAGGCGTCGCGGCTGCACTTGAGGAGGCGTTCAACAGTTCCCCGACGCTTCGTCGGCCAGTTCCAAACATTGAGCAACTCCGCATGGCTCCCCCAATCAGCAGCATGGATGGATTTCTCGGTTGGGCGTGAGCTCCCGCAGGGGCGTGTCGCTAAGTCGAGGCAGTTCCAGGTCCCGACACCGTGTCTGAGTCGGGTCAGTCAAAGCTTGTTGGGATTATCATGCGCCGTGATCCGCAACCCCGACCAAGGACACGTCCAGGATGATCTTACTCTCAGGCCCGCCGACATTGCTCATTCAATCGTGACCGGGAAGGGGATCTCCCAGGTGTTGCGGACCGAACCTCAACGCGCCTTCCCGGGTGCTCGGCGCGGAGCGACTGCGCGGCAGACTGCGCCCGCAACACAGATCATCCATCCGATCACCGTGTTCCCGGTGAGCTTGCTGAAGCAACTCCTATTTCGGTACTATCCAAGAGGACTCTGTCGTGATTACGTCTGACAACATCCTGTCTGCGCAGGAGCGCATTGCCCCCTTCATCCGGCGCACTCCGGTGCTGTCAGCCATGCAGATGCGCGATGGCAGCGGACTTGAGGGGCGGGTCACGCTCAAACTCGAGCTTTTGCAGGCAGCCGGCTCGTTCAAGGCGCGAGGTGCGATGAACCGCCTGAAGACCCTGCCGCCGGAAAGACTGGGGCACGGACTGGTGACCGCCTCCGGCGGCAATCATGGATTGGCCATTGCCCGCACGGCCCATGTCGCGGGCGTCGCGGCCAAGATCTTCCTGCCGTCCAATGTTGCACCCGATAAGGTTGCAAAACTCAAGGGATGGAATGCATCCATTGAACTCGTCGGCTCTGTCTGGGATGAGGCCAACGAGGCGGCCTTGGCCTTTTCGGCCGAGACTGGCGCGACCTATGTCCATCCGTTTAGTGATCCGATCGTCGTTGCAGGCCAGGGCACACTGGGTCTGGAAATCCTGGACGATATGCCGGACGTGGACACCATCCTGGTCGCGATCGGGGGAGGAGGGCTTATCGCCGGCCTGTCGACTGCCGTGAAGGCTCGACGTCCCCACGTCAGAGTGATCGGAATTGAACCGGTCGGCTCTCCCACATTGCGGGCTTGCCTCGATACAAAACGCCTCGTCACACTTGACACCGTCAGCACGCGGGTTCCCACCATGGCCTGCCGGCGAACGGATGAGGCGATCCTCCAAACGGTGATCCGCCACGTTGATGATATTGTCCTCGTCACGGACGATGAGATGCAGGCTGCGGCCCGCTGGCTCTGGTTTGAATTCGGCATTGCCGCCGATCTGTCGGGAGCGGCATCGATTGCGGCCCTAAGGGCCGAGAAGGTTCCGCGTTCAGCAAACGACCACGTTTGTGCCTTGATCTGTGGCGCAGGAACAGATGGGATGGCATAGGTGCAACCCGCATGAGGCCATCATGCGGGTTGCACCTAGAGACGGCGTGCTGCCAGGCGGCGGGAGAATGGCTCACGAGACCAGGAAGGTAGGGAGTTACCGATGACGCAAGTCCTGTGGCAGAACCTTACGGCCGCTGAGCTGCGCGACCGTGCCGGCCGCGGAGCCATCGTGCTCCTGCCTGTCGCATCTACGGAGCAGCACGGACCGCATCTTGCCACAGGTGTCGACGATGTCCTCTGCTCGGAGGTTTGCCGCCGGGCTGCGCTGAAGCTTGCAGGCCAGAACGCTCCAGTGGTCGTCGCGCCGACAGTTGGGATCGGGCTTGCCGAGCACCACATGGCTTTTGGCGGCAGTCTCACGCTTACCCTGCCAACCTACCACGCGCTCCTACGCGATTTGTGCGGCTCCATCCTGCAAGCCGGGTTCGGCAGGATCCTGATCGTCAATGGGCACGGCGGCAACATGAGCGCCCTGAATGCCTTGACGGTTGAACTCACGCGGGAGCTGGAAGCGCCGATCGCCACCACATCCTACTGGCTTCTCGCCGATGAAGCCTTTGCAGAGATCCTTGAGGATCAGCAGTCCATCCTGCACGCCTGCGAGGCCGAGACCTCGATGATGATGGCGGTTCGACCAGATCTGGTCGACGTCGCAGAATTACCCAATGCCCTGGGGCCGCAGGCAAGCGGAGCGGGTTCTGTGCTGAGCCCGCCATTGCACCGCTGGCGATCGTTTCAAGAGTTCGCCCCAACCGGGGTGATCGGTGATGCCCGTCGTTCTTCGGCTGACAAGGGCGAGCGTCTCCTAGAGGCGGCCTCAAGCGCCCTTGCAGACCAACTTGCCCTCGGCAAACCTTGGAACTGAATATCTCTTAACTTCTCTCAGCCCTTCACAGTGGAGCAGTATGGATGGTCGAGATCAATTCCACTCGTCTGCTTGAGGACCTGGCGGCGCTCCGACGGATCGGTGGCCACGGCACCGGCGTGGTGCGGGAGGCTTTCACTGCCACCGATCTGGAGGCGCGGCGTTGGCTTGCACGGCGTTTTGCGGAAGCAGGTCTGCGCCCTGTATGGGATCCAGTCGGCAACTTGTTTGGCTTGCCTCCCACAGGGAGGCCTGCGGTCCTCATCGGCTCCCACTCGGATACACAGCCTGAGGGCGGATGGCTCGATGGAATTTACGGTGTAATATGCGGGCTGGAGATTGCGCGCGCTGCGGAGGAAGCCGGCCTAAAAGGTATCGCCGTGGTATCCTTCGCTGATGAGGAGGGAACCTTCGAGCCGCTCTTGGGAAGCCGGGTTTGGAGCGGCGAGTTGCCCTTCTCGGCAGTCCAGGACAGGACTGACCGCAACGGCCGTAGGCTCCGCGATGTTCTTACCGGCATGCCTGAATTGAGAGCCGCGGAACATGTCCCACCTCAGCTCTTCAAAGCCTATATCGAAGCTCACATCGAGCAGGGCCCTATTCTGGACGACGCCGGCGAAGCGATCGGTGTGGTCGAGACGATTGTCGGGATGCAGCACGTCGAGGTGACGATCATGGGCGATCAGAACCATGCCGGAACCACTCCGATGGACCGCCGGCACGACGCTGTCATGGGCTTTGTGGCTTTTGCCCATGCGGTGGACGAAGCGTTCCGCTCCGAGGCCGCCCCCTCCACCGTATGGACCTTCGGGCGCGTAACGGTCAGCCCGAACGCCACATCCATCGTGCCGGGCCGTACCGACGCCATGCTCCAGATCCGCGATCCCGATCAAGCCCGCCTTAACCACCTCGCCGCCCGCGCCAAGATGATTGCAGAAAACATCAGCGTGAGGGGACCTGTTGAAATCAGAACGCAAGTGATCGCCAAACTCCCGCCAGCCCCGCTCGATGCTGCGCTGGTTAGCACCCTCGCAAGTGCTGCCGAGCGTCTGGCATCCGGACGGTGGCGGCGGATGGCATCCGGTGCCCTGCACGATGCGGTGCCCGTGAGCCGCATCTTGCCAAGCGCCATGCTGTTTGTGCCATCGATTGCTGGCAAGAGCCATTGCCTCGAAGAGGACACACGGCTTGACGATCTTGTCCAAGGTTGCACCGTTCTCGGAGCGGCCGTTGAACCACTGCTGTTGCGTAGTCCCTGAACCGTCAACTCTGGCTGGCTGCCCTCACTCGGACATGTGCCCGGACCAGCTGTTGCGGTCGGCTGATATGGCCCTTTACAAAACGAAGATCGAGGGCAGGGGCGCCTACCGGTACTTTGAGGCTGAGATGGACGCCCGAATCCAGAAGCGGTGAGCGCTTGAGCTTGATCTCAGGAGGGCGCTGCCGAACGGTGAGTTCGTGGTCCATTACCAGCCACTGATTGAGACTCGTACTGGCGAAGTCAGCGGGTTCGAGGCGCTCCTTCGGTGGGATCATCCGGGGAGGGGGCGCGTGCTACCGGACGATTTCATCCCGCTTGCTGAGGAGATCGGGTTGATCAACCAGATTGGGATTTGAGTGCTGAAGCAAGCATGCCTTGAAGCCTGCACATGGCCCACGAACATGCGCCTTGCTGTGAACCTTTCTGCTGCCCAATTCAAGAGTCGGACGCTCGTGCAAGATGTCTCCTCAGTGCTAAAGGCGTCGGGATTCCCTGCCCAGAGGCTTGAGCTTGAGATTACTGAGACAGTGATGTTGCAGGATACTGAAGCAACGCTTGCACTTTGTATTTCTATGGACGACTCTGGGACGGGCTATTCTTCACTAACCTTTTTGCGAAAGTTCCCCTTCAATAGAATTAAGATCGATCGCTCCTTTATTTCGGAGTTGCCCGAAGGACGTGATGCTGCAGCGATTCTGAAAGCTGTTGCCTCTCTTAGCCAAGATCTTGGAATGTCGACCACCGCAGAAGGCGTTGAGAACATGGCCCAACTCGAGAGGATCCGGCGTCAGGGTTGCGACGAAGTCCAAGGCTACCTGTTCAATCCGGCGCTTTCTTCTAATGGAGATAGCCGCACTTCTTCCGAGGGGTGTGAGCGGAGCCAGACCGCTGCCTAATAGGGGCCCAGCCCTTGGGAGTTGTCCTGTGGCGGAGGCGTTCCACAGCCCCTGCCGCTCTCCTTGCACCAGACCTCCGTGGGCTTCAGCCCCATTAGGCTCAATCCCGACGGGGATTTCTCATGAGCGTGGCTGACACAGCAGCCTGCAAGCGGTTGATGAAAACCATCTCACCTGTTCCCTTGTGGCTGGAGAAGATTGGGCGCAATTGGGCTGCCGCGGATAACCCTGGGCCTCTCCTCGCTAGCCGTTTGCATGCCCATCATCGTCCTGCCCTCCGCAAAGCGACAGGAGAATGGAATCACGCCAACGCGGCTCAATCAATGCCCGACTAAATCAACACTATCGGCACTCGTAAGACCTTAGCCCAAGGACAGCAATTCTCGCCTAAGCGGACACTCTCAAAAGGCGGGCGAACTTCAGTGCTTAACCACAGCGGCCACCAGCAGCGCAGGGACGACGTCGCCTGTACCGCAGCCCAGTGGCTCGATAGCAGGAGCTAGGCTGCGCGTACGCATTCCCTTCAGAAAACTGAGCGCACCGCCACACGGACCACGATGGTCCTGTACCAATGGAAGGAGCAGGCCGCTCCCGTTAGATGGAACTTCCGGTGGCTAGGCTTGTTCCGAATCGAGCTGATCGGTCCATTGGCAGGACCACCGCTGTCCAGGGAGGACCAGATGAGCGAACCCGAGGAAGCCCGTCAGCGCCCCGACACACCTCATTACGAGAATGCCACCGGCGGCTGGGGGTCGCTCAAAGGGGTGGGCCGCATCGTCGCCGACCAGAAGCCGACCTTCGGCGCCTTCCGCACGCTGATGCGCCAGAACAAGCCAGGCGGGCATATGTGCACCTCCTGCGCTTGGACCAAGCCGGCGCAGCCACACCTGTTCGAGTTCTGCGAGAACGGCGCCAAGGCGACGATCTGGGATCTCACGCGCGACCGCTGCACGCCCGACTTCTTCGCCGCGCACACCGTGACCGAGCTGCGCAGCCTGTCCGACCACGAGTTGGAGGAGACAGGGCGGCTTACTCATCCCATGCGCTATGACGCGGCTTCGGACCACTACGTCGAGACGACCTGGGAAGAGGCCTTCGAGGGAATCGGGGCGAAGCTCAAGGAGCTCGACCCGAAGTCGACGGTCTTCTACATGTCCGGCAAGGCCACCCTGGAGACCGCCTATCTCTATGCGCTGTTCGCGCGGCTCTACGGGCACAACAACCTGCCCGACAGCTCCAACATGTGCCACGAGACCACGAGCGTGGGGCTCAAGAGGGTGATCGGGGTCAGTGTCGGCACCTGTGTCCTGTCGGACTTCGATCATTGCGACCTGATCCTGTTCTTCGGGCAAAATACTGGAACCAACTCGCCCCGCTTCCTCCACACGCTCAAGGATGCGAAGGAGCGGGGCTGCAAGATCGTCACCTTCAACCCGATCCGCGAGCGGGGGCTCGTCGAGTTCGCCGATCCCCAGAACCCCGCCCAGATGACGGTGAAGCCTGCCACCCCGATCTCGGACATTTACCTCCAGGTTCGGCCCGGGGGCGACATCGCGGTGCTGGCGGGGCTGTGCAAGCGCGTACTGGAGCTCGACGCCGAGCAAGGGGGCACGATCCTCGACCAAGCCTTCATCGCGGAGCACACGACCTGCTTCGACGACCTCAAGGCGCGGCTGCGCGAGGTGTCCTGGGAGGAGATCGAGCGGGAATCCGGCCTGCGCCGCACCGAGCTCAAAGAAGTGGCGGAGATCTATGCCGCCTCGAAGAATGTCATCGGCATTTACGGCATGGGCCTAACCCAGCATGTCAGGGGCTGGCTCAATCTTGCCTTGCTCGTGAACCTGCTCCTGCTGCGCGGCAACATCGGACGGGAAGGCGCCGGCATCTCGCCCGTGCGGGGGCACTCCAACGTGCAGGGCCAGCGCACGGTAGGGATCACCGAAAAGCCCGAGAACGTGCCCAATGACAAGCTCAGGGAGCTCTTCGGCTTCGAGCCGCCGCAGGAGGAGGGCCGCTCCACCGTCGATCTGGTCGAGGGACTGCTCGACGGCTCAGTGCGGGGCGTCATCTCCCTCGGTGGCAATCTTGCCCGCGCCATCCCTGACCGGGAACGCGCCGAGGAGGCTTGGCGCGGTCTCGACCTCAACGTGCAGGTCGCGACCAAGCTCAACCGCTCGCACCTGCTGCCCGGGCGGGCCACCTGGCTGCTGCCCTGCCTCGTGCGGGCCGAGGAGGACATGCAGGCGACGGGACCGCAGGCGGTGACGATGGAGGACAGCCTGAGCATGATCCACGGTTCGCTCGCCAAGCGCCAGCCAGCCTCGCCGCATCTGAAGTCCGAGGTCGCCATCGTGGCGGGGATGGCTAAGGCGACACTGCCGCCGAACCCCAAGGTGAAGTGGGACGCATGGACAGGCGACTACGGGCTGATCCGCGACCTGATAGAGGCGACCTACCCCGACAAATTCGCCGACTTCAACGGGCGGCTGTTCACACCGGGAGGGTTCCACCGGGGCAACGCGGCGCGCGAGCGCGAATGGAAGACCGAGAGCGGGAAGGCCCAGTTCACCGCGCCCGAGGCGCTGACGGCCCTCGGAGAATCGCCCGAGGGCGAGGAGCTCACGCTGATCACGCTGCGCTCGAACGACCAGTTCAACACCACGATCTACGGCTTCTCCGACCGGCTGCGGGGGCTCTCTGGTCCACGCGACATCGTCCTCATCAATCCCGAGGAGATGGCGCGACGGGGTCTGTCGGAGGGGCAGGTGGTGACGCTCGAATGCGCCGTGGAGGACGGTGCCGAGCGGGTGGTACGGGGGCTGAGGATCGTGCCCTACGATCTGCCTGACACGTGCGTTGCGGCCTACTACCCCGAAGCCAATCCACTGATCCCGGTGGGCTATCACGACGAACTGTCCAAGACCCCGGCCTACAAGGGCGTGCCCGTCCGCATTCGTGCCGATGGGGCAGGCGCATGATGGCGGCGCGGCAGTGTGTAAACAAGCGCACGCGCCTGACCCTTTAGTTTTCATGAATATTGATCGATTGTCGTGGGGTCCGCGCCGACTAACAAGAAGCTCTAGTTTGCAGATCGAGCATTTCGTCTTGTCGAGCGTCAATCCTGACCCAGTTCTAAACTGATCGTGGCCGTCAAACGATGAAGGGAGAGCGCATGATCCAGGATTGGGGCAATCTCTGCGGCTTGGGGGCATCGTGCTGTTTCACCGTATGGTGCGGGCAGCCATGAGGGCCATGCGGTTTCTCACTGGTCTCGCGATCCTCCTCGTGCTGGGTGCAGGGGCGTTCGTCTCCTATGCGTGGCACTCGGCAATCGACCCCATTGATCCACCCTCTCAAGCAAGCTTCGATCGGACGCTCGTGGCACGTGGCGCCGACTTGGCTGCCATCGGCAACTGCAATGTCTGCCACACCGCTCCAGGCGGACAACCTTTCGCTGGAGGCCTTGGCATCCCGACGCCGTTTGGAACCATCTATTCGACCAACATCACGCCCGATCCGGAAACCGGCATCGGCCGCTGGCCGGAGGCGGCTTTCATCCGGTCCATGCGCAAAGGCGTGGACCGGGAAGGGCGGCATCTCTACCCTGCTTTTCCCTATGATCACTACACACTCGTGTCGGATGAGGATAACCGGGCCCTTTACGCGTTTCTGATGACGCGTTCAGCCGTTTCTGCGGCTCCACCGGAAAACGAGCTCCCGTTCCCGTTCAACATGCGGATGCTTCTGGCCGGCTGGAAGGCGCTGTACTTCCGTGAAGGACCCTATCAGCCAGACACGAGCAAAACCGCGGAGTGGAACCGGGGACATTACCTGACCGAAGGCCTGAGCCATTGCGGCGCCTGTCACACGCCGCGCAACCGGTTGGGCGCGGAGAAGAAGGATGAGTATTTCGCAGGAGCCGAGGTCGAGAACTGGACCGTCTATCCCATCAACGTGAACTCGCCGGCTCCGATCCCCTGGGAAGCAGACAGCCTCACATTCTACCTGCGCCATGGGTGGCATGAGCATCATGGAGCCTCCCGCGGCTCGATGGCGCCGGTCACGGCCAATCTCGGCTCGATTCCCGAACCTGACGTGAGGGCCATCGCCACCTATGTGGCCGATGTCATGGGCCGTCCGAGCCAGGAGCGGATTGCCCGAGGCGAGGCTGCCTTGGCGACGGTCCGTAAGGAAAGCGCGTCGCCTCTCGCATTGCGCGCAAGCTCCACCGGGAGCGGGATCGGCGAGGCCATCTTCCTCAGCGCGTGCCAGGGCTGCCATGACGGGCGCCGCTCCGTGCCGTTCGGAGGTCTCAATCTCCATCTCAGCTCCGCCGTCAACGCGCCCAATGCGCAGAACATTATCAATGTCACGCTCTTCGGCCTGCCTGCAGCCAAGGGCGAGCCGAGCGCCATCATGCCGGCCTATCGCGGTGTCCTGAGCCAGGATCAGCTTGTGGCCTTGCTCGACTACATGCGCGAGCGCTTCAGCGACCAACCAGCCTGGGCCGACACCCGAGAACGGGTCGCAGCGACGATGAACGGCGAACGCGAGGTGCCGATCTACCGCATGGATGGCACCACGCAGGCCCCACCGGAAACCAGCATGAGGACCGCACCATGGCCGTGACCCTCACCGTCAATGGTAAGACCCAGCAGGTCGATGCCGATCCCGAGACACCGCTGCTCTACGTGCTGCGCGACGATCTGGAGCTGAATGGAGCCAAATATGGCTGCGGTGTTGGGCAATGCGGCGCCTGCACCGTCATGGTCGACAACGAGGCCGTGCTCTCCTGCGTCACGCCAGTACTGCTGCTGGAGGGGCGCCGGATCAGCACCGTGGAGGGCCTAGGCACGATGGAGAAGCCCGGACCGATGCAGCAGGCTTTCATCGAGCAGCAGGCGGCCCAGTGCGGCTTTTGTATCCCGGGCATGATGATGCGTGCGCAAGCCCTCCTGCAGGCGAATCCAACCGTCGATGAAGCGGCGGTTCGCGCTCACCTCGAGCCTAATCTCTGCCGCTGCGGCACGCATATGCGGATCGTCAAGGCCGTGATGCGGGCCGGCGAACTGATGCACCAGAGCTCCCAGAGCGGAGGCTCCACCTGATGACACACTCTGATGTGAAGAACCCCACGCGCCGCGGCGTTCTCGCCGGAGGCGGCTCCCTGGTTGTCAGCTTTGCCCTGCTGTCACAGGTCCTCGCCCAGGAAGGCGAGGTGCAGGGCGCCTCACCGCCCGCCGAGCCAAGGCCAAAGCTGCCTGGAAGCCTGGCGGGCGATCCCTTCCTCGACGCCTGGATCCGAATCGACGGCAACGGCAAGGTATCCGTCTTCACCGGCAAGGCGGAGCTGGGGCAAGGCGTCAAGACGGCCATCATCCAGGTCGCTGCGGAGGAGCTTGAGATCGATCCGGCCACAATCCGCCTGATCACGGCCGACACCGGTCAGACGCCGAACGAGGGCTATACCGCCGGTAGCCAGTCCATGCAGAACAGCGGCACCGCGATCCGCCATGCGGCGGCCCAGGTACGGGACATCCTGATCGGCCAGGCGGCGGCCCGATGGCAGGTGCCAATCGATCAACTACGTGCCGAGAACGGCAGGGTGATCAGGGCTGATGGTCAGGCGCTTGACTACGGCTCTCTCGTTTCCGCCGAGATCCTTCATGTCGAGGCGACGCCGCAATCGCGCCTCAAGCCAGCGGATCGTTTCCGCCACATGGGTAAGTCCATGCACCGCGTCGACATTCCGGCCAAGGTGACGGGCGCGCCGATCTATGTGCAGGACATGCGCCTGCCGGGCATGGTTCACGCACGCGTGGTGCGCCCGCCGCGGCCGGGTGCGACGCTTGTATCCCTCGACTCAGCCGAGGTGGAGCGGATGTCCGGTGTTGTTGCCGTGGTGCGCAACGGCAGCTTCCTCGCCGTGGTTGCCGAACGCGAGTTCCAGGCGATCAAGGCAATGCAGGTGCTCGAGATGACGGCGCGCTGGTCGGAGGGCACGAAGTTTCCGAAGCCGGATGGTTTCATCCAGTCTTTCAAGAATCTTCCCTCGCAGCAGGGTGTCGTAGCGGAGCGCAGCCAAGACGGCGTTGCCGCAGCGCGCACATTTCAAGCCACTTTCACGCGCCCCTATCAAATCCACGGATCGATCGGCCCGTCCTGCGCGGTGGCCCTGCTGGAGAACGGCACCACCACTGTCTGGAGCCACACTCAGGGAGTTTATCCCGATCGTGCGGCTATCTCGGAGATGCTCCGCGTGCCGCCAGAACAGGTGCGTGTGATCCACGTGGAGGGATCGGGCTGCTACGGTCATAACGGAGCCGACGACGCGGCTGCGGATGCGGCGCTCATCGCTCAGGCGATGCCGGGCAGGCCGGTCCGCCTCCAGTGGATGCGCGAGCAGGAGCATGTGTGGGAGCCCTATGGGCCCGCAATGCTGACCGAAGTGCGCGCCTCGCTCGATCAAGCCGGTAGAATCGTTGAATGGAACTACGACCTGTGGAGCAACACTCACACTACGCGCCCGGGACCTGCAGGATCGCTCATTGCAGCCCATTCCCTGCCGACGCCCTTCCAGCCGCCGCCAGCCAAGCTCAGCATTACGCCATCCGGCAATGGCGACCGCAACGCGGTGCCGCTCTACGCTATCCCGAACATGCGCGTGATCTGGCACTTTTTGCCCGAAATGCCGCTGCGCGTATCCGCCCTGAGAGCACTTGGCGCATACGTCAATGTATTCGCGATCGAAAGCACGATGGATGAACTCGCCCTGATGGCAAATGCCGATCCGGTCGAATTTCGCCTGCGCCACATGGAAGATCCGCGCGGACGGGCGGTAATCGAAGCCGCCGCCGCGGATTTCGGATGGTCCAATGATCCCCTGCCGGAAGGGCGGGGGAGAGGTTTTGCCTTTGCTCGCTACAAGAACCTGGCAGCCTATCTCGCCATGGCGCTTGAGCTAGAGGTGGAGCGGGAGACGGGGCGCGCCCGTATCATCCGGGTAGCGTCGGCGATCGACAGTGGAGAGGTCGTCAATCCCGATGGTATCCGCAACCAGACTGAAGGCGGCATCATTCAGGCCGCAAGCTGGACCCTCTACGAGGCCGTTACCTTCGAAGAGAACGGCATCACCAGCATCGATTGGTCGAGTTATCCAATCATGCGCTTCGGCTCAGTGCCGGAGAGGATCGACGTTCGCATCATGGACCGACCGGGTGAACCCTTCCTGGGGACAGGCGAGGCGGCCCAGGGACCAACGCCCGCGGCTATTGCCAATGCCATTCGCCACGCGACCGGAAAGCGGCTCTACGACATTCCATTCCGCGCTGAAAATGTCAAAGCCGCCATCGGTGTCTGACTGTAAGCTGAAGCCCTGCGTCTGGCGGGCTTCCGCGAGGCCGGTCTCGCGCATCTATGGCTTGTCGGCCTCAATGCCGAAGTACTGAATTGAGAGCTTGCATCCTGATGGTATCTGATCAGGCTCGTTTGTTCTGCCATCACCCGTTTGAGCGCAATCCACCTCCGCACCAGCCAGAACACCGCAAGAGGGGATAGCAGGATCAGCATCATCCGGAATGACAACGAAGGGCTCGGTCAAGATGAACGCTCCATTGAAGGGGCACGTCGCCAGCGTGCAACCATGCCTGTGCGGCGGGGTTTTTAGGCATGAACCCTGACAGGAGAGCGTCATGGCCATTACCGTCTCCGATTTCATTTGGCAGCGTTTGCAGGCATGGGGCGTTCGCAGGGTCTACGGCTACCCTGGGGACGGCATTGGCGGATTGATCAGCGCTCTTGCACGGACGGACGGTGCCATCGATTTCGTCCAAGCCCGGCATGAGGAAATGGCCGGCCTCATGGCGTGCGGCGAGGCGAAGTTCACGGGAGAGGTCGGGGTCTGCATCGCAACGTCCGGCCCTGGCGCGATCCACCTCCTGAACGGCCTCTATGACGCTAAGCTCGACCACCAGCCAGTGCTTGCGCTCGTGGGGCAGCAGGCGCGAACGGCCATCGGGTCGCATTATCAGCAGGACCTCGATCTCCAGTCCCTGTTCAAGGATGTGGCCGGCGCCTATGTGGAGACGGCCTTTTCCCCCGTCCAGGTGCGGCATCTGATCGACCGGGCCTATCGCATCGCCAAAAGCGAACGCCGGGTCACCTGTATTATTCTCCCAAACGATCTTCAGCTTGCCGCGATGGAGCAGCCGACGCACGAGCATGGGATGACCCATTCGGGGGTCGGCATCGAGCTGTCGCCAGTCGTTCCGGATGCGGCGGCATTGGCTCGAGCGGCGGAGGTGCTCAACGCGGGCGAAAAGGTCGCCATGCTGGTCGGGGCGGGCGCTTTGCGGGCAACGGACGAGGTTATTGCCGTCGCCGAGCGGCTGGGCGCCGGAGTGGCCAAGGCACTTCTCGGGAAAGCCGCCGTGCCGGACAATCTGCCCTTCTGCACCGGGTCGATTGGCCTCCTTGGAACCAAGGCCAGCTGGGACCTCATGCAGGATTGCGACACCCTCCTCATGGTGGGTTCAAGCTTTCCCTACACGGAGTTCCTGCCGAAGGAAGGCCAGGCCCGGGCCGTCCAGATCGACCGGAAGGCAGGCATGCTTGGGTTGCGTTATCCGATGGAGGTCAATCTCCTCGGCGACTCAGCTGCAACCCTTTCAGCCCTCCTGCCGCTGCTCAATGACAAGACGGATCGGTCGTGGCGTGAGACGATCGAGACCAGCGTCGCCGCCTCCCGTGAACAGGTGCGCGGAATGGCCTTGGCTGAGGCCGATCCGATTAACCCGCAGCAGGTTGCCATGGAGCTCTCGCAGCGCCTGCCGGACCGCTGCATCGTGACGGCTGACAGCGGTACTACATCGGTGTGGTATGCGCGAAACCTCGAATTCAGGCGCGGAATGATGGGCTCTGTCTCCGGCACCCTGGCCACTATGGGCTGCGCTGTGCCTTATGCTGTCGCGGCAAAGTTCGCCCATCCCGACCGTCCGGTCGTCGCCCTCGTCGGCGACGGTGCAATGCAGATGAACGGGCTGACGGAGCTCATCACAATTTCGAAATACTGGCAGCGATGGGCCGATCCGCGGCTGGTTGTGATGGTGCTGAACAATCGCGACCTTGCTTACGTGACGTGGGAGGAGCGGGTCCAAACGGGAGACCCGAAATGGGAGCCCTCACAGGCGCTTCCCGACGTGCCGTATGCGGATTTCGCCCGATCGATCGGGCTCGGTGGGCTCAGGGTCGACGATCCGGAGCAGGTGGGCGCCGCCTGGGAGACGGCGCTCGCAGCCGACAGGCCCTTCATCCTCGACATGGTGACGGATACCAACGTGCCGCCGCTGCCCCCTCACATCACCCTGAAGCAGGCCCGCCACTTCATGGGTGCGCTTGCCAAGGGGGATCCGGAGACCGGCAGCGTTGTGGTCGATACGGCCCGGCAGATCATCGGATCAATCCTACCCTCGAAAGAATGAGGGTGTCGGCACGGGAAGCCGACCCCTCATGCATTGAGCCCACTTGATCGCTCCGGCCATTCCTGTTGGCTGACTGGGGACAGCCGGATCTGCTCTCCTTTGAGGTTCGTCCTGTCGCCGGAGGCCTGGGCTTTACGCTGGTTGGCCACCGCCGCCGGTGGCTCCGAAAATTTGCCCGGTGGAGTAGCTCAGCGCTGGGTCCGCGGCCGCAACATAGAGGCTGGCGATCTCTGCAGGCTGTCCCGGCCGGCCAAGCGGGCTCTGCGAGCCGAACTTCTGCAGCTTCTCGGGCGTTGCGCCGCCGCTCACCTGAAGCGGGGTCCAGAACGGTCCGGGTGCCACCGCGTTGACCCGGATGCCCTTGGGCGCCAGCTGCTTGGCCATCGACTTCGTAAAGTTCAGCACGGCGGCGCCGGTCAGGGCGTAGTCGACGAGGTCCTCCGAAGGATCGGAGGCCTGCTCGGACGATGTGTTGACGATGACGGCACCGGGCCCCATCCGCGCCACCGCGGCTTTTGTCAGCCAGAAGGGCGCATAGACGTTGGTCTTCATCGTGGCGTCGAAATCCGCGCTTGAGATCTCTGCAATGGCGGGCTTCGTCCGTTGGCGGGCGGCATTGTTGACGAGGATGTCGAGCCCGCCGAGTTCGCGAGCCGCGTCTTCGACCAGACGCTGACAGAAGGCCTCGTCGCGCAGGTCGCCTGGGATCGCGACCGCCTTGCGGCCAGCCGAGCGGATCAGCTCCACGACCTCGCGGGCGTCCGGCTCCTCGGCGGGCAGGTAGTTGATGGCGACGTCAGCTCCCTCACGGGCATAGGCAATCGCCGCAGCGCGGCCGATGCCGCTGTCTCCGCCAGTGATCGCGCCCGCTTGCCGGCGAGCCGGCCCGAGCCTCGATAGCTGGTCTCTCCGTGGTCGGGGCGGGGATTCATCTGCGAGGCCAGACCCGGCCAGGGCTGCTGCTGTACCGGAAAGGGAGGCTTTGGGTAGTCCGCGGCCGCCGGGGCGGTCGGTGCGCCCGGCTGCTTGGGTCCGTCCTGCGCCGCTGCGGGAGACGCCGCGGGAGCCGTGGCGAGTGCGGCACCGGCTATGAAAAGACGGCGTGAGCCGTCAACGTCGGTCATCCGACAGGTCTCCAGGGCGTGCGGGGTTACGCGTTTCAACGACTTCCTCCAGAACCGGTTCCGTGGCTGCAGGAGCGTTGAGCGCAATACATCGAAGCCCCTTAGAAGGGGTTCAAACAATCTACCATTCTGAGTTCATCGCGCGGGCGATCCGCTCCTTTGTCGACTGGAACGCGGAGGTCCGGAGGAGCAGCCCGACGAGCCTGCAAGCTAATCCCGATAGTTTCCCGGCAACTTTCCTCAACTGTCTGTTCCTATCACACCTCGGAAGGAACGCTTCAGTCCACTCATGAGGCAGTGAGCGGACCATTATTTCATTAGCTGTTTCGAAGCTGAGGCAGCACGTGGCGACCGAACGCCTCAATGAAAGCGCGTTGGTTGCTCGCCACGTTGTGGATCAGGATCTCGTCGATGCCGAGCGCGGCATAGGCGTGCAGCTGTTCGACATGGCGGCCGAGGTCGCTCGATATGGTGATCCTGAGATCCAGATCGGCCTCGCGTACGAAAGCCGCTGCTTTCTCGAACTGCTCAGGCGTACGCAGTTCCCAGGGAACGTCGCCTGCAAACAGGTTCGTTCCCCACTGGGCCAATGCATCATGGCGGAGCTCAGTCTCGTCTGAACCCCAAGCAACCTTGGCTTGAGCGAGTACTGGTTTGCCCTCGCCTCCGCCCTCCCGAAAGGCGTCAATGATCGGTTTGACAGCTTCAGCTGGTCCGCCCGCGACTGTAATCAGTCCATCGGCCCAGCCTCCAAGCCAGCGTGCCGTCTCGGGGGAAACCGCCGCGCCCACGATGAGGGGCGGGGACTCCGGACGAGTGTAGAGCTTTGCCTCCTCCACCACGATCAGGCCGCGGTGGGTGACAGTCTCGCCAGCCCAGAGCGCGCGCATGACATCGGCGCATTCGCGCAGGCGCGCATTGCGCTCGGCCTTGGCTGGCCAAGGCAAGCCTGTGATTGCCTCGTTCAGCCGCTGCCCGCTACCAAGCGCCATCCACAGGCGGTCAGGATACATGAATGCGAGTGTCGCTCCAGCCTGCGCAAGCACCGCTGGATGATAGCGGTAACCAGGCGCTGAAACCGTGCGGAAAGGCAAGTGCGTGCTCTGCATGGCTGCACCCAGCCAAGTCCACACGAAAGCAGCATGCCCAGGCCGCTCGTTCCAGGGGTGGAAGTGATCCGATGCGGATGCACACTTAAAGCCTGCCTCTTCTGCCAGCTGCACGCAATGCAGCAGCTCGACAGGTGAGAACTGCTCGTGTGAGCAGTGATAGCCGTAGACGCTCATTCCGGATCTCCTCCGAGCGGTGAAGGCACCCGTAGCAAGTGCTGACGTTCGTTGCAGGAGACCCGTACGAGCGCTAACAGAACTGTCCTCGTGTCTCGACTAGGCAGTTTACCTGTACTCACTTCGTCTTGAGATTGGAGAACATGAGCACCTTGCGCTCAAGATCAAATGTGGTGTGCTCGCTGAGCGCAAAGAGCTTCAGCATAGGATCCAGATCCTCAGCATCCGGCTGCAGGATGTACTCTTCCACGCCGTTATCCAGAATAAGCTGAACCGTGAATTTGCCTTCCTCTCCGCGCTCCTGCTCAGTCCAGGAGGCCTGGATGTCGGTGACCTGACGCACCTTGTAATGGCGCTCCAATTGCTCAGATTGCTTTTCATTCTGATCGGCCATGATGGGCTCCGTGGCGGTTTAGGAGGAGCGAGATGCGTCTCGTCAACCTATTAAGAAGCGTCAATCAGACATGTTCCATGCGCATCGGCTCGGCAGGTTCAGTTGAGGACACTTGCTGAAGGAGGGCCATTCTTGATCGCTCTTTCGAAGAAGGAAAATTCAAGATCCTCTCAAAACTGCAGCAGTCACCGAGTCCGGAAGTCAATCCAGTTAGGTCTACTCCTCATTGCGTGGCGCAGCAGCAGCACCTTTTCTAACGTTCTGCCTTGTCTCCACTCACAGTAAGGTCGACATAGCGTCGGGATCGGCGAGACCCATGTCGCGATCCCGATGCAGCAGGTTCAGGTCCGCTCAGGTCAGCAGAACGCCAATGCGACAGGGTCCGTGACTGGCACGACCCGTGCTCCCACGACAGGTACGGCGGGAACTAACACCGCCGGCACCAGCTCAACGATGGGAACGGCTGGCCAGAACACAGCACAGACTGGCGGAACCCAGACGGGCACGGGCGCCAATGCCAACGCACCTGAGCCGGATGCGATCATCGTCATGATGACGAGAGAGCAGCTTCAGAACGCTCCGCGGTTCCAGGACAACAACCGGGCTGCCGGTGCGGGTGGCGCCACCCGCACCGCTCCTCGACAGTAAGGATCGTGCGATCGAGTGGGGAGGAGCTCAGTCCTCCCCGCCATCTCTGTGAGTAGAGTTGGTCGCGCTGCCAATATGATCCTGTTGCCTCGTCAGATCAGGTCGGATAGGGGTCCGATCACCATGCTCGGTAAACCGGATCAGTACCTGAGGCTGTACAAGCCTTGAGTATCACATTCGCTCACCAGAAATACCTGTCCCGCTGTAGGCTGTGGCGTCGTCGGCGTCACAGGGATTTCCTGCGGCGTTGTCGGCGGGACACCGACCGGCTCGCCTGGAGGTGGAATGTTTCCAGGTGTGGTTGGCGGCACTCCGATGGGCTCAGGCTGCGGTGTCTCAGGAGGAGTGGGCGGGCTGACCGGAGCCGGATTAGGATCGGCCGGGGTCGGTTCAGGATAGGGCTGGTTCGGCAAAGGAATTGGCATCCAGGTAATGCTCCACTGTTTTTGCAAGGACCTGTGACAAACACCGTGAGGGGACACTCAGCCATGCCTGCCGAGAACGCTCCTCCCGGCTACAAACATGCATCTCCGTCGCGTACATCAGTGCTCAATGCTTCCGGGCTACTTTGCCACCACCGCACAGGCGAGACGGTCACCGGCTTCGCCAGAGGGCTGTGAGCGATAGTCGTCCGCTTTGGCGTGGATGAGAATAGCTGATCCGTCCTGATCGAACAGAGTGCCCTCACCAGTGCCCAGCGTCACGTTGGGATTGATCACGTGGGCGCGCAGCTTGCCATCCTGGCCGACGAACTGGTTGGGCATGTCGCCGGCATGCGGGCCACCCTCGGACTGATGGCCGTGTTTTTGCCCCTGCAGGCTGTAGTGGTCGCCCGCGGACTCGAAGCGGGTGTTCGGCTCGCACTTGCCGGTCTCATGAATGTGGAAACCGTGCTCGCCGGCTGGAACACCTGCGACGTCGACGTTGATCAGGACACCATTGGGCGTCTGCGTCAGGGTAGCGCTGCCCACCTGCTGGCCTTTAGCATCGACAAAGGTGGCCCGAGCCGTCTGCGGTGACTGGGCGAGACCTGGCCCTGTCAGCGCCAAAAGACAGGCAATGCCCAACAACGGTGTCCTCATCACTTTCTCCCGATTGGTTGTGTCGGTAGTACGAGTGCGTTCAGGCACAGCCTGCGCTATCTGCTATCGCTCAATCGGTCCCAGGACTGATGGTTCCAAAGTCAGCCCTGCATGCCCCATTCCACTGCTAGATTGGTCGCGGCGGCAGTGGCTCACGCGCAGGGCCGTGGATTACGGGCCCGTCGGGCTCGAACATGGAGACATGGCAGCGTCAATCCCAGGTGCGGTCAGCATTGTTCCAAGTCACAGTGCAGCCCTTGTGGGTGCAAGTCGCTAAACGGCAGGTTGCCGGGTTCTTCTAGGAAGCCCGCAGCCATCGAAGCCTCTGTATGTATACAGAGGCTTCGTCCACAGTGTGGCTTTCCAGAATGTGATCGAAGTGCTCAGAAAACTAAGCTCTCCACAAGCGCGTCATGGCTAGGGTGATGGCACGGAGCAACGGGAACGCACGCTCTATTTGGCCGTTGAACGCCAAGTCCAATCTCAATGTATTAGGTTAACAGGCTGTTCTTCACACGAGGCCGGCTTATGCCTTTTTGTACGAGCCAGTAGGTTGTTGCTACCAGCTTGGCCTTTGCAGATTGACAGGCTTTGCAGGCAGAGCCTCACTCTACAACAAAGAGGATGTTTTGGCCTTCGACAGTTTCTCGATCTGGCTCAACGGCGGCATCTTCGCGGTGAGCGCCATCATTGTCTGGATGGCAGGCAGTCGCCTTGCCTCTTATGTGGGCGGTATCGCGGGTCAGACCGGCATCGGGCAGGCCTTTACGGGCATGCTTCTGCTGGGTGGGATCACCTCGCTGCCGGAGATTGCAACCGTCACGACGGCCTCCTGGACCGGCAACGCGCCGCTCGCCGTCAACAACCTGCTCGGCAGCGCCGCTATCAACATCCTGCTTCTCGCCATTGCCGATGCCGTGCTGGGCGGCAACGCCCTCACGTCGATCATCGGCAAGCCGGCAACGCTCCTGCAGGGAACACTCGGCATGCTGCTGCTGGCTGCCGTGACCGTCGTCATTTTGGCACACGACATCCCTATCGCCGGTGTGGGGCTGGGCTCGACGGTCCTGATTGTTCTGTGTGTCTCCTCACTCTGGCTCTCATCCGGGTACGAGCGTCGACACGTATGGACCGCGATCGACGACGAGCCGGACACAGGCGATGTGCCGGGCGAGGACGATCAAGGGGAGGATGAGACCGAAAAGCAGCCCTTGCGCACGCTCATCATTAAGACAGCCATTGTCGGCATCCTGATCCTCGGCGCCGGTTTCCTGCTCTCCCAGACGGGCGACGCCATTGCGCAGCAGACTGGGCTGGGCGCAAGTTTGGTGGGTCTTGTGCTGGTGGGCTTTGCGACCTCGCTGCCGGAACTCAGTTCCATCATCGCGGCGGTGCGCATCCGCCGGTACGAGATGGCGGTTGGTGACATCTTTGGCACGAACCTGTTCAACATCGCGTTGATCTTCATCGCGGACCTCGCCTATCCCGGTGGCCCAGTTCTGGCCCAGGCCGGCGCGTTCGAGGCTGTTGCGGCCCTTGTTGGTCTTGTCCTGACCGGCGTCTTCGTCATCGGGCTTCTGGAGCGCAAGGACAGGACGGTTGCCCGCATGGGCTATGACTCGCTGGCGACCATCGTGCTGTACATCGCAGGGCTTGTGGTGCTGTACGTACTTGACCAGCGCAGCCCAGGGAGCGGGGGCTAAAGTGACCATCTGTAAGCCGATCAGGGCTCGCGAGAGCCTTTGCCGTCCATCCCACCACTGAACTGAGCGACTATTCAGATGATTGCGGTCGCACCTTCGTGACCGTCCGGTGAGGATCGGAACAGGCTGTGGGGCGTTGGCGGGCAACTCATGATGTCTGGGAGCTAGCTATGCGCAGGTCCATTGCTCTTGCTTCTGCCTTTACTGCCGCCCTTTGCGTGGCGCATGCGCAGGAGAACCGGGTTCAGACAGTGACATCCCAGACCGGCAAGGTTCGGATTGAGACCATCGCACGCGGGCTGGAGCATCCCTGGGGCTTGGCCTTCCTCCCGGACGGACGCATGCTGGTGACCGAGCGCCCTGGGCGACTTCGGGTCGTGTCGAAGAAGGGCCAGATCTCTGAGCCTTTGTCGGGCGTGCCCAGGGTCTTCGCGCGAGGGCAGGGGGGCTTGCTCGATGTGGCGCTCGCCCCTGACTTTGCGTCCAGCCGCCTTGTTTATCTCACCTATGCCGAGCCGGGCGAGGGTGGCACCGCTGGCACCGCTGTGGCGCGGGGTCGGCTCAACGATGCCGCCACAGGGCTCGACAACCTTCAGGTAATCTTCCGGCAGCAGCCGAAGGTGGAAGGTCCCAACCACTTCGGCTCGCGGCTCGTCTTCACGCCTGACGGCAAGCTCTTCGTCACGCTGGCCGAGCGCTTCAAGTTCGATCCGGCCCAGGATCTTTCCGGCCATCTTGGTTCAATCGTGCGGATCAATCCTGATGGAACGGTGCCGAACGACAATCCTTTCGTCGGCCGCCAGAACGCCCGACCCGAGATCTGGTCCTACGGGCACCGCAACATCCAATCTGCGGCTCTGCACCCGCAGACCGGTGCGCTGTGGGTGGCCGAGATGGGCCCGAGAGGCGGGGACGAGCTAACTCGCCCAGAGGCTGGCAAGAACTACGGCTGGCCTGAAGTGAGCTGGGGCCGGCACTACGACGGACGCGACATCCCGGATCCGCCATCCCGGCCGAACTTCGCCGGTTCGGTGCACCAGTGGACGCCCGTGATCTCACCCTCCGGCATGACGGTCTACACTGGTGAAGTGTTTCCCGCTTGGCGCGGCTCGCTGCTCATCGGCGGGTTGAGCGCCTCAAGCATCGTGCGTGTCACTCTTGATGGCGAGAAGATCACAGGCGAGGACCGCATCAATCTGAATGCTCGGGTCCGGGACGTGCGCCAAGGGCCTGACGGGGCAGTCTATGCCTTGACAGATGCCGATAGCGGGCGGCTCGTGCGCCTGACACCAGAAGGTGGATCATGATCATGTTGGTTTCGCGGCTCCTCTGAGCCCTATCGAATGCCTCAGGGGAATGAAGGGATCATCCGCCGCCGATTGAGGATCGTGCCAAGCGAACTGACCACGAAAGGCTGTTCTTCGGATTTGGGCTGATCGCTGTCGCTGCTGGGTCAGGGCAGTAGGTCCCGTAATGGCACAGGCTCAGGCAAGCCTGACAAACTGGGCCTTCCCTCGTGTGGGTCGCCTCGCCACCCTGGGTCTCACCGTTTGGATGAAACGACAGGCAATGGCAAAGCTGAAGCAGCAGAGCTAACAAAGAACACCGTAACACCATGGCTGATGAGGTCAGGTTCCGATCAACGTGTGATCCACGCGTTTCTTCCGCAGAGATCGATGTAGATTGAGCTTATCCATTCCGTATCGCCCCGCGTTCAGGAACAAGGGCCTCAAGTGAACATTGCCCCAACAGTCGAGAGGAGGCTCTCCCATGCCTGACGAAAAGATTGACGAGAAGCAGCCTGCACACGCGGAGAACGAGCTTCGCAAGATGCAGCAGCGCCTCGTGGATGATACCGTTGATGACAGCTTCCCCGCCAGCGACCCGCCGGCCTGGACAACCACAGGCCCCAAGAGCGTTGCTGCCAAGCACGAAGGCGATGAGCGCCCAAACGCTCGCAAGAGCTCAATGGTTCGGAGCGTCGTGGATCAGGCCTCAAGCCTTGCGGAGGACGCCTATCGGCACAGTGGGGAGTCACTCCAGCAGTTCCGGCGCCGCTTTCCCGAGGCAGAGCGCTTTTCCCGTCAGGGCGCCAAGAGCATTGCTCAGCCCATCCAGCAGTATCCGACTGTGGCCCTCCTAGCCGCTGCGGCCGCCGGGTACGGTCTGGCTTGGCTGATCTATGGCCGGACAAGCACGACCCAGTTCTACCTTGGTGGACAGCGCCAATCGGCGGGGCCCCGACGCTCCGCGCATCGCGAGGGCGTCGTCACACCCGGAGCTGAACCATCAGGGGATAGTCCAAAGCCGCACGGCGACAAGTACGCCGACGTGGTCCGGACCATCACGGATGAAGAGAGCAGATAGCAAGTGCGGAGTATGCAATGGCCAAGCAGTCAAAGGCGCAGAAGGACACGGTGCATCGGGTGATGCACGAGTTCAAAGAGGGCAAGCTTAAGATCCGTGGCTCTGGTCCCAAGGTGAAGAACCCGAAGCAGGCGATTGCGATCGCACTGCATGAGGCAGGTGCGTCGAACCAGGAGAGCCCGAAGAAAAACCGGGAGAACTTGAGCAAGACCAAATCGAAAGAGCGCAGGGGCGAGACTGCGTCAAAGAAGAGCGTGTCGAAGAAAACGGCGTCACCTCGTGAGCGGCTTAGCGGCAAAGCATCAAAAGCTGGCCGGGCTAAGACCCGTGCAGAACTCTATGCCGAGGCCAAGCGGCGGGATCTGCCGGGCCGTTCCCGGATGAGCAAGGCCGAGTTGGAACGCTCACTTCATCGCTAGAAGGGCTGGGACTGTTCCCACATGGGTCCAGCGCAACTCGGAGTGCCAACTCGTTCCGGAGATCTCTGATGACCACAATGAAGGCGGTGCGCATCCATCGCTTCGGCGGACCTGAAGTTCTGACGCTCGATGACGTGCCTTGGCCGCAGCCGAAGGACGATGAGATCCTGGTGCGGGTTCACGCGGCGAGCGTGAACCCG
>NZ_JAFBID010000083.1 GCF_016811235.1 Microvirga arabica
TCAGGACAGGTGTAGGCGTCCGCCTCAGCATCATAGCTGAAGTCAGATCGCGAGAAGGTGCCATCCTGGCGCTCGGATTTGTCGATCACGGGAACATGCGGCTCGATCTTCTGCTCCTCCACGAGCCAGTGCAGCATCTCGGCCGAGCCGTAGGCACTGTCAGCCGCCAGCCGCTCGGGCTTGAGGCCAAAGCGATCGGCTGCACGCCAGGAGGTCCTGCAGGGGGATGTCACATTACCTGAGTATAGCCGTTGACGGGGCCGACAAGGCCGGCTTTTGCACAGGCCAAGTCGCTGTTTTTCCTCGACACGGGATTTTTCGTTGACGAGTACAGAGCAGTATTCCCCGTTAATGTGACATCACCGCCCGGCCCGCTACGGCGCTACTGAGGGCGCGCGAGCCGACCGCTGCGCTTCCGTCGAGCTACACCACCTCATGGGGCTCAAGCCCCGTGCTGTGGGCTGATGCTCGACATCGCCGGCGGCTGCTCGTGACAAAAAGCGTCCGAGCTGCGTCACGTGGCCTAAGCCAAGGAGGTTGCCGCTGGAAGAACCTGCGGTCCTCATTCACACCGTTCGCGGAGGCCGAGATCCGGACGAATATTGGCACTTTGTCACCGAAGGCCTTATGAAACCGCTGAACCCTGACGACGTCTGGGCGCGCCTCGGCGAGTTCATCGACGCCAAGGATGAGCGCATTATCGTATCCTTCATGTCCTCTGAGGATGACGCTCGCCTCGTTCCTATTCGAGCCTGTTGACAAGAATGTGACCGCATGGTCACCTTGCATACCGACCATGCGAGTTCGCTGCTTTATGCGGCGGCTAACAGGATTGAGACGATGACGATCGGGGTAGCAGCTAGCGGTCAAAAGGCAGGTGCGGCAGTGCGGGCTGCGGTCCTGGGTGCCGAACTGCTTGGCCGTGGCGCCATTGGCGGGTTCGTGGTCTTTGCGATCCTTGATGAGAACCGACGTGTTCGGCATCGCGTAACCCAGCGAGGGGGCATTGAGGCCCTCAACTTACCCGAGACTTGGCTTGCGGCGCAGTCTGCGGCAGCCATATCAAGCGGACCAGACCGGCCGGAGCCGCTCGAGCAATTCTTGCCTGGCCTCGACAATATCGGACTCGTTACAGGCCACCGGCTTCCGAACACCCCCGGCGTCAACGATATCCCATTGAATCAGGCGGTCCTTGCCCGCTTAGCTGCTGGGCAAACGCCACAGGAGGCCATTACAGCTGTCCTTTGCGAGTTTCCGGAAGCCGACGCAGGAATGATTGCAATGAACGCTTGCGGAGAGATTGGTACCGGCAACAGCGCCCGTGTAATGCGGCGGTCTGATTGCGGCGGTGCCGAGCGGACATCCGGCGGGTCTAGTGTTGCGCTATTGCACAACTCCATATTCTCTCAAGGCCCCCTTGCCGAAAGGCTCATTGACCTCGCCTGGTCCTGTCTTACAGGGGAGTCAACGGATACCCGCCTGCTTTACTTGCATGACACGGTCCCCATTCATCTCTCCACTAATGATCGTGTTCACGTAAAGGATGATGGAACCATCACCGCCGTCGAGAGCGCAAACCTCCGCCTCCAATCAGCCAATCGTCGGACAACTGGTATCTATCTTGGAAGTGAGATTTGGCAGAGCGGACGATTGATCGGCAGAGCTATCACGGAGCTGTTCACGGAAACATCACCGGGGTGGCTTTGCAAGCCACCTGGCAGTCCGCCGCTTCCGCTCGTGATAGAGGCTTTCCGAAATGCCGGCAAAGCGGCCCACCCACCCCAATCACAAGCGATCAAAGGCGGATCACATTGAAACAGGCCATGTCCCGCCGTGAACGAACCGAACGGCAGATTCTGGACGCCCTTGAAGCACAGATCCGAGAGACCGGGATGGGCGGCGTGGGCGTCAATGCGATTGCCAACCGCGCCGGCGTCAGCAAAGAACTCATTTACCGTTACTTCGACGGCATGCCTGGACTGCTTCTTGCTTGGATGCAGGAGCAGGACTTTTGGACGAGCCACCACGACCTGCTCACCTCCGGAGAGTCGAGCCAGCAATCACCGGGAACGTTGGTTCTGTCGATGCTGAAGGCCCAGATCGAAGCCCTGGGAAAAAACGAGACGCTTCGAGAGGTCCGCCGGTGGGAACTCATTGAAGTTAATGAGGTGACCGCAAAGCTGGCGAACCGCCGTGAGAAAGCTGCCCGTGCCTTCATCGACCGCATCGATGGCCTGACTCCCAATATGGATGTGCCCGCGGTGGTGAGCATCATGCTTGCCGGAATTTTGTACCTGATGCTGCGATCGAAGACGGAAAGCCATTTCTTGGGGGTCCCGCTTCGTACGGAGGAGGGATGGCAACGGCTCTCGGCCGCGCTTGAACAAATCGTCCAGGCGTTCCCACCGGAGCTGAACGGGGATTCTCTGGCGGCCTTGGAATCCGGGCGTGAACCTAAGAAGCGCTCAAGCAAGGAACAATGACGCGATGAGACGGGCAGCTGATCTATTAATCGATACGCTAACTCTCCACGGCATCGATCGCGTGTTCTGTGTCCCTGGGGAAAGCTACCTGAGCGTGCTCGATGGGCTGGCCCAGCATCCTCATGTCGATGTTGTCACATGCCGTCATGAGAGTGGCGCGGGCTTTATGGCCCTAGCAGACGCGCGCCTGACAGGCCGCCCTGGCGTGGCGTTCGTGAGCCGAGGCCCAGGAGCAATGAATGCGGCGATCGCAGTGCATTCCGCTCAGCAGGACGCAGTCCCCTTGATCCTGTTCGTGGGACAGGTCGAGCGTGAGCATCGCCACATGGGTGCGTTCCAGGAGGTCGATTACGAGCGCGTCTTTGGGTCCATGGCTAAATGGGCAGTCGAGGTGGATCAGGCCGAACGCCTCCCCGACCTTGTGGCAACGGCCTTCCATGTAGCCCAAAGCGGTACGCCGGGGCCGGTGGTAATAGCGTTGCCGGAAGATATGCTCGAGGACCGGGTGGACCGCACTCCCGCCCAGCCGCTGTCCTTGCCTGTAGCCGGTCCTTCTGACGACATATTGTCGGGTGTTGCTTTACGGATCGCTGAGGCGCGCAAGCCACTGATCATTGCGGGCGGCCTCCTGAAGAACCCCGAAGGTCAGGCAGCTCTGCAGGATCTCGCCGAGGTATTTGGCATCCCGGTCGCGACTGCCGTCCGGCACGCCGACCTGCTCCCGAACACGCACCCACTCTATGCCGGACATCTTGCGTACGGGGCGCCAAAAGAACTGGCTGATGCGGTCGGTCAGGCCGACCTCGTCATCGCGGTCGGGACCCAGCTGGGGGATGTGACTACACAAGGCTTCCGGTTTCCCGCCGCGCCACTGCCTGCCCAGCCGGTCATCCAGGTCTGGCCTGACGCCACTGTGGTCGGCCGGATCCGCCATGTAGATCTAGGCGTGGTATGCGATCCGGCACGTTTCCTGCGGGGATTGCGTGTTCACGCTCCCCACTCGGTTCCGGAGCAGCGCGCTGAGTGGAGCCGGCATCTACATGCGGTTGCGGCCGGTCTCAGGCACAGAGATGGTCCAATGGACGCCAACGACGGGGTCGTTTTTGCCGCCGCCGTGCAGGCAGCCGACCGCGTTCTTGCCGATGACGCAATCATCACCATTGACTCGGGAAACTTCGGTGGATGGGTCCAGCGACTAATGCGCTTTGGTGGAGGGAGAACGATGCTCGCCCCGTCATCGGGCGCAATGGGATACGGCGTTCCGGCTGCGGTCGCGGCGAGCTTACGCCGGCCCGATCGCGACGTCGTCTGCTTCGTTGGCGACGGAGGGTTCCTCATGACAGGGAACGAGCTTGCGACTGCGATCCAAACCGGCGCACGCCCCGTCCTCGTCATTGCTGACAACGGCTCATACGGTACGATCCGGATGCACCAGGAAAAGCTCTTCCCCGCAAGAGTCAGCGCAACTGCCCTCGCAAATCCGGATTTTCCAAGGCTCGCCGAGACCTATGGTGCCCTGGGTATCCTGGTCGAACACAGCGATCAGGCCGCGGGTGCATTCCAGGAAGCCTTGGCCTCAAAGCGGCCAGCAGTGATCTCGATCAAGACAAGTCTTGAGCATATTTCCGCCGCGGCCACGATCTCTCAGCTGCGGAAGATTGCGTCATGAAGATCATAGTCATCGGGGCCGGCATCATTGGCTTGACGACGGCGTATTATCTGGCGCGGGATGGTCATTCAGTGACAGTCGTCGACAGCGGCGAGGGAGCCGGGCTGCGGACGAGCAAGGCAAATGGTGCACAGCTTAGCTATAGCTTCGTATCCCCGTTGGCTGATCCTGGCGTTTTGCCAAAGCTTCCGTCCTGGCTCCTCGACCGCAACTCACCTCTCAGCTTCCAGCTGAAGGCTGATCCCGACCAATGGCGATGGCTATTTGCATTCCTGAAAGCCTGCCGTGCAAGCAAGGCGCAACGTACGACCGCGGAGCTCGCGCAACTCGGAATGTACAGCCGCGAGCTGGTTCACGAGTTGGTGCGCCAGGAACGTCCCAGCTTTGGTTTCGAATCGTCAGGAAAGCTTCTCGTCTACCAGGACGCCAAGACCTTCGCAGCCGCTCAGGCTGGTATGGACTTTCAGGCATCCCTCGGATGCCGCCAAACGCTCCTGACGCCGAACGAATGTCTTATTCGCGAGCCTGCGCTCGAAGCCATTCGCGGCACCATCATCGGAGGAATCTTTACTCCGACCGAAGATGCCGGTGATTGCTTCCAACTCTGCGCCGAGTTGGAACGGATCATGAGCTCGGGAGCCACTCCTGTATCGTTCCGTTATCGGACTACGGTCGAGAAACTGCGGGTCGAGGGGTCGCGGATTGTGGGGCTCCAAACATCGCAAGGAGACATGGCGGCAGACGACTACGTCATCGCTAATGGCGTCGGAGCCCAAGGTCTCGCGAAACAGGTCGGCATCGATCCCTATGTTTACCCGCTTAAAGGCTACAGTCTCACATATGAGCTGGGTCCCGACAGCCTCGCGCCAACGACAAGCGTCAGCGACCTGAGAAACAAGGTGGTTTACGCTCGGCTCGGTACCCGCCTCCGGGTCGCCGGGATGGTCGACATTGGCGACACAACAGCGTCAATTGCGCCACACCGGATCGCATCCCTTCGGCAGAATGTGCAGACATTTCTTCCAAGCCTGAACGCGGTGGGAGAGCCGAAGGCTTGGGCCGGACTGCGGCCAGCGAGGCCAGACGGCAAGCCGATCATCGGACAAACCCACTTCCCGAACCTGTGGCTGAACGTCGGTCATGGCGCCCTCGGATTTACCCTGGCGGCAGGGAGTGCCGGCCTGCTGGCCGACCAGATTGCTGAACGACCGACCAGTATCCCAGCGGCGATCTTCGGATTGCCTCGTTCCCGGAGCCTATCTTCTGCAGGTGAGACAAGAACAAGCGCTCGAAGAAGCGCGGCTTGAACCACGTCCAGTGCCGAACGGCACGTTTAACAAAGAGGGATGTCTAATGTTAAGTAAAGTAAAACGAGCAGCTTGTTACAAGGCATTCGGAATTAGTGCGGCATTCTCCTTTGCCTCGCTGGTCACAATTCCCGCCCACGCGCAGACCATAACGGCCGTAATGCAATCCGGCCTACGAGTCATGGACCCCGTGGTCAGTACAGCGTTCATCACCCGCGATCATGGCTACATGATCTACGACACCCTACTGGGAATGAACGAGAAATTCGAGATCAAGCCTCAGATGGCGGAGAAGTGGGAGGTCGCGGAGGATCAGAAGACTTATACCTTCACCTTGCGCGACGGACTAAAGTGGCACGACGGTGCGCCCGTCACGTCGGAGGATTGCGTCGCATCCCTCAAGCGCTGGGCGCAGCAGGACTCCACGGGCCAGGTCCTGATGACCATGGTCTCCGACATTGCTGTTGTCGACGGCAAGTCCTTCAAGGTCGTCCTCAAAGAGCCGACGTCGCTACTCCTGGAGAGCCTTGCAAAGCTGAGCTCGCGTCCTGCCTTCATGATGCCGAAACGGATCGCCGAGACGCCCGCCTCGGAATCGATCAAGGAATTTATCGGGTCGGGTCCGTTCAAGTTTGTGGCGTCCGAGTTCAAGCCAGGGCTCAAAGTCGTCTATGACAAGAACAAGGACTATGTCCCTCGCTCTGAGCCGGCCAGCTGGACGGCAGGCGGCAAGGTCGTGAACGTCGACCGCGTTCAGTGGGCGGCCATGCCTGACCAGATGACGCCGGTGAACGCTCTCATGAACGGGGAGATCGATTTCATCCAGCAGGTACCATTCGATCTGCTTCCGATGCTCGAGAACAACAACGACGTGAATGTCGAGGTGCTGGATAAGCTAGGAAACTGGACATATTACCGGTTCAACCACCTGCATCCTCCATTCAATAATAAGCTACTACGCCAAGCTGCGATGCACGCCGTTGGGCAAGACGACGTACTCAAGGCGCTGGTCGGGAATCCGAAGTACGCGAAGACCTGCGCGGCCGTCTTCGGTTGCGATACGCCATACGCCGATACGTATGGGAAGGATGTCGTCATTCCCTCCAACATCGACAAGGCGAAACAACTCCTGAAGGAGGCAAACTACGACGGAACGCCGATCGTGGTTCTGCAACCCACAGATCTGGCCATGGTCGCACCACAGCCGATCGTGATCGCTTCTGCGCTCCGGAAGGCCGGTTTCAAGGTCGATCTCAAGACGATGGACTGGCAATCGGTTGTAACCCAACAGGGCAACCAGAAGTCACCGTCCGAAGGCGGCTGGAACATCTTCTCCACCTACAGCACCCTTGCCACCAGCGGGAATCCCTTCGGCAACACGACGGTGGCCGCTAACGGCACTAAGGCTTGGGCCGGTTGGCCGGAAGTTCCAGAGATTGAGAAGCTGCGTCTGGAATTCGCTCGCGCAACTGATGAGACCAAACGCAAGGAAATCACGGCTCAGATTCAGAAGCTCGCCATTGACGAGGGTGTTGTTGGCCCACTCGGTCAGTTCTCTGTTCCGGCGGCTTACAGCAAGAAGCTGACCGGCGTCTTGGCCTCTCCGATCACGGTGTTCTGGAACATCAAGAAGTCGGACAAGTGATCCTATTTGAGGTCGGCTCTGCGAGCAGAGCTGAACGGATGGTTGTGAGGGCCAGAATGCTCTCACAACCTACCTGAGCGATCCCTCTTTCCGAGATCATACCCAAGAGGGTGATGAAGCGAGAAAAGCCATGTTGCCTTACATCGCGCGACGCCTCCTAGCGACTGTGCCAGTGATGGTGATGGTTGCAGTTGTCGTCTTTGCCATTTTGCGTCTGACTCCGGGCGATCCAGCAGCCATTATTGCTGGAGACGATGCCACCGCCGAGCAGTTGGACAAGATCCGGCAAACCATGGGACTCGACAAGCCGATATACCTGCAGTTGGTGCAGTGGCTTGCGCGACTGATGCAGGGAGACCTGGGAGTCTCACTTCTCTCCGGAACTCCCGTGCTAAGCATGATTGGTGACCGCATGGGTCCCTCGCTTGCCCTGGCGCTGGGAACAATCGTGGTTACAGTCATCATCGCCATACCCCTCGGCATTATTGCCGCATGGAGGCAAGGCAAACTGTTGGATCGCGCCATCATGACCCTGTCAGTCCTCGGCTTCTCGGTTCCAACCTTTGTGGTCGGGTACCTGTTGATTTACTCCCTGTCAATCAAATTGGGCTGGTTCCCGGTCCAAGGCTACAAGCCACTGTCGGAGGGTTTCTGGCCCTTCGCACAGCGTCTCGTACTGCCTGTTCTTGCCTTGAGTGGTGTTTATGTTGCGCTGATCGCCCGTATAACGCGCAGCAGCATCATTGAAGTTATGGGCGAGGACTTCATCCGGACAGCTCGTTCGAAGGGAGCTACAGAGCGCGTGGTTCTGATGCGGCACGCTTTGCGCAACGCGGCCGTGCCGATTGTTACGATTATCGGCATCGGGATAGCTTCGCTGATCAGCGGTGTTGTCGTGACGGAGTCGGTTTTCAACCTGCCTGGACTGGGCCGATTAGTCGTCGAGGCTGTGCTGGCGCGCGACTACCCGGTCATTCAGGGCCTGATCCTGCTCTTCTCGTTCATCTACATCCTCATCAACCTGCTGGTTGATCTGCTGTACCCCGTCTTCGACCCGCGTATCCGCTACTGAGGTGCGTCATGCAAGCAATCGTCAACCCACTTCCTGGAGAGAGCAGCGGGCAGGCTTCAGGAGAACTGCCTAGCACTGTTTCGGCGCCCCAAACAGCTAGTGTGCTCAAACAGTTGGTTGGAACGCTCAAAAGTGGCCCCGTCCTCGTTGCCTTTGTGATCCTCTGCGTCGTCATTCTGGCGGCACTCTCCGCACCCCTTCTCGGTACAAATGACCCGGTCGCAATCGATCCGGGATCCCGGCTGCGGGGCATCTCACCAGAGCACTGGCTTGGGACCGACGCCTATGGGCGAGATACCTATTCCAGGGTCGTCTATGGGGCACGGGTTTCCCTGATCGTTGGCGCCGGGGCGACGATCATGTGCATCCTGCTCGGTCTCCTGATCGGGGTCGTCGCCGGATACTTTCGAGCCGCGGATGCCATCATCATGCGAGTGATGGACGGGATCATGGCGATTCCCAGCATCCTGCTTGCCATTGCGCTCGTCTCGCTCACCGGCGGAAGCATTCTGACTGTTCTGGTCGCGATTACGGTTCCCGAGGTCCCTCGGGTTGTAAGACTTGTCCGGAGCGTAATTCTGTCAGTCCGGTCTGAGCCTTATGTCGAAGCGGCGATATCACTCGGAACGCCGGCGCCGACCTTACTGGTCCGTCACATGGTTCCCAACACAATCGCCCCCCTGATCGTTCAGGGTACGTACGTGTTTGCCGCGGCAATTCTCATCGAGGCGACCTTGAGTTTTCTTGGAGCCGGGCTCCCCCCAGAAATCCCGTCCTGGGGCAACATGATGTCGGAGGGCCGGATGTACTTCCAGCTCCTCCCTGGCCTCATCCTTTATCCGGGCATTGTTCTGGCGGCGACCCTCCTGAGCGTGAACGTTTTGGGTGACGTCGTACGAGACGTGCTCGATCCCAAAATGGCGAAAAAATCATGATCGGCTCCGCTTCTCACCCCAGAAAGCCCGGTCCGAGCTCCGAGCTCCGAGCACCAGTACTGGAAATCGACAACCTCGCTGTCCAGGTCGTCGGCGAACCGCCGGTTCGACACATCCTTGAGGATATCAGTTTTAATATCAGACCCGGCGAGATGCTTTGTGTCGTGGGAGAGTCGGGATCGGGCAAATCCGTCACGTCCCTTGCGGTTATGGGGCTCCTGCCCCCAGGATCTCTGCGAACGAGCACCGGACGTATTCTTGTAGAGGGAGAGGACGTCCTAAAAGCAAGCCAGGCGCGATTACGCGAACTGCGGGCTACCCGGATGGCCATGATATTCCAGGAGCCGATGACGGCCCTCAATCCGGTGGAGAAGGTAGGGGAGCAGATCGACGAGGTCCTCAGAATACACACCAAGCTCAGCAGGGCAGAGCGCCGGGCCAAGATCTTGGAAATGCTCGACGCGGTTCATATGCCGGACGTTGAGCGAATCTACGACTCATACCCGCACCAGCTCTCGGGCGGGCAGCGGCAGCGCGTCGTGATTTCGATGGCCCTGATCCTCGAGCCCAAGATACTGATTGCCGACGAACCGACGACGGCTCTCGACGTCACGACCCAAAAACAGATCCTGGCGCTCATCCGTGAGTTACAGAAGAAGCACAACACGGCGGTTCTGTTCATCACACACGACTTCGGAGTAGTTGCCGAGATCGCTGATCGTATCGTGGTGATGAACAAGGGGCGGGTCGTTGAGGTCGGGTCGCGTGACGACATCCTGGCATATCCACGGGAGCCGTACACGCGCATGCTCGTTTCATCTGTGCCCAGCCTTGTTCCAAAGCAACGAGCGGCGCTGAAGTCCGACATCGTTTTGGACCTGAAGGAACTGAGCAAGACTTACGCGGGCCGAGGGTTCTTCGGACGGGGACGTTCAATCGCAGCAGCCCAGGGTGTCAGCTTGTCGGTCAGGAAGGGCGAGATCGTCGGCATTGTAGGGGAGTCCGGCTCCGGCAAGTCAACAGTGGCGCGATGTGTGGTCCGGCTGCAGGACCCCACATCAGGCAACATACTCGTCCATGGCGACGATATAGCGAAAGCCACCGGAAGCCAGCTGCGGCCGATGCGCCGCCGGGTTCAGATCGTGTTCCAGGATCCGTACCGGTCACTGAACCCGCGCAGGAGAGTCGGGGACTCGGTCATCGAAGGACTAATAAACTTCGGCCAACGACGGGATGAGGCCTTGAACAGGGCTCGGGAGTTGCTCGGCCTCGTAGGGTTAAGTGCTGATGCGATGGAACGGTATCCACACCAGTTCTCGGGTGGTCAGCGGCAGCGTATCTGCATTGCCCGCGCCCTGGCCCTGGATCCAGACATCCTTGTGGCCGACGAGGCGGTGTCCGCTCTCGACGTGTCGGTTCAGGCCCAGGTCCTGAAACTTCTGGATGAGATCCGGGAGAGGATCGGGATAGCCGTTCTGTTCATCACCCACGACCTGCGCGTTGCCGCACAGATCTGCGATACCATAGTGGTCATGCAACATGGACGAGTCGTTGAGGCCGGGTCAGCGGCCGAGGTTCTGACGGCACCCAGGCAGGATTACACCCGTGCACTGATCGAAGCTGCACCAGGCCGGGACTGGGACTTTCAGAACTTCCGACCTCTGTGATCTGCCCACATCACATCACAAGACGACATTGTTCCAAGTGTGCGCAACGAAGGGGGAATTATGACCGAGCACTATGACGTGATTATTCGCAATGCTTCGATAGTCGACGGCACCGGGGCCGATCGCTTTGAAGGCCATGTGGCGATCAAGGGGGATCGTATTGCCTCTATCGGCGCGATAGGAGACGCGACCGCTGAGACAGTCCTCGATGCAACAGGCCTCGTAGTCGCGCCCGGCTTTATCGACGCGCACACGCACGACGACCGGCTTCTGTTGTCCGATCCCGACATGGCACCCAAGGTGAGCCAGGGGGTGACAACTGTCGTAGGGGGCAATTGCGGGATTTCCCTCGCACCGATGCCGCGTCCCATTCCTGACCCGGTTACACCTCCCCTGAACCTTCTTGATGAGGGCGGCCGGTGGTATCGCTTCCCGACCTTTGCGGCTTATGTAACCGAGCTTGAGGAGCGCCCAGCCGCGACCAATTGTGCCTTGCTCGTCGGCCACTCGACCTTGCGCGTCGCGACAATGGATGATCTCACCCAACCCGCGAGTCCTGAACAGATTGCCGCCATGCGAGTGATGGTGGTCGAGGCCTTGGAGGCAGGGGCAATCGGCGTCTCTACGGGACTCGCCTATGCTCCCGCAATCGGATCCCCCACCGAGGAGGTGATTGAGATCTGCGAGCCGCTGCGGGAGCACGGGGGGCTCTACTGCACGCACATGCGCGACGAGGGAGATATGGTCGTCGAGTCGCTGAACGAAACCTTCCGGATCGGGCGGGATGTCGGGGTGCCGGTTGTGATCTCGCATCACAAAGTAGTCGGGGCGAGGAACTTTGGGCGCTCTGTGGAAACCCTCAAGCTCATCGAGTGCCAAATGGCCACCCAGGAGATCTGCCTCGACTGCTATCCCTATGCGGCGTCGTCCACAATTCTTGCTCCCCATCTGGCGGCAAATGCCACGCGTGTTACCGTAACTTGGTCCAAGAGCCTGCCAGAGTTCGCAGGATGGGATCTGACGGACATCATCGAGAAGCTCGGTGGATCGCAAGAGGAGGTGATCCAACGCCTCCTGCCGGCCGGAGCCGTCTACTATCGCATGGATGAAGGCGACGTAGAACGTATCCTGGCTTTCGACCAGACGATGATCGGGTCGGATGGGTTGCCTCATGATGAAAAACCGCACCCACGGCTTTGGGGCACCTTCCCACGGGTGCTGGGGCATTACAGCCGAAAGCGCCGTCTTTTCTCGCTCGAAACTGCGATCCACAAAATGACCGGGCTGACCGCCAGGAATTTTGGCCTGCCTGATAGAGGAGTCATTCGGGAGGGTGCGTTTGCAGATCTGGTGATCTTAGATCCCGAAACGGTCGATGAGGTCGCAACCTATGATCGCCCGATCGCTGCTTCGCGTGGAATTGAAACTGTCCTTGTGAACGGCAAGGTCGTGTGGGCCAACGGGAAGCCAAGCGGAGAACGCCCGGGTCGAGTTCTTCGACGGCAGGCGTGAAATGCAAACTGTCAAGCCGACCGATGACGACTCTCCTGAATGGACGCGCCGACCCCACACGAAGCCAATGAGGAGAAGCACGTGGCGGCTCATCTGCTCATACGTGCTATGGATAGTCGGTCCTGGTGGGTCGCTTACGATATTATAGCCTTGTCGCAACTTTCTTTCATTGAACAGGCTCTCATCCAACCGGCAATTGACAGCCTCTGTCGCGAAATGCCCTGACGTCTCCGACGTCTACACCAAAGCTGGAGAACAAATCGTGCCGCATCACAATCGTTTCTACATTGATGGCCAATGGGTTTCGCCCGCAGAGCACGACGTTATTGATGTGATCAATCCTGCTACTGAAGAGCCAGTAGCAACCATTGCGGCGGGCAGAGCAGCCGACGTCGACCGGGCTGTGGCCGCCGCAAGACACGCATTCAAAACCTACTCTCAAACCAGCCGTGACGAGCGACTCGAGATACTAGGTCGGATCGTCACGGCCTACCAAAGGCGCACGGATGATCTGGCGGAGGCGATTTCCACCGAAATGGGCGCTCCCCTTAGTCTTGCGCGCGAGCGGCATGTGCCGGCAGGCCTTGGTCACATCACCCGCGCCACCGAGGTTCTGAAAACCTACGCCTTCGACCAAACCGTTAATGCTACCGTGATTACCCGCGAACCCATCGGCGTCGTCGGTCTGATCACCCCGTGGAACTGGCCTCTGAACCAGATCGGCTGCAAGGTCGGCCCAGCCCTTGCAGCGGGATGCACCATGGTGCTCAAGCCGAGCGAAATCGCGCCGCTCTCAGCTCTTATTTTCGCTGAGATCCTCGACGAAGCGGGCGTGCCTCCCGGGGTCTTCAACCTCGTCAATGGTGATGGCCCGCATGTCGGCCAGGCTCTCGCAAGCCACCCCGGCGTCGACATGGTGTCCTTCACAGGCTCGACCCGAGCCGGCATCTTGGTTGCAAAGGCGGCGGCGGACACGGTCAAGCGCGTCCACCAAGAACTGGGCGGGAAGTCCCCCAACATCCTGTTGGACGATGCTGATTTCGTGGCCGCCGTCACCCATGGCACTCAGGTGTGCTTTGCCAACAGCGGCCAATCCTGCAATGCACCAACCCGCCTCCTCGTCCCGGTTGACCGGCAGGAGGAAGTGATCGCACTTGCACGCCGCGTTGCTGAAGAAACGATAGTAGGTGATCCGAGAGCCGCTTCGACCACCATCGGACCAGTAGTGAGCCGGATACAGTTCGAACGCATCCAGGCTCTCATTGAAGCAGGCATCAAGGAAGGCGCGACCTTGGTTGCCGGTGGCTTAGGCCGTCCTGAAGGGTTAAACCGGGGCTACTACGTGCGGCCTACGGTCTTTGCTAATGTATGCAACGACATGCACATTGCGAAGGAAGAGATCTTTGGACCCGTTTTGAGCATCATGCCCTACGAGGACGAGGAAGATGCGATCCAAATCGCCAATGACACCATTTACGGCCTCTCAAGCTACGTGACTTCAGGCGACATCGAGCGATCCCGCCGCATCGCCCGCCAGATCCGGGCGGGTATGGTGCATCTGAACGGCTCGCGCGGCGACACTGCAGCTGCATTCGGGGGCTACAAGCAATCAGGCAACGGCCGTGAGTGGGGACAGTTTGGTTTTGAGGAGTTCCTCGAGATCAAGTCTATGTTCGGTTATATGCCTCAATCAGCCTAGCGCTACTTTGGAAGGTATGGGGAACCGGGCGAGGCCTGACCCATTCTTCCGCTGAGAGAGTTCCGATAAGGGGTTGTCGACGCTGACGGCTGTTAACAAGCCAGTCTCTTGAAACGGAAAACCCGCCGTAAGGCGGGTTTTATTCGGGTGCTCGCCAAAATACCTTAACCGACCGTCAGTCGATATAGATATGACCTGACTGGGTGGAACTGGACCAAGTTGATTGAGAGAATTGACCTGGAACTAAGGAGCCGCCCATGCCGAAGAAGAGGTTCAGCTCGGAGCAGATCATCGCGAAGTTGCGCCAGATCGAGGTGCATCTCGCTCAAGGCAAGAGTACCGCACTCGCCTGCAAGGAGGCTGGTATCTCCAAGCAGAGCTCAGGGATGAGTGCCTCAAGCTGGAAATCTTCTACAGCCTGAAAGAGGCTCAGGTCGTGATCGGCGCCTGGCGCGATCAATACAACCGCGTGCGACCTCACTCAGCGTTGGGGTACCGGCCGCCTGCACCCGTCACACTGGAGGCCATCACACAACAGCTACCCACAGCCACAATCATGCAGTAGCCTCTCAATGCGCCTGGTCCAAAAACCCGGTCAGGTCAAGTCTGTTGTGCATGAAGGATGGCTCGTCCTAAAGTTCCGGGTTGAAGAATATTCGAGCCTTTGCCAACATCAGTAAAACTGCGCCCTTAGAGGCTTGAAGAACATGACATATCAATCGGGTGTCGGCGAGCTGGCGCTCCTACGGCCCTAAGATATAAGGGGGAATAGAGAAAATGGTGAAATGCGTTCTTGTCGCAGAGTTTATGCACGAGACGAACACGTTCAGTGTTCAGCTAACCGATGAGAGCGCATTTAGGAACTGCAGCTACTATCAGGATGAAGACATCATCCCCGCCTTTCGAGGAACGCGTACGTCGATCGGTGCCGCGTTCGAAGCCGCCGAAAAGTTCCAATGGAAGCTCGTTCATCCCATCGCCGCTTCTGCCAATCCATCCGGTCGCGTCACCGATAACTGTTTCGAAACGATCACGAAGCTCATCCTTGATGCCTGTGATGACGTGGACGGGATCCTGCTTCACCTCCATGGGTCCATGTCCACGCAGAGCCATGATGATGGGGAGGGCGAGTTGCTGGCCCGCATCCGCTCACGGGCCGGCGCCCGCGTCCCGATTGTCGCGGTTCTCGACCTGCATGCGACCGTCACGCAGCGCATGGCCGACAATTCCAATGCGCTTATTTCTTATCGGACTTATCCTCACATTGATCAATACGAGCGCACGTGGCAGGCTGCCGAACTCCTAGAAAGGGCAATGACAGGAGAGGTGACGCCGAAGGTGGCGCTGGCCCGCCGGCCTATTCTGTACGCCCTAGACGGGGGCCGCACGACATCACCACCCATGGTGGAACTGCTGCGCCGCGGTGATCAGATTGAAGCCGCAGGACAGGCCCTCGTGATCAGTGTTCAGGCCGGCTTTTCGTCTGCCGATGTTCATGATATCGGCCCCTCCATTGCCGTTACAGGCAATGATCTGCCCTCGGCACAGGCCATTGCCGAAGAACTTATGGACTATGCTTGGGAGCAGCGGACGTTCTCGTCCATCCATTTTACGCCGCTGGATGAGGCCATCGCAAAGGCAAAAGCTGGGACCGGCTCGAGCAGGCCTCTCGTCATTTCCGACTACTCCGACAATCCGGGCTCAGGAGCCTATGGAGACGCTACCAATCTGCTGAAAGCAGTGCTTGATGCCGATCTTCAGAACGTTGGCTTTCATGCCATCCACGATCCCGAGGCCGTTCTGCAGGCACAGGCCGCGGGTGTGGGCAATCGCGTGACATTGCTGCTCGGTGGCAAAACCGATCCGAGTATGGGCGGCGGACCGATTGAGGTCACGGGCCATGTTGTGGCCATTACGGATGGCAGCTTCATTGCCTATGGGCCCATGGGCGGCGGAGCGCGGCGCAATTATGGCCTCAGCCTTCTCCTGCGTGTCGGCGGAGTCGAGATCATCGTGATCAGCCACAACGGTCAGGCCAATGATCTCGGGCAGTTCACGTCACTAGGTGTAGACCCGACGCGAAAGTCGACTCTGATCGTGAAGTCGATGCAGCACTTCCGGGCCGCGTTTGAGCCGATTGCCCGAGAGGTTGTCGAAGTCGACACGGGCGCTCTATCAACGAGGAACTTCAAGGAACGGCCCTATCGCAAGATCAGACGCCCGATCTGGCCCCTGGATGCAATTTGATCGTCCGATCAAGACTATGAGCGGAATGGGGATCTGCCTCAGAAAGCGCATCAAGCTCCCCGATCGGAGAGATTATTGTGTTTCCGATAGTTGATATTGACTTGCAGAACGTTCCTAATTGGTCTGTTCGCCATGAGGGTGTGGTTGAGGTGAGTGCTATATGGAAACTGGGCCAAGGCTCAAGATGCACTGCAAGTCCTGAGGTTCGCGAATCCTGTGTTGCGAGCGTCAGGTTGGAGTCTTGAATGATTTCTTTTGTCCTGCGACGCCTTCTGCAGATGGTTCCGATCATTCTGGCCATCGCCGCCGTCATCTTTCTGATGTTCAGCGTGATTCCTGGTACCTTCGTATCGAGCATGAATGACGACGGCCGTAGCGTCATGGACGCTGAAGTCGCGGCTAGAATGAACAAAGAGTTCGGGCTGGACGATCCGGTATACGTTCGCTTCGGAAAGTACGTAGGCCAGCTTGCGACGCTTGATCTCGGAACCTCGTTCCGGACGCGCCAGCCGGTTACGACCGTTCTGGCAGACCGAATGTGGCCAACCGCGCAGCTTGCCTTCGCTTCCATGCTGTTCGCCATCGTCTTCGGGGTCCCGCTCGGCTTCATCGCCGCTCTGCGGCCGGGAAGCTGGATCGATACGATCTCAATGATCAGCGCCGTGTCGGGTCTGTCGCTCCCGAAATTCTGGCTCGGCCTGATGCTGATGTACGTCTTTGCCCTTGTGCTCGGCTGGCTGCCAAGCTTCGGCTATGGGGACGGCAGCATACGCTATCTGATTCTCCCGTCGATTGCGCTCGGCGTTGCACCAATGGCACTGCTAGCTCGCACAACACGTGCTGCGGTGCTCGAAATCATGAATGCCGATTTTGTACGAACCGCCCGCGCCAAGGGGATGAGCGAGGCTCGCATGGTACAATGGCACCTGACGCGGAACGCTTCCGTCATCGTCCTCACCACCATCGGCCTGCAGTTCGGCACCGTCATTGGGCAGGCCGTAGTAGTCGAGAAGCTCTTCGCCTGGCCAGGACTGGGATCCTTGCTCGTCGACAGCGTCACATTGAGGGACATCCCTGTCGTGCAAGGGGCAATCCTGGTGATCGTCCTCTTCTTTCTCCTGATCAACACCCTCGTCGATGTCGTCTGCGCGATAATCGACCCGCGCATCAAGTACACCTGAAGGGACGACATGAAGATCAGAGCCAATCTCCTGATCGGAGGATTTCTCCTCGCAACTGTGGTGATTGCAGGAACCCTTGCGCCCTGGCTTGCTCATACCGATCCGGTCATGGATGCGGACCTGCTCTATGCGGAGGAGCCGCCGGGAGCCGCGTTCTGGTTTGGCACGGATGCGCAGGGGCGCGATATCTACAGCCGAGTGCTCTACGGGGCTCGGATTTCGCTCACCGTCGGGATCATCTCGCAGCTCATCAACACGGTTATCGGGGTCTGCCTCGGGGTGTCCGCCGGATATTGGGGCGGCTGGTGGGATGATTTCGTGAGTGGCTTGACCAACATGATGCTGGCCATTCCGTCTCTTATCTTTGCCCTCGCAATCATGGCGATTCTCAATCCAGGGCTGACCAGTCTGCTGATTGCGCTCGGCCTCACCAACTGGTCTTTCACCTGCCGCCTTGCCCGCGCCTCGACCCTATCCCTGAAAAGTCAGGGATACGTCCAGGCAGCGAAGGTTCTGGGCTACAGCGACGTGCGCATCATGCTGACGCAGCTTCTGCCCAACATGCTCGGCCCCATCATCGTCATCGGCACTCTCGGGATGGGCGGCGCTGTTCTTGCCGAGGCTGCTCTTTCCTTTCTTGGTCTCGGCATCCGCCCGCCGTTCCCGAGCTGGGGTAGCATGCTGTCCGATGCGCGGGATCAGATCACCACGGCACCATGGATTTCGATCTTCCCCGGCCTTGCAATCTTCGTCACGGTTCTGGGCTTGAACCTGCTCGGCGACGGCCTTCGCGACATTCTTGATCCTCAATCGCGGAGCCGACGGGCATGACAGGACAGGCGCTTCTTGAGGTAGAGGGTCTCCGTATCGATCTGTCCGTCAACGGCCGGAGGTATCCGGCGGTGCAGGACGTCTCGTTCAGCATCAGGCGCGGAGAGACGTTCGGTCTGGTGGGAGAGTCCGGATGCGGGAAGAGCATCACCGCTCTTGCCCTGATCGGTCTGCTGAGAAATCCCCTCAGCATTGGAGGCGGCAGCATCCGGTTCCACGGACAGGAATTGCTGGACCTGTCGCCGGGCGGGATGCGCAAGCTGCGGGGCAGCCGAATCTCGATGATCTTTCAGGAGCCGATGACGGCCCTCAATCCGCTGTCGCCGGTCGGGCGACAGATTGCCGAGATGTTCGTGCTTCACAAGGGTGCGAACTGGAGGGAGGCGGAGCGCCAGGCGGTGGAGGCCCTCGCAAGGGTCCGGGTGCCCGCACCGGAGCGGCGCGTGAAGGATTATCCGCACCAGCTCTCGGGCGGCATGCGACAGCGCGTCATGATCGCCATGGCGCTGGCTTGCGGACCCGATCTCCTGTTGGCGGACGAGCCGACGACAGCGCTCGACGTGACGGTCCAAGCCGAGATCCTCGACCTGATCCAGGAGCTTTCCGCAGCTCAGGGGACCGCGGTCCTCATGATCAGCCACGATCTCGGGCTTATCGCCAACATGTGCCAGAACGTCGGAGTCATGTATGCAGGTCGCTTGATCGAGCAGCGCGCCGCCGATAGCATTTTCCTGACTCCGAGGCATCCCTATACGCAGGGGCTCGTCGCCTCGCTCCCGCTTCTAGGTGCTCGCTCCAAGTTTGGCCGCAAGAAGCTTAAGGAGATCGAGGGAGTTGTGCCCCCTGTCGTTGCTTTTCCCCCCGGCTGCCGGTTCAATCCCCGCTGCCATGCCGCGACCGATCTCTGTCGAGCCGAGGATCCTGTTGTGACGCCGCTGCCCGAAAGCGGTCTCGTACGGTGCCATTATCATGACTGACACTTCCAACGATCCGATCCTGAAGGTCGAAAACCTCGTGGTTCATTTTCCGGTCGGACGAGGTCTCCTCGGAGGATCGCGGCGGTTCGTGCATGCAGTGGACGGGATCGACCTTGAATTGAAGCGAGGTGAATGCCTTGGTCTCGTCGGCGAGTCGGGCTGCGGCAAGTCGACTTTGGCACTCTCCATCCTCGGCCTGCAGGCGCCAACCCGTGGCCGTGTGATTGTTGATGGGCACGAGGTCGGCACGGCGGGGAGGGACCGGAAGAATAGGGCGCGGATCACGCAGATGGTATTCCAGGACCCATACTCCTCGCTCAACCCGCGTCAGACGGTGCGGAAGACGCTCGAGACTCCCCTGCGCCTGCACGGCATCACGGCAAGGAGCGAGATCGACGGGAGGATCGGCGACATGCTGGCGCGCGTCGGCCTGCGGCCAGAGGCTGCAGAACGCTATCCGCATGAGTTTTCCGGCGGTCAGCGACAGCGGATCGGAATTGCGCGTGCCCTGATCCTTGAGCCGAAGATCGTCGTACTGGATGAGCCCGTTTCCGCACTGGATGTCTCCATTCGAGCCCAGATCATCAACCTGCTTCTCGAACTCAAGGAGACGCTTGGTCTCTCCTATATCATGATTAGCCATGATCTCGGCGTGGTCGAGCACATGAGTGACCGGGTAGCCGTGATGTATCTCGGCCGCATCGTCGAAAGCGGCCCATGGAACACAATTTTCACGCAGCCCGGGCATCCCTACACACGGGCGCTCATCGCGGCGATTCCCGATCCGTTCAAACGGAGCAGCGGCACCAAGATCACCGGCGAGATCCCGAACCCGCTCAGTCCACCGACAGGTTGCGGCTTTCACCCTCGATGCCCGGAGGCGCGGGACATCTGCCGCACGCCCCCAGCGCCGGCCCTCAAAAATCGGGGAGGGGAGCACCACGTCCGGTGCCGGAGAGTCGACGAGATTGCCATGACGGACGGGTTGGCAACGGCCGTGGGTTAAGCGGAAAATCACTCCTAGAGCCGCAGAGCTGATCTTGGAGCACGTTGCGGCGAAGTGGATCCGGTTCGCCGTCAATAACGCGGAGAAGAACAGAAGAGGGCTGTTTCCATCAAAATGGATCAGTTTTACGCTGCAAGTTCTGTGCAGCCGTTTCAGCGAGTGCCTTCATGAATGCTCAGCCTCCGCATCCAGGTCTCAGTCTCGGGGCCACGGGCGCGCACCGTCCGACGCTGCTGGGTACCCGGCATATGGCCGTGTCCGGGCACTATGCAGCCTCACATGCCGCCTTCGCCATTCTCGAAGCAGGAGGCAATGCCGTGGATGCCGGGGTTGCCGCTGGTATCGTTCTGGCTGTGGTTCAGTGCGATCTGGTTAACTTTGCCGGCGTCGCACCGATCATCTTGTATGACAGCAAGACTGCATCGGTTCACACGATAGCAGGACTGGGGCCATGGCCTCGGCGCACGGATGTGCAGGTGTTTCGACACGAGTACGGCGGCAGAATCCCACACGGGATCCTCCGCAGCGTCGTTCCCGGAGCGCCGTCAGCCTGGATCACGGCTCTGCGGCGCTTCGGAACTATGAGCTTCGGCGAAGTCGCATCCACGGCCATTAGGCTCGCCTGCAACGGTTTCCCGATGTACCCGTTGCTCGCCGATATGATTGCCCTTCATGAGAATGACTACAGGCGCTGGCCGTCGAATGCGTCCGTCTTCTTGCCGCAGGGGCGTCCTCCTCGGACGGGGGAGATTTTCGTCCAGCGGGACCTTGCAGGAACGCTTCAGTATCTTGCCGATGAAGAGCGCTCAGCTTCGTCGCGCGGCCGCGATGCGGGGTTGGAGGCCGCGCATGCGGCATTCTACCAGGGTGATATCGCGGCTACCATCGATCGTTTTTTCCGGCAGGAGGGGGGCTGGCTGCAGGCCGACGATCTGAAGGAGTTCACTGCACCGGTCGAGCCTGCAGTCACGGGCTCCTTTGCAGGCATCGATCTGCATGTCTGCGGACCTTGGACACAGGGACCGGTGCTTTTGCAAGCCCTTGGTCTGCTCGATCCCGGCGATCTCCGCCGGTTGGAGCACAATTCCCCGCAATACATCCATACCGTGGTGGAGGCGCTCAAGCTGTCCTTTGCTGACCGGGAGCGCTATTACGGGGATCCGCAGGCGATCCATGTGCCTCTCGGGATGTTGCTCTCGGATGAGAACCGAACGACCCGGCGTTCGATGATCGATCCTGACCAGGCCGCTCCTGGCCTGCCGGTCCCGTCAGGCTCTGGTACGCATTTCCAGGATTCGGCTGCTGCATCCGGACAGCCGGGACCCCCGGGCGATACGTCATTCGTCTGTGTCGTGGATCGTCATGGCAATGCATTTGCCGCGACACCTAGTGATACATCCTATGACTCCGTCATGGTGCCCGGCACCGGGCTGTGCCCTTCCTCACGCGGCTCTCAAGGATACACGGATCCGGCCCATCCCGGGTACATCATGCCCGGTCGGCGCCCGCGCCTCACGTGCAATCCGGCTCTTGCGATCAAGCAAGGCAAGTGGATCATGCCGTTTGGAACACCGGGCGGCGACGTGCAGTGTCAGGCCATGCTGCAGGTCATCCTCAACCGCGTCATCTTCGGACACGACCTACAGGTTGCCGTCGAAGCCCCGCGCTTTGCCACATACAGCTTTCCGAACTCGTTCGATCCGCACGATTATTTCCCGGCCCGATTGGCTCTTGAGGGGCGTTTTCCCACATCGGTCGGAAACGATCTGCGGGCCAGGGGGCACGACGTTCATTCCTGGCCGGACTGGACATGGCTGGCGGGGGCAGTCTGCGCCGCGTCGACGGATCTCTCCACCGGAGTTCATGCTGGAGCCGCGGACCCCCGGCGGGCCTCCTATGCGGTTGGATGGTAGCTGACCGGGGCGCCTGCTCGGTCGTGCGCCGTGTCCAAATAAATCATCCCGGCATCTTTGGAAGATGCCGGGATGAAACTCAGCTCAACCGTGCTGGGCTGCCGACGTTATTTGGCAGCGGGTGAGGTTTCGTCCACCCACAGATCCTCATAGTTCTGGAACGCAAGCTCCGTTGCATTCGGCTGCAACCCTTTGAGCCAGGGCTGGTAAGCCATGACGGCCTTGTTGTAGTTGAAGAACCACATGGGAGCCTCTTCCTGAATGAGTGCATTCGCTTTCTTCAGATGCTCGATCCTCATGCCTGGATCGCGCTCGTCTCCCGCTTGGTCCAGCAACTTGTCGACTTCTGCGTTCTTGAATGCGGTATAATTGCAGGCCGACTGAGGAGTGGCCGAGTGGAAGCACTTCAGCGATCCAAGCGGATCAGGGCCGGACGTATTCGACCAGATATAGGCCTGATAATCTCCCTTGCTGACGATGCCTGCAAGAACGGATCCCTCCACAGGCTTGATCTTCGCCTTGATCCCAACTTTCTCAAGCATCGGAATGACAGCCTCGACAATGGGGACGCCCCAGCTCTCGTTTGGCGTCGCCGTCCACTCGAACTCGAAGCCGCCGGAGTAGCCTGCATCAGCAAGCAGCTTCTTCGCCTTTTCCGGATCGTAAGCATACGGCTTCAAGGACTTGTCGTACGCCGGTGACGAAAGGGGAAGCCAGCTCGTGGCCCGGTAAGCCTTGTTCTTATTGAGACGCTTGATGATGAGATCCGCATCGATGGCGTGATTGATCGCCTGTCGGACGCGCTTATCGGCGAAGGGCTTGAAATCGGGATTCATGCCCATGATCCGGGTATAGACCTCCGGCACCTCGAGAAGGCCTTTCGAGAGTTCAGGATCGGCCTGGTAGGCGACATATTGCGCCGGACCCAAGATCGAGACGTCGATTTCCTTGTTGCGGAAAGCAACGTCGCGAGCCGATGCCTCACCCATGGTCGAGATCACGATCCTGTTGGCGTGAGGCTTGCCCAGCTTGTAGAACTTCTCCCAGCGCTCGGCGACAAGCCGGGATCCGGGAACATGCTCGACGAACTTGAAAGGTCCAAGTCCGATCGGCTTGATCACGAAGGATTCCTTGGCCGCCTCGTCGGCAGGATAGATGGATGTTGCCGCCGTCCTGAGATAAAAGCCGGGATCGACCCGCTCCGTGAGAGTTATCTGCAAGGTGTGGTCGTCGATCTTCTTGAGACCTGAAATTTCCTTGGCTTGTCCCTTCTCGACCTCGACGGCTCCCTTGATGATGCGGACGAAGCGCGCCCCCGGATATGCCTTGGCGCCATCCATGATGCGCGTGAACGACCAGACGATATCGTCGGCGGTCATCTTGCGGCCGTGGTGGAAATAGGCGTCGTCACGCAGCTTGTAGGTGTAGGTCAGTCCGTCCTCGGAGACATCCACCGATTTGGCGAGTTCCAGAACCGGTTGGTTGTTGCTGGCATCCCAATTGTAGAGCGAGCGATGAATCGCCTTGGCATAGATCTCGTCCTGAGCGCGGTGCGATGTGTGAATGTCAAGGCTTGAAAAGCTTGAACCATAGGGTGCCGTGAAGCGGATTGTGCCACCGTTGCGTGGTGTTTCAGCGTAAGAGTGAGTGCTGACTGCCAGAGCAAGTGCAGTTGAGATAGCTAGTTTCGCGAGCAAATCAAATCCTCCCAGATTTCCAAAGCCGCAAGCGCAACAGGGGTCTTCGCTCGCAGAATGACTGCACACCAGTTGTCACGGCCGTTAGCACCGAAGCGCTCCCCTTGTGTTTCTTTGACAGCTGGAAGATCCTGAACCTCGGATCACCCATCGAACCGTAAGGCCCTCAACCTGACTGTCAAGCTGTAGCTCCTGCCGGTGGAACTCAGGGAAAGGGTAGAGCCAAAAGGTGTCAGCTGGGGTGCAACTCTTTGAGATTGGACTACCTAAGAATGGCTCCGAAGGGCTGAAAATGGTTACAGCTGAGAGAAGTGTCAGATGCGCCAGTGGAGCCGACTCAGGCGCTGATGCAGACTTAAGTCATGGAGAAGCCGGCTTGGAAGGTGTTGCCGACTTAATCCGATGAGACCGCCTCGAGATGATAAACTCCGACCTAGTCCGTACACAATCAACCTAGGACTGCAACGTGAGCGTGTATGGCGCTGGTGAACGGCCGGTAATGGCCGGGGCTGACCTTAGCCAAAGGTCTGCGTTCGGGCCGAAAGCAGACCTGTACACAGCCATGCTGTACGGCTGAGTTTGATTGGACGACAACTTTCAGTTCCAGCTACCTTGAAGAAACGTGATAGGGTTCGCGGCAATGCGGCTGCGCTGGACTGTTTCGATGGAGCTGCGGCATGAGTGAACAGTGGCTATACCAGTTGCGGCTCTACCTGGCTGATGAGCTTGCCGAAGCTGCGCGACGCGATGCAGGCGCTCCGGTACTCGGACCACTGCCTCAGATCCTGGAAAAGCACAACGCGACCATGAAATGCCAGCTCGATGCATTCTCTGACTATGTCGCCCAAGCTGAGGCGGATGGGGTTGAGGGCTACCCACTTTATGAATGGACCAAGGCGACTATCGAGGATCCTACAAAGAAGGCAAAGCATCTCAGGTCGTTTGCTGTCCACGTCAAAGGCCAAGAGGTGTATCCGCAGGAAGAAGCTGATGCCCTTGAGGCCGATTTACAACCCATGGTCGACGGCACACGGATCACACGTTTGTCCCGGCACGACACAAACCCTGCCAGTAATCCTCAGGTGCCGGAGCGCTTTCGCAAGCCTCAAGCGTAGCTGATCTCCAGCCTCAGTGGGCGTTCGGGTTGATCTGGAGCGATAGGGTTGCCCAACGGAGTTAAACCGAACTGTGTGGCCGGCCCCGGCATTTACTCTATCGGCAGTTTGGCTGGGTCGGCTGGGTAGACTGATCATGCGGCCTGGGTAAATTCCCGAATGATCCGTGACACGGTAAAAAGGCCAGCACGAGATCGAAGGGGCGGAAATGGCAATTCGGTTTCTCAGACACGTGATCGGTGTCGGCCTCCTGGTCGCCGGGTTGCTTTTGGGCCCGGGAATCTCCGTCCAGGCGACCTCTCCTAACATGCCGCACTATCCGTGGGACCTGCGCAAGAAGATGCCCGTTCACTACCAGGCATACCTGAAGATCCTGCCGGCCGGGTTGAAGCGCACGCCTTGGTTTGGCCGGTTTGATGGGACCGGCATGCCAGTTGAGCAGGTGGTGGTGGACAGCAAGGTGTACTTTGCGGGCGCGATCTGCAAACCGCATAACTGCGCTGACAATTACCTCACCTTCCTGGTCGCGGCTGATGGATCGCGTGCCGTAGCGATGGCCAAGGCGAGGGAGACAGGCGGCCAGATCGTGGAGCTCGGACATCCGACAACAGCTGAGCGTCAGCTCATGGCGAAGGAGTTTCAGGATTAAGCCCTCGGCGAAGACCTGCTCAACAGCTCCTAAATCCCGGACCGATAGACGATGTCGCCTCCGACGATTGTCATCAAGGCCTTGGTATCGCGGATCGCCTGTGGCG
>NZ_JAFBID010000084.1 GCF_016811235.1 Microvirga arabica
ACCTTTACCCGCTTTCCCAATTCGGACATGCCGGTGTTCGCTGCAGCTGCGACTGCTCCGCCGCGGCTTCGCGGCGAGCTGACGCTTGACGGTGAAGTCCTCAGGGCCTTCGGCACCCTGACGGTTCCCGGCCATGTCTGGCGTACGCTGCAGAGATTGGGAGCATGGGTGGAGCCGGTCCTTGTCGCCGAATGGGCGCGGCTCGTCCGAGCCTATGGTGAACGGATGAGTCAGCCTGTTGCTCTGGGAGAGGTCGAGGCGCAGCTCGCCTGGCTCGATCCTGCGCGGGACACCCTTCTGGCCCGCTCCGTCGCAAAACGCCTTCTGGACCGGGGACACACGATCACCTGTGTCTGGACAGGAGCTCGACTCGAGGCAGGCAGGAACAGACTCGACATTGATCATTGCCTGCCATGGTCGGCCTGGCCCTGTGGTGACCTGTGGAATCTGCTGCCGGCAAGCCCGCGTGTGAACCAGCATCTCAAGCGGGATCGTTTGCCGTCCGCGGCAGCCCTTGCCACAGCACGCGAAGAGATCGTGGGCTGGTGGGAGGTCGCCTGGCGGAGCGATCCGGCGCTTGGCTCCCGTTTCGAGCGCGAGGCCGTGGCTGCGCTCCCTGTGAATACCGGTTCATCGTCCGAGGACATATTTGCAGCCCTCGAGTGGCGGCGTCTGCGACTGCGCCAGGACCAACAGGTGCAGGAATGGAGTGGCGCGAGATCAGCAGGTATCGAAGCCGATTTGGTTCGGCAGAACCCGCTCTAGAATCGAATTGACGAGTTATCCGGGTCAATGATGCGGCTTCTGCTCCTGGCGCGGCACACCGGTCGGAGGGAGTGGCGAGGCAGAGCAAGCGGCGTGTCCGGACGCTGTGCGGGATCGCGGTGCCACGGATCCGCGGCACCGGCTTTGTATGTCTTTGATCGTCAGTGCTTCATCTCGAACTGGTCGCGGGCCCCCAGCACCACCTCAACGACTTGCCGCAAGCGGCGGACAGAGCCGCCGTCCCAATACCGGCGGACATCCGTGATTTCGGCGGCCGTCATCGGCGGCACGAAGCGCCCATCCAGTCCCTGCTCGCGGGCAATCGCGAGGCAGAGCGCCGGCAACAGCTCCTCTAGGTGCTCGGCTGCGGGCTCCGGCATCTGTAACACCAGCATCCGGTCGAGCAGTGGTGTCGGGGTAGCGTCAACGGCATTGGCCGTCGCCACGTAGACGGCATGCGAGAGATCACATTCGACTTGCAGGGCGCTGTCCATAAAGCGCCGGCTGGTCTCGCCCTCCAGCAGGCCGAGGAGGGTGTCCCAGAGCCGACCCTGATCCTGCCGCGTCTGGGACTTCTCGATCTCGTCGATGAAGATGATCGGATTGGCATGGCCGTGCCGCGCGATGGCGGCCAGTACATGGCTGGGCTCGGACGAACTCCAGCGCCGCTCGAGCCCGCCGACCGCGCCGCCAGTATCCCGCGGGGCATCGATCCGCCACAGGCCGAGGCCGAGAAGCTCGCCGAGCCGACGCGCGAGCCGGCTCTTACCGGTGCCGGGCGGCCCGAGCAGCAGAATGGGCGGCAGCCGGACATAGGGCTGGGACGCCAGGGGCCGCAGGATGCGATCGATGAGCGCCTGGGCGTAAGGGTACTCCTGCAGCAGGGCAGCCCGTACAGCCCTGAGGTCAGGTGTTCTGATAAGGGGCACAGGAACACCAATGATCTTTTCTACGCTGCGGGCAATCTCGCGCATTCGCCCGTCCAGGCGGAACTTCGGGCAGACGAGGACATGGCCCTCAGGAAGGGCCGGGTCCTCGACAGCCTTGAGCGGGGAGGGGGAGTTCTCCGCTTTGCGGCGCTCCTGCCGCTCGGCGGCCTCACGCTCGGCCGACACCCGCGCCCTTTCGACCTGGGTCGCATGACGGGCGACCGGCCGCAGGAGCTCCCGACCCAGGGGCAGGGCTGCGCTCGCCAGGAGTTCCCGCTCGTGCCGGTGCGGCACCAGCCCGACCGCGAGAGCGCTTAGGCCGACGGCGAGCGCCCGCGTGTCCTGCCGCAGTTCGTCGTAGGCTTGGCTGAGATCGCGCCACCACGCCTGCCGGACAGCATCTGCATCCGCCGGGAGGGCAAGGCCTGACAGGTCGAAATCTTCGTCGATTTCGGCATACGGCGAGGCGGCCTCAGAGATGGAGACCTTGGCCTCGTCCGGCTCGAGGCAGCGCAGGCTCAGAGCGAGGCTCTCGACGGTGTGCAGGACGCTCCAGGCCGAGGCAGCGAGCTTGGACGCTGCAGCCTGATCCTCGGTCAGGTAGCTCAGTGCGCGGACGAGATGGCCGAGTTCTGCGGCGGCAGGACTGTCCTCAGCGGCTGCGAAGCCCCCCAGCTCTGACAGCAGGGCCGCGGTGGCCTCCCGGAGTGGTGGCTCGATGTACGTGCGCGCCGCTTTCCAGCTCGTGGCCCAAGCCGTGGCGGCCGGAGCAAGCTCCGACGCCAGGGCGGCAATCGCCTGCATGGTGTCATCGACCAACCGTGATTGCGGCAGGTGACGCTCGAGGGTCAGGCGCACCAGACGCGGACAGCGCGCGAGCAGCACGCTGCGGGTGGCGTGGCTCGGAAAGGTCCACCGGCTCATCGAGCTGCCTCCACACGCCAGGAGGGGAACAGAAGAACATTGTTCCGGGCAGCTGGTCTGGACGGGGCGAGCGTGGTGCTGTCCTTCATCCATGCGTCCGTGCGGCCCCCGCGATAGCCCAGGACCAACAGGAAGGCCGCCGAGAGGGTTCGGCACTGGACCCGTCGGGTCAGGCGCCACAGCGAGGGATCCTCCACCGCCTCGAGCGCACCCCAGGCCCAGAGTTCCTCGCGCAGGACCGAGGCCGTAACTGAAGCGGTGGCGACCACCCGGCGACGAATGAGGCTGTCGGGAAGCAGAACGAAGCCGTCCTCTACCAGTTCAACGGAAGCGGTAAGCCGCCCCCGGCGCAGGGTCAGGACCTGACCGAGGGGTGTGGCTGAGGAGCGCGGCTCCTCCAGGTAGAATGGGGGCAGGAGCTGCGGAGCCAGCCAGGAACAATGAGGGTGCAGCCAACCCAGCGCCTTGGTCCAGAAGGCTTGCAGAGCCTTGTAGCCGTCGTCGCCGAGGCTCGCCCCGAAGGCATCCTTGTCGTTGGCTGGCTCGGCACGCCCACTGGCAATGACTTGGTTCCAGCCGAAACGCTCGAGGGCCCGGGCTTCATCGGGTGACAAAGGGCTGCCGGCGCGAGTGATGACAATGATGCGGCCCGACGGGGCGAGAGCCGCCGGACGATAACTGCGAAGCCGGACAGGAGCGGGCCGGTGGGTCTCGCCACTATATACGATGGGTGCCCCAGAGAGGCTGGCGGACTCGACATAGTAGGCTGCGCCCGTCGTCCTGTTGAGGCAATCGCAGGCTAGCAGCGCGCAGTAGTGCTCCATCGGTGCGATAACGATGAGCGGGTCGCCGGGACGGCCTTCGATTACGGTCAAGCCACCGATACGGATTTCAGTCGGTTGATAAGCGGACATAGTTTGTCCTCCAGCGCTCACGCGAGGCGTGGTGCTCTGATGAAAAGGGCAAAAGGGGAGGGGGCGGGATGCCTGCAGCATCCCGCCAGTTGGTCAGGGTTCAGGGGGGCTCAGGGGCGCCAGATCCTGACGTTGCTGTCGAAGGGCGCGTGGAAGTCCACTGCCAGCAACCCGGTCTCGACCAGGGCAAGGACGGCCGTGATCGGGCGGGGATGATGCGGCAGCGCGGTAATCAGATCGCCCAGTTCCGCAACAACGGCCTCATCAACCGCCGTGAGGATCGTGACCTGGTCCTCGGGCGAGACGAAGGGATGCTCCACCAGTCCCGGGTGCGGGCGCGTGCCAGGCACATGTGCCACGCCTGTGCTGGTATCTGAATTGCGGTAACGATGATCGTGCGTGAGCGCAGCAGGCCCCTCAGGGCGGTTGCATACAGGCGCAAAAGCGCTAATGACGGAGTTAACCATCTTGAAGCTCCTATCCACTTAGGAGGTGACGGGTGGCCAGGCTGCTGGCACCGCTGCAACGGTGCTGGCGGCCGCTCTCTGCAAAGAGCAAACCGCCGACTTGGCCAGCCGAACCCGTATTGAATCCGGCCCGTACGAGGCTGCTCTAGATTGTGGGCGGTTGGCAAGCAAAACCTGAAAACATGGTTAATAAATGCTTAATCGAGCCAGCGGCTGACGCGGTACGGATAAGGCATCTTGCGATCAGCTTACGTCAGGGGTGAGTAATTCCGAGCGTCGTTTCCCCTGGCTGCCTGTGTTCCATTCACCATCGGAGCTAAGGTCCGATGACAGAAGCGCTTTTCCGATTTTTTCTACAAAAAAACTTTTGACACGAATCCGAATTGCACTGACGCTTTTTCATGCCGGCTTCAAGACGTCTTTTCAGGGTGCGGGGGGATCCTCCCGCACCTCTCTCTGCTCTTGAGGTAAGACCATGAACGATACGACTGAGCCGCCTGTGCTGGCGGCGACCAATACGACTGAAATCCAGCCCGTTTCATCGGGCCGCTCGGCATTTCCGGGTGCTCCAGTGCGCCCCTCGGCGTCTGTTGCCGCTATCGCCGCCTCGACGGCCAAGGCCCCCGCTCCGTCTTCGGATCCAGACAGGGGAGTGGTGATCGCGTCCCTTAACAATCAGCCGATGGCGACCCAGGGAGCGGGAGACCTGCGCGAGGCCACCGTTGAGGATATCCGGTCAGGCAACGTCGGTTCGGAGCGCGAGCGGGACGAGAAGGATATCGACATCCTTTTCCAGATGCTGAGCCGCCCCGAGGCGCCGGAATCGTCTTTTGCCGTTCCACCAGAGGGAGAGGTTCTGACGCAACCGGCTATCGACCAGTGCGCTGAGGCGATGATCTCTCGTATTGAGATGGCGGAGGAGCCGAGTTGGGAAACTCCGGACGAGTCTCTGCTGGCGGATGCCGGTGTACCCGAACCGCCGGTTCCATCGCTCTTTAGTGATGCGATCCAGAGCGAGATTCAGTTGATCGCGGATCAGTACAGCGCCCCGATCGCATATGTTCTTGCCTCTTTCCTTGCCGCGGCAGCGGCCTGTCTTGGCAACAGGATGTGGTTCGCGGCGGGTGCTGCCTGGCGCGAGGTCTGTGTCGTCTGGTCGATCCTGGTCGGTCCTTCGGGATCCCGCAAGAGCAGCGTGTCGCGCCCCTATGCCGAATATCTGCTGCAGTTCGAGCGTCAGGAGGCTCTCGAATGGCAGCAGAGGCAAAGGAAGACCACTCATGAAAACCTGATGGCTGGATCAATGGAATAGCTACGATTTCAACCCCGCAGCATATCGGCGTCAGCCGGACAGTCACTTGTACACGTTTTCAATGCGTGCAGCCGAATTGCGCCAGCTGTGCGATGTATATAAGCGCACGAGAGAAGGGACTGATGCGGAGGGCATTCAGCGTGTCCGTGACGTAACGCGTACCGGTCGCATACAGCGCTATGTGCAATATGGCTACCCATATGGAGATCTTAAGCCGCCACAGCGAACCCCCGAAACACTGCCGCTGCGGAAGCCGGGGTGGTTGCCAACTGCAATTGTTGTAAACATTCTCACCCCAGACGACGTGCGTAGAGGGAAGAAGGTTAGCCAAGAGCATCTCATCGGGGTGGAGCACGAAGATGAGGCGCGTTGCAATCTAATTCTACCTCCGCTCGATGCTCTGAAAGCTGCTCCACTTGCTCCCCTTGAGGTTATCGATGGTCAGCATCGCCTCTGGGCGTTCGATGCAGATGGCGAAGAGCCAATTCCGGATGACTTTGAGTTGCCCGTTGTTGCATTCCATGGCCTCGACATTGCATGGCAGGCTTATCTATTCTGGTCAATTAACGTCTCGCCCAAACGCATCAATCCAAGCCATGCTTTCGACCTCTATCCACTTCTTAGAACTCAAGATTGGTTAGATCGTGTTGGCGAGCTAACTGTATATCGTGAAGCGCGGGCGCAGGAGCTTACTGAACTCATGTTCGGTCACCCCAAGAGCCCATGGGTAGGCCGCATCAATATGCTCGGTGAGCGGGGTGCAGGCGGGGTGAGCCAGGCGGCCTGGGTCCGAGCATTGCTTACAACTTTCCTCGGTACAGGGCGAGGACAAGGTCGGACCGGTCTATTTCAAGCAAATCTCTCAGAGGATGGAGAGCCTTTGGAGTGGAGCCGCGCCCAACAAGCAGCTTTCCTCATACAAATATGGCTCGATATCCAGCAAGCCGCTGAAGCCTTATCTAAGTATTGGTGGATCCGACAGTATGGAGATCCGAAAAAGGCCTTCTTAGACAAAACCTCTATGCTTAACCAGGATATGGGAGTTCGCGCTGTTCTTGCGGTGGTTAATGATATTTTCTTCCAGTCGGCAGAGCGCTGGCAGCTCGAAAGTTGGTTGATGCCTGCTCAGATCGAGGCCAGCACATCTCTTAGTGACGTGGATGCTGCATTAGAGAGCTTGGCTAACGCTAAATTCCGCCAACGTATGCAGGAGTTGGCAGAGGGCTTGGTCGGATTTGATTGGCGCTCTCTTGAGGGGCCAGGTGTCAAAGGGGATCAGGAAGTTGAAGTTCGCAAACGGTCATACCGAGGAAGTGGCGGATACACTGCTCTGACTGAAGATGTTCTGCGCAGCATTGCCGAAGCGGATAATGAGGTAGGTCGGACTGCAGCCGAGTTGCTTAACGCTGGGGTATCATAGTGCCGGCTGCATTCTCTAATGCGACACTGCGGCTAGCGGACCGCGGCCATCCCCTTGCGGCCTTGTCAGGTTTTTCTGGCAAGACAGTAGTGAACTGGCTTGGTGCGCAGCACCCGGCTAGTAATGGGCAACTCCCGATGAACTGGCGGGCGGTGCAAAGAATACCTGACGCACGGCTAGTCGAAGCAGTCGCTGCATCTGCACCTAACCATTGCATTGATGGTTGGAGTTTTGCCTCCCGCTCTCTTTCTGCGCTATTAGCAGGAGATCTCCACACCGCTAGACACCTTGCCTACTATGCGCAACTGCGATCCAGTCTTAGCATACTCGCAAACCTTGGAGTGGGGATCTTCAATAGAATTAACTTCGTGATAGATGCTCAGGGCGCAATTCACCGCCTTGACCCAATACATGGCGGCCGGGCCACAGATCCTGGTTTAGGAACTCACGAAATTGTTTGGATTGCTTTGAAGGAATGGGCTGCAGATCCCACAATGGCACACCTCTTTCTCGATCTGGTTCGGGTTCGAGGCTCTACTCTGCGCGAGTGTCTTGAAGCTATATGGCCTGGGCTCTCGATCCCGGCTGTTGCAAGCACTCTAATCAACGGGTGGGGGCTCGATCTTAGGCGGGGAAAGGATGAGCATAAATTTCGGAATATCTCCAGTTATGCTCCTCAGGCGTTGAACCCGATCAGCACGCCGGCTAAAGACATCCTTGAATTCGTAGATGGGCTTTGGCGTCTCCTCGAACCATCAGTCGGATCTAGTTTTGACAAGCTTGATCGTATTCTCCTTCGTTCTCTATTATGGCAGCATCATAAGCTCATCACTGGCAATACACAGTATAGCACCGGGGCAATCGCGCAACGATACGATGAGCTTCCGGCTGGTGTCAGAACTATAGCAAGTAAGAGCTTCTTGGTTGGACAATCCGAGCCAGGTGAGCCCGATTTACTGAGGCGCGCACGTTCAACAGCTTCGCCTGCGAGTGCGCTTGAAATGCTTGCTCGTTCGGTTCTTTTGCTGAGAGCAGCAACCGCATTCACACACACATCCTTTATCGAGGCAGGTGTGAGCGCCGTAGCCGGACACTTACGACCTTGGCTTGATGAGATCGCTCAAGCTCGTGGCTTCTGGTCGCCAACAGCACCATTAGGTGATCCCACCGACCTCTGGTCCGACGTACAACTCGCCCTCGATGATTTAACGTCTTCCATGCAACCGCCGCCTGCGTACCTAAGCGATTGGATGGAGCGTCCTTCAAAAGGCCTTCCAATTATCTACGAGGCAGAGCGAGTAGGAGTTTGGAGCTTGGGTGCATGAAGTACATGGGTTCCAAGCGTTCGATGCTAACGAATGGCCTGGGTGAGGCTCTCGCTGCTGAACTACAAAACGCAAGGAGATTTGCAGACCTATTTACGGGTTCAGGCGCCGTAGCTTGGCACGTGGCAACCCGTTGGCATGCACCTGTCGTGGCGACCGATCTTCAACAGTATGCAGTCAGTTTAGCAGATGCTGTAGTCGCACGAGATGTTCCTGTAAACAGCGAGGAGGTCCTCCAAACCTGGATCGAGAGCGCCGGATCTTTGGTTCGAGCTTCCTCTCAGTATCATGATGCTAAACGCTTGCAGAAAGCACTCGCCGCAACTGAGGACATTGAGGCAATAGCTAAGGAGGCGCGTTTAATCTCAGCAGAAAAGACGTGCGGTCCCACACAACGCGCGTATGGCGGCTATTATTTCAGCCCCTTGCAGGCACTCTGGATAGATGCCCTACGTACGAGCTTGCCAAAGAAACAGGCCGAACGCGCTGTTGCATTGGCAGCGCTCATACAAGCGTCAAGCCGGATTGCTGCCTCACCAGGACATACTGCGCAGCCATTTAAGCCAAACAACACAGCAGGCCCGTTTTTGATCGAGAGTTGGAGCAAAAACGTCCTTGACGCGATCTGGCTAAGTTTCAGTGAAATTGGACAGCAGTCTGCCTTGCGTAAGGGCATTGCTGCCAGAATGGACGCTGAGGAAATGGCAGGTAATCTGGCCGAGGGGGATCTCGCCTTTATTGATCCGCCTTATTCTGCCGTGCACTATAGTCGCTTCTATCACGTCCTGGAGACCGTTGCTCGTGGTCATCACATCGAGGTGTCAGGGACTGGGCGTTATCCATCTCGCGAATTAAGGCCCGAGTCCGACTTTAGCATCAAAACGCGAGCAGCCGATGCTCTGCGCAGACTTCTCGCAAAACTTAGTGATGTTGGAGCTCGCGCAATTGTAACATTCCCTGTGGAGCAATGTTCGAATGGTCTGAGCGGGGGGGATGTGGCGGAAATCGCTGATCAGTACTTTGTGCTTGAGCGGAAAGTTGTGAGCAGTCGGTTTTCAACTCTCGGCGGCAATTTGGTAAACAGAGCTGCCCGACAAAACGGAAAAGAATTGATCCTTATTTTAGATCCAAAGTAAACGGGTTAAATCAGACCTTAAATCGCTTCCGAGCTTATTTGCGCATCCACATGCAAAGTATGATCGTACTTCCCAGTCAGTGTCCCTGAGCCTCTGCACCTTTGGTAAACCAGGAGGGCATTTGAAACTGGGTTCAAACCTGCTCCATCAGCCGCTTTACTTGGACCGCGCTCCAAACCCCGCCCCGCGCTGTCGGAATGCGATGGATGTTGAGAGCAGCCGCTATCTCGCGCAAGGATACAGCTCCGGAGGCCTGCACCTCGGCCAAGATAGGGGCAAGATCGGAGGCCTACCGCTTGGCCTTACTTTGGCGCACGGCAGCGGCATGGCCGAGGTCACCGTCCGGGGTATCTCCAAGGCCAACGGCTGTTGAACGGACCGGACCGGATATTTTTGCGGACCGGGCAGCCGAGAGGGGAAAAGTGACCAAGGGTTCCTGCGCGGTATAGCTACTGTACTCTATTCCACTATCCACCAGTAGGTCAGCTCTTAATCCGCTTCGGCCGGCCTCGTGTCGGGTGGTTTGTCGCCATGGTATCGAAATCAAGCCCGCGGAATACGGTAAAGTCGATCTCGGCGGGCAGGGGAGCATTCGCGATCTCGTGCAACTCGCTCCGGCGCAGCGACCCGCCGTAGCCCTCGTGCACATCGAGCAGCTCGTGTCCGACCTGGAGGCGCGTCGTGCGCGGGTCGATCTTGAGATCCCGGTCGAAGTTGATCTTCGCGGTCCGCAGCGAATGAAACGTCTCGAGCAGGGCCGGATTGGCGCCAGCGGCCCGGAACAGCCGCCCCATGCGCTTCTGAGCCGTGTCCGCCGGATTAACGACGCCCTCGTGCAGGGACGCGAAGATGAAGCCGTCGCGCCGGCGGGCCCAGTCGATGAAGCCGATCTCGGCGAGCAGGTTGTGGAGCACGAAGACGCTCAGGCTCTCCTGCGTCTTGTACGGCACGATGCGGACTGCGCCGTCGACGGTGACCACGTTCGGCGGAATGGCGATCCAGACCCCGTGATACTGCCTGATGTCCTCGCCGCGCAGGAAAGACAGCAGGCCGATGCGCCGGCCGGTGACGAAGCCGGTGAGCGGAAGCATCGCCTTCGTGAGCTCGCCGCTCGCCACGCCCATGGCGAAGATCCGGTTCAGGAGTTCGTAGTCCGGCGCCATCCGCTGGCGCTTGGGCGGCGAGATCTTGGGATAGACGAGCCGGATGTCGTCGAGCTGGAATGGGACCTTCGCCTGCCGGCATCCGGCCCGGATGATCGTCTTGACCTTGCCGACATAATTGTTCTTGAGCGTAGCCCTGCTGATCGGCTTGCGGGCGAGGTCCCGGTTGCCGGCGATGATCTCCCGGATCCGCGCCAGGTCGTAATCGTCGTCCTTGGAGGCGTTCGCGGGCATGAACGCGACCTGGTCGATGAATTGCTGGAGGTCCTCCTCGCCATAGAGATTGACCGGCTTGTCCTCCATGAGCGCGAGGAACACCTCCGTGCGGTGGCGGAGATAGTTGAGCTCGTCGTAGCCCTCACCGTGTGCGCTGCGGAGCTTGTCCTGGTACGCGCGGCTTGCCTCGCTGAAGAGGGGAGCCGGGTTCACCGTCCGGGATGCCATGCCCTGCACCTGGGCCTGAAGCGCCGCCTGCGTGGCCAGGATCTCCTCGAGCACGCCCGCAACGCGGTCGTCCACCGCTGGGGCCGGCTGCAGCGGTGGAAGGTCAAGATGCGCCCGGGCCGCGCCTTCATCCGTGATCAGCCGCAGGTAATGGCGCTCGAGCGCCGGCGCATCCGCCGACACGAGGGCGCTCGTCCCGGAGATCCGGTCGGCGGCGAGGTCGAGTAGCCCGGTGAGGCCGGCCCCGGCCATCTGCATGGCCATCGCCGGCGAGGACACCGGCAGGCTCCCGTCGGCGATCTGCCCGACGCCGTCGAGGCCGCGCAAGACGGGCAGGATCGCGGTGAGATGGTCGCGAACCGCCCGCCCCACGTCATTATGCTGTTTCATGCCCGGCTCGCCCCCTTCGATGGCCTTTCGCTGCAGCCGTCCGAAGGCGAGGTGGGCTGCGCAGGCGAGCTGCGTCGCCAACCGCTTCGCCTCGCGAATCCGGACCTGTCCCAGGGTCACCCGGATCGGTGCATAAGACAAACCCGGGTCGAGGGTTTTGGGGATTCGGATCTGGAAGACGAAGCCCGCCTGGGTGCGCGTGAGGTGGTCCGGCATGTGTACAATCCCGTGTACATGCGGGCCGGCGGCATTGAAAAACCTGGGATTTTCGGCGGGTCAGAAAATGGCGGAGGGAGCGTCCGCCCATGTGAGGTCCACTAGCATCCTATACCATCCAAAAAGCGTTGTATCACAAAAGGGTAATCGGCTGAGGTAGTCCCAATCCGTCCGTTGAGATCCGCCACCATCCCGCACACAATGAGGGCGAGAATGTGGGATGGCAAAGTATGAAGCCACGTGGGCGTCACCCAGAAAAAAGCCTGACAGCCGTGCAGGTCAGGTCCCTTTCCAGGCCGGGCCGATATGCCGACGGCAATGGACTTTATCTCGTTGTTGAACCTTCCGGGGCCAAGCGGTGGGTGCTTCGGACCATCGTGCGGGGGAAGCGTCGGGACATGGGCCTGGGTGGGCTGAGCCTGGTAACCTTAGCCGAAGCACGGGAAAAGGCCCTTACTTACCGGAAACTGGCGCGGGAGGGCGGGGATCCCCTTGCTGAGCGCCGGAAGGCCCAAACGGTGCTGCCGACATTTGCCGAGGCTGCCGAGCGCGTTCATGCCGAGCATCAAGCCAGTTGGAAGAACGGTAAGCATGCCCAGCAATGGATTAACACCATACAGCAGTATGCCCTTCCGGTAATTGGCCAGCGGCGGGTGGATCAGATCGACACCCCTGACGTTCTGAAGGTATTGTCCCCTATTTGGCTCACCAAGCCAGAAACGGCACGGCGGGTGCGGCAGCGAATTGGCACGGTGTTGGATTGGGCCAAGGCGGCAGGGTTCCGGGCCGGGGACAACCCAGTCGTGGGGGTCGCCAAGGGCCTGCCGAAACAAGGTGACCGTGACGATCACCACGCGGCCCTTCCTTACGCGCAAGTGCCCGAATTTGTGAGCAGGCTGCGTGCCTCCGACAGCAGCGAGCTGGTGCGACTGGCGTTCGAGTTTTTGATCCTGACAGCCTGCCGCACGAGCGAGGTGCTTGGGGCGCGGTGGGAAGAAGTCGATCTGGCCGAGAGGGTCTGGGTTGTGCCTACCGAGCGCATGAAAACGGGCCGCCAGCACCGTGTGCCCTTATCCGAACGCGCCGTTGAAATTCTGATGCGAGCAAAGGAGACTGGTGGTGGCAGCGACTACCTGTTTCCGGGGCGTGGCGGCACCAAACCGCTCTCGAACATGGTCTTCCTGATGGCACTCCGTCGAATGCAGCTTGATATTACGGCACACGGGTTCCGCTCCTCGTTCCGGGATTGGGCCGCCGAACAGACAAGCTTCCCACGGGAGGTGTGCGAAATGGCCTTGGCGCATGTAATCGAGAACCGAGTGGAAGCTGCCTATCGACGTGGTGATCTGTTTGAAAAGCGGCGTGACCTGATGGAACAGTGGTCCGAATTTGCTCGGGCTAACTCAGACATTAAGACTGGTTCGGCATTGTGAGAGGGCTTGGACATGGAACTGCGTCCCGACAGAAAGCCTAAGCCACCTTCCCAAGAGGAGAAGCTGGAGTTTCTCATAGATCGAATGTTTCCGGAAATTCTATTTGAGGACCTAAAGGAGATTGAAAGAGACGTCGGGAAAGATCTCGCCTTCGACAAAGCTGTCAAGCGTTTGATAGAAGAAGACGAAGATAGCCTGACGTCTTGGGCAGCCCGAACGACGTTAGATGATTTCCAGAAAGCCTTTACTCGCTTGAGTGAACTTCGTCGCATGTCAGACCATGATGTGGACTTGCTCTACAAAGAGCAGAAGGAACAGGACCGACAAGAGCAGAGAGCAAAGGCTGCGGCTGAGGATCCGCAGCGATTCTTCAACAAACCAGATGCCCAAGCAAATTTTGATCACTGGGGGCGAATGGAGTACTGGACTGTGGATGAGGCTACCGCCCTTTGCCTCGGTAAGGACCCAAGGCAGGTGAATTGGGCCTCGATCAGAACCTTGCTGGATGTATCCCCTTTCGCAGCTCGCTACCGAGACATTCGGGTCCTGATCAAGCGTGCGGCAGAGATCGGCGAGATTGGTGACCAGGACCGGGTGTACCCTGAACGTTTTCTGATATGGACAGAAAAGCGGGCTTTGGACGTGCCTGTTGAACTCAAAGCCGTTCAGTCAAACCGGGCAGATAAGAGAAAGCACGACGAGGGTACTGAGTCGAAACCTGAGGATGAGGAAATCAACGGAAGGGAACGCAATAGCCTCCACTTTCTGGTGTTAGGAATGGCGATCCGGAACTACGACTTTGATCCAGACTACGACCCGAAATCAGACCCAGATTGCGAAAGTGGGGCGTTCTCAGCCATCGAATACGATCTCGGCAAAGCTGGCCTGAAGCTCACAGTTAAGCCTATCCGGCGACACCTCGTGAATGCTGTCGCGAATGCGAAAAGGCTAGGGCACAAGCCAAGAAAGTCGAAAGCGCCTCCCGCATCCTGACTTGAGGTTTGGGGAGTTCTATGACGCTAGGTATATCCCCGTCCCGCACGCCAACTCCCTACTAATCTGGGTCAAGGTGGCTCTGTCAAAACGACGGAGGCACTTATGCGCAATCCTTCTCATCTGCCAGAAACCGGCTTCGTCCGGCTCCCTTCCATCATTGCTCCTCATGGCTGCATTCCAGTTAGTCGGTCGAGCTGGTGGGCTGGTGTCGCCGCAGGTCGTTTCCCCAAGCCAGTTAAACTCGGACCCCGCACAGTGGCTTGGACTGCCGAAAGTATCCGTGAGCTGATCGAGCGGCTCAAGCAATCAGCTGACTTTGACTAGCCTTCAACCTCAACGCGGGGTCTCTCGGAAGAGCGAATCTATTGCTGCTCTCCGAGAGGCCCAATCACTTTCAAATCCAGCACCATTCTCGCGTAACGCGATAATCATCCTGGGTAGCAATCAAAGGAAACAACTATGAGTAAAGACAGCGACCTTTTACAAATTGCGAAGAAAGACCCACTAACAGCCGCGAGGCTTTGCCAGAATGAGGTCACCATGTATGAGAAGGGTGTCCGAGAACGACTCCATTACTTCATCGCGGTAGGTTATGCCATTGGGCACACGCTCGCACGAGATTACAAAGAATGGCAGGTGTTTAAGAACAGCTCCTTCTGGGGATTTCGGAAAAAACGGCTCAAAAACAAGGATCAGCAGCACGCCCATCTGCACGCGATGGTGTTTGTGTTCTCGGCAACAACCAGCCAACTGTACGACCGGGCCTGGAAGTACGCGGTCGCCGTGGAGCCATTTTGGGAGAAAGGCGCAAAGCCACAGGAGGTCCTCAACGCCTTGAGAAAGGTAGGGGTGGAAGAACTCCTCAAGCAGTCGCTAGAAATCCGAGCGCAACGCAAGAAGGAGCGACAGGAAAAGTGGGGCGATCATATCGACACTTACCTCGCTGACCTGTTTGAGAAGCCGGTCTCGCCAGCCGAGGGGATGGGGGATAACGCAGAAAGCGACACCGCTTCGGTAAACAACACCGAAGAGGATCCGCCAAAACGTCCTCGTTCCAAGGCACATACCGGAGATCAAACCGTGGTGGATGGATCAGGAGAGGAGAAGAGCTCAGCCGAGCAACGGAAAAAGGCGAAGCTCCTCCGGCTGACAGCTTCCCGCGCGGTCCGGAAGCAGGTGAGGGGGCTGGCCGCCGGGGAAAAGGCCCGGCTGACCATCAAGCGGGTTGAGGGGCAGCCTGGAAAGGTTCGGGTTGTGTCGTTCAAGAAGATCGCTAGCTAGCAACCGCAAAGGCGGCCTCCGTCAAACTACGACGGGGGCCGTTCGTATCCGCCGCACCCAGAGGCGAGCACGGCACCACACCAAGGGTCTGGCCCATCGCTCATCCTCGATCAAAAACTTGATGCTGCGTGCCTGTTCGTGAACATTTGCTTTCCTGATGGATCGCGGTGCGCTGCCGAAGCCGCAAGGCGACCGCTCACTCTTCTCCGTCCCGTACTCCAGTTACCCGTTGTTTATCCTTAACCTCGCTCAAGGTTCTTGGAAGGATCAGCAGACTGTCAAAGGTAGCCGATCGGCGAGGTATGGCCTTGAACCCGTACCCGACCACCCGTTTAGGCGTGCGGGTGATCGGCGTCGCAGTAATGCTCCGTAGTGCCCCTCCTGCCTTCACATAAAAGTCTTGATAATTATGAAAGTGCTGATCGAGGCTGGTTCTGAGGCGGGAGACCGGATGGTGAAGACCCGTCCCTTGTAGGTGGTATCCATCGTTGAGGGTAACATCCTGCAAACTCATCTTAGTGCGCTTGGGAACAGGCAAATCGGGACAAATAATCCAGCGGGGAAGCAACTCCTTATTCTTCTCGTGAGTGGGATCGCGGACAACTCTGGTGATCAAGGTCGCATACACTCTCTCAACCTCTCTCTCCATCTGCCTCAACAATCCATCTCTGTTTCCTCTGAGTTGATTGAACATGAAGGTGAGAAAGTATCCATTCCATCCTTGTCTGATGTAGCTTTCAACGTAATCTCCATAAGCATCAATCATCAGGTGGTTTTGATCCATTCTGGCAAACCTTTCACATATACGCAGCTGTTTTTCTGCATATGGTTCAGGGATAAGGCAGAACCGGACACCCAACGGCCCATCCAGATGGGGCCTGCGAACTGCGACCTGAAATTAGTTTACCCAATGCAATTTTGAGCCCTGTTTCGGGCTCCAGCCAGCGACTTTCGGGGCATCTGGCCAGTCACTGGCGCAGAATTGGTCAAGAATTTCGGGATCGGGCCTGGATCACGGCACCAGAAAGAGTGGTTTCAACATCGGGAGCCGATCTACGGTCCTCAACGGCGGCTGCTGATGGCCATGGCAGGCACCCTGACCAACCGGACCTCTGCGCCGCATCAGGGGTGGGTCTAGCTGTACTCCGGGAAGCCAAGCGGCTGGCGCGGGAACGAGGCTATCGGGGTCGTGCCCGCACCGGCAAAAGCGTACGGGCTGAAGGCACGGTGTCGCGCAACTCGGTAAGACAAAGGCCGGTCCAAGCTCCTACGACACCCGCAATTTGACGGAGTGCCGTCCTTCGTCCGCTCCCGGATTATCTCCAGAAGAAGTGTCGGAACAATCTGCTGCTCACAAGTTCGCACTCGATCATGGCAGAAGCAGTAGGCTCGTGAACGGCGCATTTGGCGCGCCTGCAGACTCTCCCATGCGGTCAAACCTCACTCGGTAAAATACTGGTGCTGACAGCCAGCAATCGCTGATGGAGACATCCCATGCGCGAGGCAGCCGAAGCTGACAAAGTTTACATTGATGGAAGACCGTATTTTGGTCACGAGGGGCGAATTGGACCTGCTACTTCACAACCTACGCTGCCCTGTACCCATTCTTGCGAGATCTTCTCGACCAGAAGAAGCCCACGGGGCAGTACGACAGCAAGAAGGTCAAGTCCGCCGAATCCTTCCTGAAAAGCTTCCCCGCGTGGGACAAGACGGCCCCGGACAATGCTGTCGGTGAGCGGCAGATCAATCTATAATCTGGACCGCCGCGTTCCACTCGACACGGTTGTAGGCATTTATCTCGTAGCCAATTTCACAGCCCTTAAATGAACATCCACACGCCTTAGTGTTCCGCCGATCATTTTGTGCATGTGGCGCTCGAGGCGGGTCGCAAACCAGTAGCTGACGGCAACGCAGACGGCGGTTGCGGCTACAGCGGCGCCCCAGCGGTCAAGGCCAGCCTCATATAGGCGCCCGAGAACCCATGCACCGGCGATATTGTGAACGAGATAGAGCGGGTATGTGACCAAGCCTAAGGCACGCGCCCTCCGGCGCACGCGCTCAGAAGCGATATTGCGCTTCTCGTAGGCCAGCGACAGGGCGCACGCGGCGCAGCAGAGAAGCCAGATGAGAGCGGGAACGAGCAGATTCTGATCCAGTTCTGTGACGGCCACTGAGCGGCTTGCCTTTGCCACGATAGCTCCGAACGAGCACAGGCCCGTGAGGGCGAGATAGGCCGAGCGCTCTACCGTGAGGCCCCGGGTGAACACCTCGTAAGCAAACATTCCAAGCAGAAAAAACGATCCCGTCGTCAGCAGCATATGCCGGAAGATAAAGGTGTCACGAAGGCCATAGTTGATGATGCTGTCTAAAGGCCCCAGGTCGGCCAAGTACCTGGTGATCGCCACCAGAACCCAGAACAGCGCGATGACCTGGGCTGCGATGCGGGTGAACAGAAACAACCTCGTGATCTGGTTGGTGACAAGAACGGCGAAGATGGCCGCATAGAACACCAGCTCGACCGTCAGGGTCCAGATCACGCCGTCAATCCAGGGGCCATTGGGGAGGAGCACCAGCGCCTTTGCCCAGCGGTAGAACGCCTCGCCGGGCCTGAGCAGTCCCTCCCCCAGCACCACGATGAGCGACAGCGTCGAGAAAACCAATAGCGCCGGAAGAAGCCGGGCCGCTCGCTCGATTGCGAAGTCGGTGGCGGACTTGCCAACTGCAGACATGGTGATCACGAAGCCTGAGATCACGAAGAAGAGCTCGGCGCCTACCCAGCTCCACCATGTGAACGGGGTGATGTCAGAGTAGGTTACCTCCGCCCCGACCGCATCCCTGACCCCGCCCCAACCGGCTGGTTCTGCCCATGAAAGAAAGAAATAATGGTAGCCAATCACGAGCAACGCAGCAAAGAAGCGCAGGACATCCAGACCGATCACCGTTGGGCGCACCGAGTCTATAGCTGCTGAATGCTTCTCCGGGACGAACAATTGAGGTTTCTTCACTGCAACCTCCCGTTATTCTGGCCAATCTCTGTTCCGCTCATGCCAAAGTTTTCTTGGAATGGGGCCAGATCGTGCAACTGCATCAGGCTGCTGGACGCCTTCGAATGTACTCGCCCTGATTGCCGTCTCACTTCGTAGGGATACAAGAGTATCGGTATATGTAGTTTCTTGTGCAGGGCACTATCAGGACCTTCAATGATCCTATCAATATTGTCTACATATTGTGCCTGGCTATTCGATTTTATCTATGACTATATACTTTGTCGCGGTATTAAATCATTATAGAAAATACATTTGACCTAGGCTTCCCAATGTAAATTGACTATTACTCCTAAATATATCCAGGATTGAAATGGAATTTGCTTTAGAAAGCGCCGCTTAGACGATCCTCATGGCTTACTTAGCTTCCGTTAGACAAACCTCGTTTACAACATGCTAATTTAGGTCATAGGTGCTACCTACAGTGAAGTATAACTTTCGTAACTTTGATCTTCCATAGATCTAATTTCTCCTGCAGAAAGATTAGTCACCTATAACGCTCGAATATTAGGATAATTAATTCTGAGACTTTGTACTTAAACGAAAGTATTAGGCTCAGAAGTTAGCTTTCATCAGAAAAGATCCTCATTTGAATACATAAATTATTATTCTAGGTTTATTTAGCTATTCCTCCCCAAAAATATTCGACCTGGCTGTTGGCAAGCCATATAAGGGCAGCCTCAACAGGGTCACTAAAGCACGCCTCAGAGCCTGTTTGAGAATGTCGCACGGGGTCGGATTGGGGTAGTGTTGGGCTTACTGAGCTGGATGTAGCCAAGATCATTCGCACTTGGGTGCCCACCTCGCGCTTCCTGCGCCAACAGGGGAAGCCAAGCTGAGGCCCCACGCGGCTCCTGGCGCGTTGTTCCAGAGGGTTGCTGTGGGGTATTTCTATGAACCGCCATGGTTTCACGTCCCTGGTCGTTCTCTTGATGGTGGCTGTTGGGCTGAGCGTCCCTGGGGTGCTGATTGCTGTCCTGCTGGGGCTTGCTTGGGAATAACAGAACCCGCTCAGCCGACATATTGCCCAGAGGTCTCAGTCATCGATACCTCCTTGTCTAAATTACCGATTATCGTCCCAGTGAACCTCAAGCGCCAGAGCGGAGTTATCTCCACGGCAGTGAAGCCTGGAGAGTACGGTGAGGCTTCAGCCTGGATTTCACGCGCTCCCCTCGACAATAGCCGAGCACGTCACGGAGATATTGGTACGCCTTGTAACGGCGGCGCTACCCCACTGATCTGACCGACGAGGAGGTGGAGCGGATCAGCTAACCGCCGCTCCGCCCCCGCGCCTTTAGGGCAGACCTCGTCGGGTTGGAGAAAGCGCACCTCGACGATCTTGGCGGATGAGGCGGCCCGTCTGCCGCGTGCCTTCGCATGAAGGTCTTGATGCGTGGGGTAATCTCCGTCCGAAACCGAGTGCCGTTGAAGACGCCATAGTGCCCAACACCAGCTTGCAGATGGTGCTCCTTCTTCTCCGCCGACAAGTTTGGCGTGAGGTCGAGCGCCGCAACCGTCTGACCACGTCCGGTGATGTCGTCCTTCTCCCCCTCGATGGTCATGAGCGCGCAACGGCGCATCTCCCGCAGATCCACGCGCCTGCCCCGGTGCCGCATCAGCCCCCTTGGCAGCAGATGGTCAATGAACACCGTCTCCAGCGTCTGGAGGTAATACTCAGCCGTGAGGTCCATGACAGCCAGGTACTCGTTATAGAACTCGCGGTGCTTGTCCGCCGCGTCGCCATCGCCCTCGGCCAGATGCTTGAACATTTGCCAATGGGCCGAGACATGGCGATTCGGGTTCATGGCCACGAAGCCCCCGAGTTGCATGAAGCCTGGATAGACCAACCGTCCCCGGCCCCGGTATCGCTCCGGCACTGGGTGGATGCAGTGACGCTTGAACCAAGGGATATCCCGTGTCTGAGCGAAGCTGTTGACAGCGGTTGGCGTCTGCCGGGTATCGACAGGCCCGCCCAGGAGCGTGACTGAACAAGGCACCTGTGAATGCTCTTCAGCCTCCATCAGGGCAATCGCCGCCAGCACGGGGACGGCGGGTTGGCACACTGCCATCACGTGCAGCTCTGGTCCGAGCGCCTCGAACATGGCGATGCAGTAATCCACGTAAGTTGAGAGGTCGAACTGGCCCTCCGACAGAGGCACCTGCTTGGCGTCACTCCAGTCGGTGATGAACACCTGATGGCTGTCGAGGAACGCCGCCACCGTGCCGCGCAGCAGTGTGGCGTAGTGGCCTGACATCGGAGCGACAATCAACACTTTGGGCTTGTTCGACGGCGGACCGAAGGCGATTACCCGACAGAAGGGCTGCTGCCACACCACTCGTTCCGTAGAAGGAAGATCGAAGGCCGGTTTGGGGTAGGGACAGGTTGTTCGCGCGAACAACTCACAGGAAGCGGCAAAGGCGCGACCGCCAGGAGTGTAGGTCATCGGGTTGAACGTGTTCGTGCAGGTGAGCCGCATGAGGTCAGCGGCCATGTGCGCGGGGGTGAGCACCAACTGGGACGCTTCATGCAACAGGTACAACATGCGACCGATCCTCCCGGTCTGTCTGCGTCCTACGTCGTTCCGAGCCTGATGGTCTTTTCTCCACCCTGAATAACTCTGCGCTGGGTCGGCTCAGTCTTCAACAAACATAACGGAGCAACACTTAAGATCGCCTGGACGGGCGGAGGCGCTCCCGTCCCACAAGGGGTCTATGGCTCTGTCGCCCGAGTGGTTGATTCCGAGGTTTGATGGTGCACTCGCAAGAAGCTTGGTTGAGATCAGAACGCCGTCTGCGTCGCTGAATGGGCCATCTCCTAAGGCCCAAGCAGGCGATCTACCATAGCCTTGACGGCGCGCATCTGCTTGCCGCTTTGGCCATAATAGCCTAGGCCGCTGTAGCCCCAGAAGTCCCAGCACCCGTTGGGGTTGGCGAGAAGGTTCGCCGGATTACCGGGGATGAGCGGATCGGCAAACCAGGGCTTCGCCTGAGGATACAGAACAATGAGGTGATTGGTGGCGGCCCAGCGGTTGTACCCAGCGTCTCGAATAAAGTCATCGTACACCGCCTCCACGTTCTGCCTGCAGCCGTGGAACGCGACATGCAGGCGACACACCTCAGTCAGGCAATGAGAGGGAACATAGACGTAGCCGACGGAACTCAGGCTCGTCCGGGGCTGGGCTGCGTCGAAGAATGCCGTCTGGTCAAATGCGAGGAGGGACCCCGCATCATGCGGGTTCTCAGCCGCCTCCTGAACGCTGCCAGGATAGAGATGCCGCAGCATGTGCCCAGCCGCCTCGTACTCGCACCGGATGACGAACGGCGTCTTGTGCTCGCCACAGGAGACATGAGGAAGGGCGACGTTTCGCAGGTCACTGATGGGGATGCCGTGACTGGCTTGAACCTGATCTTGTTCAGGCGCAAACCAGACAAGCTTGTCACGGGCAATGCCGATCCTCTGGTACAATCCGCGCAGGGCCTCCATCGAGCTGATAGGGACAATGCGGTCACCGTTGCCGCGAAACAGCCACACCCGGTCATCCCGCAGGTCGTCCAAGCTGTCGATGAGGCTCTCAGCCTCAGCATTTTGCAGCATCGTGACCGATGCTTCGACCGTCGGCGTGAACGGCAATGCACCGAGGTAATGGGTGCAAACGTAAAGCGCGGCAGCGGCTGCCGGTGGGAGTGGGACAGGCAGAAACGCGAACTGCTCCGCACATCCATATGGTCCACCAGCAATCACTCCAGCACCATTGACAAGCCCCGAGTGGGCCAAGTGAAACTGGTGCGCAAAGAACCCGCCGGATGACAACCCTGAGACGGTGATCTGACGCGAGTCGATCTTGTAGGTTTTGAGCGCCTCGGTGGTAGAGCTAGGGGGAGGCTGAGGCACCTCGTCATGGCTCGCTAGACTTGCGGCAGGCCAGAAAAGGAGAGTGAGAACGACAAATCCAACTGTGTGAATAAGGCTGCGTCTGATCATGTCTACCTGCCTCCTGTGGGCGGCTCATCCAGCCTGGCGACGCTTACCGGACCGGCATTGTCCCGCAGGGTAAACTACGAGGTAAGTGCCAACGCAGCTTGCCAAACCAGCCGCCTTCGTCACAACCCTCATGCCTCCTGCGTCAGGATGAGAGCACTGTACGGGCCGATCCCGATGTTGCCGCGAAACCGCAAGCGATCATAGTCGCCTGGATCGGCTACAGTGTCGTAACCCAGATGGTTCCCGAAGTCGGAGCTATAGCCTGACCAGTCGCTGTTGAACTGTACCTGCCACCGTCCTCCTGTTGGGAAGCCGATGGTGTAGCTGTCGTACGCACGGTTCCCGAGATTGAGCACGACGACAACGTCATCACCAGGCCCGCCGCGAACCCAACGGTGAAACGCAATCACCTTATCGGCATGGTTCTCGTGGAACACGTTGACGTGGTGACCGGTCAGGCCACGGGTCGCACCACCGTGATTGCGTCGAAGCCGGATCAGGTCCTGGTACATCCGGAAGATCCCTGCGAACTGCTCCTTCTTGCTCCAGTCCAGCGGATCCGTATCACGGAACCACTCATCTCCAGAAACTCCTGACCTTGGAAGAGCATCGGGATGCCGGGAGACGTCAACACCAGGACGGCACCAAGGGTCGAACGCTTGCGTGCAAACCAGCCGCCGGGGTCACTGGGCGCGATGTCATGCGGGAGCCGTGCCCGACCGTTCGCCACCTCATCATGGGACTCGGTATAAATGACACGAGTGAATGCGTTCCCATCATAACGCCCCAAAATGGCTTCGCGGAGTGCGCCGATGTCCCGCTCGTCATCCCGCTCCGTGATTAAAGCCTTGCGGACGGAATGAACGAAATTGGCAGCCCACTGGGCATCGAAGCCTGCTCCACCCGCATCAGGGTCGCGCGTCAGCCAAGGATTGTCCTGCAGGTCCTCGGCAATAGAAATCTTCCCGGGCCAGCGAGCCTTGATATCGCGGTTGACCTCTTGATATCGCGGTTGACCTATTGCATGAGCCCCCAGCCATCCGAAAGGCTCTGACCAGGATCGTGCTCATTGCCGTAGACAGTCCGGATGTACAGGGTCATGTCGCAACGCAGCCCATTGGCGTGGTGCTCCGGGAGTACACCGTCTTTCCCTTATGACAAGGCAGCGCATTCAGGCACTATGCCTTTCAAACACGATGCTTGTGTACCCCTCCAGAACTCAGCGTACCTGTGCTAGACGAGGCTAAAGCTTGGGAGTTCGGCCATGACGGGGACTCTCGCTGTTGATGAGACGACTGTTCAGGATATAGACGGCCTTCTCTGGTACACGAAGTGGGGGACGCCCAGTCTCACTTATAGCTTCCCAACCAATGCCTCATATTACGAAGGAGCAGGGGAGGCTCAGAACAACTTCGAGGCTTTTAGCGATGCTCAAATCGCTGCTGTGCAGGATATCCTCGACGGGATCGCCTCAGCCACAAACCTGAGTTTCACGGAAATAGCCGAAACCGCCGCCATTCACGCCACTCTTCGCTTGGCCCTGTCCGACACCCCACCCGGCGCATGGGCGTATCTTCCGGAGATTGGAGAAGCCGCTGGCGATTCTTGGTACAACAACTCCGGCGGAGCTTTTGATCATCCAGCCCGTGGCAACTACGCATATTATTCGATCATGCACGAGATTGGGCATAGTCTCGGTCTCAAACACGGGCATGATCCCAGCGTGTTTGGGCCGATGACCACCGCCCGCGACTCGATGGAATACTCCATTATGACCTATCGGTCGTATGTCGGAGCAGACGGGGCGTATGTCTATAATGAACCGTCTGGCTATGCCCAGACCCTGATGTTGTACGACATTGCCGCCCTGCAGCACCTGTACGGGGCTGATTTTTCGACCAACAGCGGCAACACCACCTACCGTTGGGATTCTCTGACAGGGCAAGCCTTTGTTGATGGCGTCGGCCAAGGCATTCCTGAAAACAACCGCGTTTTCATGACACTGTGGGACGGAGGCGGCAACGACACCTATGACTTCTCAGACTATGCTGACAACCTCACTGTCGATATGCGTCCTGGCAAGTGGGTGACAACATCACCTACTCAACTGGCCGATCTCGGCCACGGCCACTATGCACGCGGCAATATTGCAAATGCATTGTTGTACAAGGCAGACACGCGCTCTCTGATAGAGAACGCCAGAGGGGGATCAGGCGATGACAAGCTTATAGGAAACCAGGGTGCCAATCGCCTCTCAGGTTCGAGTGGTGATGATACGCTTACAGGCGGTCTCGGCAATGATGTTTTCGTCAGCGGCCCCGGGAGGGATAGGTTCGTATTTAACACGTTACCAGACGAGGTTGCTAACCTGGATCGTATTGTCGATTTCAATGTTAAGGATGACACGATCCGCTTAGACAACGCGGTGTTCACGGCAGTGGGCAAGACTGGCAGACTCAGCAGCACTGCATTTTGGAATGAGGCAGCGGCTCACGATAAGTCGGACCGGATTCTTTATGACAAAGGTTCCGGGTCGCTCTACTATGACCCAGACGGCATCGGTCAGGCGGCACAGGTTGAGTTTGCACATCTCGCACGCGGACTGAAGTTGCACACATCTGATTTTTACGTGGTGTGACAGGCATTCTAGAACGATACAATAGTGGCTTCAGGCAAGCTCCTACTCAGGTACGGAAGATTGTTCCTGGAACAGAGCGCATTGCTTCTGAAGGTCGAGACATGACCATTCTTGGTGTCCTCATGACAATGATCCAACTGTGCCTCTCATACGAGAGTGCCTGCCGTGTCCTATCCCAGGCCGATCTTGTTGATTGCTCCCACGGATCAGAGCTGAAGCGCGCCCGAGACGATGGGCGCTTTTCTTTTTATGCTGGCCTGGCAAGCGGTGACCTCGTGAGAGCCATTCGCAGGAATTAACTGATCGGCTGAGGCTGCCCGTCTCACAGGCTGGGACGGGACACGGCTGTGTTGCTATTTCCACCTGGCGAATAGGCAAGAAGACCCAAGCACTGACGGCCACCGTCAAGTTGCAACAGGCGCTTGCAAAGCAGATCGAGGATTGGAGCAGTTGGCGGTTCGATCCTGCTGGTTTCGATGGCTCTCTTCCTCCACTCCTTACTTCTCAGTGATACCCTGTATCAACCAGTGCCATGGAGAAGTGCGGCTGTTGGTGCGGATACATCCGAGAGAGCTCATCAACCTGTAGCCTCTAAATTTGCAGGTACGAAGTAGAACGGAACCATCCCCACTCAACCTTGTTAGCAAATAAGATATACGTGCCGAAAGCTACAATCAGGAGCT